>NZ_JYDE01000016.1 GCF_003263515.1 Rahnella inusitata | reverse complement strand
CCCGACCCGGTTACTTCGTGATGTTGTTCACGTTGTTCCCTGTCGATGGAGCGGCATTATAGGGAGTTCTGAGCAGGCCGCAAGGGGTAATTTTAAGAAAAATCACTGTTTGCTGCATTACACAGCAACCCCACAGCTTATACCGTGTTTTGCACAGATTTATCCACAAAGGGACAGGAATCTCAAATTTTGCGAGCGTCGCGCAATCGTTTTCGCTACAATTTCGCGCGTCAGCTTTCGCCGCCCTTAATGCGTTATAAATGAAAAGCCAGTCGCCGAAGGGAAGTTATCTGAGCGCGATCCCACGTTTTTCTACAAATTGCTCTATATAGAGAGAAGAAAAGCGTCATTGAATTCAGATAACGCTCTTTATTGCGACTCCAAAGCCAAGGATACAACCACCATGCAACAATCTCGTCCAATCCGCCGCGCCCTGCTCAGTGTTTCTGACAAAGCCGGTATCGTAGAATTCGCCCAGGCACTCTCACAGCGTGGCGTCGAGTTACTTTCCACTGGCGGAACCGCCAGCCTGTTGGCTAAAGCCGGTCTGCCAGTCACCGAAGTGTCTGACTACACCGGTTTCCCGGAAATGATGGATGGACGCGTCAAAACCCTGCACCCGAAAGTTCACGGTGGCATCCTTGGTCGCCGCGGGAAAGATGATGAAATTATGACGCAGCATGCTATTGCGCCAATCGACATGGTGGTCGTTAATCTTTATCCGTTCGCACAAACCGTCGCACGCACGGACTGTTCGCTGGAAGATGCTGTAGAAAACATTGATATCGGCGGACCAACCATGGTTCGCTCAGCCGCGAAGAACCACAAAGACGTGGCGATTGTCGTTAAGAGCAGTGACTACGCCGCTGTGATTGAAGAGATGGATGCCAACGGCAGCTCGCTGACGCTTGCGACCCGTTTTAATCTGGCAATTAAAGCCTTCGAGCACACCGCTTCTTACGACGGCATGATTGCCAACTACTTCGGCACAATGGTTCCGGCTTACCATGGCGATACCGAAACCGCCTCCGGGCAGTTCCCCCGTACGCTGAATCTTAGCTATATAAAGAAACAAGATATGCGTTATGGCGAAAACAGCCATCAGAATGCAGCCTTCTATATAGAAGAGAACGTCAGCGAGGCTTCTGTCGCGACATCGACTCAGCTTCAGGGCAAAGCCCTTTCCTATAACAATATCGCCGATACTGATGCAGCGCTGGAATGTGTGAAAGAGTTTGCGGAACCTGCCTGTGTGATCGTCAAACACGCTAACCCTTGCGGCGTAGCCATCGGCGACAGCATCCTGGCCGCTTACGAGCGCGCTTACCAGACTGACCCAACGTCTGCTTTCGGCGGCATCATCGCTTTCAACCGTGAACTGGATGCTGACACCGCCAAAGCGATCATCAGCCGTCAGTTTGTCGAGGTGATCATTGCCCCTTCCGTCAGCGAAGAAGCGCTGGCTCTGACCGCAGCCAAACAAAACGTCCGTGTGCTGACCTGTGGTCAGTGGCAAGGTCGGCAGGCGGCATTGGACTTCAAACGCGTCAACGGCGGCTTGCTGGTTCAGGATCGCGATTTAGGAATGGTGGATGCCAATGACCTGCGCGTCGTTTCTGAGCGCCAGCCGACGGAGCAGGAACTCACCGATGCCCTGTTCTGCTGGAAAGTGGCAAAATTCGTTAAATCTAATGCCATTGTTTATGCACGCGACAAAATGACCATCGGCATTGGCGCAGGCCAGATGAGCCGCGTTTACTCTGCCAAAATTGCGGGGATCAAAGCGGCGGATGAAGGTCTTGAAGTCGCCGGTTCTGTTATGGCTTCTGACGCCTTCTTCCCGTTCCGTGATGGTATTGATGCCGCCGCTGCGGTAGGCATTACCTGTGTTATCCAGCCGGGTGGTTCAATCCGTGATGATGAAGTGATTAAAGCCGCCAACGAACACGGCATTGCAATGCTCTTCACCGATATGCGTCACTTCCGTCATTAATTTCTTTCAGCGGGTGCGATGCGCCCGCTCATCCGGAGTCTTCGAATGAATATTTTAATTATCGGTAACGGCGGGCGTGAACATGCGCTGGCATGGAAGGCATCGCAGTCACCTCTGGCTGATAAAGTCTTTGTCGCGCCGGGCAATGCCGGCACCGCGCTGGAACCTTTGCTGGAAAACGTTGATATCGCTGCCACTGACGTTGCCGGATTGCTGGCATTTGCCAAAAGTAACGACATCGGCCTGACGATTGTCGGCCCTGAAGCACCGTTAGTGATTGGCGTGGTAGATGCTTTCCGCGCTGCTGGCCTGAAGATCTTTGGCCCTACGCAGGAAGCCGCCCAGCTGGAAGGTTCCAAAGCCTTCACCAAAGATTTCCTCGCCCGTCACAACATTCCAAGCGCCGACTACCAGAACTTTACCGAGATCGAACCTGCGCTGGCTTATCTGCGCAGCAAAGGTGCGCCTATTGTCATTAAGGCTGACGGTCTGGCAGCAGGTAAAGGCGTTATCGTGGCGATGACGCTGAAAGAAGCGGAAGACGCCGTTCACGATATGCTGGCAGGCAATGCTTTCGGCGATGCGGGTCACCGCATTGTGATTGAGGAGTTCCTGGATGGCGAAGAAGCCAGTTTCATCGTGATGGTAGATGGCACGAACGTGCTGCCGATGGCGACCAGCCAGGATCACAAACGCGTAGGCGATGGCGACAGCGGCCCGAATACCGGCGGCATGGGCGCTTATTCTCCGGCACCTGTCGTAACGGATGAAATTCACCAGCGCGTGATGGATCAGGTTATCTGGCCTACCGTGCGCGGAATGGCGGCTGAAAACAACACTTACACCGGTTTCCTGTATGCGGGTCTGATGATCTCCGCTGACGGCCAGCCGAAAGTGATCGAATTCAACTGCCGCTTCGGCGATCCGGAAACGCAGCCGATCATGTTACGTATGCGCTCGGATCTGGTGGATCTTTGTCTGGCCGGTGCAGAAGGTCGTCTGGGAGATAAAACATCCGAATGGGATCCACGTCCTTCGCTGGGCGTTGTTCTGGCGGCCGGCGGTTATCCCGGCGACTATCAGAACGGGGAAGTCATTCATGGCTTACCGCTTGAGGAAGTACCGGATGGTAAAGTGTTCCATGCGGGCACCCGTTTACAGGACGAACGGGTTGTCACCAGCGGTGGTCGCGTGTTGTGTGTGACCGCGCTGGGTAAAACCGTGGAAGCCGCTCAACTACGTGCGTACGATTTAGCGAAAGATATCCATTGGGAAGGCAGCTTCTGCCGCAAAGACATTGGTTATCGCGCGATTGACCGTGAGCGCAATCAGTAAACCCGGTTTACCGGCTAACGATCAAAAAAGGCACGCTTCGGCGTGCCTTTTCTTTTGTCGCGAAGATTCAGAGATCTGACTCTTTTGGTTCCCAGCTACAGAAATCTTCATTGGCGACCAACAGTAATTCATTGCCTTCCGGCGCAGTCAGCCAGGCCAAACCGAGTTGATCGTTACTGCGGGTGGCTCGTTTTGCCAGCCAGACCTGCGAACGCACTGTAAGATTTGGCGTTACCTGCTCGCCCGCGCAGGTAGTGATCACACCCTGCCGCCAGCGAGCCTGGATCAGCCGGACATTACCGGCCTGCAGTGCGCTGCTCACATCGAGGATTTTTGCCGCTTCATATTTATAGCGCTCGATGTCGTCTGAGGATAATTTTTCCCGTCGCTCAGGAAGTTGCCGCTGCATAAAGCTGACATTGCCGCCCTCATCGAAACGCAGCATCACGCCCAAATCTGTTTTGGTCGCATGAGTTTCTTTGACAAGGTGAACCTGCCCGTCCTGATATTCGTATCGGGTTATGACCGTATCGCCACCAAAATAGGGGCTGTAGACGTTAAGAATGGTTTGAGGTTGGTTCTGTGCATTGTTTTCGCGCCATAAACGGTTAATGCCCTGATCGGCAACGTAACCACTGGCGAAGAACTGCGGGGTGGTATTTTTTGAACTGCAACCCACCAGACCAAGCACCAGTAAACCTGCTACCAGCCTGGGGGTGATAAACTGAAGGGGCTTAAAGGCCCCTCCGCTTATTCTTTTCACTGCAAGCAATTACTTAACAGCGTCTTTCAGAGCTTTACCAGAAACGAACGCAGGCACGTTGGCAGCTGCGATTTTGATTTCTTTACCAGTCTGTGGGTTACGACCAGTACGCTCGTTACGATGATTTACCTTGAAAGTCCCGAAACCAACTAATTGTACAGCATCACCTTCTTTCAGAGACTCGGTAATAGCAGACAGAGTAGATTCAAGAGCAACTTTGGCCTGTGCTTTGGAAAGATCAGCTTTGTCCGCAATTACATCAATCAGTTGAGTCTTGTTCATAAGTTATCCTTTACAGTGTGTTTATCGTTTGCAAAGCATCGAGTGCGACGGATATGCCGATTGACAGCACCCTCCTGCATACACGCACCGATAGCCACTTTTTTTACGCACCCCAAATGTAGACCAGACAGGGTGCGGATGTGAAGCCTTAAGGCACGACAAATCAGGCGTTAAATCACGTTTTCTTGCCTTATTGCGCTAAATTTATGCCAATGTTACTGACAGCGGCTTCACGCAGGTCAGAACGTAACCCTTTTATTAATTCCAGGTCACGCTCCTCACAGTCAGCCAACAGGCGAAAAATCTCCCATTGGATGTCCCATTCCTCTTCGACAGCTGGGATTACTTTCAGCTCTTCATCGGTCATTTCTTTACCGGCCTGCGTCATCTCCAGCATTGCGACGGTACGAATCGATGTTTCGCTTACCGCAACGGCGTGAGAGAGGGTTTCACCGCTCAGACGCGAATGGATCAATTCGCCTAACGCGATACAGGCATCAATGGCCGGATAAACCCCATAGAGGTCGTAATCATCGGAAGAAGGCACCGCCTCCTCCAGCTTTTCGAGCTGTGAGTCAAAATTGACCTTGGCGTCTTTTACCACCAGCGTTTCCCAGATGAGATCCAGGATGCGGCGGTAAACCTGCGGCTCGCCAAACCCGGTTTCCAGGCAGAAGGCCTGGTAGTTCGGGTACATGCGTTCACACAAGCTCGCCATAAACGTCACGTGTTGCCAGCTTTCCAGCTTTTCGAGACGTAAATGAATTGGATTACGTAACATGAGTTGATCTCGTTAACTTTTCTGCGCGGGAGTTTACCTGAAATAAATCAATATCCCTATTCCTTGATTCCTAAAGATCATCACTCAACCGTTGCCAGCGTTGGAAAGCTGGCCGATTTGACGCGACGGCATCCGCCCAACGCGTTGGCTCCGGCAAACGATATTGCCGCATACAATGTTCGACCCAATACAGCGCCGATTCCATGCTGATGCGATTGCCTGGCGAAATGAACAGTGGATTACAGCGTAGCTTACTGCGCCACACCCAGCCAATCTGTTCATCACCCTCATACAACGCCTGCTGGCTGTAGAGCTCCTCACCGAGAGGCAAAAACTGGCCGCATAACCGGCTTTTTGCCACACCGATGGTCGGCACGTCGATCATCAGACCAAAATGACTGGCGACGCCCAGACGGCGCGGATGCGCAATCCCCTGCCCGTCGACCAGCACTAAGTCAGGGCGCGACGTGAGCTGCTGCCAGGCCTGTAACAGCGCGGGAAGTTCGCGGAAGGAGAGAAAACCGGGAATATAGGGCATCACGGTAGGTACGCGGGCAATCTGGTATTCCACCAGCTCAAGCGAGGGATAGCGCAGAACTGCCACCGCGGCGCGCGTGACGTCGCCGCCCTGCTCAAAGCCAACGTCCACACCGGCAATCAACGTCGGAGTGGGGAAATCAGGCGGATCTTGCAATGTGATGCGATCTGCAAGGATCCGCTGCTCTTCACGTAACGCGCGCGTATCGATCATCTTTCAGTCTTACTCGTGATACTGGCGGGACAGGCTGTGCACCGCTTCCACGAAGGCACCGGCGTTTTCTGGCGGCACATCCTGATGGATGCCATGACCGAGATTAAACACGTGGCCGTTGCCTTTACCGAAGCCTGCCAAAATGGTTTCTACTTCCTGCTCAATACGCACCGGAGAGGCGTACAGCATGGAGGGATCCATATTGCCCTGAATCGCCACTTTATCGCCCACGCGACGACGCGCGTCAGCAATGTCAGTCGTCCAGTCAAGACCGAGTGCATCACAACCGGTCGCAGCCATCGCTTCCAGCCACTGCCCGCCACCTTTGGTGAACAGCGTGACCGGCACGCGACGTCCTTCGTTTTCACGGATCAGGCCATCGACGATTTTATGCATGTAGTTCAGGGAGAATTCGCGGTAATCGCGTGGCGTCAGCACGCCGCCCCAGGTGTCGAAAATCATCACGGACTGCGCGCCGGCTTTAATTTGGGCGTTGAGATACAAGATCACGCTGTCGGCGACTTTATCCAGCAACAGATGCATGGTTGCCGGTTCGGCATACATCATCTTTTTGATTTTGGTGAACGCTTTACTGCTGCCGCCTTCAACCATATACGTTGCCAGCGTCCACGGGCTCCCGGAGAAACCGATAAGCGGCACTTCACCTTTAAGGTTTTTACGGATGGTGCGAACCGCGTTCATCACGTAACCCAGTTCCATTTCCGGATCGGGAACTGGCAGCTTTTCGACGTCAGCACGGTTAGTCAGCGGAGAAGAAAAACGAGGGCCCTCACCGGCTTCGAAATACAACCCCAGCCCCATCGCATCCGGAATGGTCAGGATGTCAGAGAACAAAATCGCGGCATCCAGCGGATAACGGCGCAGTGGCTGCAGCGTCACTTCGCAGGCCAATTCAGCATTCTTGCACAGCGACATAAAATCACCGGCCACGGCGCGGGTTTCTTTGTATTCCGGCAAATAGCGGCCAGCCTGACGCATCATCCATACGGGTGTGATATCCACCGGCTGACGTAACAGGGCGCGCAGGTAGCGGTCGTTTTTCAACTCATTCATTCTGGTTCTTTCCTTCAATATTCGGGCGGCACGGCAATAATCTGACGGTATTCTATCACGCAACACTTGCGCTACACGTCGTCTTCATCGCTCGCCGCGCGGCAGAGCGCCACAGTGTCTTCGATAAGCCTGCGCGCAATGGTGCCCGGCGGCGGTAACATGGGCAGTGCGTCATAACGATACCAGCCCGCATTCAGCAGCTCTTTAGGATCATGACGAATATCGCCGCTGTCATAGTCAGCCATAAAGGCCATCATCAGAGAATTCGGGAAAGGCCACGGCTGCGAACTGACGTAGCGCACATTTTTCACACGAACGTTGCTCTCTTCCATCACTTCACGTGCCACGGTTTCCTCAAGCGTTTCGCCTACTTCGACAAAACCGGCCAGCACGGTGTGAATACCGTTGCGGTGGCGGACATGCTGCGCCAGCAAAATTTCATCACCACGGCGGATAGCGACGATAATGCAAGGCGCAATCTGCGGATAATAACGTTCACGGCAGTGTCCGCAGAGCGCGGCCCATTCAGTTTTACTGACTTGCATTTCATGGCCGCAATAACCACAAAACTTGTGAGAACGATAAAATTCAGCCAGTTGCACACCGCGACCGACCAGCTGGAATAATCCGCGATCTTTATCGAGTAACTGACGCGCCGAGACCATATGGTTGTGCATCGCCTGACGCACCAGCCAGACAGGTTCACCCTGCCACTCGCCAATCTGCCGCGCGGTTTTGCCGGTCAGAGAGAACTGCGTCGCGCTGCCAAACGGCAGTTCACCTTCAGGCAGCCACAGCTTGCCTTCGTGGCTGATAACCCACCAGCCGTTATGTTGCTCTGTGATCTGTAATTCCATAATTGTTGTTGCATAACCTCGTTGAGACTGACAATCTGAGACAGATATTTACATATTAGTAACCCTTCCAAAACGGATTACTTTTTTACCGCTCACGGAGTCAACCATGCTAAATCGTCTGGAAAGACTGACCCAACGCGTTGGTGGCAGTAATGAGTTAGTCGACCAATGGCTGCACGCGCGCAAAGAATTGCTGGTTTCATACTGCACACTGGTCGGCCTGAAACCCAATAAAGAAAAACATACTCCGCTGAATGAAAAAGCGTTGGATAACTTTTGCCACAACCTGGTGGACTACCTTTCTGCCGGCCATTTCCATCTTTATCAACGCATAATCGATGAAGTCGCCAGCGCAGACAGCTCAGTCAAATCTCAGGCGTCCAAAATATACCCCGCTCTGGAGCTCAATACTGAAGCTATCATGGCTTTCCATGACAGTTACACAGAAAATGATATTGATGATGACAATGCATTTGCCTTCCATTATGCATTATCCGATATAGGTGAAGCGTTGGATGCGCGTTTTCAGCTGGAAGATCAATTGATTATTCTGGCCTTTGATCCTGTTAATGGCGCGCCATTACCGCCCGCCAATGATGATCATCTGGCCAGACCGGCGTAACCGGTCTCAGGAATAAACCCTGCACAGGGTGTAGTTTTAGTTGTAGTTTTCAAAACGGCCTCCTATATTGAGGCTTCTTGTCGGAGTGCCTAGCGCATAATTTCCTCACGAAATTACGCCAGGCTGAGACCGTTAATTCGGGATCCGCGGAACCTGATCGGGTTAGTACCCGCGAAGGGAACAAGAGTAATGTTATGCGTTTAGCGCGATTTGGCATCAGCCTGAAAACGGCCGCCTGCGCTAAACCGCCCATTTTTACTCCTGCCGTAAACCTCCAGACAAGCAATTTTCCATCACGTTTTTTCTATTCGTAGAACACGAGGAATTTGCTATGTCGAGTACCCAAAAATCCGTTACCTCTGAAAAGAACCCCACCAACCGCCGCGAACAGCGCGCACAGGCTCAGTCATTTATCGACAGTCTGCAGGGCGAAGCATTTCCCAACTCCCGCCGAATCTATCTGCAAGGCGAGCGCACAGATATCCGCGTTCCCATGCGTGAAATCCAGCTCAGCCCGACACTGGTCGGCGGCGGCAAAGACACCCCGCAATATGAAGAAAACGAAGCGATTCCGGTGTATGAAACAGCCGGACCTTACGGTGACCCTGAAGCCTCCATTGACGTCCATGCCGGTCTGGCAAAATGCCGCGCCAGCTGGATAGCTGAACGGGCAGACACCGAAGAACTTCCGCAGGTCAGCTCCGGTTTTACCCAGCAACGTCTGGCCGACGAAGGTTTAGATCATTTGCGCTTCGAACTTCTGCCGCGCCCGCGTAAAGCGAAAGCGGGAAAAAACGTCACGCAACTGCACTACGCGCGCCAGGGGATAATTACGCCAGAAATGGAGTTCATTGCCATCCGCGAAAATATGGGACGCGAACGGATCCGGGGTGAAGTTCTGCGCCAGCAACATCCGGGTGAAAGTTTCGGCGCGCATCTGCCCGCCAATATCACGGCTGAATTCGTGCGTCAGGAAGTCGCCGCCGGTCGCGCCATTATCCCGGCCAATATCAACCATCCGGAATCGGAGCCAATGATCATCGGGCGAAACTTTCTGGTGAAAGTGAACGCCAATATCGGCAATTCAGCGGTAACGTCGTCCATCGAAGAAGAAGTCGAGAAGCTGGTCTGGTCAACGCGCTGGGGGGCGGACACGGTGATGGATCTCTCCACCGGCCGCTATATCCACGAAACCCGCGAATGGATCCTGCGTAACAGCCCGGTACCCATCGGCACGGTGCCAATTTATCAGGCGCTGGAGAAAGTAAACGGCGTCGCTGAAGATCTGAACTGGGAAATGTTCCGCGATACGCTGCTGGAACAGGCCGAGCAGGGCGTCGATTACTTCACTATTCACGCCGGTGTGTTGCTGCGCTATGTGCCGATGACCGCCAAACGTCTGACCGGTATCGTCTCTCGCGGCGGATCGATCATGGCCAAATGGTGTCTTTCGCATCATCGTGAAAGTTTCCTCTACGAGAATTTCCGCGAGATTTGTGAAATCTGCGCAGCTTACGACGTTTCACTCTCGCTGGGTGACGGCCTGCGGCCTGGCTCGATTCAGGACGCCAACGACGAAGCACAATTTGCAGAGCTGCACACGCTGGGCGAACTGACCAAAATCGCGTGGGAATATGATGTGCAGGTGATGATCGAAGGGCCGGGGCATGTGCCGATGCAAATGATCCGCCGCAACATGACCGAAGAACTTGAGCATTGCCACGAAGCGCCGTTTTACACGCTGGGGCCGCTGACCACCGACATTGCACCGGGTTATGACCATTTCACTTCAGGGATCGGCGCCGCCATGATCGGCTGGTTCGGCTGCGCCATGCTGTGTTACGTCACGCCGAAAGAGCATCTCGGCCTGCCGAACAAGGAAGACGTCAAACAGGGGCTAATCACCTATAAAATTGCGGCGCACGCGGCGGATTTAGCGAAAGGGCATCCCGGCGCGCAAATCCGCGACAACGCCATGTCAAAAGCGCGTTTCGAATTCCGCTGGGAAGACCAGTTCAATCTGGCACTCGATCCGGCCACTGCCCGCGCTTATCACGATGAGACCCTGCCGCAGGAATCCGGCAAAGTCGCACACTTCTGTTCAATGTGTGGACCAAAATTCTGCTCGATGAAAATCACTCAGGAAGTCCGCGATTACGCCGCCGCGCTGGAGGCCAAAGCCCAGCCGGTTGAAATCGTAGAATCCGGCATGGCTCAGATGTCTGCCGAATTCCGCTCGCGGGGCAGCGAGCTTTATCATCCGGCAGATCTGAGCACGGAGGCGGGGAAATGATAACGTCAGCGCAAAAATTTCCAGCAGTCCCCTTCCATCTCGGTTTATATCCGGTCGTCGATACCGTGGAATGGATTGCCCGTCTGCTGGAGGCGGGCGTTAAAACGCTGCAACTGCGCGTGAAGGATTTACCTGATGCTGAGGCCGAACCCGCCATTATTGAAGCTATTGCGCTGGGGCGAAACTATCACGCGCGGTTGTTCATCAACGATTACTGGCGTCTGGCGGTAAAGCATCAGGCTTACGGTGTACATCTGGGTCAGGAAGATCTGGACACCGCCGACCTTAATGCCATTTATCAGGCTGGTTTACGGCTGGGTGTGTCGACGCATGACGATGCCGAGCTGGCACGCGCGGTAGCGGTCAATCCTTCTTATATCGCACTCGGGCATATTTTCCCGACGCACACGAAAGATATGCCATCGGCTCCGCAGGGTTTGTCGGAATTGACCCGACATATTAAACAGCTCAACGGCAGTTTTCCGACGGTAGCCATCGGCGGGATCAGCATTGACCGCGCGCCGTCGGTTCTCGACTGCGGCGTCGGCAGCATTGCGGTAGTCAGCGCCATCACGCAGGCACCCGACTGGCGCGCCGCCACCGCCGAACTGCTGGCCCTGTGCGCCAGTAAGGTGCCGGAAGATGCTTAACGATGCGGCCTTTATGCGCTACAGCCGCCAGCTGATGCTGGAAGAGTTTGGTCCGCAGGCGCAGGAGAAATTAGCGGCGGCGAAAGTGCTTATCGTCGGGCTCGGCGGGCTTGGATCACCGGCAGCCCTGTATCTGGCGGCCGCCGGTGTCGGCACGTTACTGCTGGCCGATGATGACAAACTCCATCTCACCAACCTTCAGCGGCAGATCCTCTACCGTACCGGCGATCTGGATCAACCTAAGGCTACGGTAGCCAAGCGCGAATTACTGCGCCTGAATCCGTTATGTGAAATCGTCGCGCTCACTGAAAGGCTGGCCGCGAAGCGTTACGTAATGCTGTCGCCAGTGTCGATCTCATTTTAGATTGCAGCGATAACATGGAAACGCGGCATGCCGTCAATCACGCATGCGTATCTGCGGGCAAAACGTTAATCAGCGGAAGTGCCGTCGGCTTTGGCGGCCAGTTGCTCGTTATCGAAGCGCCTTACGCTCACGGCTGCTATGCCTGCCTGTATCCCGATCAGGAAATCGCACAACGAAACTGCCGGACATCCGGCGTTCTCGGGCCGGTTGTGGGTACGATCGGCACGCTTCAGGCGCTAGAGGCCCTGAAAATACTGACGGGTTTATCCAGCACGCTGAGCGGAAAGCTACGGCTGTTCGATGGAAAAACACAAAACTGGCGTTCTCTGCAACTCACCCGCTCGGCCTCCTGCACGGTCTGCGGAGGTCATGCGTGAATATTCAGGTTAACGATGAACCGCACCGTTTTACTGAACCGCTGACGCCACTTGACCTGCTCAGTCTGCTGTCACTCAGTGCTGAAGGCTGCGCGCTTGCGATCAATCAGGTCATTATTCCCCGCGATAACTGGCCTTCTCACTTACTGAAAGACGGCGATCAGGTTTTGCTCTTTCAGGCGATAGCCGGAGGATGACATGTTAAAAATTGCTGATACGAACTTCACCTCACACCTGTTCACCGGAACAGGAAAATTCGCCAGTGCAGCCCTGATGCAGCAGGTGCTGGCGGCATCCGGCTCTCAGCTGGTGACGATGGCAATGAAACGTGTCGATCTGCGTCGCGGCGGAGACGACATCCTTTTGCCTCTGCAACAGCTCGGCGTACGTTTGTTGCCCAATACATCCGGCGCCAAATCGGCGGAAGAGGCGGTATTTGCCGCACAACTGGCACGGGAAGCGCTGGGGACAAACTGGATAAAACTCGAAATCCATCCGGACGTAAAATACTTACTGCCAGATGCAGTGGAGACGCTGAGGGCAGCAGAAATCCTGGTGAAACAGGGATTCGTAGTTTTGCCGTATTGCAGTGCGGATCCGGTCTTATGCAAACGGCTGGAAGAAGCCGGGTGCGCCGCTGTCATGCCGCTGGGCGCCCCCATTGGTTCCAATCAGGGGCTGCAAACCCGCGAGTTTTTGCACATCATCATCGAACAGGCGCGGGTGCCAGTTGTGGTGGATGCGGGGATCGGCGCACCGAGTCAGGCGGCAGAAGCGCTGGAAATGGGTGCGGACGCCGTGCTGGTGAATACGGCGATTGCGGTTGCCGGCGATCCGGTGGCCATGGCGACGGCGTTTCGTCTGGCCGTTGAAGCTGGCGTGATCGCCCGGCAGAGCGGATTAGGCGGCAGACAACGGCAGGCGAGCGCATCCAGCCCGCTGACCGGCTTTCTGACTTCAACGCAGGCAGCCTCATGAATAATTTTACTGATGTCTGGTCAGCGCTCGACTGGGATGATATTTCCCTGCGCATCAACAGTAAAAGTGCAAGGGACGTCGAACGGGCGCTGGGCCGCAATAAAATCACGCGCGAAGATTTCATGGCGCTTATTTCCCCTGCGGCACTGCCGTATCTCGAACAGATGGCGCAGCGGGCACAGCAGCTCACGCGCCAGCGGTTCGGCAACACGGTGAATTTCTTTGCTCCGCTGTATCTTTCTAATCTGTGCGCGAACGAATGTACCTATTGCGGCTTTTCGATGAGCAATAAGATCAAACGTAAAACGCTGGATGAAGAGGAAATTGGCAGAGAATGCGAAGCGCTGAACGCTCTGGGATTCAAACATTTGCTGCTGGTCACCGGCGAGCATAAAACAAAAGTTGGCATGGACTATTTTCGCCGCCATTTTCCGGCCATACGCAGCCATTTTGATTCACTGATGATCGAAGTTCAGCCGCTGCCGCAGGAAGACTACGCCGAACTAAAAACGCTGGGGCTCGATGGCGTGCTGGTTTATCAGGAAACCTACCACGCGCCGACCTACGCCTTGCACCATTTGCGCGGTCAGAAGCAGGATTTTTTCTGGCGACTGGAAACGCCCGACAGGCTTGGACGGGCTGGGATCGACAAGATCGGGCTGGGTGCGCTCTTCGGGCTTTCTGGCAACTGGCGAACCGACAGCTACATGGTGGCCGAACATTTACTGTATCTGCAACAAAACTACTGGCAAAGCCGCTACTCGGTGGCGTTTCCACGGTTGCGCCCCTGCACCGGCGGGATCGAACCGGCGTCCCTGCTGGAGGAAAACCAGCTGGTGCAGCTGATATGCGCTTTCCGGATGCTGGCTCCTGACGTCGAGCTGTCGTTATCAACGCGTGAGTCGCCCTACTTCCGCGATCATGTTATTCCTCTTGCGATCAATACTGTCAGCGCCGGATCCAAAACACAGCCCGGCGGGTATGCGGACGATCATCCTGAGCTGGAGCAATTCGCGCCACATGACAACCGTTCACCGCAGCGGGTTGCCTCAGCCTTAACGCAGGCAGGGCTTCAACCGGTGTGGAAAGACTGGGACAGTTTTTTGGGGCGCGCCTCGAAGGAAAATGTCGTTCCAAAGCAAACAGGTAAATTCTCAGGAATACGGATTCCATAACGGAATTTTGCCTCTCGCGCATCATTAGCGCCCGTATTACTGTGCGTTTGCCGCTGCACATTCGCAACCGGTCGGCGCCATTTATCCCGGCGCTGCTTCCAAAACAGCCGGAACGGGTATCGTCCAGTACCCGATTCCGGCTCCTCCAGTTCCTTCAGTTCTCAAACTCACTCACAAAATTCAGGCAAAAAAAAACCGCTCCCGAAGGAGCGGCTTTATGCGTTTCGACAGAAGACGATTACTCGTCGTTGCTGTTACCGAAACCTGCGTTCAGAAGTTCAGCCAGGTTAGCCGTTGCTTCATCCGCGCTCACCTGCGGAACAACTGGCACTTCGCCCTGAGCTTTACGACGAGCACGTTCCTGATGGTAAGAGTAACCGGTACCGGCTGGGATCAGACGACCCACGATAACGTTCTCTTTCAGGCCACGCAGTTCATCACGTTTACCGGCAACAGCCGCTTCGGTAAGAACGCGCGTGGTTTCCTGGAACGACGCAGCGGAGATGAAGGACTCGGTCGCCAAAGAGGCTTTGGTGATACCGAGCAGGTCACGGCTAAATGTTGCCGTGATTTTGCCTTCAGCTTCCAGCTTACGGTTAGCGATTTTAACGCGAGACATTTCTGCCTGCTCGCCTTCCAGGAAGTCTGTGCCACCAGCGCTAACGATGGTGCCTTTACGCAACATCTGACGAACGATAACTTCGATGTGTTTATCGTTAATCTTAACGCCTTGCAGACGGTAAACTTCCTGCACTTCGTTGGTGATATAGCGGGTAACCGCATGAACACCACGAAGACGCAGAATGTCGTGCGGAGACTCAGGGCCGTCGGATACGACGTCACCACGTTCCACAATTTCGCCTTCGAACACGTTCAGCTGACGCCATTTAGGGATCATTTCTTCGTAAGCATCGCTGCCATCCAACGGAGAAATTACCAGACGACGTTTGCCTTTGGTTTCTTTACCGAAGGAGATGATCCCGCTGATTTCAGCAAGGATTGCAGGCTCTTTCGGACGACGTGCTTCGAACAGGTCAGCAACGCGTGGCAGACCACCGGTGATGTCCTTGGTACCGCCGGATTCCTGAGGAATACGCGCCAGGGTGTCACCAGAGTGGATCTGCGTACCATCTTCCAGCTGAACAATCGCTTTACCTGGCAGGAAGTATTGAGCAGGCATATCTGTACCTGGGATCAATACGTCGTCGCCTTTGGCATCAACGATTTTCAGTGCCGGACGCAGGTCTTTACCGCTACCAGTACGTTCTGCGGAATCCAGAACGACCAGAGAGGACAAACCGGTCAGGTCATCTGTCTGACGTGTAATGGTCTGAGTATCAACCATATCGGCAAAGCGAATGAAACCACTCACTTCACTGATAACTGGCATTGTATGTGGATCCCAGTTAGCTACGGTCTCGCCGCCGTTAACTGAAGCGCCATCACCTTTGCCCATCACGGAACCGTAAGGCACTTTATAGCTTTCTTTGGTACGACCGAATTCGTCGATCAATTTCAGCTCAGTGTTACGGGAAGTGATAACCAGTTTGCCGTTAGAGTTGCTAACGTGCTTGTGGTTGCTCAGTTTAATCGTACCCGTGTTCTTAACCTGGATACTTGATTCTGCTGCCGCACGAGATGCCGCACCACCGATGTGGAACGTACGCATCGTCAGCTGGGTACCCGGCTCACCGATGGACTGTGCTGCAATAACACCAATCGCTTCACCTTTGTTGATGATGTGACCACGTGCCAGGTCGCGACCGTAGCAGTTTGCACACACACCAAAGTCGGTTTCGCAACTTACGACTGAACGTACTTTCACGCTGTCGACTGAGTTCTCTTCTAACAGATCACACGTCTTCTCGTGAAGCAGGGTGTTACGTGGAACCAGGATATCCGCCGTACCCGGCTTGATGATATCTTCAGCAGTCACACGACCCAGAACGCGTTCGCGAAGTGGTTCTTTAACGTCGCCACCTTCGATGACCGGAGTCATCATGATGCCTTCGTGTGTACCACAGTCGTCTTCGGTAACGACCAGATCCTGCGCCACGTCAACCAGACGACGGGTCAGATAACCGGAGTTAGCCGTTTTAAGTGCGGTATCCGCCAAGCCTTTACGAGCACCGTGAGTGGAGATGAAGTACTGGAGTACGTTCAGACCTTCACGGAAGTTCGCGGTGATTGGCGTTTCAATGATGGAACCATCCGGCTTAGCCATCAGGCCACGCATACCGGCCAGCTGACGAATCTGTGCTGCAGAACCACGCGCACCGGAGTCAGCCATCATAAAGATACTGTTGAAGGAAACCTGCTGTTCAACAACACCGTCACGGTTGACGACGTCTTCGACAGACAAGTTTTCCATCATTGCTTTAGCAACACGTTCGTTCGCTGCAGCCCAGATATCGATCACTTTGTTGTAGCGTTCGCCAGCGGTAACCAAACCAGACTGGAACTGCTCCTGGATTTCGGCAACTTCGGTTTCTGCTTCTTCGATGATCTCTGCTTTCTTCGCAGGGATTACCATGTCATCGATACCTACTGACGCACCTGAACGGGCAGCGTAAGCAAAACCGGTGTACATGATCTGGTCAGCAAAAATAACGGTCGGCTTCAAGCCCAAAATGCGGTAACAGGTGTTCAGCATTTTGGAGATAGCTTTTTTACCCAGAGGCTGGTTGACGATTGAGAACGGCAGACCTTTAGGTACGATCATCCAAAGGATGGCGCGACCAACAGTCGTGTCGATAATCGACGTCTTGTGCGTAACTTCGCCTTCGGTATTTTTGATCTCTTCGGTAATACGCACTTTGACACGCGCATGCAGAGATGCCAGACCGCCGCGATAAATACGCTCAGCTTCTTTAGGACCGGTCAGAACCATGCCTTCGCCTTTGGCGTTAACACAGTCACGGGTCATGTAGTACAGACCCAATACAACGTCCTGAGAAGGAACGATGATTGGCTCGCCGTTCGCAGGTGACAGGATGTTGTTGGTAGACATCATCAACGCACGCGCTTCCAACTGGGCTTCCAGCGTCAGCGGTACGTGAACAGCCATCTGGTCACCATCGAAGTCGGCGTTGTATGCCGCACAAACCAGCGGGTGCAGCTGGATTGCTTTACCTTCGATCAGAACCGGTTCAAACGCCTGGATACCCAAACGGTGCAGGGTTGGTGCACGGTTCAGCAGTACCGGGTGTTCGCGGATAACTTCGTCCAGGATATCCCAAACGACAGCTTCTTCGCGCTCAACCATTTTCTTAGCGGCTTTGATGGTGGTGGCGAGGCCACGCAGCTCCAATTTGCCGTAGATGAACGGTTTGAACAGTTCCAGTGCCATTTTCTTCGGCAGACCGCACTGGTGCAGACGCAGGTATGGACCTACGGTGATAACGGAACGACCAGAGTAGTCGACACGTTTACCCAGCAAGTTCTGACGGAAACGACCCTGTTTACCTTTAATCATGTCTGCCAGAGATTTCAGCGGACGCTTGTTAGAGCCGGTGATTGCACGACCGCGACGGCCGTTATCCAGCAAAGCATCTACCGCTTCTTGCAGCATACGTTTTTCGTTACGTACAATGATGTCTGGCGCAGCCAGATCCAGCAGGCGTTTCAGACGGTTGTTACGGTTGATTACGCGACGATACAGATCGTTCAGATCCGACGTTGCGAAACGGCCGCCGTCCAACGGAACCAATGGACGCAAGTCTGGCGGCAGTACCGGCAGCACGGTCAGGATCATCCACTCTGGTTTGTTACCAGACTGAACGAACGCTTCCAGCAGCTTGATACGCTTGGTCAGCTTTTTACGTTTGGTTTCGGAGTTGGTTTCGTTCAACTCTTCACGCAGTTGCTCGCACTCTGCTTCCAGATCCATGTTTTTCAACAGGGCCTGGATAGCTTCTGCACCCATCTTCGCGTCGAACTCATCACCAAACTCTTCCAACGCATCCAGATACTGCTCTTCAGTCAGGATCTGGCGTTTTTCGAGGTTAGTCATGCCGCCTTCGATAACCACATAGGATTCGAAGTACAGAACACGTTCGATGTCACGCAGTGGCATATCCAACAGCAAACCGATGCGCGATGGCAGCGATTTCAGGAACCAGATGTGTGCAGTCGGGGAAGCCAGTTCGATGTGGCCCATACGCTCACGGCGTACTTTAGTCTGGGTCACTTCAACGCCACACTTCTCGCAGATCACGCCGCGATGTTTTAAACGCTTGTACTTACCGCACAGGCATTCGTAGTCTTTTACTGGTCCGAAAATACGGGCGCAGAAAAGGCCGTCACGTTCTGGTTTGAACGTACGGTAGTTAATGGTCTCTGGCTTCTTAACTTCACCAAAAGACCAAGAACGGATCATGTCTGGCGATGCCAGAGCAATTTTGATCGCATCAAACTCTTCGGTTTTAGTTTGCGCTTTCAGAAACTTTAGTAAGTCTTTCACGGATTAGCTCCCGTCGGGTTAGACCTGTTAGGCACCTGATGTTTATTGCTAAACAGACAGGTGCCCCTGTGATCAGTGCGAATTCGAGTACTTACTCGTCTTCCAGCTCGATGTTGATACCCAGAGAGCGGATTTCTTTCAACAGTACGTTGAAGGATTCCGGCATGCCTGGTTCCATCCGGTGATCGCCATCTACGATGTTTTTATACATCTTAGTACGGCCGTTCACGTCATCGGACTTAACAGTCAGCATTTCCTGCAGGGTATAAGCGGCACCGTATGCTTCCAGTGCCCACACTTCCATCTCACCGAAGCGCTGACCACCGAACTGAGCTTTACCACCCAGCGGCTGCTGAGTAACAAGGCTGTAAGAACCGGTAGAACGCGCATGCATCTTATCGTCAACCAGGTGGTTCAGTTTCAGCATGTACATGTAGCCGACGGTAACCTGGCGCTCGAATTGCTCGCCGGTACGGCCGTCAAACAGTGTGATCTGGCCAGAGGTTGGGACGCCGCCCATTTCAAGCAGTTGCTTGATCTCTGTCTCTTTCGCACCGTCGAAGACTGGTGTTGCAATTGGCATACCCTTTTTCAGGTTTTCAGCCAAACGCAATACTTCATCATCGGTGAAGGTGGTCAGATCAACTTTCTGACGTACGTCGTCGCCCAGATCATAGGCACGCTGGATGAACTCGCGCAGCTTAGAAACTTCTTCATGTTTCTTAAGCATGGCATTGATTTTTTCACCAATACCTTTCGCAGCCATACCCAGGTGGGTTTCTAAAATCTGACCAATGTTCATACGTGATGGAACGCCCAGCGGGTTCAGTACGATGTCAACAGGAGTCCCGTTTTCATCGTAAGGCATATCTTCGATCGGATTGATCTTGGAGATAACACCTTTGTTACCGTGGCGGCCTGCCATTTTGTCACCAGGTTGGATCTGACGTTTAACGGCCAGGTACACTTTAACGATTTTCAGCACACCTGGTGCCAGGTCATCGCCCTGAGTGATTTTACGACGTTTAGCTTCGAGTTTTTTCTCAAACTCGGATTTCAGTTCGTCGTACTGTTCAGCAAGCTGTTCCAACTGATTCTGTTTGTCTTCGTCAGTCAGTGACAGTTCAAGCCAACGATCGCGTGGCAATTTGCCCAGCTTATCGGCTTCAACACCGCCAGCAACCAGCGCGGACTGGATACGTGCAAACAGACCAGCTTCCAGAATTTGCAGCTCTTCAGTCAGGTCTTTCTTAGCCTGTTTCAGCTGCATTTCTTCGATTTCTAACGCACGCTTATCTTTTTCCACGCCATCGCGGGTAAAGACTTGCACGTCAATAATCGTACCGGAAACGCCGTTTGGTACACGCAGAGAAGAATCTTTAACGTCAGACGCTTTCTCACCGAAGATCGCACGCAGCAGTTTCTCTTCTGGAGTCAGCTGGGTTTCGCCTTTAGGCGTAACTTTACCGACCAGAATGTCACCACCGGTCACTTCAGCACCGATATACACAATACCGGACTCATCCAGTTTGGAGAGCGCAGCTTCACCCACGTTAGGGATATCAGCAGTGATCTCTTCAGGCCCTAACTTGGTGTCACGGGACACACATGCCAGTTCCTGGATATGGATGGTCGTGAAGCGATCTTCCTGCACAACACGTTCGGAGACCAAGATGGAGTCTTCGAAGTTGTAACCGTTCCAAGGCATGAACGCGACACGCATGTTCTGACCCAGTGCCAGTTCGCCCAGATCTGTTGACGGACCATCTGCCAGCACGTCGCCGCGCTCGATTGGCTCGCCCAGATTCACACACGGCATCTGGTTGATGCAGGTGTTCTGGTTAGAACGGGTGTACTTAGTCAGGTTATAAATGTCGATACCTGCTTCGCCTGGATTCATCTCTTCTTCGTTAACACGAATAACGATACGGGATGCATCCACGTACTGAACAGTACCACCACGTTTGGCAACGGCAGTAACACCGGAGTCAACCGCAACAGCACGTTCCATACCAGTACCTACCAGCGGCTTATCAGCACGCAGAGTAGGAACTGCCTGACGTTGCATGTTCGCACCCATCAATGCACGGTTGGCGTCATCGTGTTCCAGGAATGGAATCAGTGAAGCACCAACGGATACGATCTGCTGGGTAGAAACGTCCATGTAGTCAACCTGGTCGCGGCTGAACAGGCTTGATTCGCCTTTGCTACGACAAGTGACTAAATCTTCCAGGAAGTGGCCTTCGTCATCCAGGTTGGAGTTCGCCTGAGCGATAACAAAGTTGCCTTCTTCGATGGCAGACAGGTAGTTAATTTCATCGGTAACCATACCTTCACGCACACGGCGGTAAGGGGTTTCCAGGAAACCATACTCATTTGTCTGCGCATAGACAGATAATGAGTTGATCAGACCGATGTTTGGACCTTCTGGCGTTTCGATTGGACATACGCGACCGTAGTGCGTCGGGTGTACGTCTCGAACTTCAAAGCCAGCACGTTCACGGGTCAAACCGCCCGGGCCCAGTGCAGAGATACGACGTTTGTGCGTGATCTCAGACAACGGGTTGTTCTGGTCCATAAATTGTGACAGCTGGCTTGAGCCGAAGAACTCTTTCACCGCAGCCGAAATCGGCTTAGCGTTGATCATGTCCTGAGGCATCAGAGTGTCGAGGTCGCCCAGAGACAGACGCTCTTTAACGGCACGCTCAACACGAACCAAACCAACACGGAATTGGTTTTCAGCCATTTCGCCGACAGAACGAATACGACGGTTACCCAAGTGGTCGATATCATCCACTTCGCCCTGACCGTTACGGATACCGATCAGTTTTCTCATTACCTGAATGATGTCGTCTTTGCTCAGGATACCTGAACCTTCGATTTCATCACGCAGCAGAGAGCGGTTGAACTTCATACGGCCAACAGCAGACAGGTCGTAACGATCTTCAGAGAAGAAGAGGTTTTCGAACAGAGTTTCAGCTGCTTCACGCGTTGGTGGCTCACCAGGACGCATCATGCGGTAGATCTCAACCAATGCGCTCAAGCGATCGCTGGTTGGGTCGACGCGAATGGTCTCGGACATGTACGCGCCATGATCGAGATCGTTGGTGAACAGCGTTTCAATTGTTTTGTGTCCGGCCTGGCTCAGTTTCGCAAGCAGATCCAGAGACAATTCCATGTTCGCAGGGACAATCAGCTCACCGGTATTAGTGTCGATGTAGTCTTTAGCAACTACTTTCCCTGCGATGTACTCAACAGGAACTTCGATGCGCTGAATGTCGTCTTTTTCAAGCTGACGAATATGGCGAGCAGTGATACGGCGGCCTTTCTCGATGTAGACTTTGCCGTCAGCTTCGATATCAAATGAAGCTGTTTCACCGCGCAGGCGCTCAGGTACCAGTTCCATCTGCAACTTGTTGTCGCGGATCTGGTAAGTCACCTTCTCAAAGAACAGGTCAAGGATCTGTTCAGTGGTATAGCTCAATGCACGCAGAATGATCGTCGCAGGTAATTTACGGCGACGGTCAATACGTACAAACAGGTTATCTTTCGGGTCGAACTCGAAATCTAACCATGAACCGCGATAAGGGATGATACGTGCGTTGTACAGCACTTTACCCGATGAATGGGTTTTACCCTTATCACTGTCAAAGAATACGCCTGGACTACGGTGAAGCTGAGATACGATAACCCTCTCAGTACCGTTAATCACAAAGGTACCATTTTCGGTCATGAGCGGAATTTCGCCCATATAGACTTCTTGTTCCTTGATGTCTTTGACCGTACCTTCTGGTGCTTCACGCTCGTAGATAACCAGACGCAGTTTCACACGCAATGGCGCAGAGAAAGTTACACCGCGGATCTGGCATTCTTTAACGTCGAATACTGGCTCACCAAGACGGTAGCTAACGTATTGCAGCTCAGAATTGCCGCTGTAGCTTTTGATTGGAAATACAGAACGGAATGCAGCTTCCAAACCGTGCTGACCTTCCGGATCTTGCTCGATAAACTTCTGGAACGAGTCAAGCTGGATAGAAAGGAGAAAGGGAATGTCCAAAACTTGTGGACGTTTACCAAAATCCTTACGAATGCGTTTTTTCTCGGTATAGGAGTAAACCATAGGGTTCCTCAGCTCGCTGATCAGTGACCCAATCTTGTCTGCCCTGAGAAGGACAGTTCATGCAACACCGTTTATGTCGACCGGAAAGCAGAGACGCTTTCCGCAATATCTGTTTCTATCACTCTTAAATCATTTCGTTGTGCATTATCTATGGATGAGCCATAGCAAGCGGCATCAATATATTAAGGCGTCTCAAGAAGAGATATTAGAGTAGTTCAGTGCTCAAACAGTGTGAAACACCACTGACACTCTATAGCGCAAAAAGGCTGGTGACTAAAAAGTCACCAGCCATCAGTCTGTTAGGACAGACTGCACTCCGGGAAGTTAAACTTACTTAACTTCAACAGAAGCACCAGCTTCTTCCAGAGATTTTTTCAGAGCTTCAGCGTCGTCTTTGCTGATGCCTTCTTTCAGAGCTGCTGGAGCAGACTCAACCAGGTCTTTTGCTTCTTTCAGACCCAGGCCAGTCGCGGTACGAACAGCTTTGATAACTGCAACTTTGTTCGCGCCAACAGCGGCCAGAACAACGTCGAATTCAGTTTTTTCTTCAACAGCTTCAGCAGCAGCAGCAGGACCTGCAACAGCAGCAGCAGCAGAAACGCCGAATTTTTCTTCCATAGCGGAGATCAGTTCAACGATTTCCATTACAGACAGAGCTGCAACGCCTTCAATGATTTGTTCTTTAGTGATTGACATTTCAAGTGTTCCTAGAATTCAGAAATAGTTTATACGTAAGCAAATAAACGAAAAAAGAAAGGCTGATTAAGCAGCTTCTTTCTGATCGCGTACAGCAGCCAGAGTGCGAACCAGTTTGCCTGCAGAGGCTTCTTTCATGGTTGCCATCAGGCGTGCGATTGCTTCTTCGTAAGTAGGCAGAGTTGCCAAGCGGTCGATTTGAGCCGCAGAGATAAACTCACCTTCAAAGGCCGCAGCTTTAACCTCAAATTTTGCATTCGCTTTAGCGAAATCTTTGAACAGACGGGCAGCAGCGCCTGGGTGTTCAGAAGAAAATGCAATCAAGGTTGGACCGACAAACGTGTCTTTCAGGCACTCAAACTGAGTACCTTCAACGACGCGGCGCATTAAGGTGTTGCGAACAACACGCATATAAACGCCAGCTTCACGACCTGCTTTACGCAGTTCAGTCATTTTATCTACAGTTACGCCGCGAGAATCCGCAACAACCGCAGACAGCGCGCCTTTGGCTACTTCGATGACTTCAGCAACAATCGCTTGTTTGTCTTGAAGATTTAATGCCATTAGCTTTTTGCTCCTGGATTTGGCCGGGGAAAATCCCCGGAACTCACATCACTTGTTATCGAGATCGATATCAAGCGTTCAAACACGGTGAGCAGAGAATCCAGCAAAGACAAATCTTAATTAAGAATAAAAAAGAAATACTTTCTTCAGGCTCTGTCACCGTCTACGCAGGAAGGATTAAGTCCCTTTCGGGACACCTGCGGTCTTGGACGGAGGCCTGGATAGGCCAGGCTCCAACCGAAAAATTCTTGGTTTCGCGTTAACGAAACAACGGGCGATAGATTTTATACAAATCCATCCCCCGCGTAAAGCGATAAACACAGGTAGTTAATTAGCTAACTACTGCGCTCAGGCCGCTTTGATCAACAGAAACGCCGGCGCCCATGGTGGTGGACAGGCTGACTTTCTTGATGAAAACGCCTTTAGCCTGGGAAGGCTTCGCTTTTTTCAGAGCGATCAACAGAGCTTCAAGGTTTTCTTTCAGCTTGTCGGATTCGAAATCAACCTTACCGATAGTGGTATGGATGATGCCGTTTTTGTCGTTACGATAACGAACCTGACCTGCTTTAGCGTTCTTAACTGCTTCAGCAACGTTAGGAGTTACAGTACCAACTTTTGGGTTAGGCATCAGGCCACGTGGACCCAGTACCTGACCTAATTGGCCAACAACGCGCATTGCATCTGGAGATGCGATAACAACGTCGAAGTTCATTTCGCCTTTTTTGATCTGATCTGCCAGATCTTCCATACCTACCAGTTCAGCGCCTGCAGCTTTAGCAGCTTCAGCGTTTGCACCTTGGGCGAAGACGGCAACGCGAACAGAACGACCGGTGCCGTGTGGCAGAACGGTTGCACCGCGAACGTTTTGATCAGATTTACGTGCGTCGATGCCGAGATTAACGGCAACGTCCACGCTTTCTACGAATTTAGCAGTGGCCAGCTCTTTGAGCAGAGCAACGGCTTCGGTGATGTCATACTGTTTAGTAGCATCAACTTTGTCACGGATCACGCGCATGCGCTTGGTCAGCTTAGCCATTTATTAATCCTCCACTACCAGGCCCATGGAACGAGCAGTACCTTCGATGGAGCGAGTCATCGCTTCAACGTCAGAACCAGTCATGTCCGCAGCTTTGGTTTCTGCGATTTCACGAACCTGAGCACTCGTTACTTTACCCACTTTGTCTTTGTTCGGCTTGCCGGAACCAGACTTGATACCAGCCGCTTTCTTCAGCAGTACTGCTGCAGGAGGGGTTTTGGTAACGAAAGTGAAAGAACGGTCAGAATAAACAGTAATAACAACAGGAATTGGCAGGCCTTTTTCCATGCTATCAGTCTTAGCATTGAACGCCTTACAGAATTCCATGATGTTCACGCCTTGTTGACCCAATGCTGGACCAACTGGCGGACTTGGGTTTGCCATACCAGCTGCAACTTGCAGCTTAACGTAGGCTTGTACTTTCTTGGCCATGGTAAATATCCTCGTTTGGGTGATATCGCCTGTTTAAAGAGGCTCCCCGTTATTTGTAGTACTTTACAGTTTTACGCGCAGAGGCTGCACATAAAAACAAAAGGCGCGAAATTATAGTTCAATTTCGCGCCCTGTACAACATCTGTTCTAATGATTATCGAACGTAGTTGTTAGCCTTTTTCTACCTGACCGAAGTCCAGTTCAACCGGTGTTGCACGGCCAAAGATGGAAACAGAGACTTTCAGGCGGCTTTTTTCGTAATCCACTTCTTCGACCACACCATTGAAGTCCGCAAACGGACCGTCACTAACACGTACCAGTTCACCTGGTTCAAACAATGTTTTAGGACGTGGTTTATCACCCACTTGTTGCAGGCGATTCATGATCGCATCAACTTCTTTGTCGCTGATCGGCGCAGGACGATCAGATGTCCCACCGATGAAGCCCATTACACGAGGAACGCTGCGTACTAAGTGCCAGCTGGCGTCATTCATCACCATCTGAACCAGCACATAACCCGGGAAGAATTTACGCTCGCTCTTACGGCGCTGGCCACCACGGATTTCAACCACTTCTTCGGTTGGAACCATGACTTCGCCAAACAGCTCTTCCATGTCATGTAATTTGATGTGCTCACGCAGCGATTGCGCTACGCGGCCTTCAAAGCCAGAAAACGCCTGAACGACGTACCAACGTTTTTTAGGTGCTTCAGACATTTAGAACCTCAGACCAGTAATGAAGGATACCAGGCGGACTAAAATACCATCCAGCCCCCACAGAATCAGAGACATAACGGCAGTCACCGCAGCAACGATCAGTGTGGTATGCAATGTTTCCTGGCGCGTTGGCCAAATGACTTTACGTACTTCGGTGCGCGCTTCACGAGCAAACGCAACCGTCGCTTTGCCTTTAGTGGTCAATAATGCCACTGCGCCTGCAATTGCGATAATTACAACTACTGCTAACGCGCGTAACGGCAGGCTGTATGCACGGTAATAATAGTTACCGACAATAGCTACAACCAACAAAACGGCAACAATCAGCCACTTTACCGCTTCCAGGCCGCGCCCGCTCCCTTGAGCCTCGGTATTCGCACTCATAAACCAACCCGTCACAATGATTCAGAACAAACAACTTTGCCTCGCATTGCGAGGCAAACCAAACCGATCGATGCTCTACTCGAGCGCAATTCGGTGTTTTACGCTATATCTCAGAGCCTATCTCACCAATGATTATGACGTATAAATCGCTGATGAGATAGGTTCTAGCGCCACAGCGTAGAAAAAAAGGGCATCGAATGATGCCCTTTTAGTGTGTATTGCGTCAACGTATAGTGACAAAAAAGTCTATCGGCAATTAAGCGATAACTTTAGCAACAACACCTGCACCTACGGTACGGCC
>NZ_JYDE01000015.1 GCF_003263515.1 Rahnella inusitata | reverse complement strand
AGATAGAGCAGTACATAGTATTTAGATGGGCCGTTAGCTCAGTTGGTAGAGCAGTTGACTTTTAATCAATTGGTCGCTGGTTCGAATCCAGCACGGCCCACCACTTTCAAGTGGAATACATCTAAATCTAAGAATTCAGGAAAAAGCGCCTTTTGGCGCTTTTTTCGCATCTGAACCTCGAAACTTCATTTATCCCACCCGCGATTTACCTCGGTGCGGAATTAAAATCCATCACTTTTAAGTCCAGTAAACATTTTGAGCTTAACGGCTAAAATACCGACGACTTTTCTCCTTTTTTGCGTTATTTTGTTTAGCATACAAAACCACTCTGTTTCTGATTGAATCCAGGGGTGGCTTCCAGCCTTCAGGCATGACGCCTGACTGAATGAGATGATGAGTATGAGCGAAACATTGGATCTGAATGCGACGGTATACCCTTTCCCGCCTAAGCCCGCTGTTCTGAATGCAGATGAAAAGATTTTCTACAAAGAGAAGATTAAGAAACTGCTGAAGGAGCGTAATGCCGTGATGGTCGCGCATTACTATACCGATCCTGAAATTCAGGCGCTGGCAGAAGAAACTGGCGGTATCGTGGCAGACTCATTGGAGATGGCTCGTTTCGGCAGTCAGCATCCTGCGTCGACTTTGCTGGTGGCCGGTGTGCGCTTTATGGGAGAGACCTCTAAGATCCTCAGCCCGGAGAAAACCGTGCTGATGCCGACACTCCATGCGGAGTGCTCTCTGGATCTCGGTTGTCCTGAACAGGCATTTTCGGATTTCTGCGACAGTCACCCCGATCGTACCGTGGTGGTCTACGCTAATACCTCGGCAGCGGTTAAAGCGCGGGCAGACTGGGTAGTGACTTCCAGCATCGCCGTCGAATTGATCGAGCATCTGGATAGTCTGGGCGAAAAAATCATTTGGGCACCGGACCGTCATTTGGGCAATTACGTGCGTAAACAGACCGGTGCAGATGTGCTGTGCTGGCAGGGCGCCTGTATCGTCCATGACGAGTTTAAAACTCAGGCCCTGACCCGAATGAAAGGTTTGTACCCAAACGCCGCTGTGCTGGTGCATCCGGAGTCCCCACAGGCGATCGTCGACATGGCGGATGCGGTAGGGTCGACCAGCCAGCTGATTCAGGCGGCAAAAACATTGCCCAATAAACAGCTGATCGTGGCGACTGACCGGGGCATTTTCTACAAAATGCAGCAGGTGTGTCCGGATAAAGAATTATTCGAAGCGCCGACGGCGGGTGAAGGTGCCAGCTGTCGTACCTGCGCACATTGTCCGTGGATGGCGATGAACGGCCTGAAAGCCATTGCGGAAGGGCTTGAGCATGGCGGCGCGAAACATGCTATTGAAGTGGATGAAGCGCTGCGCGTGAAATCGTTGATCCCGCTTAACCGTATGCTGGCGTTCGCAGCTGAGCTCAAACTGCGTACTCAGTCTAAAACACTGTAAGCCTGTGCTTTGTAACTGACGAAAGGAAAGGATGAGATGATGGATTTTTTCAGTACCAGCAATATCCTGGTGCATATTCCGCTGGGGAAAGGCGGCTATGACCTGTCGTGGATCGAAGCCATAGGAACCATTTTTGGCCTGTTGTGTATCTGGTTCGCCAGCAAAGAAAAGCTGATCAACTATCCGTTTGGCCTGATCAACGTTACGCTGTTTGCGATCATTTTCTTTCAGATTCAACTTTATGCCAGCTTGCTGCTGCAAGTATTCTTCTTTGGTGCCAATATTTACGGCTGGTACGCATGGAGCCGCCAGACGGCAGATCAACAGGCTGAGCTGCAAATTCGCTGGTTACCGCGCGGAAAAGCGCTGCTTTGGGGCGCGATTTGTGTCGCTGGCATTCTGATGATGTCCTTCAATATAGACCGCGTGTTTGCCGCGCTCACGCTGCTGGCCGTTAATTTAATGCAGGCGCTTGGGCTGAATGTACAGATGCCGGAGCTGCAGCCTGATGCGTTCCCGTTCTGGGATTCATCAATGATGGTGCTGTCGATAGTGGCGATGCTGCTGATGACACGCAAATACGTCGAGAACTGGTTGCTGTGGGTGGTGATTGACGTCATCAGCGTGGCAATTTTTGCGTATCAGGGCGTCTACGCGATGGCGCTGGAATATCTATTGCTGACGCTTATCGCGCTGAACGGCTCCTGGCTGTGGATCAAAAGCGCGAAGCAAAACGGTTCGCTACCGCTGCACGCCGCCTGATGACCTGCCAACGCAAAACGCCTCCAACCGGAGGCGTTTTGCATTATGAAACATGTTAATCAATCAGTGATGATGCGCATGGCTATGGCCGTGATGATCGTGACCGCCGCTGGCGACAGGCACTTCATTAATCTCACAATCCGGCGTTTCACAATGACCGTATTCCATCTGGATCGTCGCATGACCGATGCGGAATTTCTCGAGCAAATGATGCTGAATGCGCCCGAGGAGCGCGTCGTGGTCATGCGGGGGTACCACCTGAACATGCAACGTCATCAGTCGCTGTTCACCTATCTGCCAGACGTGAACATGGTGCACGTTCCGCACTTCGGGAATACTGCGCGACAGATCCTTACGCAGCTCATCGATATCGATCTCCTCCGGCGTGCCCTCGAGTAATTCGTGGAAGCTCTCACGCAGCAACCGCCACGCATTATTCAGAACTAAACACGATACCAGCACCGACAAAATGGGGTCGATTGGCGTCCAGCCGGTATACATAATGATCAGCGCTGCGGCGACCGCACCAATCGAACCAAGCAAATCCCCGAGGACGTGAAGCGCTGCGGCCCGCACGTTGATATTGGCTTTCTCTTCTCCCTGATGCAGCAGCCAGAACGCCAGAATATTGGCGAACAGGCCGGCGATGGCGATCACCAGCATCGTGGTGCCCATGACCGGTTGCGGGTTGAAGAAGCGGGCGATAGCCTCCCACACAATCAGCACGACGATCACCAGCAATGCCGCCGCGTTCACGAAGGCCGCCATGGTGGTCAGGCGCAGATAGCCAAAGGTATGGCGTGAGTTGGGCTTACGTTTTGCGAAACGCACCGCCATCAGTGCGACAAGCAGCGCAGCGGCATCGGTAAGCATATGCCCGGCATCGGCCAGCAGAGCCAGCGAGCCGGAAATCAGACCACCGATCACTTCGGCGACCATAAAAGTGACGGTAATCAGGAACGCGAGCAGCAGTCGGCGACTGTTTTTGTCCTGAGGTAAAAATGATGATGCAGACATAATTGTATTCACAAAAATGATGAATAGAGGCAATTACAATAACGTAATCATGAAGTGTTGCAAGAAGGGGGCAGGGCGAAAAAAAGAGGAACCGAAGTTCCTCATGATTCTTTGCTGTGAAGGCGGGGTTTAATTGCCCGTCGCTTTAGACTGGTTAGTGCCTGGTACCTGATCCGGGCAGCGACCGTCCTTACACATTGCCTTTTTATGATCGACAGTTTTCTTACTCATATCGTGATGAGCTTTATCCGTCGTTTTGTGAGTCTTTTTATGGACTTCATTAACGGGTTTGTCGGTTTCATTGATTTTGTTGTTATCGACGCCGTTAGGCGCGATTTTCTGAATAGAGCCAGGGCTGTCGGACTGATTAGCTGCGCCGTTGTTAGAACCAGCATCGGTGCCTGCTGCAAGCGCGGCACCTGAAGTCAGGGCCAGAGCTGCGGTAAAGAATGCGATTGCGAACTTATTCATATTGTCATCTCCATTGTTACAGAAGGATCCGTCGTCGTTTTCGTATGGACAGTTAAAGGTTAGCTAATGAATTCATGTCCTGAATCAAAATGAGACTATTCGTAAGTGTAAAAGTAGATTTACACCGGCACCCAATACGGCTAGATTGAACGCGGTCAGCGTTTCGCTTTGTCTCTTATGAATACCCGAATGGAACAGTTATGAATTATCAAAACGACGATTTACGTATCAAAGAAATTAAGGAACTTTTGCCACCTGTCGCACTGCTGGAAAAATTTCCTGCGACCGACAAAGCGGCGAAAACAGTCTCTCAGGCACGCAATGCCATTCATAAGATTCTGAAAGGAAACGATGATCGTCTTCTGGTAGTGATCGGCCCTTGCTCTATCAATGATCCGAAAGCCGCAAAAGAGTACGCGGCGCGCCTGATGAAAATGCGTGAAGAACTGCAGGGCGAGCTGGAAGTGGTGATGCGCGTTTACTTTGAAAAACCGCGTACCACGGTGGGCTGGAAGGGGTTAATTAACGACCCGCATATGAATAACAGTTACCAGATTAACGACGGTTTACGCATCGCGCGCAAATTGTTACTGGATATTAATGATATTGGTCTGCCTGCGGCGGGCGAATTCCTGGACATGATCACGCCACAATATCTGGCGGATTTAATGAGCTGGGGCGCGATTGGCGCACGTACGACAGAATCTCAGGTTCACCGTGAGCTTTCCTCCGGTTTATCCTGCCCGGTCGGATTTAAGAATGGTACCGACGGCACCATCAAAGTGGCGATCGATGCGATCAACGCAGCCGGAGCGCCACACTGCTTCCTGTCGGTCACCAAATGGGGGCATTCCGCTATTGTGAATACCAGCGGTAACAACGATTGCCACATCATCCTGCGCGGCGGGAAAAAGCCAAACTACAGCGCGCAAGATGTGCAGGAAGTGAAAGAGGGCCTGAAAAAAGGCGGCCTGCCTGCACGTATCATGATCGACTTCAGCCATGCCAACAGCAGCAAACAATTCAAGAAACAGATGGAAGTTTGTGAAGACGTTTGCGCTCAGGTAGCGGGCGGTGAACAGGCGGTGATGGGCGTGATGGTAGAAAGTCATCTGGTGGAAGGTAACCAGAGCCTCGACAGCGGTGAGCCGCTGGTTTACGGCCAGAGCGTGACCGATGCCTGCATCGGCTGGGAAGATACTGAAGTGCTGCTGCGCAGCCTGGCGAACGCAGTAAAAGCGCGCCGCGGATAATCTCATCCCTCTATTTATCTGATATAAAGCCCCGTTAATTCGGGGCTTTTTCATTTTCGAATCAACATTATAATTCGCAGCGCATATCCATACAGCGCAGGTCAGCTTTTGCCATCCCGGAGCGATGCAGACTTTCCCTGACCAGACTGAACCCATTCTTTTGATAAAACGTAAAGGCGTTAGGCGTGGAGGATAAGGTCAGTGCAACCAGTCCTCGCTGTTTCGCTTCAGCTTTGATGGCGTCAAGGATCCGGCGGGCATAGCCTTTCCCGGTGAAATCAGGCAGCGTGAAAATGGCTTCCACGCTGTGATTTTGCAGATCAAGATAACCGGTCGCCACCGGGATTTTCCCCTCAGGCGAATCGACAACGAAAAAAGGATTACTGGCCACCGTTGTGCGGTATCCTGGCGGCATCAGGTCAGGCGTCCAGGCAAGGATAACCTGTTCATCATAGGTATTTTTGCATCCATGGCGGATGGCCTTATTCCTGATCTCCCAGAGTTTTTCTGCTTCATCCGGTGAGGCGAGTCTGACGGGCATGGGGTTCTCCTTTTTCGGGCTGCATTAAGCCATGCTCCGATATTAGGATTGCCATGTCTATGTTTTATCTCGAACGCCTGACGTCAAAGTTATCCCTGAGATTAAAACTGGGTCCAGCCGCCCTGATCGGTCACTAATGGTGGACTTTTGGCACGCATATCCGGCCTTTTAAGCATCGGGATGTCGGCGCGTTTCTCAGAGCCCCCAATTTTAAAGATGGAGACGATCTCAGTCAGGTGTCTGGCCTGCTCTTCCAGAGAGGCCGCTGCCGCTGCCGACTCCTGCACCAAAGCGGCATTTTGCTGAGTGACGCTGTCCATCTGTACCACTGCTGTACCAATCTGGCTGATCCCTTTACTTTGCTCTGTAGAAGCCGCAGCAATTTCGCTCATGATTTCACTGACGTGGCTGACAGAGCTGACTATTTTCTCCATCGCTTCACCCGCGCGCGTCACCTGATCTGACCCGGATTTAATATTTTCAACCGAGTCATTGATAAGGACGCCAATTTCTTTAGCGGCCTGCGCGCTGCGTTGAGCCAGATTACGCACTTCACTGGCGACGACGGCAAAGCCACGCCCTTGCTCTCCCGCACGGGCAGCTTCCACCGCCGCGTTCAGGGCAAGAATATTGGTCTGGAAGGCAATACTGTTGATGACGCTGATGATGTCGACAATCTTATGTGAGCTGCCGGTAATTTTGGTCATGGTGCTGATGACACCGCTGACAATATCGCCGCCGGTGTGTGCTTCCTGAGTCGCATGGCTCGCCAGTGTGCTTGCCTCTCCGGCGTTATCCGCATTTTGTCTGACGGTTGACCCCAACTGCTCCATGCTGGCGGCTGTCTCTTCCAGTGCGGAAGCCTGTTCTTCAGTCCGTGAAGACAGGTCGGTATTGCCGATGGAGATTTCGCTGGAACCTTTATAAATGGAATCTGCGCTGTTACGAATATCGCGTACGGTCTGCGCCCAGTTGCCCTGCATTTTATCGATGTAAGGGACTAACTGACCGATACAGTTTCTTCCCTGTTCGACAATTTTTTTGTCCAGTACACCAGTGGCCAGAGATTCCAGATGGGCTTTTATGATATTCAGGGGTTTAACGAGAAAATTAACTAAATAACGATCGCTCGCCATCATGATGAGTACGCTTATCATCAGTGCGCTAATGAGAATATACTGGCACCACGTTACCCAACGCGTAATCCTTGCATTTGCCTCAGCGTTTAAAGAGATTATTTTATTGTTGTATTTATCAATTGCCGCACTGAAGTTACGCCTAAGAGGAAGATACTTATCAGTTTTAATTTTCTCGAAGTCGCCGATTCTTTTATCTTTAGCAGATCCAAACAGGGGCAACACAGCGTCATTGTAAAGATTAAATGAACTGTTATAAATATCATCTATTGTTGGTGCATCAAGATTGCCATGATTAATCGCTTTAAATTGCATCAACCCTTTTTGCAGACTCTCTAATTCTATCGCCGTCGCCTTCATTTCGAGATCAAAAATGGCGTTATCGTTTTTGTCTATGCCTCCCATAGCACGTTCAAGCGAAGTGACAGCGCGATAGTACTGCGCGTTCGCGCCATTGATGATATCGCCATTATTTTGCTGAATAGTAGTCACACCCAGTTCGAGTTTTAACTCTTTAAGGGAATATAACGCAAATCCGGATGCTCCTGCCCAGAGCAATGAGAAAATGATGAGAATGAGTACGAGTGCCGTTCTTATTTTAATGTTTTTTAGAAAGCTCATGATATTTAACCCCGGTGGCACATGCTTCAAGGTCGTCTGATAACGGATTTTAATAAGGGTAAGTAATCAGTTAAAGGGCGATTCATACTATCAGGGATGTAATTTCCCCTTTCAGTATTATCGGGTGGATTTCTTTTATCTTTAGGTGTTTTGTCGGATTATCTTAATTTTAGAAAAAAACAAATTTTGAAAAGTTAAATGATTATTCAGATGAGGGGATAACCATAAATATATTTAATGCTATTTATTCTTAATTACAATGAATGGTAATGTTCATAACCGGTATTTCTGTGTTTTTTGGAATGGATATTTCTCGTCGCGATATCCACCCCAAATCGACGGTTCCGGGCCTGTCAGCCCTGCATCACCTCGTTGGCGATGCACGACGGATTGTATAAATGAACATACGGATCCAGCGCCTGGTCATTCATAAGCTGCCCCCTTAATAATTAACTGTCCGGTTTCATCAATCACTTTCTCACCGTCTTCCTTGGTGAAAGCGCCTTTCTGCGCATCCGGCAAAATATCCAGTACGATTTCGGAAGGGCGACAAAGCCGGGTTCCTTTCGGTGTCACGACGATCGGCCGGTTGATTAAAATCGGGTATGCCAACATGGCATCCAGCAGCGCGTCGTCAGAAAATTTATCGTCGCTCAGTCCGAGCTTTTCATAAGGCTCAACGTTTTTACGCACAAGTGCGCGTACGCAGATGCCCATACCGGCAATCATTGTGATCAGTTCATCACGTGATGGCGGGTTTTCCAGATACAAAATGATAGCGGGTTCAACGCCGCTGTTGCGGATAAGCGCCAGCGTGTTGCGCGACGTGCCGCAGGACGGATTGTGATAAATCGTGATATCGGTCATTGCGAGTTCTCTGTCAGGCGTGTGGTTCAGGCCACATGAAATGATAAGCGGACAGCCAGGGCTGCCAGCGTAACGAACAGTACCGGCAGGGTCATGACGATCCCGACGTAAAAGTAATAACCCCAGGTGATGGTGATATTTTTTTGTGCCAGAACGTGAAGCCACAACAACGTCGCCAGGCTGCCAATCGGCGTAATTTTCGGTCCGAGATCGCTGCCGATAATATTGGCGTAAATCATGGCCTCTTTGATGACGCCGGTTGCAGTGCTGCCCTCAATGGAAAGCGCGCCAATCAGCACCGTTGGCATATTGTTCATCAGTGAGGAGAGCAGGGCGCTCAGGAACCCGGTGCCCAGCGTGGCGACCCACAATCCGTGGACGGCGAAAGTATTCAGCACGCCGGACAACCACTCCGTCAGGCCAGCGTTGCGCAGGCCATACACCACCAGATACATCCCCAGTGAGAATATGACGATTTGCCACGGCGCTTCTTTCAGCACTTTACCGGTATCGATAATGTGACCGCGACGGGCGACCAGCCAGAGAATAAACGCTGCGACAGCAGCCACCGCACTGACGGGTATGCCCAGCGGCTCAAGGGCAAAGAAACCCACCAGCAACAGAATCAGGACCAGCCAGCCGGTTTTAAATGTGCGCATATCGCTAATCGCATCACGCGGGCGCCTGAGCCTGGCGACATCGTAGGTTTTCGGAATATCCTTGCGAAAGAACAGGTGCAGCGTGATGAGCGTCGCCACGATAGCGGCGATATCGACGGGCACCATGACCGAGGCGTAATCATTGAAGCCAAGCTTGAAAAAGTCGGCAGAGACAATATTGACCAGATTGGAGACGATCAGCGGCAGGCTGGCAGTATCAGCAATAAACCCGGCGGCCATGACAAAGGCCAGCGTCGCGCCCCGGCTGAAACCAAGCGCCAGAAGCATGGCGATGACAATGGGGGTCAGGATTAACGCCGCGCCGTCATTAGCGAACAGCGCAGCGACGCTTGCTCCGAGTAAAATAATGTAGGTGAACAACCAGCGGCCTTTGCCGTTTCCCCAGCGCGCGACGTGCAGCGCGGCCCACTCGAAGAATCCCGATTTATCCAGCAACAGGCTGATGATAATCACGGCGATGAATGTCGCCGTGGCGTTCCAGACAATTTCCCATACCACCGGAATATCACCGGGATGCACAACGCCGGTCGCCAGGGCCAGCACCGCGCCCAGGCTCGCGCTCCAGCCAATACCTAATCCACCGGGCTGCCAGATAATCAGTACCAGGGTAAAGATAAAAATCAGACCTGCGGGCCACATAGTGTTCTCCGATTTATATATGTTATTTCATATATGATTGAGTAAATTTTTAACGCATTATTGGCAAGCGACGCTGCCTTGTTGCAGCCGTTTGGTGAGCTGAGTGATTTGTACAAACTGGCATTGGGCGGTCTGCCTGATGATTTCGGCTGTCCACGCAGGAATGTGCGGTGAAAGGCGATAGTGGATCCATTTCCCTTCGCGTCGGTCTAATAACAGGCCGGTTTCGCGCAGCATCGCCAGATGACGCGAGGTCTTAGGTTGCGACTCTTCGATGGCGACGGTGATATCGCATACGCACAGTTCACCCATTTCATGCAGCAGCAGCGTGATCCCCAAACGGGTTTCATCCGAAAGGCATTTAAAGAGCTGAAGCGGGGTAAGCTCGGGCATAGACACTCCTGATGTGGTCGGGGAATATTACCCGCCAGAACGGGAGAGTCAATAACATATTCGAAAACATGAATATGTACTGGCGCGAAAAAACGTAAGTCATCCTGCCTTAAAAACAAAAAAGGCACGCTTGCGCATGCCTTTCATCCTTTACTGAACAGGTCAGTAAATATTAATTACTTCGCTTTACCCTGGTTTGCCACGGCCGCGGCTTTCGCTGCGATTTCGTCGGCATTGCCCAGATAGTAATGTTTTACAGGTTTGAAGTTTTCGTCGAATTCGTAAACCAGTGGAACACCGGTAGGGATGTTCAGTTCCAGAATTTCGTCTTCGCCCAGATTATCCAGGTATTTGACCAGCGCACGCAGGGAGTTGCCGTGTGCAGCGATGATCACGCGCTCGCCGCTTTCGATGCGAGGTTTGATAACTTCAGTCCAGTAAGGGATAACGCGTTCGATGGTCAGCGCCAGGCTTTCCGTCGTTGGCAGTTCTTCCTGAGACAGTTTTGCGTAACGCGGATCGTGGCCAGGGAAACGCTCGTCTGAACGGTCCAGCTCTGGCGGAGTCACGGCAAAGCCACGACGCCATTGTTTCACTTGCTCGTCACCGTATTTTTTTGCGGTTTCAGCTTTATCCAGACCCTGCAACGCGCCGTAATGACGTTCGTTCAGTTTCCAGGATTTTTCTACCGGCAGCCAAGGCTGATCCAGTTCGTCCAGAACGCTCCACAGAGTATGGATGGCACGTTTCAGCACGGAGGTGTAGGCGAAGTCAAAGTGGAAGCCTTCGTCTTTCAGCAGCTGACCGGCTGCTTTTGCTTCGGTACGGCCCTTTTCGGACAGTTCAACATCATGCCAGCCGGTAAAACGGTTTTCTTTGTTCCACTCACTTTCACCGTGTCGTACCAGCACCAGTTTGGTTACAGCCATAGCTAAACTCCTCAGTTAACTGAATTTTCAATGATAACAATTATCATTATAGGGTCTTGGCATCCTCATCGGCAATCGGTATGTACCCTGATCGCCGTTGTGTCACACCGTTTGAGGTTAAACATAACGAATTTGCTGCGGGGATGTAAAACAAAACGCGCAGACGGTCGCCCGAACCACGCGTTTTGTATAAAAGTGCAGCGTAATTAGCTGGCTTTTTTCAGGCAGGTGCTCATGAAAGTTTTACGTGCATCGCCTTTCAGCTCTTTCTTCGCCGCATCGGCATTACAGGTTTTCATTTTCTCCTGTTGCGGGCTCAGTTTTTCAGTGGCGTTACTTTCCGCTTTCAGGCAATTACTCATGAATTTTTTGCGGTCCTCGCCTTTGAGGGATTGCGTGGTGGCCTGCGAATTACAATCGGTCATTTTCTGTCGTTGCGCAGTCTGTGCCGCAGAAGGTGCTTTGACCGTATCAGCGGCCAGCGCAGAACCCGCCGCACACAAGGTGGCCAGCAGGGTTAATACAACGGGTAAACGCATAACGAACTCCTTATTAAACGTCCTTTTCGCAGGACACTCACTAAGCGTAGATGTGGCTGAACTCTTTAGCTGAAAATGTGCTGACGCAGATGCGGGGTAAGTCACAAAACAGGACAGGATCTGGCGATCCTGTCCATCAGGATCACAGCGCGAAGAACTGGTAGGTCGTGGCAGATTTATAGGTCTGGCCCGGTTTTATCCAGCAGCTGGGCTGCGGCCAGGTGGCGTGATTCGGGCTGTCGGGAAGGAATTCACTTTCCAGCGCCACGCCGCTGTAGCTGGCATATTCGCCGCCGGTGCGGTTCGGCGTACCACCGAGGAAATTGCCGCTGTAAAGCTGCAACGCTGGCGCAGAGGTGAAAACAGTCATCTGCACTTTACCGTCGGCAGACCACAAATGCGCCGCCGGGAATTCCCCGGAATTGCAGGTGCGGTTGAGCAGATAGGCATGGTCATAGCCCTTCACACGCTGCTGATCGCGATCGCTGAGGAAATCCTTCGCCAGCGTTTTCGGCGCGTTGAAGTTCATGCCGGTGTTTTCTACCGTGGTCGGATCGGCGCACGGAATACCGTCGCTGTCGACCGGCAGGAAGCGGTCGGCGAACAGTTGCAGCTTGTGCTGACGCGCATCGGTGCCTTCGCCATCAAGGTTGAAATAAGCGTGATTGGTCAGATTGACCGGGCACAGCTTATCGACCGTCGCGTCGTAACGGATTTCCAGACGATTATCGTCGGTCAGCTGGTAATGCACCGTGGCGGTCATATTGCCAGGAAAACCCTGATCGCCGTCGGCGGAGAACAGCTGGAAACTGACTTTCTGCGTACTTTGAGACAGGATCTTCCAGCGGCGCGCATGGAAACCTTCCGGCCCGCCGTGCAACTGGTGTACGCCCTGATTGGCGACCACCAGATGCGGTTTACCCTCGATCTCAAACTGCGCACGGGCAATGCGGTTGGCATAGCGCCCGACGGTCGCACCGAGATAGGCGCTCTGATTCATATAATCGTGCGGTGACTGGCAGCCAAGCAGCAGTTCGCGCGTGGTGCCATCGGCCAGCGGCAACGTGAAGGACAGCCAGGTCGCGCCCCAGTCCATGAACGTGGCGGTAGCGCCCGCCGCATTCTGTAGCGTCACCTGTTCAAACGGCTGGCCATCGGGCGCCAGCTGCGTATTTTCAGGTTTTAACATACGCCAGCTCCCTGTGATGCGGTGCAAACGTAGAAGGTTTCTTTCAGGCCGCTGTGCGCCTGATATTGTTCTTCCACTGCGTGACGCACTTTTTCCACCATGTCTTGCGGAACCAGTGCCACGATGCAGCCGCCGAAACCACCGCCGGTCATGCGCACGCCGCCTTTGTCGCCAATCACTTCTTTGACGATTTCAACCAGCTTGTCGATTTGCGGTACGGTGATTTCAAAATCATCGCGCATGGAGGCGTGAGATTCTGCCATCAGCTCGCCCATGCGTTTCAGGTCGCCGCTGGCCAGGGCGTCAGCCGCAGCCAGTGTACGGTCGTTTTCGGTGATGACGTGACGAGCACGGCGTGATACCACCGGATCCAGTTCATCCTCAATAGAGAAGAACAGGGCAGGATCTACGTCGCGCAATGCTTTCACGCCGAAGAAGCGGGCAGCCACTTCACACTGTTCGCGACGCGCGTTGTATTCACTGTCCACCAGACCGCGTTTGACGTTGGAGTTGATGATAACTACCGCGGCGTTTTTCGGCATGGAGACCGCGCGGGTTTCCAGTGAGCGGCAGTCGATCAGCAGGGAATGGTTTTCTTTGCCGAGTGCAGAAATCAGCTGATCCATAATGCCGCAGTTACAGCCGACAAACTGGTTCTCCGCTTCCTGACCGTTCAGCGCCAGGGCAACGCCGTCCAGCGGTAAATCATACAGAGATTTCAGCGCCTGACCGACGGCCACTTCCAGCGACGCCGAGGAGCTCAGACCCGCGCCCTGCGGCACATTGCCGCTTATCACCATGTCCGCGCCGGAGAAATCTTTGTTACGCAACATCAGATGTTTCACCACGCCGCGTACGTAGTTGGCCCACGGATGTGCGTCGCTGTGCAGGATGGGTTCGTCAAGTGAGAAGCTGTCTTCTTCGTTGTCGTAATCTGCGGCGATGACGCGGATCTGGCGATCGTTACGCTGGGCGCAGGCGATCACTGTTTCATAGTCGATGGCGCACGGCAGCACGAAACCGTCGTTGTAGTCGGTATGTTCACCGATCAGGTTCACACGGCCCGGCGCTTTGATGGTGATGGTCGCGGGGTAGCCGAATTTATCAGCAAAGATTTCAAGGACTTTAGTTTTCAGATTCATTATTTTTCTCCGGCCTCACGATAATGGACATCACTCACCGCGCGCAGACGCTCAGCGGCTTGTTCAGCCGTCAGGTCGCGTTGGGTTTCGGCCAGCAATTCATAGCCGACCATGAATTTACGCACCGTGGCTGAACGCAGCAACGGCGGATAGAAATGGGCATGCAGCTGCCAGTGTTCGTGGTCGCCCTCGGTAAATGGCGCGCCGTGCCAGCCCATCGAATATGGGAAAGAGCACTGGAACAGATTGTCGTAGCGGCTGGTCAGCTGTTTAAGCGCCAGCGCTAAATCACTGCGCTGTGCTTCGGACAAATCGGTGATGCGTTTGACGTGCGCTTTCGGTAGCAGCAACGTTTCGAACGGCCATGCCGCCCAGTAAGGCACCACCGCCAGCCAGTGTTCGGTTTCCACCACGGTACGGCTGCCGTCGGCCAGCTCGCGTTGCACGTAGTCCACCAGCATCGGCGAACCCTGCTGTTCAAGATATGTGCGTTGCAGACGGTCTTCGCGTTCCGCTTCATTCGGCAGGAAGCTGTTGGCCCAAATCTGGCCGTGCGGATGCGGATTGGAGCACCCCATCGCCGCGCCTTTGTTCTCGAAAACCTGCACCCACGGGTAGGTTTTACCTAAATCCGCAGTCTGTTCCTGCCAGGTTTTGACGATTTCGGTCAGTGCTTCTACCGACAGTTGCGGCAACGTTTTGCTGTGATCGGGCGAGAAACAAATGACACGGCTGGTGCCGCGCGCGCTTTCCAGACGCATCAGCGGATCGGTACTTTTCTGGGCAAACGGTGTATCAGGCATCAGCGCGGCAAAGTCATTGGTGAAGACGTGCGTGCCGCTATATTGCGGATTCACATCGCCGGTAACGCGGGTATTTCCCGGACACAGGAAGCAGTCCGGATCGTGCGCGGGCAGCACTTCATCGGAAACGGCTTCCTGCTGTCCCTGCCACGGGCGCTTGGCGCGGTGCGGGCTGACTAAAATCCACTGATCGGTCAGCGGATTGTAGCGGCGATGCGGATGTTCAATCGGGTCAAACGTGGTCATAAAGATTCCTTATCCGCCTTAGTTTGGGTAACCCTGCGGGTTTTTCGACTGCCAGAGCCAGGTGTCATTGGCCATATCTTCCAGCGTGCGGGTCACTTTCCAGTTCAGCTCTTTTTCCGCTTTGGTCGGATCCGCCCAGTAAGCCGGCAGGTCACCGTCACGGCGTGGCGCAAAGGTGTATTTCACCGGCTTGCCACAGGCTTTGCTGAAGGCATTGATGACTTCCAGTACGCTCTGGCCAAAGCCTGCGCCGAGGTTGTAAATGTGGACGCCTGGTTTGTTGTGCAGGGTTTTCATGGCGGCCAGATGGCCGTCGGCCAGATCGACAACGTGGATATAATCGCGCACGCCGGTGCCGTCTTTGGTTGGATAATCATTGCCAAACACCGCGACAGATTCACGACGGCCAACGGCAACCTGTGCGATGAACGGCATCAGGTTGTTAGGTACGCCCTGCGGATCTTCGCCCATCAGACCCGACGGATGTGCGCCGACCGGGTTGAAGTAGCGCAACAGCGTAATGCTCCAGTCTGGTTCCGCACGCTGTACATCCTCCAGGATCTGCTCGACCATCAGTTTGCTGCGGCCATACGGGCTGGAAGGGTTGCCGGTCGGGAAGTCTTCGACATAAGGCGTTTTAGGCTGATCGCCATACACGGTAGCCGATGAGCTGAAAATCAGGTTTTTGACGCCTGCTTCGCGCATCGCTTCTACCAGTACCAGCGTGCCGGTGACGTTGTTGTCGTAATACGCCAGCGGTTTCGCGACGGATTCACCCACGGCTTTCCAGCCTGCAAAGTGGATCACTGAGTGAATTTTGTGTTCGCTGAAAATTTTATCGAGGATCGCACGGTCACGAATATCGCCTTCGTAGAACAGCGGCGTTTTGCTGGTCAGCGTGTTAATACGCTCCAGCACGCTGACTTTACTGTTGTGAAGGTTATCCAGAATAATTGGCGTATAACCCGCATCAATCAATTGCACGCAAGTATGACTGCCGATGTAACCGCTACCACCTGTGACTAAGACGTACATAATCGCTCCCCGATGATTATCAATGCTGCAACGATATCACGCTGCAGGGCTGAAAAAGGTGATCCATCCCCAATAAAATGGAATCGCTTACACAAACAGTTTAGCACCTTTCTACCATGCTAAACAGCTGATACCAGCGGTAAGGAAAGCCAGAAGAATAACGCTACAGACCAGAAATGGCGCTTGGTGTAATCGCTTACACTTAAAGTTTCGCATTATCTGAAAACGGTTTTTCGGTGGTAAAGCGTCTGGCAGGGGAGGAAAGTGCGGGGAAAATGAGGAAAACAGGCCTTCCGCACCGGGAAGGCCGCTGTGTTTTTAACGTTGCTCGATCTGATACCGGTAGATATCGCCGTCCGGAATAAAGCTCAGACGATGCGTTATGCACTCCGGCGCGTCTTCTGCATGGTGAGATACGAACAACAGCTGGGTTTCCCCTTCGCCGATCAGGATATCGACAAAGCGGCGCACCAGCTGGCGGTTAATCGGATCCAGCCCCTGCAAAGGTTCGTCGAGAATCAGCAGCGCAGGGTGTTTGACCAGCGCGCGGGCGATCAGCGCCAGACGCTGTTGCCCCCATGACAGGCTGTGGAACGGCATCTCACCGGCTGCGCCACCGAGGCCGAGCAGGGCCAGCCACTGGCTGGTGAGTAAACGTTGCCGGTCAGAAACCGCCTGATAAATGCCGATGGAATCGAAGAAGCCGGAGGTAATCACGTTACGCACGCTGGTACTGACGCGGTAATCGAGATGCAGGCTGCTGCTGACGTAACCGATGTGGCGCTTGATATCCCAGATAGTTTCGCCGCTGCCGCGACGGCGGCCAAACAGTGTCAGATCGTTGCTGTAACCCTGCGCGTGATCGCCGGTGATCAAACTCAGCAGGGTCGATTTCCCTGCACCGTTTTGCCCGGTGATCTGCCAGTGTTGTCCGTGATCGACCTGCCAGCTCAGATTGTGCAGGATCGGTTTATCGTCGTACTGCACCACGCCGTTGCGCAGCACAATCAGCGGGCTGTCTGCCGGCGGACTGACGCGGGCAGTCGGATCCTCCGCTTCGGGCACCGCCATGCCGCTCAGGCTTTCGCTGTGGGCCAGCTGCGCCACCAGCGCATCGGCCATCACCTGTTCGCGCGGGCCGACGGAGGCCAGCGTGCAATCCGCCAGCACGCCGACGTTCTGCACAAATTCAGGAATATCATCAAAGCGGTTTAGTACCAGCACCATGGTCTGGCCCTGTCCGGCCAGCGTGGCCAGCAACGCTGCCAGCTGGGCGCGCGCATTGACGTCGAGGCCGTCGAAAGGCTCGTCAAGCACCAGCAAGTCAGGCTGTTGCATCAGCACCTGGCACAGCAGCGTTTTGCGCGTTTCACCGGTGGAAAGATATTTGAAACGGCGGTCGAGCAATTTCTCAATGCCAAACTGGGCGGCGAGGGCGGCACAGCGCGCCGGATCCTGCACCTCTTCCTGAATGATTTCGGCGGTTGTGCGGCCGGTGTCATCTTCACCTTCACTCAGCAAATCGGTGTTGTTACGCTGCCATTCATCGGCCACCAGTCTTTGCAGTTGCTCGAAGGAAAGCCGGACGATGTGGCCAAAGCCGTTTTCGCGGGTGCCTTTGAGCAATGTGAGGTCGCCTGCCAGGGCGCGGGCCAGTGCGGATTTTCCGCTGCCGTTGGAGCCAACGAACGCCCAGGTATCGGCCTGCTGAACAGTGAGATCGGGAAGTGCGAGGGTTCGGGTATCGCTCAGGCGGAAAATGCCTTGCGAAATATGTAACGACATTGTTATCCCTTAATTCGAAATAATGATGAATTAAGGGATAAGCGCTCAGGTTCTCTGAGTCAATTGACAATTCTGCAAAGTGTCAGCGCTGATTCTGCAAGATACTGATTATCAGTGTTTTTTCAGCACAGCGTGGCGATAATCACTTTGTCGTCATCAAACTGAGCAAATGCCCTCTGACCGGTTTCGAGCTTCAGCGTATCCATTTCCTCGTTCGGCACCGTGGCGCACAGCGTCTCGCCGCCGGGAAGTTTCAGCAGCACTTCGCTGTTCATGTCGCCGCGCTGAATATGGGTGATGTCGCCCGGCAACGCGTTGTGTGGATTTTCGGCATTGAAACCCAGAGTAATCCACGGCGCTTTGATGAGCACCAGCACTTCCTTGCCGGGCGTCAGCGCCAGGCGATCGGCGCTTTGCTCGGTAATGGCGGCGCGTATTTGTGTTTTCCCGTCGGCCAGCATCACATTGATATGCTGCTGGACGCTCTCATGGCTGCGTTCCACTACGTTGCCGAAGAACTGATTGCGCGCACTGGTCTGTAACGAGAAACGGGAAATGGCGGCCAGCAAACTGTCGAGGGGAAGGGAATCTTCTTTGAGTACATCAAACGCTTTTTGCTGGATCTGCGCCAGCAGCTCGTACAGCTGAATCAGACGTTCGCCGTAAGGCGTGAGGATTGCGCCGCCGCCGCCTTTGCCGCCGGTGCTGCGCTCTACCAGCGTTTCATCCGCCAGCTGATTCATCTCGTTGATGGCGTCCCACGCGCTTTTATAGCTGATCCCTGCCAGCTTTGCGCCCTGGCTGATCGAGCCGGTATAGCGCACCTGTCGCAGTAATTCGATACGGCGCGGGTCGGCGAATAGCCGCTCTTGTAGCCTGAGGGTTAACAGAATTTCAGCTTGCATGTCAGCTTCCTTAATAGACGAAGATGTATTGTCGCCGTTTAACCCGTCCGCAGGCAAGTTGGCGAAATGCTAAAGTAATTCCAGCCCCGTACTGCTATTATCTGTGACAGTCTGTCATACAGTTTATGAACATCGCCGTCGTTGTGCGATCCAGCCAGTCAAGTGAGGCTATCATGTTAGAATTAATCGAAAGTTTGGTATTTGCTGCCATCATGGTGCCGGTCTTCATCGCGGTGATCCTGGGTCTGATCTGGGGACTGGGTACCGTCTTCAACGTTATTTCCGTTATCGGCCACTCTAAAGAGTCCCGCAGTAAGCCTCATTACTAAGTTGTCGTGATGCAGTCTGAATCCGAAGAACCCGGCCATTGTGCCGGGTTTTCTTTTTTCTGCGAGCAGCACAAAGCTCCTGAAAAAAATATTCACCGCAGCCAGATCAACAAACTTCAAGTTCTGCCAGTTTCCGCCGATAAATCAGATGACAACCCATTTTCCTGCGCTATATTGTTGCCTACATAACGCATCACCTGATGTATGAATAACGGATAACAGGCGAGGAAAACGATGAAAGCTTCCTGGACAACATTATTTACGGCGACTGTGCTGGTGGCAGGGCTGAACGTGCAGGCGCAGGCCGCAGACAAAATTACGGTCTTTGCCGCGGCGTCGCTGACCAACGCGTTGCAGGACATCGCGACGCAGTATCAGAAAGAGAAAGGCGTGCAGGTGGTATCTTCCTTCGCCTCGTCTTCTACGCTGGCGCGCCAGATTGAGCAAGGCGCACCGGCGGATCTGTTTATTTCTGCCGATCAGCAGTGGATGGATTACGCCATCGGCAAACAGCAAATTGTCGATAACACCCGTTATACTCTGCTCGGCAATGAGCTGGTGCTGGTTTCTGCAAAAACCAGCAAAATCGACAAAGTCGATATCTCTGAAAAAACGCAGTGGCTTAAACTGATTGGTGACAGCCGCTTAGCCGTCGGAGATCCGGACCACGTCCCGGCGGGCATTTATGCCAAAGAAGCGCTGCAAAAACTGGGCGCCTGGACCACGCTGGAACCTAAACTGGCGCGTGCCAGCGACGTTCGTGGCGCTCTGGCGCTGGTCGAGCGTGAAGAAGCTCCGCTGGGTATCGTCTACGGTTCTGATGCCATTGCCAGCAAAAAAGTGAAGGTTGTCGGCATCTTCCCGGCTGCAAGCCATAAGCCGGTGGAATACCCGATGGCTATTGTTAAAGGCCACGAAAATCCGACGGTCAGCGCGTTTTATGATTATCTGAAAACACCCGCTGCCGCAGAGATCTTCAAACATTATGGATTTACGCCACGCTAATGATGTTGAGTGAATATGAGTGGCAGGCGGTATTTCTCAGTCTGAAAGTATCGAGCCTGTCCGTAGTTTGCAGTCTGCCACTTGGTATTCTGATGGCGTGGATCCTGGTCCGCTGCCGCTTTCTCGGCAAATCCCTGCTCGACAGTATTATCCATTTGCCGCTGGTGTTACCGCCAGTGGTGATTGGCTATTTGCTTCTGGTGGTGATGGGGCGGCGGGGCGTGGTGGGCCAGTGGTTATATGACTGGTTTGGGTTTAGCTTCAGTTTCAGCTGGCACGGCGCGGTGCTGGCTTCTGCCGTCGTGGCGTTTCCGCTGATGGTGCGCGCTATCCGCCAGTCCCTGGAAGCCGTGGATCCGAAACTGGAGCTCGCCGCCCGCACGCTCGGAGCGTCGCCGTGGCGGGTGTTTTTCACCATCACCTTGCCGCTTTCAGTTCCCGGTGTGATAGTCGGCGTGGTGCTGGCGTTCGCGCGTTCGCTGGGCGAATTTGGCGCGACCATTACCTTCGTCTCGAACATTCCCGGCGAAACCCGCACCATTCCGCTGGCCATGTACACCCTCATTGAAACTCCCGGCGCAGAAAGCGCAGCCGCACGTCTGTGCGTGCTGGCGATCCTGTTGTCTCTGGCGGCCTTACTGATTTCTGACTGGCTGGCGAAACGCAGCCGAACGCGGCTGGGAGGCTGATATGCTGGAACTGGATTTCAGTCAGCAACTGGGTGAGCTGAATTTGCAGGTCACACAAACCTTACCGGCACAGGGCATCACCGCGATTTTCGGTTTGTCCGGCGCGGGGAAAACGTCACTGATCAACGCCATCGGTGGTCTGACGAAACCCGACAGCGGACATATTTCGCTCAATGGCCGGGTGTTATCTGATGCCGATAACAAAATTTTCCTGCCGCCTGAAAAGCGCCGTGTGGGATATGTATTTCAGGACGCCCGTCTGTTCCCGCATTATCGCGTGAAAGGCAACTTGCAATATGGCATGGCGGCGTCGATGCGCGGCCAGTTCGACAGCATAGTACGGCTGCTCGGCATTGAATCTTTGCTCGATCGCTTTCCGTTGACGCTCTCCGGCGGTGAAAAACAGCGCGTGGCGATCGGACGTGCGCTACTGACGGCACCGGAAATTCTGCTGATGGATGAGCCGCTGGCAGCGCTGGATCTCCCGCGTAAACGCGAGCTGATGCCTTATCTCGAGCGGCTGGCGCAGGAAGTCAATATTCCGATTCTGTACGTCACGCACAGTCTGGATGAAATTTTGCGCCTGGCGGAAAAAGTGCTGGTGCTTGACGGTGGAAAAGTGCTGGCGATGGGCAATCTGGAGGACGTCTGGGCGAGCAACGTGATGCGCCCGTGGCTGCCAAAAGAAGAACAGAGCAGTGTGCTGAACGTCAGCGTACTGGAACATCATCCGCGCTACGAAATGACCGCGCTGGCCATTGGCGATCAGCGGCTGTGGATCAGTAAAGTTGACGAAGAACCGGGGACGCCTATGCGGGTGCGGGTTAATGCCACCGACGTTTCACTGGTGTTGCAGCCGACGGCCAATAACAGCAGCATCCGAAACGTCCTGCCTGCGCAGGTGCTGGAATGTCTTGACGTGGGCCACCAGATTGAAGTGAAACTCGCGATGGCCGGCCATATTATCTGGGCACGCATTACACCCTGGGCGCGCGATGAGCTGATGATCCGCGCAGGCCAGTGGCTGTATGCGCAGATCAAAAGCGTGTCATTAAACCGTTAAGCTTTTGGCGCGTTAAAGGTTTCATACAACGCCAACACCTGTTCGGCAAAGTCGTCGTCCAGAATATAGAAATAGCATTCCGGTACGTTCAGCACGCGGGCAAAATGACACATCGTGTCGAAGTTCGGGCTGTACGTGCCGCTCTCATATTGCGAAACCCTTGAGCGCGCCGTGCTCTCATCAATGCCACCCAACACACCGAGTTTTTCCTGCGTGAGGTCGGCTTTTTTTCGTGCTGATTTCAGTCTGTGCGGGATCATCTTCAATAACCATATAAACTGTATTGACGTCATGTTAAGCATCACTTAACATATTGTTGTTTAGAGTTACTGAACGATGTTACTGGAAAGAGTAGACCTCATTTCAAAGGCAGTACCGACAACAAAAGGAAGAACGATGAAAATGGAAAATGACTGGCATCCGGCGGACATCATTGCCGGGTTGCGCAAAAGGAAAACCACGCTGGCTGCAGTCTCACGTGAAGCCGGTTTAGGATCGTCAACGCTATCCAACGCACTGGCCCGCCCGTGGGCAAAGGGTGAGAAGATTATCGCCCAGGCGTTGGGTATGCCGCCTTCAGCGATCTGGCCAAGCCGTTATTTCGACGAAAATCACCGTTCAATTCCGCGATGCGTCAGGGCGGAAAAGAAAAAGGCGGAATGACGATACCTCTGGATTGTCCTACAAAACGCCTTCCTCAATGACAGAAGAGGGCGTTTTCTTTTATGACCTCATCAGCTCAGCACTTTACTGCGGATAACGTCCGCGATGCCCGGCGTTTCATGATCGCCAATCACCAGCGCGGCGCGCTCTTTAATGGCATCTACCGCATTGCCCATTGCCACGCCTAACCCGACGTTTTCCAGCATGCTCAGATCGTTGAAATTATCCCCAAAGGCGATCACGTCCTGCATACTCATACCCTGAGATTCGACCCACTCCTGTAAACGACGGCCTTTGCTGTTGCCACCCTTGGCGACGTCAACCTGATCGTGCCATGACCATTCGCAGGCCAGACCCAGTTCGTTTTCCACCTGCGCGGCAAAAGTATGCAGCGCATTGAGATCCTGATGCGACGTGGCAAATTTCCACACGGAGTGCGCATCGTCGGCCGCGTCACGCAGGCTGTTGACCTGCACGATGTTCGGGCGCTGGCCTTCCGGCAACGTTTCGCCCCAGGCGATTGAACGGCTGACATGGCCGCTCGGTTGCTGATAAAGCATCGCGTCATCGACATACAGCAGGCCATGAATGCCGTGATACTCGAGCAAATCGACCACTTTTTTGGCCTTCACTTTATCCATGGGATCGGACGTCAGTACCTTACGTGCCTGATAATCATAAAGATACGTTCCGTTACAACAGATAGCCGGTGTATCGAGCTGTAAGGCCTGATAAAACGGATGGATCGCCACGTGATGACGCCCGGTGACGATGACCACTTTGATACCCTGAGCACGGGCATCGGCCAGCGCGGACAGGGATTCAGGCAGGATACGTTTTTGACGGTCGAGCAGCGTACCGTCGAGATCGAGTGCGATAATGCGATAAGTCATGGTCAGTCCATCATAAAGTGAGAGGATCGAAGAAATTATCACCATGTTACCGTGTTAAGCCTGCTAATTAAACCTTCAAACCCGCCAGACGTGGTGCAGTGAATGCCTTGTCGGCTCCCCGGTTTATTTAGGGCGTGGAGGGTTTGGGGTTGTTGGGTTATCCTGAACTACGCTTTCAAATCTAATGAGATTTAATAAGGAGTTGTGATGAAGCAAGTTGTCTACGTTGCCAGCCCTGATAGCCAGCAAATCCACGCATTTCGTCTGGCGGACAATGGTGAACTGAGCCTGCTGCAAACCGTGGAAGTGCCGGGACAAGTTCAGCCGATGGTTATCCATCCTGACGGCCACCGTCTGTATGTGGGTGTGCGTCCTGCGTTCGGCGTTCTCACTTACCGTATCGATAACGAAGGTAAACTCGAAGAAGCGTCGATGGCTCCGCTGCCGGGCAGTCCGACGCATCTGGGGATCGATCTTCAGGGGCGCTTTGTTTTCTCGGCTTCCTACAGCTTCAATAACGTCAGCATTCATCCGCTGGACGAGCAGGGCCACGCACTTGCTCATACCCAGGTTCTGGAAAATATACAGGCACCGCACTCTGCCAATATCGATCCGACCAACCAGTTGCTGATGATCCCCGCGCTGAAAGAAGACCGTATTCGTCAGTTCGATTTCAGCGTCAACGGTGAAGCCACGCCGCATGATTCTGCCGAACTGCGCACTGTCGAAGGTGCCGGTCCGCGCCACATGGCCTTCCACCCAAATCATCATTTCGCTTACTGCGTAAATGAGCTGAACAGCAGCGTGGATGTGTATCAGAAAGACGTCACCAGCGGCGAATACCGTCAGGTGCAAACGCTGGGCATTATGCCTGCCGATTTTACTGGCACCTGTTGGGCAGCCGATCTGCACATCACGCCTGACGGCAAATTCCTGTATGCGTCTGATCGTACCGCCAGCCTGATCTCCGTGCTGACCGTGTCCGAAGATGGCAGTGTGCTTGAACTGGTGGGACATCACGCCACGCAAACGCAGCCGCGCGGGTTCAATATCGATCACACCGGCAAGTTTGTTATTACCGCCGGTCAGAAGTCTGACGCTATTGAAGTCGCGAAAATTAATCCTGAAAACGGTCAACTGACGACGCTTAACACCTACAACGTAGGTAAAGGTCCGATGTGGGTGAGCATTCTGGAAATTCGTGGATAACAGAATCATTAATTAACGAACTTAATGATTGGTTTGATATTAATGAATAATCCCACCCCGTAATAATGATCAAGCCCCTGTATTAGGGGCTTTTTTGTTTCCTGAGCATCCCGTGCCATTGTTAAGACTTATTTTCATTCCCCTCTAAATATTGTGCCTATCCGGTCGATAACTCTCCCGTTATTCACTCATTCTTAAGTGGCTTCGCCACTATCAGAGTCAGTCCATTTTGGAAATCAGGGAGAAGAAAATGAACGTACTTTCAGGGATCGCTGGCCAGGTTCGCCACGCCACTATCGCTAATAAACTCGGTGCCGGTTTTGCGCTGGTTCTGCTGCTGGGTTCACTCGTTGCCGTATCCGGCATTTACCATCTGACCAACATCAATGAGCGGGCAGAAAAAGTGACGCTGCTTAAAACCGTTAACGATCTGCTGAGCAGCGCGAAATTTTCCCGCCTGTCCTATATGGCGACCAAAGACCCTAAATTTGTGGAAGAGAACGCACAGGCGCTGGATAAGCTGGAAGCGAGGCTGACGGATGTCGCCGCCTATTCGTGGGATGCCCGTGATCTTCCACTGGAAGAAGCGATGCCGGAAAACATCCGCCGTTATCGCGAGAGCTGGCAGCAAACCTTGAATCCTCCGGTCGGAAGCGACCAGAAAGAGATTGCTGCCCAACTCGCCGCTGCCGGGCTGGCGCTGACCTCCGCCTCCAACACCATGCTTGATCACGAAATCGCCAACACTCATCGTGAAGTCAGTCAGACCATCAGGGAAATGGTAGGCATCGTTATCGCGACCATTATTGCCGGTGCTTTGATTTCATGGCGCATGACTCGTCAGCTGACCCTGCCGCTGCGCCGGACGTTAGCGACGGCAGAACGCATTGCCGCTGGTGATTTATCGATGCACGTCACCAGCCACAGTTTTGATGAGGTTGGCCAGTTAAGCCGCGCCATTGAAGGCATGAATAAAAATCTGCACGGCATCATTGGTAATATTCGCGAAGGGGTGACGCAGGTGACGCGTGCCTCCAGCGAGATTGCAGCGGGGAATATTGATCTCTCTGCGCGTACCGAAGAACAAGCGGCTGCGCTAGGCCAGACCGCTGCCAGCATGGAACAGCTGACTTCTACGGTTAAACAAAATGCGGACAATGCCACGCAGGCCAGCCAGCTGGCATCCGATGCCGCAAACACCGCCGCACGCGGAGGCAAACTGGTCAGCGACGTGGTGGGTGTGATGAAAGAAATTGCGGTGAGTTCGAAGCAGATTTCTGAAATCACAACCGTGATCAACGGTATCGCGTTTCAGACCAACATTCTGGCGCTGAATGCGGCCGTCGAAGCCGCCAGAGCGGGTGAGCAGGGGCGCGGATTTGCCGTTGTTGCCAGCGAAGTGCGCAGCCTGGCACAGCGCAGCGGGCAGGCGGCGAAAGAGATTGAAGGGCTGATCCAGAAATCAGTGGTCAATGTGAACAACGGCTCACAGCTGGTGGCCAAAGCCGGAGACACCATGGAAGACATCGTTGGTTCCGTGCGCCATGTCACCCAGATCATTCATGAAATCGCATCGGCATCGGACGAACAAAGCCGCGGGATTAGCCAGATTGCGCAGGCCGTAGCGGAAATGGATACCGTCACCCAGCAAAACTCGGCACTGGTGCAGCAATCGGCCAGTGCAGCGGCATCGCTTGACGAACAAGCGGTGAATCTGGAACGCACGGTATCGGTGTTCAGATTGGGGAACGAGGCAAGGTAATTAACCCGATATGTGACACGTATCAGGGTCTATATTATGCGTTGCAGTGTCGCTATAAATATCAGGGTTTCTGTTTGTTGAAAGAAACCCTTTATTAAGGAGGATAAAATTACAGTGTTTTAAATGACGCGAACATTTGATTGAAGCGCGTCACCGAATTGCCGGTAAATTGCCCGGGGAAATATAAGACACCAAAACCGTACAGTCTCCCTTTTGAATAGGTTAACCATATATGAGATGTATAAGCTCTGTTGCCTTTTGTTTTTCGTGTCACCACCGTTTTAATCGCATTATGTCCCGCGATAGAACCTTTTCGTACGGTATGAATAACAAAGTCAGTGTTTTTATCCGCCTGTAAAAATCCCTTCAAAAATTTATGAAATTCATTTTTCCAGGCCGGGCTCGTTATGTATGCAATGACTTCTTCATCCTTGTAATGAGACAGTTGCGGTTGTGGATCAGTACCCATAATTCTGACACGCATGAATTTCCCACAGTCCTGGCACTCGAACTCATCCATTTTAGAAGATCCACTATTAGCCGATAACAGAGACAGCCCCGTATTATTGACAGAATAAACCCCAGGTTTGGTATAAGCCAACGATTCATAAGATAAGCAAATGGAAAACAGCAATAACATATTTAATAGTAATTTCATGTTTAACAATCCTTGGTCAAAAACCTTCCTTTAATTATTCATTCAACAATAACATGATCAATGCTATTCCTGATATTCAAAATAGAAATAATGAGTTGATTTAGCGATTGCGCTCTTATGACTTCAGATAAGGGTTTATATTCACACAAATAAAAAACCGCCGTTTAACGGCGGTTTAACATTATTATTTATCTTTTCGTCATTACTTCGCTGGCTGAGTCAGCACGTTGTTGTACTGCCACAGGCGGTTGAAGTTAGGATCGTTCAGGTCGCGCTGCTGTTTTTCATCTTTCGGTACGTTGCCGGCGAACGGACGGCCTGAGAACGCCGCTGCGCCCCACGGGTTCATCTGGTCGTAGCTGTTATCGAAGTTGCTGTCGCGGATCACCAGTTGGCTGCTGGCACCCTCAATATCCCATGCGCGGCCCATTTTGGCTTTCGCGGCTTGCTCGAAACCACGGTCGCCGGTCAGATTGCTGTCGGTGACCAGGAAACCGTATGCTGCGTTCGCCGGAGTGTTCGGCGCAAAGATGGACGCTTCTTTCACGCCACGGCTGCTGACAGTGTGGAATTCAACATGGTCGAAGACCGCCACGGCACGGCCAAACACGTAATCCACATCGCCGACGATCAGGCTGTTGTGCACATAAGCGCGGCTATAGCGTTTGTTATCGGTTTCGTTATGGATGTTGGCCGTGTTGACCATAAAGGTATTCTGACGGCCAATCAGACGCACGTTGTCGATAACCACGTTATCGCCATCAGTACGCAGTGCCACGGCGGAGTGATCGCCCGCGTCAACGGTATCGAGCAGGGCGTTACCGATGGTCAGGTTTTGCAGTTGCAGGCCGTTGCTCTGTGACCAGACGGTAGCAGAACAACCGGTACCGATGGTTTCAGTGGTCTGCGTCGCACAGTTCCGGAACATATAGTTCGCGCGGTCGCCTGGCAGGAACTGGCCATTAGGGCTGACGGTAGAACGGTAGGTGGCTGGTGTGCTGGCCGCTTCCAGACCCTGAGACAGCGTCACGTCAGCGGAGCTGTTGCCCGCGCCAAATAAGGTCACTGGCGGAGAACCTGCAGGAATGTAAACCGCACCGGTGTAAGTCCCTGGCAGGATTTTGATGAAGATGCGTTCACCGTGGTTACGCACGGCCAGCGCCGCGTTGACCGCCAGTTGCACGCTGGAATAGGCTGCGCCGTCGGTGCCTAACTGCGGGCCGACCACGAAGTCAGTTTTCACACCGTCAGTGCTGACCAGTTTCGGGAACCAGCTCTGTTGCTGAACCTGCAAAGAAGGGCCGCCAAAGGCCAGATATTTTTTCGCTGTAAAGTTGGCCGCTTCGTCCGCAGTTAACACGGGCAAGGACGCGGTGCCGGGAGCAACCTGGCTCGATTTGCCTTCATGGCTGCTGCTACATGCCGCCAGAAACAGGCCGGCAGACAACACGGCGCACGCGCGCGACAGGGTGGAAATTTTCACTGTGACTGACTCCTAGATGAAGAACATTTATTCTTTTTTTCAATGTCGCGACGAAGGCCGCAATAAAAAAACGGTGGTCAGCAAAACTGACCACCTTTTCTGGTTCTTTTATACCACAGGAATCAGCTATATATCACTGTCAGTGATGCTTTGCCGAGCGTATGGAAATGCACATTGAAGCCGAGATAGGCACCGCTGGCTTCTTCATTGACTTCAAGCTGCTCAACATCAAGGGCATATACGGTGAAATGATAGTGGTGATGTTCGCCCTGCGGAGGTGCGGCACCGCCATATCCGGCTTTGCCAAAGTCAGTGCGGGTCTGCACTGCACCGGCAGGTAAACCGCCTTTACCCGAGCCCGCACCCTGCGGCAGTTCGGTCACATCAGCAGGAATATTGGCGACACCCCAGTGCCACCAGCCGGAGCCGGTAGGCGCATCCGGGTCATAGACGGTTATCACAAAACTTTTGGTGCCTTCCGGTGCGCCGGACCAGGCCAGATGTGGCGACAGATTCTCGCCGGTGTAGCCCATTCCGTTAAAGACCTGCGTTTCCGGCATTTTCTCGCCGTCGCGCAGATCGTTGCTGGTCAGTGTAAATGCCATAAAACCCTCATCTGATGGTGTGTTGTGATCAGCCAGATTACTTGGCGACTTCGCCTCCGCCCAGCATTTTCAGCAACGCTTTCGCGACGGCGGTGGAAGAGGCCGGATTCTGACCGGTGATAAGTTTGCCGTCGGTCACCGCATACGGATGCCAGTCGGCCGCTTTACTGTAATCGCCGCCATGTTTTTTCAGCTCATCTTCAACCAGGAACGGCACGATGTCGGTCAGACCTACGCCGTCTTCCTCGCTGTTGCTAAACCCGGTGACGCGTTTATCTTTCACCAGCGGCGTACCGTCTTCCAGCAGCACATTGCGCAAAACGCCCGGCGCATGGCAGACCGTTGATACCGGTTTGCCCGCTTTCCAGAAAGCCTGAATTAATGCGATAGAATGTGCATCTTCTGCCAGATCCCACAATGGACCGTGACCGCCCGGATAAAACACCGCATCGAAATCATCGGCTTTCACCTCTGCCAGTTTCAAGGTGTTTGCCAGCGCGTGCTGCGCGTCCTTATCTTTACGGAAACGGTCGGTGGTTTCGGTCTGTGCATCCGGTTCATCGCTTTTCGGATCCAGCGGCGGCTGACCGCCTTTCGGCGAAGCCAGCGTCAGGGTCGCGCCCGCATCCAGAAATTCGTAATAGGGTGCAGTGAATTCTTCCAGCCAGAAGCCGGTTTTCTTACCGGTTTCGCCGAGTTTATCGTGCGATGTCAATACAATCAGTAATTTCATGTTACCTCCTGTGGACGTGAACAAAGCGTCGTTATCAGCTGTCAATCCTGCCCGACACGGACAACCAGTTTGCCGAAGTTTTTCCCCTCAAGCAGTCCGAAGAATGCCTGCGGCGCGTTTTCCAGACCTTCAACCACATGTTCGCGGAACTTCACTTTTCCGTCTTCAAACCATTCACTCATCTGTTTGGCGAATTCGGGATAACGGTGACCATAATCATCAAAAATGATGAAGCCCTGCATACGCATTCGTTTCTTAAGGATAGTCCCGGTCAGCAGAGAAAGGCGATCCGGGCCGTCGTTCAGGCCGGTAGCGTTGTACTGCGAGACCAAACCGCACACCGGAATACGCGCTTTGGTATTGAGCAACGGCAGCACGGCGTCGAAGACCGCACCGCCGACGTTTTCAAAATACACGTCGATACCGTCCGGGCAGGCGTCTTTCAGGCGCTTATCCAGATCGGGGGCGCGGTGATCCAGACATTCGTCAAAACCAAAATGTTCGACTGCGTAACGGCATTTTTCTTCGCCCCCGGCAATACCCACAACGCGACAGCCTTTGATCTTACCTATCTGTCCGACCAGTGAACCGACCGGGCCGGTTGCGGCGGCCACGACCAGCGTTTCACCGGGTTTAGGTTCACCAATATCCAGCAGCCCCATAAAGGCGGTGAAGCCCGGCATTCCAAGCACGCCCAGCGCCAGTGAAGGTTGTTTGAGCGCTGCGCCTTCCAGCTTTTTCACGGTATTGGCATCGGCCACCGAGTATTCCTGCCAGCCGGTACTGCCGACCACCATATCGCCGGTTTTAAAGTCCGGGCTGTGAGATTCCACCACGCGGGACACCGCGCCGCCGGTCATCACATCATCAATTTGAACCGGCGCGGCGTAAGAGGGCGCATCGCTCATGCGACCGCGCATGTACGGGTCGAGTGAAAGCCATACGGTGCGCAGTAAAAGCTGGCCGTGTTTGGCCTGCGGTAAAGGGGCTTTTTCGAGACGGAAGTTATCGTCAACGGGCTTACCGTGAGGGCGTGACGCCAGTACGATGCGGCGGTTTTCGGATTGTAATTGAGGCATACCTGTTCCTTTCCGTTTGTATATAAGAGAGTTAAAACTCGAAACAATAGGGAATAAGTATAGGCCGCATAATCTTGTTTGAATGAAGCGTCTGATGCTCTGCGGCAATAAGTCAGACGATTCTCCCCTAAAGTGTGATCATCATCTTTTCCTATGACACCCGCCGAGAAAACCCTTTCACTCTGAAATATACGCAGGTATGTTCGGTAAGATTTTTGACCAGTTGCTCCACTTTATCTTCAAGATTAATAAGCATAAAAAAGGGATCATGATGCGTAAAACCACACTGGCACTGAGTGCCATTTGCCTGCTGCTCAGCCTCAATCACTCCGCTATGGCCAAAGAGTCCGCCCCTGCGCCGCTCTATCCTGGCGTCAACGTGGCGCAACTCGCGCAGCAGTCACCGGTTCACTGGGTGTCCGTCGCGCAGATCGAAAACAGCCTTAACGGGCGCGCGCCTGTTGCGGTAGGTTTTGATATCGATGACACCGTGCTGTTCTCCTCGCCGGGTTTCTACCGCGGCCAGCTGGAATTTTCGCCGGGCAAACAGGATTACCTGAAAAATCCGCAGTTCTGGGAAAAGATGAACAATGGCTGGGATGAGTTCAGCATGCCAAAAGAAGTGGCCAAAAGTCTGATTGCGATGCATCTCAAACGTGGTGACAGCATCTACTTCGTGACCGGACGCAGCGAAACGAAAACCGAAACGGTCACGAAAACCTTGCAGGAGGATTTCCAGATCCCACAAGACAAAGTGAATCCGGTGATTTTCGCGGGTGACAAAGCCGGGCAGAACACTAAAACGCAGTGGCTGAAAGACAAGCAAATCAAGATTTTCTACGGTGACTCCGACAATGACATCACCGCCGCGCAGGCTGCCGGCGCCAGAGGTATCCGCGTGCTGCGCGCCTCTAACTCCAGCTATAAACCTCTGCCGCAGGCAGGCGCCTATGGCGAAGAAGTCGTGGTAAATTCAGAGTATTGATAGTTTCTGATTCTGTAATTTTGCCCTTTAAAATCCTGTGAGGGTATGCAGTTCGGGTCACCCAGGGAGAAGGGACCGGCCAGCGAGGGAAGGCGTTTCCTCGCTGGCCGGAATGGCTTATCGTTTCTGAATGTAGGTCAGCGTCAGCGCCACCGCCAGCACCAATCCCTTAATGATATCCATCGCATAATACGGCACAGATAACATCACCAGCCCGTTAGACAGAACGCCCAAAATCACCGCGCCCAGCAACGTCCCCAGCGCATTAGGCTTGCCGGATCCTGCCAGCGAGAACCCGATATACGCGGCAGCCACCGCATCCATCAGATAACCGCCACCGGCGTTCACCTGGGATGAGCCAATGCGTGATGCCAGCAAAATGCCGCCAGCGCCCGCGAGGACCGAGGAAATCACGTAAGCGATGACGCGATAACGCGCCGTGCGGATCCCTGCCAGACGTGCCGCCAGCGGATTTCCGCCGATGGCGTACATGCGGCGCCCATGCTTGGTCAGCGACATAAACAGCTGGACGGCGACCGTCACGACGGCCATGACAATCACGATCACCGGTACCTGACCGAGCAGGCTGAACACCGCCGGCACTGCGCCTTCGGCCATGTCGCCACTTGGCAGCACCATGTTTTCGGTAATCGAACCGCCGTAGCTGTAGGTCATCGCCGCGCCCTGAATCACGAACAGGCTGGCGAGCGTGGCCAGCATGTCGGGAATTTTCAGAATAACGATCAGAAAAGCGTTGAACAGACCGACCAGCGTGCAGAGCGCCAGCGTGATCAGAATGGCTTCGGTGGTGCCAAAGCCGTGCCAGACGAACATCGAAATCACCAGCGCATTAGCCAGCGAGGCGGTCGAACCGACCGATAAATCAAACCCGCCGACCGAAAGCGAAATCGAGACGCCGATGGCAATCACCGTCACGATGGCGATAGAGCGCAGAATATTGATGATATTCGACGGTTCGAGGAAGTTGTCCGATGCCACGCCAAAACCGGCGATCAGCAATACCACGGTCAGCAACATGCCCCATTTATACAAAAACTCGAACAGCTGATGACGCCAGGGCTGACTGGCTTCGGGTACGCTTTCTTTACTCACCACGGCTTTGTTCACGCGGGTGTTCCTCCGGTTGAATAGACTAATAAGGTTTCTTCGTCGACGTCTGCGGCATCCAGTTCGGCCACGATACGGCCATCCCATAAGACCAGAATGCGGTCGCATAAACCGACCAGTTCGGCGAACTCACCGGAAGCATAAATAATGCCTTTTCCCTGTTGCGCCAGGCCGTCAATCAGCCTGAACACGTCCGTTTTGGCTTTGATGTCCACGCCTTTGGTCGGTTCGTCGAAGATCAACACCTGACTCTCACTGCGCAGCCATTTTCCGATGGCCACTTTTTGCTGATTACCGCCGGAAAGCCGCGCCAGCTTCTGCATCGGCCCGGAAGCGCGAATGCCTAAGCGGCTGATAATATCCTTCGCCCACGACAGCGACTGGCGGCGGTTAAAAATACTCCAGCGCGAGAAGGTGTCGTCGGCGGTGACGCTCAGGTTCATCGGGATATCCTCATCGATAAAAATCCCTTCCTTGCGTCGTTCTTCCGGCACTAACGCCAGACCCTGTTCCACCGAAAGGTGCGGTTCTTTCGGCTTCCACGGTTTGCCATTCAGTTCACCGCTTTCCACCTGACTCGGCGTCGCGCCAAACAGCGCTTTGCACAGTTCGGTTTTCCCCGCTCCGGCAAGCCCGGCGATCCCAAGGATTTCGCCCCGATGCAGCCGCAGGGATATATCGCGCAGTTTGTCTCTGTCGTGCATGCCTTGGATTTGCAGCAGCGTCTCACCGCTGTGCGCAGGGCGGCGCGGTGGATAAATATCATCGAGCTGATGGCCGATCATTTTCTCAATGATGTGTTCGTTGCTCAGGCCGTCCATGCTGTCATCGCTGACCAGACGCCCGTCGCGCAGCACGGTCATGCGGTCACAGATATCACGCAGTTCGTGGATTCGGTGGGAGATAAATACGACAGCCATACCTGCGGCTTTCAGCTTGCGCACCAGCGCGAACAGCCTCGCGCTTTCCGCCTGATCGAGCGGGGCGGTCGGTTCATCGAGGATCAGAAACCGGCACTTATGCGATAACGCCCGTGCCAGCAAAATCAGCTGTTTCTCCGCCAGCGTGCAGCTTTCAATCCGCGCGCGGAGATCGATATTCAGCCCGAGTTCTGCGGTCAGTCGCTGTGCCTGAAGATAAAGCTGCGACCAGTTATGCCAATGACCCGGCTCAGAAAGCCTGTCGAGCATAATGTTTTCAGCGACGTTCAGCGTCGGCACCAGTGCAACGTCCACTTCCTGCTGCACCAGGTGAATTCCGTGGTCACGGGCCTGATGCGGCAGCCTGATATTCACCGGGTGGCCGTCAATGGTGACCTGCCCGGTGTAATGGTCGTGGGTGCCAGACAGCACCGCCATTAACGTGGATTTACCCGCACCGTTCGCGCCGACTAACGCGTGGACAGAGCCGCCTTCCAGCGTGAAATCAACCTGGCGCAGGGCGGGAAAACCCGCAAATGAAATCGAGATATTGCGCATCTCAAGAAGGGAGGAACTCACGCTTGGATTAACCTTTTATATAGACGGATGGGGGGTTAGACGTTTAGCCGTCTGTAATCTGTTAATTGCAAATTTTTAACATATTCGCGGGATTAAGCAAGGGATTAAATGGGATAAGTAAGTTCAAAAAGATCTAAACTCAAAATCAAGGGTCAGGACCTCGTGCAGTTCCTTCTTTCCAAAGGGTGAGGAGCAAAATGCGCGGTCAGTTTTCAGGTGGATATTGCCGTAAATCCTCTTCCCGCTATCAAAATTTGCGATTAAAGATTAAAATACCCCTATTAAAGGATTTTAATCATGATTTAAATGGCTTTTTTAAAAGCATAATAGGAGCTTTTATTATGGAAACGTTACCAAATTGTCCAACTTGTAAGTCCGAATTCACATGGCAGGATGGCGATATGCTCAATTGTCCTGAATGTGGGCATGTCTGGCCTTTGGCGGGTGACGCAGCCGCAGAAGACGACGTGCTGAAAGTTATCGATGCTAACGGGAATCTCCTGGCTGATGGCGATTCCGTTACGGTCATCAAAGATCTCAAAGTGAAAGGCAGTTCTTCAATGCTGAAGATCGGCACCAAAGTTAAAGGCATTCGCCTTTGCGAAGGCGATCACAACATCGACTGCAAAATTGATGGTTTTGGCCAGATGAAACTCAAATCCGAGTTCGTTAAAAAGAACTGATCGGTTGCCACTGAAGCCTGATGGTTAAACGCGGTTTTGCCGTATCGACAGAACCGCCGCTTAAACATACACTCAATGCATAATCTCGTTAACTTTCAGCAGAGAAGATTGCATGAAACAGGCTCAGGACTACCTTAACGCCCTCAACCACGATTACCTTAAAGTTCATCAGGACAAAGAAAATTTGTTCTGGCAAAACTATATGGGCATCGGTGATGACAACGTCAGTGAAGCATTCTCCGCCGCCGAAACCGCCTACAAACGCTTTATCGCCGAACCTTCCCGCCCGGCGGAATTACGCACAGTCATCGCACAACTCGAAAGCCAACCGTCCGACAAAGAGGTTGAGGCGCTGCTTCATGGCCTGCGCGGCTGGCTGAGTTTCTTCGACTGCAATGTGATTGAAGACCCCAAAGCGCAGGCGTTGCTGGATGAAATTATTCAGGCCGAATCCGCGTTGTTTGCTAAGCGTAAGCAGTACCGCATGACGCATATCAACAGCAAAGGCGAGCGTGTTAGCGCTTCGCTTGGTGAGCTGCTGACCAATCAGGCGAACAACGAAAACGAAACTTACCGTCGCAGTTCGCAAAATGCGTTGCGTGAGCTGGAAGAGTGGCTGCTGCACAATGGCTTACCGCAGCTGATTGGTTTACGTAACCGTTTTGCGCGCCAGCTCGGTTACCGCAACTATTTCGACTATAAAGTGAATAAAACCGAGCGCATGACGCCGGAACAGTTATTCGCCATCCTCGATCGTTTCGAAGAGCAAACCCGCGAAAGTAATACGCGCAGCCTGAATGAGCTGGTCGCGCGCGAAGGCGATGCTGCGCTGCTGCCGTGGAACATCCGCTTTGCCAGCGCCGGTGACGTCACGCGTCAGCTCGATCCTTACTTCCCGTTTGCCGATTCCCTGCGTCGCTGGATTGACAGCTTCAAGCGCCTGAATATTGGTTTTAACGGGGCGGATATGCAGCTGGATCTGCTGGTGCGCGAAGGCAAATACGAAAATGGCTTCATGCATGGCCCGGTTCCACCGTTCTTTGATAACGGTAAGTGGGTGCCTGCGGTGATCAACTTTACCAGTCTGGCGAAACCTGACCAGATCGGCAGCGGTGCCAGTGGCCTGAATACGCTGTTCCATGAAGGCGGCCACGCGGCGCACTTCGCCAATATCCGCCAGAATGCGCCGTGCTTCTCGCAGGAATTCCCACCGACGTCGATGGCCTATGCCGAAACGCAGTCTATGTTTTGCGACAGTCTGCTTGATGATGCCGACTGGCTGAAGCGTTATGCGAAGAATGCCGCCGGTGAATCCGTGCCGGACGAACTGATCCGCGCCAGTATCGAAGCCCGCCAGCCGATGCGTTCGTTCAACGAACGTCACATTTTGCTGGTGCCGTATTTCGAATGGCAGCTGTATCAGTGGCCTGATGAAAAACGTACGCCGGAAGCGATGATCGCGCTGGCGCGTGACATTGAAACCCATATTCTCGGCGTGACCGGCAGCCCGCGTCCAACGCTGGCTATCCCGCATCTGCTGTCGATGGAATCGGCCTGCTCTTATCAGGGGTATCTGCTGGCGATGATGGCCGTCGAGCAAACTCGCGCGTTCTTCCTCAAACGCGACGGCTATCTCACCGATAATCCGGCGATCGGCCCCGATCTGGCGAAACATTACTGGACGCCGGGCAATAGCGTAAGTCACGACGATACGCTGCGCAGCCTGACCGGTGAAGGGTTCAATCCGGCGTATCTGGCGCAGGCGTGCAATCAGACTGTCGATGCGGCGTGGCAGGACGCGCAGCTGACCATCGGGGAAGCATCCAAACGCGAACAGCCGGAAGCGGATTTTGACCTCAACGTGCATATCCGGGTGATCGACGGCAAACGCATTCTGGCCGACAGCGCCGATGGCGACGAGGCGATGTGTCAGGATTTTGCGGACTTCGTTGAACAGAACTATCCGGCGAAGTAACCGCCTGAAAGCCTCAAAATAAACACCGCCGCCGGACTGAAATCCGGCGGCGGTTTTTTTATTGTCCCGGTGCGGTCAGCGGGCGTCGGGGCGGGTTAAATCAAAGCGTAGCTCTTCCGAAATCCCGTAATAGGCGGAAGGGCCACCGGCGCGTAAGACCGGTTCGGCGAGGGCGGTCTGATAGATGCCATCCACCAGTAAGTGCGGGGCGATATGCACGGCGACAACTTCACCGAGCACCAGCCAGGTATCAATATCGCCACCGGCCGCAGTTTTCAACTGAATGCACTGCGTCAGCTTACATTCGAAATTCACCGGGCTTTCCAGAACGCGATCGGCAGCGACGATTTTGCCCGGCTGCGGCGTCAGACCGGCGAAGTCGAATTCGTCGTTACCGCGTTCCAGCGAAGCCGAGCTTTCATTCATTTTCACCGCCAATGCCCGCGTCGTCAGGTTCCAGACGAATTCACCGGTTTCGACGATATTCGCCACGCTGTCTTTCCAGCCGCTGCTGGCGAAACCAATGATCGGTGGACGATAATTGAAACAGTTGAAGAAGCTGTAGGGCGCGAGATTACGCTGGCCTGCGGCATTGCGTGAGGAAATCCAGCCGATCGGGCGCGGACCCACTATGGCATTGAGCGGGTCGTGCGGCAGACCGTGACCGGCTGCGGGTTCGTAATAATAGCGATCATCAGTGTTCATGATTTTCCTCTGGCAATGTATTGATTTAGTTTCTGAATAGCAGATTACCCATTTTGAGCGTGGATTGGCGGTTTTTATGTGCCCCCGCCGGTGAGCATCCGGCAGGCGGCGACGGTTTGTGGTATCTTGTGCGGCAATAAATGAATATCCCACGCCCCATCGCATGTTTTATGCGTCGCGCACACCTTTTCGGAGAGTCACTCAGGTGGAAAAAAAGAAAGTCTTCCCTCAGGAAAAAAGCGGTCTTCACCCGCGAAATCGTCATCGCAGCCGCTATGATTTCCCGGCCCTGATTGCCAACAATCCCGACCTGGCGCCGTTCGTCACTGAAAACAAATGGGGCGATTTGTCGGTTGATTTCGCCAATGCGCAGGCAGTCAAAGCGCTGAACCGCGCATTGCTGCATGATTGCTATCAGATTGAAAACTGGGATATTCCGGCGGATTATTTGTGCCCGCCAATTCCGGGGCGTGCGGATTACGTACACCATCTGGCCGATTTGCTGGCGAGCAGCAACAACGGCAATATTCCGCAGGGTAAAGATATTTCCGTGCTGGATATCGGCGTTGGCGCGAACTGTATTTACCCGATTATCGGCCTGCGCGAATATGGCTGGCGCTTTACCGCCAGTGAGATCGACCCGGTTTCTATGGCTGCTGCCAAGAAAATCGTGGCGACCAACCCGCAGCTGACCAATCAGGTACGTTTCCGTTTGCAGGCTAAACCGCAGCGTATTCTCGATACCATTATCCGCCACGACGAGCGCTACGACGCCGTGTTGTGCAACCCGCCATTCCACTCTTCGGCAGCGGATGCGGCATCAGGCAGCCAGCGTAAGCGTCAGAATCTCGGTCTGGATCGCCGCGCCACGTCTGAACTGAACTTCGGTGGTCAGCACAACGAACTGTGGTGTGAAGGCGGCGAAGAAGCCTTTGTGGCGCGCATGGCGGAAGAGAGCGCGGGTAAAGCGCAGAACTGTTTCTGGTACACCGTGCTGGTTTCTAAAAAAACCACGCTGCCGTTGCTGTATGACGCGCTGAATGAAGAAGGCGTAACGGATATTCGGACCATCGAAATGGTCCACGGTAACAAAATCAGCCGCTTTGTCGCATGGACCTTCCTGACGCCATCGCAGCAAAAAAGTTGGGCAATTAAACGCTGGTCAGTCTGATCACGACGTGAAATGAAACATTCCAGCGTGTTCATCTGTTCATGAGCGCGCTGGAAAAATAGTCCGGTCGCCCCCTTTCTTTTTGAGTGGATTAAATTATGCTTAATTCACTATAAAAAAGCTTATTAGTTATCAAAGTAATGATTCTTTGCGTTATTTTATTATCACAGCATTGTTGATTGTGTTGGTACCTGCCTGAAACCCACCCAGGGGTCAGACTAATGTTTCGCTGCTTATTAGCAATATCACTAATAATCTGCGGACTTAGCGCGTGTTTATATTTCAATTAATGGCGTTTACGCATTAATTCACGTTATCAGCCACAGGGTGTCTGTCCTATGCAATTATTCTCTCATCAATTTAGTACGGCATGGCGTGAAAAATTCTCTGCAATTGAGCAGGCAGTACCTATGATCGCTTTCACGACAGACGGCGTAGTCCTTGAAGTCAACGATTTGTTCCTTAACGGCATGGGTTACAGCCGGGAGGAAGTCATCGGGCAGCCACACCGGATATTTTGCACCCCGGAGTTTGTCGCCAGTGATGCATACCGGCTGCACTGGGAAGGGCTTCGGCAGGGAAAGTCGGTCAGCGGGAATATTAAACGGGTGCATAAAAACGGCAACATCCTCTGGCTGGAAGCGACCTATATTCCGGTGAAAAATAAGCAAGGCAAAGTCACTGAAATAATTAAAATTGCCAGCGATGTTTCTGAAAGGGTTAATGAATCACACGAGCACAATGGAATTTATCAGGCACTTGAACGTTCCATGGCGCTCATTACCTTTACTCCAGATGGTCACATCATTTCCGCCAATAATAACTTCCTCAAAGTCATGGGTTATTCTCTGCAACAGATTAAAGGTCATTCCCATTCGATGTTTTGCATGCCGACATATCGTGATTCCCATGATTATCGTAATCACTGGCAACGTCTGAAGAACGGTGAGTTTATTCTGGGACGTTTCGAACGCATCAATGGCCGCGGGCAAAGCATCTGGCTGGAAGCAAGTTATAACCCGGTGATAGACGACGATGGCAAAGTACTGAAAGTGGTCAAAATCGCGCAGGACATCACCAGCCAGATGACTCAGCAGCGTCAGCAGGAAAGCATGATGACTCACGTTCACGAGCTTTCTCTCACCACAGATAAAACCGCTGCCGAAGGTGTCACCATCGTGCAAAAAGCGGTGGAAGATATGCAGGAAGTTGAGGCGTTAGCACGCCGCACGTCCGACATCATCGGCCAGCTCGGCCAGACATCCGAACGCATCGGCGAGATGGTGGATACCATCCGGCGCATTTCCTCACAAACCAATCTGCTGGCTATCAACGCCACCATTGAAGCTGCCCACGCCGGGGAGCAGGGCAGAGGTTTCGCCGTCGTCGCCGGGGAAGTCCGGTCACTGGCCGATCAGTCCCGAAAAGCCGCCGTTGAAATTGACCAGCTTACGCAGAACATCCGCGAGGGCGTAATGGCCGCGATTGACGGCATGGGCAACTGCGTTAACCGCGCTGGCGGCGGTGTTACGCTTAGCCGCAATGCAGGTGATGTCATTAATCAGGTGAATCTGGGGATGCAGGATCTGGTGCGGATGATGGCGGAGTTTTCGGTGATCGCGAGGGAGCAGGGGCAGACAAGGCACTAATTACGTTCTGCTCCTCCCCCTTCGCACGGGGAGGAGCAGAACGACATATCCTCATGCCTTACCGTTCAGGCCCAACAAGCGGAAAGGCTTCGCTGGCACCAGCACCTGCTTCATCTTTATAAATCTGAACTGCCTGCCTCGGCATCTCAATTCCCGCCTTCGCGAAGTGATTCTTCACCAACCGGTCAAGCGCATACTGCACCGTCCATTGCTCCAGCGCTTTGGTCCGCACCAGCACGCGCAGGGTGAAGAACTGATCGCCTAATCCCACGACGCCCTGATAGGTCGGTTCGCCGAGCAGCAGCGGTTTGATGTTTTCGTCCTGCTTCAGCGCTTCGACGGCCTCGCGCAGAACGGCGTTGGCGGCATCGACGTCTTCGTCGCGGCTGACGTTATAACTGGCGCGGTAAACGCCAAACTCACGTTCGTAGTTGGAGAGCGTGGTGATCGAAGAGTAAGGAACAATGTGATAGACGCCGTAAATGTCGCGCAGGCCAATTGAGCGGATGGTCATACGCTCGACGGTGCCGCTGATGCCCATCACCGTGACGTATTCGCCGGTATTCATGCCGTTTTCGAACTGGATGAAAATCCCGGTGATCACGTCTTTTACCAGCGTTTGCGCGCCGAAGCTGACTGCCAGACCGAGCGCACCGGCACCGGCCAGCAGCGGGGCGATATTGAGCCCGACCTGCGACAGCATGATCATAATGGTGATGGTACAAATCACGATCGCCAGCACGTTGCGAAACAGCGTCAGCAACGTGCGCTCGCGGGCGCTCGGGCGCGCGCCGTTACTGAGTTCCTGCGCCAGACGGTGTTCGATGACGCTGGCCAGCAGAGTCCAGGCAACAATCGCGAAGCACAGAATAAACAGCATATGCCCCAGACTGCTAATCACCTTCTCACCGGTTTCGGTCATGAACCACTTGTTGAGGTTAAAGATCTGCCATGCATCTAGCAGAGAAAGCGTCACGCTCAGCACTACCAGCACGCGGATGATTTTCAGACCCGCCGGAATGTAGGAATTAATGCGTTTTTGCAGCAACGGATAACGGCGGTTGACGTCGTCAGGCAGTGTGATACGGCGGCTGATCCAGCGCGAAAGCAGGCCGGAGATCAGCGCGCCGAGGCCGATAATCACCAGACTTTTAATGGTCGCAGCCATCATAAAGCGCAGGCTACCAGCGAAATCAAACTGCGAAAGGAAGAACAGCACCACGAAATAACTGACTGCCAGCAGGTGCCAGACGTGGCCGAGGGCGCGCAGGATCACGCTGAAAAACGCCATCGAGCGTTCGGCCAGCTGGTTAAATTCATGATGGATGGTGCGGCGGTTATGCAGGATCAGCCAGCTGGCGTAAATCGTCAGTGCCAGCATGACCACAAAATTCACCACGGCGGCGGTGGTGTAGTTGATTTGTGTGGCGACCACCGGCACGCCGACCATCAGCGCATAGCCGATCAGGCCGCTCACCCACGCCAGACGGGTATTCCAGTAGCGGGCGGTGACGTCAGCCAGCGGGAAAGGGCGTAGATAACCGAAGCTCGGTGAAAAGATCAGTCGCAGGACGGCTTTGAAGAATTCGATCACCGCGAAGGCACTGAGGAATAAGGCCTGCAACCGCGCAATCAGCGGGCTGCCGCCGTTGACGTATTGGGCAAATAAATTACCGGCGGCGACGGTCAGCAGCAAAATACCAAGATCGACTGCGAACGCACCGATGATGCTGGCGGGCAGTTTGTACCAGTGCGTCTCTTTCATCCGGGCATGATTTCCCCAGCGGCCAAGGCGCAGGTACAGCGGGCCGATTAACCGGCGGATCAGATGGAAAAATGCAAAGGTCACGGCGACGGTCAGCAGAAAATAGCCCAGCGCGGGGAAGAATCGCGCAGCATTAAAATGATGCTGAGGCCCGGAATTGATGGTGTTCTTCAATTCCTGCACGCGCTTCATGATCCCGGAGGCCGTCTGCTGAGTGGTATCCACCAGCTGGTCAATCAGCGATAGCTGTTCGGCCTGCGGTTCATTCATTTTGGTTTCTGCGTTTGCTGCTGCCGGTTCAGCGCGTGCGGCTTCACGCAGGTGCATAATCAGTTCAGCGCGGGCTTTGTCATCCTGAAGAATATCGGCCAGCGCGGCGTAAGAGGCTTTTTGCTGATCGCCCGCAACGGGTTTCTCCTCAGCCGCGTGGCTGAAGGCACTGAACATGGCGAGGGTGATAAACAGCAGAGCCGAAAATAGATGTGTATGGATGCGGTGAGCCAACGGAGTCCTGTCGTTATGCGGCATTGTTCCTCTCTCAAAATGACGGTTAATCGAAATCATGCAGCCCTAAGGGTAAAGCAAGAGTGACCGTATTGTAGATAATTTGTGGCAAAACGTTGTGGGGGGACGTGCCATAGGCGGGGGAGTGGGGATTAACAGTACAAATATAAAGGTCTCTGCAACAGCTCCCTCCCCTGCGAAGGGGAGGGTTGGGGTGGGGTTTTAAAGTCAAATCAAGAAGTTGATGTGTGCTTTGAACAAAGGTATTGCTTGCTATACCCCCACCCAGCCTCCCCCTTCGCAGGGGGAGGAGCTAAGATCCAGCGGCTTCTGCCTTAAGAAACGTGCTGCAAGAACTCGCGTAAACGCTCACTCGGTGGGTTATTCACCAGATCCGCCGGTTTGCCGTCTTCCGCAATGCGACCTTTGTCGATGAAGATCAACCGCGAGGCGACTTTCTCGGCGAAACCGACTTCGTGGGTCACGATAACCATCGTCATGCCTTCGTCAGCCAGTTGCTTCATTACGGTCAGCACCTCGTGACGCAGTTCCGGATCGAGCGCCGACGTGGGCTCATCAAACAGCATCAGTTTAGGTTTCACCGCCAGCGCGCGGGCAATCGCTACACGCTGTTGCTGACCACCGGAAAGCTCTGAAGGATAGTGATGCGCGCGTTCAGACAGACCGACTTTCGCCAGCAGTTCTTTTGCCAGTTTATTGGCTTCTTCTTTTGATGCACCACGGACGCGGATCGGGCCGAAGGCCACGTTTTCCAGTGCCGTCATGTGCGGGAAAAGGTAGAACTGTTGGAAAACCATACCGGCTTCCTGGCGGATCAGACGTTCGTCTACTTTCGGATCATTCACTTTCAGACCATCAACGATCAGATCGCCTGAGGTGATTTCTTCCAGCTTATTAATGCAACGCAGCAGTGTGGATTTACCGGAACCTGATGGACCGATAATAACCACGACTTCACCCTGAGAAATGTTCAGATCGATGTCGTGGAGCACCTGGGTTTTGCCAAAGTGTTTTGAGACGTTCTTGAATTCAATCATATAATTTTCAGTTTGCGTTCTAAGCGGCGCAGAACAAAGCTCAGAGCCAGCGTGATGATCAGATAGATAACGGCAACCGCACTCCAGATTTCCATGGCGCGGAAGTTACCGGCGATGATTTCCTGGCCCTGACGGGTCAGCTCGGCGACACCGATGACGATAAACAGCGAGGTATCTTTGATACTCACAATCCACTGGTTACCCAGCGGTGGCAGCATGCGGCGCAGCGCCAGCGGCATGATGATGTAACGCAGGGTCGCGCGGCGGGACAGACCCAGCGCCAGCCCGGCCTCACGGAAGCCATTGTGAATTGACAACACCGCGCCACGCGTAATTTCAGCGATGTACGCACCGGAGTTGATCATGATGGTAACCACTGCCGCGCTGAAGGGATCGATACGCAGATCGGGAACCATCATCGGCAGGGCGAAATAGATGAACATTACTTGTACGACAATTGGCGTACCGCGAATGAGCTCGATAAAGACCAGTGCGATATGGCTGCTAAACCAGCCACCAAACGCGCGGGCAAAACCCGCAATCACACCGATAATCAGACCGCCAACCAGACCGAGGACCGAGATCCACAATGTCATCTTGGCGCCTTCGAGCAGGATAGGCAGAGCGGGCCAAATTACGCTCCAGTCAAACTGCATGGATATTCTCCTGGTAAAACAAAACTGCGCCTGAACTGACGATGTCGTACAGGCGCTTTATCTCAAGTCATATATCTATAAAAGGAACGACTTAAATGAACGACGCTTATTTAGGTTCGGTATCGAACCATTTTTTATAGATTGCAGCGTAGGTACCATTCTCTTTGATGGTTTTCAGCGCGGCGTTGGCTTTCTCGCGCAGTTCGCTGCCCTGCGGGAATGCGATACCGTATTGCTGGCCAGCCAGTGAATCGCCAACCGCTTTGAACTGACCTTTACCGGCAGTTTTGATGAAGTAAAGGATGTTCGGGGTGTCATGCATCACCGCATCCGCACGGCCTGTGCCCAGCTCCATGTAGGCGCTGTCGATGTTCGGGAACTGACGCAGATCTTTGGTCTGCACGTTGGCTTTCATGTAGTCAACGGAGCTGGTGCCGCTTTTCACTGCAACCACTTTGCCTTTCAGATCATTCACGCTTTTGATGGCGTCGTTGTTGCTCTTAACCATCACCATCAGGCCGCTGTTGTAATAGCCGTCAGAGAAGTCGATCGCTTTTTTACGTTCAGGCGTAATGGTGATACCTGCCAGCGCCAGATCGATGTTGTGAGTTTGCAGGGCAGGGATGATGCCGCCAAAGTCCATTGGTTTCAGTTCATAAGAGACTTTCATCTCTTTAGCGACCGCGTCCCACAGGTCGATATCGAAGCCGACATACTTGTCGCCTTGTTTGAATTCAAACGGTACAAACGCAGTGTCGGTAGCTACGATCAGTTTTTTGTCTGCTGCGTGTGAGCTAACGGCAAAGGCCAGAGTTAACGCGGCCAGGGAAACTTTTAAGAGTGACTTCATCAGTGAATTTCCTTTGTACATATTATGGGAACGATCTTATGTTACGACGCTTTAATGCAAAATTTATGCCAAAATTGATGAATATTAAAATTCAATGGGTTAACGGCAAGCTGAACCGATAAAGCAGTAAATTGAGAGGGTAATGCACTGATGTGGTGCATTGTTACACTTTGCAATGTTCTCTTGTGGTGCAGCGCTTTATCATTAACCAGATGTTGTGTTTTAAACAATCATTAATTAACAACTACGCTGCGCAAATGATAACTCGCTCTAACTTTTTAAGAACGGGAGCAAAACCTGTGCTCAATTTTGAAGCAGATGTTAAGGCGGGGAACCGGATATTCACGGGGGAAATCACTTTGGTTGAACCATAATGGTGCAACCCTTGTTAAAGAACACAGGGAGGGAGATTAACGTAGCTGGCTGTCTTTGCTGCCGCGACGATTGTAACCCGCGTGATCTTGCTGTTTTTTGTCCAGCGCAGCCTGACAGGTCACACAATACTGCACGCCCCTGAGCGCCTTTCTGCGTGCTTCGGGAATAGGTTCACCACACTCGTGACAAAATTCCGCACTTTCGCCATGGCCTAATGCCTGACGTGCGCGATCGACTGCATCGTTTACCGTGGAATCAATCTGATCTTGAACTGCGCCATCTTGCGCCCATCCGCTTGCCATAATGACCTCACTTTTTATACGACTGATTTATTGAGAAAAATCCAATTCGTTTACAATTCGACCAGTGAAAAACTTTGTCATATACAAATAACTATTTGTTATATAACAAACTATTGAAATCTTCTGGCCACACAATAATCCTTAATTATAGTCGGTTTTCTCCTAAGAATACTCCGATAGAGTTTGTGTTATATCGTGCTCTATGTTAAAAAATGCATCGATTGAGTGAATGTGTTTCTATTGTTTATCACACGCGTGAATTTGTGTGTTTTTTCGCTAATCTGTAACTTTTTTAGTCAGCAGAAAATTTTTTAGTCAGCAGAAAATACACAGCTTTGCGGATGTGCATCCTTCGACCCTCATTCAATTTCTCATACTGCATCGCAGTAGCGACCGGCCAGACCATGAAATGGACTTCTTCAGGGCACATTTTACTTGATCGGCTAACCATAATGAGTAACCACTCGGGCAGTAGCTTTTGAGTGTGTTTTACCCAATCAGGGCATTAACGTGGCAGATAATCAGGTAGTTGGCGGCATAACGGGCGCTTCTATACAACCCGGTCTGATTGAATCAGTACGCAGTACGCTTTCTGAACAGGCCGGAGCACTGCATCGCCTTTCTACGCAGCTCGACAGCCAGCAATATCAGCAAGCGCTTAAGCTGATCATCGAATGCAAAGGTCATGTCATTCTTTCGGGTATGGGTAAATCCGGCCATGTGGGACGAAAAATTTCCGCGACGCTGGCGTCTACCGGTACTCCAAGTTTCTTTATTCATCCCGCTGAAGCCTTCCACGGCGATTTGGGCATGATCACCCCGTACGATTTGCTGATTCTCATTTCAGCCAGCGGGGAAACCGATGAAATTCTTAAATTAATCCCGTCACTGCGCCAGTTTGGTAACCGCATTATTGCGATTACCAATCACAGCGACTCGACGCTGGCGAAGCACGCCGACGCCACGCTTGAGCTGATGATGGAAAGTGAAAGCTGCCCGAATAATCTGGCACCGACGACGTCGACCACGCTGACCATGGCAATTGGCGATGCGCTGGCCGTCGCGTTGATCCGTCAGCGTAAATTCCTGCCCACTGATTTCGCCCGTTATCATCCTGGTGGTTCTCTCGGACGCCGTTTGCTAACCCGTGTTTCGGACGTCATGCAAACTCATGTTCCCACGATTGGGGAGGAAACCGGTTTTCGTCAGGTGATTTCAGCCATTACCTGTGGCTGTCAGGGAATGGTGGCGGTCAATAATGCACAGCAGCAGCTGGTCGGGATTATTACCGACGGCGACTTACGCCGCTATATGGAAAAAAGTGCACAGCTCGACAATGCCTGTGCTGCAGACATGATGACCCGCTCGCCGCTGACTTTGCCGGTGGACATGATGATCACCGACGCAGAAACACTGATGCAAAAGCACCGCGTCTCGGTGCTGCTGGTGACCGATAACGAGAATAACGTCGCCGGGCTGGTTCGAATCTTCGACTAAAAAACATTGCGCACCGTGATCCATTTGCAAGGGATACATGAGCAGGTTCACGGTACTTTTAATAAAGCACGATGTTAAAAACGTGCTATTTGTCATGATGATAAGAAATGTTTATTGAAAAATTGAAGTCCGCATGGCCCGGTGAACACATTGCCAGGGTTCGTCGATCTCCTCTCCTGAGTTTGGCTACGCTCAACCAGAATTTGGGTAAAATCATCATCGGCTTGCCGATGGCGTTGCTGATCGTCTATTTGCTGATTTTCAGTCATCCGCGTTATCTCAGTGAATCCACCGTTGCTATCAAAAGTTCTAATGACATCAGCGGCAGCAGCCTGAATGTCGGTTTGCTGCTCGGTGCCGCGAACCCGAGTACGGCTGAAGACGCAATGTATTTAAAAGAGTATATCAACTCTCCGGATATGCTCGCGGTGCTGGATAAACAACTTAATTTCCATGAAGTCTTTGGTCAGAGCGGCCTGGATTTCTTCTATCACCTGCCAAAAGATTCCACCCGTGAACAGTTCCTCAATTATTACCGCGACCGTATCTCTGTCACTTACGATGACAAAACCGGCCTGCTGACGATTGGTACACAGGGTTTTACCCCTGAATTTGCCGAGCAGTTCAACAAAGCGGTGTTGAAAGAGTCAGAACGTTTCATCAACGAAATCTCGCATAAAATCGCCCGCGACCAGCAGGCGTTTGCTGAAAATGAAATGCTGCAAGCGCGTGCGCGTCTGAATACCAGCAAAACGCAGTTACTCGCCTACCAGAACCAGAACAACATTCTCGATCCTGAAGCGCAGGCTATCGCGGCCACCACGCTGGTGAATACGCTGGTTGGCCAGAAAATTCAGATGGAGGCGGAGTTACGTAATCTGCTGACCTATCTGCGTGAAGATGCACCGCAGGTCATCAGCGCCCAGAATGCGATTACGTCACTGGGCAAACAGATCGATCAGGAAAAAAGCAAAATCACCGCGCCGGACGGCCACAAGCTCAACAGCATGGCGGTGGATTTTGAAGAGATTAAAGCCAAAGTTCAGTTCGATACCGATCTCTACAAACTCACGCTGACGTCAATTGAAAAGACCCGCGTTGAAGCGGCGCGCAAACTGAAAGTGCTGTCGGTGATCAGTTCACCGCAACTGCCGCAGGAATCCAAATTCCCGAATACGCCTTACATGATCGCCAGCTGGCTGCTGATCTGCTGCCTGCTGTTCGGAACGATCAAATTATTGCTGGCGGTCATCGATGACCACAAAGATTAACGCGGTTTGTTCCGCTATCCCTTTTAGCCTGAAGAATCGCACACAGAGCTTGTTATGAAATTATTGAAGTCCATTTTGATTTTACTTGCCTGCCAGTTAACACAGGCCCATGCCGTCGGGATTAATGCCGATCCGAATATGACCGGCGCTGCGCCGTTGCCGGGATTCCTGTCGGGACAATCTCAGCAGACCACGTCTGACAGCGGTTTTGATGATTCGCCGCGTCCGGTGGCCTCGGCGGTGATGAGCCGCATGTTTGGCGCACAGCTGTTTAACGGCAGCGCCGCGTCAGACAACGGCGCAAGCATCGGCTTTAACCCGAACTACATCATCGGGCTGGGCGATCAGGTGCAGATCCGCCTGTGGGGCGCGTTCAATTTCGACGGTGCGCTGACCGTTGACCCGAAAGGGAACATCTTCCTGCCAAACGTCGGCCCGCTGAAAGTGGCCGGGATTTCCAACAGCCAGCTGAACAGCGTGATCACCACTAAGGTGAAACAGGTGTATCAGGCGAACGTGAATGTGTACGCCTCACTGCTTCAGGCGCAGCCGGTAAAAGTGTTTGTGACCGGTTATGTCACTAATCCTGGCTTGTACGGCGGCGTGGCCTCTGACTCCTTGCTTTCGTATCTGAGCAAAGCGGGCGGGGTGGATACCGAGCGCGGCAGCTACGTGGATATTGTGGTCAAGCACAACGACCGCGTCCGTTCCCGTATCAATCTTTATGATTTCCTGCTTAACGGCGATCTGCGTCTTTCGCAGTTCTCCGACGGCGACACCATTGTGGTCGGCCCGCGTCAGCATACGTTCAGCGTAGAGGGCGACGTGTTCAACAGCTACGACTTCGAATTTCGCGACAGCACCATTCCGGTCAGCGAAGCGCTGAGCTGGGCACGTCCGAAGCCGGGCGCAACCCACATGACCATCATTCGCCAGCAGGGCAGCATGAAGCGCAGCGAGTATTACCCTCTGAGTTCTGCACCTGGCCGCTCATTACAGGATGGCGACAAACTGATCGTCAGCTCTGACCGCTATGCGGGAACCATTCAGGTGCGTATCGAAGGCGCTCATTCCGGCGAACACGCCGTGGTACTGCCTTACGGCGCGACCATGAGCCAGCTGTTACCAAAAATTCGCACTAACAGCATGTCGCAGATTAACGCTATCCAGCTTTATCGCCGCTCGGTTGCCCTGCGCCAGAAAGAGATGCTGGATGTGACGCTGCAAAAACTCGAAGAAGCCTCGCTGTCTGCCCAGTCTTCCACTCAGGAAGAAGGCCGTCTGCGTATGCAGGAAGCCCAGCTGGTCAGCCGCTTTGTTAACAAAGCGCGTCAGGTGGTACCGAAAGGTGAAGTGGTACTGAGCGAAGACAACCTGAATCAGGTGATTCTGGAAGATGGCGACGTCATCAACATTCCTGAGAAAACCTCGCTGGTTATGATCCACGGCGAAGTGCTGTTCCCGAACGCGGTGAGCTGGCAGAAAGGTCTCAGCCCGGAAGATTACATCGAGAAAGTCGGTGGATTCACCCAGAAAGCGGGTAACTCCAAAGTCATCCTGATCAAGCAGAACGGCGAAGCGCTGAATGCGGAAGATGTGAAAACGCTGCAACCGGGCGACGAGCTGATGGTTCTGCCGAAGTACGAATCGAAGAACATCGAAGTCACGCGTGGCATCTCGACCATTCTTTACCAGCTGGCCGTGGCCGCGAAAGTGGTTCTGACCCTGTAATGATTGGGATTTTTTCTGGCGGGATCGCACGTATCCCGCATCTTGAGCAGTTCCTCGGTGAGCCTTTCTGCAAGGTGTCGCTGGTGCGGCCGCTGCCGGAAGATATCACGCAGGTTGCCGTGTGGGGCTATCGCCCGACCGGCGCCAAAGCGGTTGTGCTGGCGGAGAAAAAGCGACTGCCGGTGCTGCGCCTCGAAGACGGGTTTATCCGTTCTCTCGGGCTGGGAGTGACCGGTTCGCCGCCACTCTCGATGGTGCTGGATACGCAGGGGATGTATTACGACGCCTCGCGCCCAAGCTCGCTGGAGACGTTGATTCACCAGCGGGAACAGAACCAGTTATTGCATGAAGATGCACGTCAGGCGATGCAGATGATCGTCGGCGGGGATTTATCCAAATACAACCAGGCACCGGCGTGCACATTCACGCAGCCGCCGCAGGGCGCGGTGCTGGTGGTCGATCAGACCTTTGGTGATATGGCCGTGGTTTACGGCAACGCCGGAGCAGAACAGTTCGACAGCATGTTGCAGGCCGCAATAGCGGAGAACCCCGGAGCCGAGATTTGGGTGAAGATTCACCCGGACGTACTTCAGGGTAAAAAAGCGGGATATTTCAGTCAGATTGCGCAACTTGCGAAACAGCAACCGCGCATCAGATTGCTGGCGACGGATGTCAGCCCGCAGTCGCTGCTGCGTCTGGTCAGCCGCGTGTACGTGGTGACCTCTAATTACGGCTTTGAGGCGCTGATCGCCGGCAAACCGGTCAGCGTATTTGGCCAGCCGTGGTATGCCGGCTGGGGATTGACGGACGATCGCCACGCGCAATCGGCAACGCTGAATGCGCGACGCGGCGCAGCCACTCTCGAAGAGTTGTTCAGTGCGGCGTGTTTGCGTTACTCGCGTTATATCAACCCGGTGAACGGTCAGCGTGGCATAATTTTTGATGTCCTGAACTGGCTGCTGATGCAACGCCAGCATCACCAGCAGCGGGCAGGGCGCCTGTGGTCACCCGGCCTGACGCTATGGAAGCGCAGTATTCTGGCACCGTTTCTGCGCACCCAAAGCAACAAAGTGAATTTCAGTAAACGCTTTGCCGGTGAGTCCGCCTGCGTCGTGTGGGGCATAAAAGGTGAGGCGAAGTGGTCTGCCAACGCAGAGCAACACCAGTTACCGCAATGGCGTATGGAAGACGGTTTTCTGCGCTCGGCCGGTCTGGGCTCTGACCTGCATCCGCCGCTTTCGCTGGTGCTGGATAAAACCGGTATTTATTACGATGCCACACGCCCAAGCGATCTCGAGCTGCTGCTCGGTAACAGCGACCTGACGGCGTATCAGCAGCAACGCGCTGCCGCGCTGCGCGAGACGCTGGTTGCCAGCAAAGTCAGTAAATATAACCTCGGTGCGGCGTTCACGTTACCCGCCGGGGCTTCTGGCAAGACCGTGATTCTGGTACCAGGGCAGGTCGAGGACGATGCGTCGATCCTGACCGGTACGATATCTGTGAATACCAATGGCGGGCTTTTGCGCACCGTGCGCGAGCGTAATCCGGATGCCTACATCATTTATAAACCGCACCCGGACGTTCTGGTGGGGAACCGGCAGGGGCAGATTCCAGAGGAGGATGTCCGCCGCTGGGCAGACAGTCAGGCGTTAGATGCAGACATTATTCAGTGTATTCAGGCCGCCGACGAGCTGCACACGCTGACCTCACTGTCAGGATTTGAAGCCTTATTGCACGGTAAAAAAGTGGTGTGTTACGGCATGCCATTTTATGCCGGATGGGGGCTGACGCAGGATGAACATTCATGTTCACGCCGTACGCGCCGCCTCCGGTTAGACGATGTGGTTTATCAGGCGCTGATTGCCTACCCGTCGTATATCAACCCGCAAAGTCGGGAGCCCATTTTAGCGGAGCAGGCGGTTGAATTACTTGCTGCAACGCCACGGGCTGAATTGCAGTTCACAAGAATTAAAGCGGGCAGGATAGTCCGCTATTACAGAAAATTGCTCATGCTGATTCGGGTTACATTTATTAAGTGAATCAGTTCATTACTCTGTATTTATGGTGTGGATGAAAATGGACAGTAAGGCGCTGACGACATTACTTTCTGGAAAAAAATATCTGCTGTTGCAGGGCCCGATGGGACCCTTTTTCAGCGATTTAGCACAGTGGCTTGAGTCTCTGGGGCGGGAAGCGGTGAACGTCGTCTTTAACGGCGGCGACAGGCGGTATTCGCGCAATCGTGAATACCGCTTGTACCAGCAGACCCCGAATGAGTTTCCGACCTGGCTGAAAGAGACCTGGCAGGAATACGACTTCGATACCATCGTGTGTTTCGGGGATTGTCGTCCTTTACATCAGGCCGCTAAACGCTGGGCGCAAGCCAAAGGCATCCGGTTCCTGGCGTTCGAAGAAGGCTACCTGCGTCCGCACTACATCACGCTGGAACAGAACGGTGTGAATGCTTACTCCGGCCTGCCGCGCGATGCCGAGTTTTATCGTCGTCTGCCAGAGATGACCATGCCGGAGATCGAACATCTCAAGCCAAGCGCGGCTTCACGCTACTGGCATGCGACCGCTTACTATCTGGCGGGCTGGCGTCACCGAAACGAGTTCCCAAAATACCGCCACCATAAATCCTTTTCGCCGTGGTACGAGGCCCGCTGCTGGATCCGCGCAGCCTGGCGTAAGAAGCTGTATGCTTTTGACCAGCGCAATGTCCTCAAACAGTTACAGACCGGGCTGGATCAGCGTTACTTCCTGGCGATTTTGCAGGTGTACAACGACAGCCAGATCCGCAACCACAGCCCGTATAAAGATGTGCGCGATTACATTAATGAAGTGATGCATTCCTTCGCTAAGAAAGCGGCCTCAACCGAGTTTCTGGTGATTAAGCATCACCCGATGGATCGCGGACATCGGTTATACGCGCCGCTGATCCGCCAGTTGGGCAAAAAATACGGCATCGCCAATCGGGTGATCTACGTGCATGACCTGCCGATGCCGGAGCTGCTCACACATGCAAAAGCGGTGGTTACCATCAACAGCACGGCGGGGATCTCAGCACTGATCCACAACAAGCCGCTGAAGGTGATGGGCAACGCACTGTATGACATCAAAGGCATTACCTATCAGGGACATCTGAACCAGTTCTGGTGCTCAGGATTCGCGCCTGATATGAAGTTGTTCAAACAATTCCGGCTATACTTGCTGAAGAATACGCAGATTAATGCGGTGTTTTATGGCGGGTATAAGAAGGACAAAGCGGCCATTGCCGACTCCCAATACAAGCCGGTATTTATCAGTGAGAAACTGGTAATTAACTACATTAAGCGACAGCTTTCCTGACAGACAAGAGGACTATGCACAGATGCGAGAAACCCTGAAGTTTACACCCTGTGCATTTTTCTCTCTGATGGTTGTTCTGCCTTTATCCCTCTCAGCCTGCGCCGACCGCGCTTCTGCCTCTGATTCACGTGAATGCAAAGTGCCGGTGATTAACGGCCACGTCTCGTTACAGCCATCCTGCGTTTATCATCAGGAGATAATGATAACGCGTAGCCATACGACCCTGGATTGCCGTGGCGCAATCCTTGATGGCCGTAACGAAAAGTCATTTGGTATTGTTGTTAACAGCAAAGGCAAACCGCTGTCTGATGTCACCATCAAAAACTGCAAAATTCAAAACTATACGCACAGCGGTATCTGCATCACCTCCGACATCGCCGCCAACAAACTGAGCCCCAACCACGCTGAGAACTACCGGCGCACGCCGACCCGTGTGAACCTCGAGAACGTTGAAGTCACCGGCAGTGGCCGCGTAGGGATTTATTTTGATGATTACGTCACCCATTCCACGCTAAAGAACTCAGTCGTTCGCGACTCCTATATGTCCGGCATCTATCTGGAACATTCATCGCGCAACAACGCCATTGTCGGTAACCAAATCATCAATAACGGACACAAGAGTTTCGGCAAGGGTAAACGCGAAGGGCTGGCCGTGGATTCATCGGCCTATAACCTTATCGAAGGCAACCGTTTCGAATCCAACGGGGCAGGGGGCGTGTTTTTGTATAAGAACTGCGGCGAGCATTTCAGCACCGGCAAATCGGTGATCCGCTGGCAGCATAGCGACCATAACGTCATCCGCAATAATACGTTTGTGAATGAGCCCGTAGGCATCTGGCTGGCATCCCGGCAGAACCGGGACTTATCAGGATTTGATTGTGGAGATAAGCCGAGAGATGGAAGCAGGAAGTATTTTAACGATTATGCGGATGATAATTTGGTGGAGGGGAATAGGTTTGTGGCAGGAGGAAAATTAATATCAGATAACGGGAATGATAATAAAATTAGTAACTAAAAAAGTAGCGTTCGTGTAATATTACTTGCGGGAATATAAAAAATAAATTTTATGATAGTTATACGTTGTTTAATTTTAAAATCTAAAAATCTTAGAAAAGATACTCTTTTTTTTGATAACTACAGGTTCCTCCTCACAGGTTAAATCCCAATATTGTGATTTAGTAATAAATGAGGAGTCAGGTTTTATAAAAGGTTTAACCAAAGTTAGATGCGGTCTCTCCCAAGCGATATTTTTTTTGATTGTTTTAGCAGGTACTCCAACTGCAATGCTATTATTTGGAATAGCACTTTTGACGATACTTCCCAAACCAATAACACTACCCCTGCCAATTGATGATCCACTGAGAACAATTGATTTAGCTGCAAGCCAGACATGATCTCCAATTGTTATTGAACGCGATAGATTTATTCTCCTACCAGAGATTATATCAAAAATCGGATGTCCATCATCTGTACGTATTTCATTGGCCGATGCTATCATACAATCATTACCTATAGTAACACTTGTATTCTCTGCTGTGGAAATATAGCATCCGTTGGTGCATGTGACTTGGTCACCTATAGTTACGGAGCATCCCTGTCCAATACGAATGAATCCGTTGAAACTATTATTTCCAATAGTACAAACACCATCATCACAATCAAACCGGATGGTAGTGCCTGCTATTTTAGCCTCGGGATGGACAGTTAATTTATTATTTTTCCCAAAAAAAAGAACTTTAATTTTATCATTTTCTTTGTCTGAATAATTAATAATATTATTTGCAATATCAGAATGATTTTTTAGATACATAATAATGACCCTGGTCTAATTAAATAATGCGTTATAAACATATTTCTCAAATATTAGAGAATACATATCAATGAAATATTACTTGATTGCATAATTATTATTTTTGATCTCAAGAAGATCGCCAGTGTCTTCCTCGAAAATCAAACCTTGCTTGTTCAAGATTATTTTTATTTTATATATACCATCAGGTAGGTCATTAATATAAATACCTTCATTCCCAATAGTAGAATAGTAAGCCTTAGAATAAAGCCCGAAATGATCAGAGAAACATTTATTTAAAGATTCACGATGTGACAAACCTATTTTTTTTATTATTGTACATCCATCAGAAATGAATTTTATATAATAACCAGCATCACCCCAATTATTTATCTCCACTCCTTTGATTACATACACCCCTTCATAGTGAAGTTTCCCATCACGGAGCCATTTCTGTTCTACAGAAAATACTTTCGGTTCATTTATTTTATCTAGATTATTAACACTAATAAAAATTTTCCCAGTTTTACTAAATATACTTATTATTTTATTATCGTAAGTACTTTGAACGTTAGAGTTATTTGCAAACTCAAAATTTTCGATAATAGATAACTTATTAACTTCAATTAGGCACTTAACCTCATAGACTCCTTCAGATAAAGCAGATATATCAATCCCTTTCTGACCTATAGAGGTGACTTGTGCCGCAGTATAGTCGCAAAATACACTTTCAAAAAACTGATAAGATAAATCTTCATTCAGGATTTTACCAAGAGGATATTCATAAGATTTAGTATCTGAGGAAAATATCACTTTATGTTTTATTTTCTCATACGAATTACACTCGTAGCCTTTAATTAATCCTATTCCATCGAGGTGAAATATACTTGAGTCGAGCTTAACTTTATTTATTTTTGCGACAACTTCTTTCCTACTTTGAAGGGTTTTTAATTCTTCTTGATACGTTATGTCATTATACTCGGGGATTCCATTTGAAACATATCCAAAATGAGGAAAAACTCCCTCTCCGTGAGCGTAAATTATGGATAAGATAATAGGTATATTATATTTAGTAATCTTATTATGTTGCCAGGCTAACGTTGAATTAGTATCTATTATATTGAAATTATTACATTTGATATAGTATGACAAAAAAGGTTTTATTTGGTCAGGATACTGCTCATCTTTGATTGAGGTAATAAAATATATGTTTTTTTGTGAAATATCTTTAGTTTCTAATAATTTTGGTATTAACGAATCAAAGAAATCTACCGTTTCATTTGTAGAATGCTTTCCGAAGATGTGTTCAACTTTAGATGGCCAGTTATTTTTTAGATAACTCCCAATTTTAATTTGAGGGCATGAAGTCAGAATGTTTGAGAAGTTATACTTTAGACCATAATATAAAGCAGCACTGCCTCCCTTTGAAAAACCCGATAAAGTACATTGTTTTTCAGTAAGAAGTAATTTTTCCAACGTTGTATTTATCAGGTCTATAACAGCTTCTTCTATTGTGAAATCTTGGTTAACACATAAGTAATATGTGTTACCTCCTTTGAATTCATCTTTGATCCAGAGGATATTAGATCTGCAACCATCTAAAGTAGCCCCGTAAAAATCATAATCAAGGCCAAAACCAGAAAATACAACCAATAGATGTTTTCTATCTTGTTTTGCAGGGGAAAACACATATTGTACATGGTAATCTTTGAAATAATGTTTGTTTTCTATTTTCGACATTTTATTTATCTAATTCATTGGTTGCTAGGACTGTCACATGCGATTTACATTGTTGTTATCACGGTTAGAAATTGAACCTGATAATAAACTCATATTACTTAAGATCCTTGAGTTACTAAGTCTTTCCCAGCAATAGTTTGGTGCATTCTCTGAATGATAGCGTAGGATCGATGACCAACTGTGTGTCGCCTCATCCCATTCCCCTACTAATTCAGCGAGCTCAGCACGTAATATCCATTCTTCGAGCATTATAGGTGAACGGAGTCCTTTCTTCAGTAATAAACTCAGGCCTTCTTCAATCATACCTAATCTGCGATAAATAAATGCTAATTTGTAATATGAGAGGTCACACTCTTGAGTTAATTTCATCCAAACATCTGCCGAGAGATTCCAGTTCTTAAGTTCAAAATGCAATTCAGCTATTTCAATTAGAAGTTCACTATTTATAGGAGCTGTTTTTGGTAATGAATCAATAATTTGAAGAGCTTCCAGTTGTTTACCTTGGAAACGTAAGGCGCGAATATAAATTGTCAGTAAATCTAGCGGGATAATATCTAAAGAAATATTAGTAGCTAATATTTGGGATGTAACCTTATTCCATTGTTTACGTTTATTGGCCAATCTTGCAATTTGATAGCGAAGTAATATATTACCTTTATCAAATGACTCCTGCTGCTGGAGACAAATATTAGCTTGGTCTAAATCACCAATCTCCTGATAGGCACGAGATAATAATAAATAGGGTTTGAATTCGATGTGTTCACTTTCCTTGAATAAATAGATATTAGCAGATAGATACTCTGCTAACTCTATCCATTCTTTTAGGCATAGATATTTTAACGAAGTACATAATACTTCAGACTCATCCTGTATTTTATTCTCATGCTTGCCTAAAATAGCCTCGAATGAATTTATATCGTTTAGTTCTGCTAGGCATTGCAAAATTAAAATCTCTTCACTTCTAGAAAGAATTAACTTAGATTCTAATATTGAAACAGCATCTGACCAATTATAATTAATCATCTTAATTTTTGCTAAAATTATAATTAGTTCTGGTGTCAATTCATCGATGTTTTCGCCAAAAAATTCTGGGAATAAATTAATAGCTTCAGCGAATTTATTTAGCTTAAGAAGAAGGTTAATAATATTAGTTTTTGCTTCTGTGTGATAGACCTCATGTGGCTCAGTAATAAGCATAAACCATCTGCTAAGTGCTAGTTCCCAGTTTTCATTTGCCATAGCCATATTTGCATATTCATAGATGACAGATGATTTATCAGTAACTTGTTCCGGTGAAATTATTTTTGAAATCGCGGATACGACTCTTTCACAGTTATTTTCATCAATGAAGGAAAAAACACTATTTGGGGCGGTAAAAGAAGATTTCAACTTTCCATTTAAAATAGCTGTGATTTGATCAAAAAGGTCAACTTCATTATAGACCACAGGGCCAAAACCATCATTTTTATAACTATAGTAGCCCCGAGAGTATGTATGCATTCCTGAAAACACTTGATTTTCATCAAACTGATAGTAGATACATTCGCCACCAGATAATGCGACATCGAATGCTATTGAAGAGTAGTCTGTTAATAATAGTTTTGTTTTAGAAATCAAATCCTGCACAGAAGTTTCATTGCATTTAATGATCTCGATGTAACTTGGGATTGAAAAGTCATTGATGTAAGGGACTAAGTTAGGGTGAGGCATAAATACAACATTCAATTTCCCTTCTGATGCGATTTTTCTTAGCGCATTTGAAGATAATACATTTTGCCAATATATAAAGTAATCAGAGTTTTTCAATTCTGGGTTATAACTTCTTCCAGATGTTTGTTTTAAAGTCTTACCAACTAGATCTCTGCGCCATGTAGGCATTATAAGAATATTTGTTTTACTACTAGTCTTACTAATTGAAACCAAATTGTCATAACGTGGCATGCCAGTTAACGCTACACATCTTGGATCAAAATTATATGGGGAATGTGGATTACTTAATGAAGCGTACTCTTGATAAGTAGAAGTTAAAATACCATCTATTCGAGATGTGTTATTAAGCCATGAAGAAATATCATCTTTGGTAACGCCATGTTGAAGAAAAATAAATTTCTTCTTTGCTAATGAATATTTACCTTTGTACTGAGTAAAACACTTATCGATATGTGAACTTAAAAGGACACCAGCTTTTTCGTAATAACTCTGGAAGGCCGGTGTATCAAATTCTACTAGATTGAATCCTTCATTTACTAATCTACCCCAGTCTTCTGAACTTTTTCTCAACACAAAAGCTGAATCTATTTCCGGATGATATTTTCTAACATAACGATAGAGATGTTCTGCATTATCATCGGCTCTAGTGTCGGAATCCATAAAGAGCCAAGTATTCCTATCTTCATGTTTAGTTGGTGATTTAGAGAAAAATATATTTTTGACTTTTTCTAAAGATACAGAGCCTTTGAAGTTTTGCCCAATTACAGATATATCGGTATTTTTGTGAAGTTTAATAGACAATTTTTGTTTTGTATCGCTGAAATTAACCCATATTAACCGCTCAATAAACACTCTTCCCAAAAAAGTATGTTTAATTGTTTTTATATTGTTTGGTATAATTTGCTGACCATCTATTTTAATTTCTTCTATATTTGGGCTGCTACAAAAATATGAAATTAGTACTTCTTTTTTAAATGTATCAAAGTTTTTAATGTATGCAATTTGGAAGTTATATCCAGCACCAGATTTGAACAGCGCTTGCATGCCAACTTTATGAAAGAACCAAGCCCCAAGTAAATTAAATTTTAAAATCTCATTGTCATCAATATAATTAAAGATATTATCAAGATGCGTAAGGAGTGACTTTTTCTGTACATCGTTTAAAAAACTTATTGATGATTCATTGTTAAGAATTCTATTATAGTACTGTATTAAAAAGTATAATGCTGTGCGTTGAGCGAATCTTGGAACCTTACCATTATTTTTTTGATGGTAGTCCTTGAGCATCGCGAGTAATCCGTATTCAAGAACATTACTATATTTTTCAACTTTTTCCCACTGTGTATTAGTCGTTGAACTGTTGTCCTCACGAACTCTATAAAAGTAATTGGCCTGATTTATAAATGCTATTTTCCCACCACAATTACTCATGTAATCAATTACAAACTTACCATCTTCAAAGTTTGGTTTAATTTCATGATTAAATGTTATTTCATTTTCTTTAATTATTTTAGTTTTAAACAAAGCTGAACTAGCAGATAGTTGAATAAGTTCTTCAAGATCATTACAATTTTTTAAGGTTTCTTTTTTATCGAAACAGAATTTCAGAGGTTGAGTATCAGCAAAGCTTTTGCTCTCTTCTTTATAAACAATCATTTTGCAGGCTACTATATCAATAGTTTTATTATTTTCAATATGAGAGTTTATAGTTGCAAAATATTCTTTGTTAACGAAGTCATCTGGGTCTATAAAACCTACCCACTCAGTTTCAACTTTTGTTAAACCTAAGTTTCTCGCGGACGCCTGTCCACCATTTTCTTTCTGCATCCCGAAGATATTATTTGGGTATTTGCGGCACCACTTTTCTATTACTTTGTAAGAATTATCTTGCGAACCGTCATCAACAACAATTATTTTAATGTGTTTTTTGAAACATAAAGATTGAGATGTCAGAGATTTGAAAAATTCATCTAAATAATTTTCCGCATTATATACAGCTGATACTACTGTGTATTTATAACCGCCTTTAATTTGGATTTTTTTCAGTGTTTTAATTCTTTTCTCGTGTTTCTTTATCAGATCATGAAAAAACAATTTAGGATCGCGAATTAATTTTTTCAGTTTTCTATTAAACATTTTCATTCTCAGATTCAAAGTGATATTTAAGTGCTGTACTTAAGACGAGTTGATATTTTTCTAGCGAAGCTTTCTGCGTGTTGAAATCATTAGCACAAAAAGAGTGGGGGAGAACACCGTCTTTGCGTGCCTGTTTTAACGCTTTAAAGTAACTTCTCGCTGCGGTAGATCTGATATTGAAGTAATAACAAATGTCTCTCGCCGGTGTGGCCTTACCGGTAATATAGCTAAGCCAGGGCACAAAAAACGTTGCTAAGTTCAAGTCGTGGTTTGTTCTAAATTTATTTGATAAGAAGCCATTGATTTTCGTCTCATACAGACGCCATGCTTCCTCAAAGATACTTTTCCGAAGGGGGACATACGTATGAACTAAAGGCGTATCGATTAAGATTTTGAAATCTCTCTCAAAAGTATCTGAAGCTTGCAAGGATGCTGACAAGGTTGGTGTATTCGTTCCCCGTTCCTGCATAGATCTCAGGCTTTTTTGTGATAAAAATAGAGATGATATTCCTCTGTTTTTGAAGAAATGCCCTGGAGGAAGAGGTCTTGCTACAAATACATCATCATTGAAATAGATAAAATGTTCAGCGAGATCCGGAATTTTGTGAAGATGAGCTTCTATTACATGAGAATTGAAAGTGGGTAAGTATTTTTTATCAATAATATCTTTATGATCAATAACTCTGATCTTATCATCAGATTTAAGCCACGCAGGTCTTTGGTCGTCAGTGATTATAAAAATATTTCTTACCCAGGGAATATTCTTCTCAATGCTTTTAATTGAATACCTGATCTCATCATGATTGCTGAATCTTGCGGTATCTGTAGCAAAGTTACCTAGTGATCCCGCTTCCGCAACTGATTTAAAGTGCTGATATTTCTTTTTCCATATAGGGTCTGAATCATCAACCCATGTAAAAACAACGTCTATCGGGAAGTTGATATGGATGAGTTCTTCCATCGCCAGATCGTGACGAAGTAGAATATTCTCCTCTAACTCAGGGCACAATATTTCATTTCTTATGATTGGATATTTTTTGTTAAAGTAGTCCCGAAAAAATACACCGGGGCTTTTTATGAACTTTCTAATTTTTTTCATACAGAGCGACAATCCTGAAAGGATTTTATGTTTATCAATAGCACCGTTGACTTATATATTGAGGATGCATGTTTCATTGTTTTCGGCTATTGCAAGTTTTTATATGCCCTCGTCAGTCTTATACGTTTCGATGGCATCTGCTACTGATTCAAAATATTTAACTTTATTATCTCTGCCAATAAACAACGCCACATCACAAAACTCCTTCAGTGATCCCAGACTATGAGAAACCATCAGAAAACTGGCTTCCTTATGGCGGGCTTTAAAGAGGTCTGCGCATTTCTGCTTAAACCTCGCATCGCCAACCGCTGTGACTTCGTCTACCAGATAATAATCAAATTTAAACGCCATGCTCAGGCCGAAACCAAGTCGTGATTTCATGCCGGAAGAATAGGTTTTAATAGGCATATCAAAGTATTTACCCAGTTCTGCAAACTCTTCGACAAAGGCGACTTTGTCCTTGAGTTCTTCAGGTCTGGCATAGAGACGTGCGACAAATTTGACGTTCTCTCGCCCGGTCAGGCTGCCCTGAAACCCACCGGCAAGTCCGACAGGCCATGAAATGGTTTTATCGGTATGAATGCAGCCTGAATCAGCGCGGTCGATACCGCCAATAACACGTAGCAGAGTCGATTTACCTGCCCCGTTACGGCCAATTAAGGCGACGCTTTTACCCGAGGGGAGTTCGACATTAAGATCCTTAAAGACGTAATGTCTGCCTTTAGGCGTACGGTAAGATTTAGTCAGATTCTCAATTTTTATCATGATGTCAGCATCGCCTCTTCACGATTGCGGTAAAGGGCCAGGCCGATGAATAAGACCACCAACGTACAGCCAGCCAGATAATTTAAACTGACGCCTTCGCTGATATAACCGGGAACAACTGCCTCACGGCTGAGTTCCACGACGTGAACAATCGGATTCCACAATAAATAAGGCCAGTATTCTTTCGGGATATTGTGGAGCGAAAACATGATGCATGAGATGAAATAGAGTGGCTTGACGAGAATGGGCAGGAATTTCTCAGTCTCAGGATAGGTTTTGCCGACAACCATAAAAATAAGGCCAATGCCGCAGGAGAATAAAACCAGCAGCACCCATACCATAACAAGTGTAATGAGTTTAGTGACTTCAAATTCTTCACCGAGCAACCCGACAATGGCCATCAGCAATACATAGACAACTGCATAAATCACGGTCTCTAATATCGCTCTGGCGAGAATTGTATCAATGGGTTTAACAGGACGATAATTGAATAATCCCTGATTGGCCTCTATTGCCCCAATTGACCGGTTGGTGATATTGCTAAAGACGAAGTAGGGAATAATACCGTTGATCAAAAATACCGGAAAAGAAATATCTGGCATGGTGCGGTGCATGATATAGCCAAAAATAGCCAACAAAATCAGCATATGCGCCATAGGCTCTAATGCTGCCCACAGGTAGCCAAGTCTGAACTTACCAAAACGGGTTTTGATTTCCCTTAAAAAGAGCGCTTTAATCGCCGCTTTTTGTACTTCCAAGCCACTACGTGCCATCGATTTATTCCAGTTTTTTTACGATTTTCCACGCTACCGCCCCTGGCTTACTGCTACCAATGTGCTGAGATCGGGGTCAGATTGTGGGAAGCGGCTTAGCATTTCACTGCTGTCATGCCGCCGGGGAGGGGAGTCACTTATCCATAAGTCGCTTTCTGAGGATTAATGCCGGTGTGAACGTCCCTTGTCTGAATTTCTTTTACTTTCATTGATTTAGTGAAATGTTTAAATTCACAAAAAAGTAAAGGTTACGACCAAATATTTCAGCAAGTTACAGGTCATCTCACAAACTTGTAAAATTGCTTTGGTCTATTAATTTGCCTTAAACCATTCATCTGGCCTATGGGTCTAAGATGTTTCTTAGGACGATAATAAAAGTCCTAATAATCAGTCGCATAGTGGTACCGGTTTCACGACGCAATAGTCATCAATTAGTTTATGGTGAAACTATTCATAATGGTTATTATTCAGATTGGTATGCAAATGTACGTTGAAGGGTAAATTCAGAGGCAAAAAGAGGATTGCAGAGAGGGATGAGGCATGGAAACAAAAAAGGCCAGTCGCTTTCGCCACTGACCTTCTTTTTAGCATTGATCCGTTATTATGCCGCAGCTTTCAACTGCGGTAATCGAGTCCTGATTACTCGATGTTGGATTCGATGAACCACAGGAATTTATCCAGGTCGCGGGACGCGGCGGTGAATATATCTGCGGTGTCTTCATCTTCCACTTCACCGATCGCTTTACGCGTATCATTCGCGACCACGGCGTAACGTTCTGCCAGTGCTTTCAGGTGTTCCTGCACGGTATGAATGTTGGTCGGGTAGCTTTTCAGTGGCGTTTTATCGTTAACTACCTGTACGGTACCCAGCGCCACGCCACCTAACTGCACGACACGTTCTGCGATGGTGTCCTGATGCTCGGTGATTGCAGTACGGAATCCATCCAGCATTTCATGTACGCCGATGAAGTTAGCGCCACGCATATTCCAGTGCGCCTGCTTGGTGATCAGCGACAGATCGATAAACTCAGTTACCAGACGGTTCAACACTTTGATCGTATCCAGTTTTACACTTTCATCTACATCGTTGCGTGTATAAATGAGTTCAGAAGATTTCGTTTTGACCAGTTTGGCTGTACTCATAATAGATATCCTCTTCATTGAGTTGTTATAAATGACTTTGTTTCGTAACTGGATTCAGTATAGCAATAAATCTCAGTTTTGCTGGAAAGTCCTTCCTATCGTTCTGATAGCGTGTGCCAAATAATGCATCACGAACAGTTGTAATTAACTTATCATGCTGATTTTAAAGGTGGATAGGAATGTTCCTGAACGGAGGAAAATAATCGCGTACGGTAAGTGTTAAATATTTAAGAATGTTACATGACGTGTGGGGATATATATTCCCAATGCGCTGGCACGAGAATGAGAAATATTAACGCTTGCGAATGATTATTTACTCCATAATATCCAGCCTTATCAATAATCAACGGCGTAAATATTTCCCGCCGTTGATTATTGATGAAAATGACTGTCGGAAATTTGTACTCTCAGAGTGCCAGAGCCCCGCTGTAGAGTACCGCGCCAGTCGGCTGGCCGGTCGGAGAGCCACCGTGCGGTTCAATACTGATCGCCAGCGTAAAGCCCGGATCCGGCATTTTGGCGGCCAGTGTAAGCTGTGTCGGTTGTTGGGTATTGAGTAACCCAAGCGATTGCGGTTTGCCCCCCGGCGCAATAGCCCAGAGTTCGAGGCTGCGGTCTGCCGCCACGCGTTGGGCATTCAGCGGCGTCAGCATCAGGCTGCGCGTGCTCATGTCAGCGCTTACCACCCATTGCCCGCCCTGAGCACCGGTGCTGCTGGCAAGTATGGCTACCGGCAGTGGCGCGGCAGGTTGCACCAGCAGACGCGGGATCAGCAGCAATGCTGCAAGACCTGCGGCCAGCGCCCAGCCGAGATAACCGCGAACGGGCGTTTTCGGCGTTACCGTGCGTTTAACCGGTTGTAGATCCAGATTATGTCGGATGCGTTTCCACACCGAGGCAGGGGGGATCACCGGCATAATGTGGTTATCCAGCTGCGTGAAGGCTTCCTGCCAGCGGGCCACTTCGGCCACCAGTTCAGGGTCGTCACGCATTTTTTGCTCGAACTGAATTTTTGCTGCGCCGCGCAAGGTGCCGAGCGCATATTCAGCCGCGAGTGCAGCATGATAATGGCTTCTGCTTTTCATAGTCCGACGCAGCTCTTTAAGTGTTCCAGGGCGCGACGGATCCAGCTTTTAATCGTCCCCAGCGGTTGTTGTAAATGAGATGAAACCTCGCCATGAGACAGACCCTGATAATAGGCCAGGATCAGACTTTGTCTTTGCTCTGCGGGAAGGTGCGCCAGACAGTTGGCCAGAATTTTGGCATCGCTGTCCTGCTGCAAACGTTGCAGGGGCTCATCACTTTGTTCGACGTAAAGGTCCGCCACGCTGTCGTCAAGTTCGTCTGTCTGGTTGTCGCGCCCGCGCATCCAGTCGATGGCGCGGTTGCGGACAATGTGGGTAAGCCAGGTCATCGGGGAACTGAGGGCGGGGTTGTAAGACGCCGCCCGGTTCCACGCGGTGATGTAGCTGTCGTGCAAGACTTCTTCCGCCCAGGCGTGCCGCCGCAGCATACGTAATGCGACGGCGAAAAGCCTCGGGGAGGTCAGACGGTAAAGCTGTTCAAATGCCTGACGGTCGCCAACGGCCATGGCGCTCATCAGCTCACGCTGTACTTCCAGCGCTTTCTCTGGTGTTGGCGTATTTAACAAAGGGTCATGCATTCGCCCGTCCTGACTGTCTGAGATGCTGTTTTATAAGGGGATCCAGCTCTCAGTATAGTCGGTATTATTTAGGCATCAGGACGGTATCGATAACATCAATCACCCCGTTCTTCTGCTGGACGTCATAGGTGCTGATGTTGGCAATATTACCTTTGCCATCTTTAAGCTGAATATTGTGCGGGCCGTTGTTCAGGATCCACAGTGGCTGGCCGTTCACGGTTTTGAGTTCCGCGGTGCCGTTGCCTTTTTTCAGCAGTTTTTCCAGATCTTTCATTTCATATTTACCCGCCACCACGTGGTAGGTCAGGATGCTGGTCAGCGTGGCTTTGTTTTCTGGTTTCACCAGATTATCGACGGTGCCTGCTGGCAGTTTGGCAAACGCGGCGTTGGTGGGTGCAAACACGGTGAACGGGCCTTTGCCCTGCAAGGTATCCACCAGACCGGCGGCTTTCACGGCGGCGACCAGCGTGGTGTGGTCTTTAGAATTCAGGGCATTTTCTACGATATTTTTGGACGGATACATTTCAGCGCCACCGACCATGGTGGTGTTTTGAGACATTGCAGCCATTGACGCGGTGCTCAGCAGAAGAGATGCACAGATAGCGGTACGGAGTAATGTTTTCATGATGATGTCCTTCGTATGTTGAGTAGGTAAGGTCTTGCCTCACATCACTACATACGAATGAGCCCCTGCTTTTGGATGCAGGAAATGATGAAAATAAGTGAAATAACCGAAAGTAATTTTTAGTGTCTTGATTAAAGAGAAAAAAACCACGCGATGAGACGTGGTTTTTTTTTCGTGAAGGGTGATGAATGTTATTTACCCGAGGGAGTATTTCCCGGCACGTCCACCGTTTCGATTTTGGTTTTACGCTGGATGGTCAGCGTGGAACCTGCCGACGCCGCAATAATTGCCGCCAGACCGAGCCACTGAGAAGCCGTCAGAAACTCCCCTAAAAAGATAATCCCTGAGAGCGCGGCCATTGCCGGTTCCATGCTCATCAGCGTACCGAAGGTTTTGGCGGGCAGTTTGGTCAGCGCCATCATCTCCAGTGAATAAGGAATGGCGGAAGTGAGCAGGGCGATCAGCAATCCCAGCGGCAGGATTTCCCAGGTAAAGATAGAGGTATGCGCCTGCGCGACGCCAATCGGGAAGAAGATAATCGCAGCGATAACCGAGCCCATGGCCGCCGTGCCAGGTCCGTAGCTGCTGCCTGCACGCTGTCCGGCAAGAATATAGACGGCCCAGCAGGCACCGGCGATCAGCGCAAAGCAGGCACCTTTCAGATCCACACCGCCAGCGCTTTGGCCAAGCGGCAGCAGGAACAGTAAACCAGCCACAGCCAGCGCCACCCAGACGAAATCCACAGGACGGCGGGATGAGAACATCGCGACCGCCAGCGGCCCGGTAAACTCCAGTGCAACGGCAATGCCCAGCGGCACGGTGCGCAGTGCCAGATAGAAGCTATAGTTCATACAACCGAGCGCCAGCCCGTACATCAGCAGGGCGCGAAAATTGCCGCCGCGCATTTTAAAGCGCCACGGACGGAAATAAAGCAGCAACAAAATGGAGCCAAGGCCCAGACGCAGCGCCGTAACGCCCTGAGGCCCGACGACCGGAAACAAGGTTTTCGCAAGGGAAGCGCCGCCCTGCAGTGAGAGCATGGCGATGAGGAGCAACAGAATCGCAACCAGAGGAGAGGCTTTTTTAGGTAAAGCCGGTAACGGCGGGCTGTTGTTGTGTTCATCAGCGGGCAGAGTAGTCTGCGATTTTTTTTCTGACTGTGTCATCCATTGCGCCTTTTGAGGTGATCCGATTCATCCAGAATGTTCAGATTTATAGTTTTGAAAAGAAAGGTAAAGCGCAGTCAGTGTAGAGGGAAATGAGGGAAGAAAAAATCAGTGAAAAAAGTTTTTTTCGGAGTGAGATTTTCCGAAAAAAATCCTAAATTTTTGGAAATGTTGCAAAAAAATGTCGATTTTTTGCCCAAAACTTTAGGAATTATCTGCTAATCTCAAAAAGTTCAATAAGTTTTTCTTATAGTTTTGGTGACGAAAATCACAATAAAATTAATAAGATATACCCTGTTGGAAACTTTATGTTACACGATAGAGTGCTTTGGACATCTATATTCAGGCAGAGTTTCACGCTGGTTTTTGTTATATTTTCAAACGTGAAGGTTACTTTGGTTTCCCATTTTGAGGTGGTTTATGAAAAAAATTGCATGTCTTTCCGCATTAGCTTGCGTAGTAGCACTGGGCGTTTCAACAAGCGCATTCGCTGACACCAGCACCGTAACCGCTGGTTACGCTCAGGGTGATATGCAAGGCGTTGCTAACAAAGCAAACGGCTTCAACTTGAAATACCGTTGGGAACAAGATAACAACCCACTGGGTGTTATCGGTTCATTCACCTACATCGAAGACGACAGCACTCCGTCTTCTGGTGACTACCGTAAAGCACAATACTACGGTCTGACTGCAGGTCCTGCTTACCGTCTGGCTGACTGGGTTTCCATCTACGGTGTTGTAGGTGTGGGCTACGGTAAATTCCAGCAGAACGATAATGCTGCATCTACTGCAAACCGTCAGAAATTTGACAACAGCGACTACGGCGTATCTTACGGCGCTGGTCTGCAGTTCAACCCAATCCAGAACGTTGCTCTGGACGTTTCCTACGAACAGTCCCGTATCCGCAGTGTTGATGTTGGCACCTGGATCGCTGGCGTTGGTTACAGCTTCTAATTCTTCGAGATTGAGTAACGTTTAACGTTACGCCAATTCGAAAATGAAAAACCGCTCACTTGAGCGGTTTTTTTATGTCTGGGATTTGGCGAGTGTTTAGCGCTAACCCCCTGTAAATGGGGAGGCCGGGAGGAGTGGAAGTTCGCAATAGACTTGTTAAAGCACACTTTTACGTTTCGATTTTACTTTAATACCCCACCCCAACCCTCCCCTTCGCAGGGGGAGGGGCCGTTCTGAGCATATCGGTGGATAGGGGGGGAATAAAATCGGAAAGGGATTTATGCGGCAAAGCTTCAGGCTTTGTTATTCACTGCGAAATTATGCACTTACCGTGGTAGCTATCAAATCCCGCTAAACCAGTTATACCCCTGATCTTCCCAGTAACCGCCAGGGTTCTCATTGGTGACGAAAATTGCGCCGATATGTTTGGCGTTTTTGAAGCCGAGTTTGGTCGGCATACGCAGACGTAGCGGATAGCCAAAGTCCGGTGGCAGCGGTTTGCCACCAAAATCTAGTGCCAGTATGGTTTGCGGATGCAAGGCCGTGGCCATATCGATGCTGGAATAGTAGCGGTCGTCGCATTTGAACCCGACGTATTTTGCCGTGAGGTCTGCGCCGACGTGTTGCAAGAAGGTTTTCAGCGGGACGCCCTTCCACTGGCCGATGGCGCTCCAGCCTTCGATGCAAATCAGGCGGGTGATTTGGCTCTCCTGCGGCAGGCGCTGCAACTGTTCCAGTGTCCACGAGGCTTTTTTCTGCACCAGACCGGAAACTTCCAGCCGGTAATTGGGAATGTCGATCTCCGGCACATTGTATTCCGGGTAGAACGCATTGAAGCGGAACGGCGTGGTTATCTGATCTTCACGATAGGTTTGTGCCAACTTTTGGCCGCTGAACAGCCAGCCCTGCACGCGGTCATTCCAGCGGGACATCGCCCACAAAACTTTGTCGACCTGATCGCCATCCTGCAAATTACAGCCAGTCAGCATCGATACTGCACCCAGCGTCAGACCTGAGCGCAGCAGCAAACGGCGCTGTATATTCACCAGTTGTTTGCGCTGATCGGGTTCGATAATGATTTTGGGCCGGTCTGATTTATCACTCATCAGCGCTTTCCTCCGTACTGATTTTTTTACCGCCGGTAATCATGGCGACAAAGGTTTTCGGCACCAGCAACACCATGAGAACGTGAACCACCACGAACAACATCACGCCGCTCATGGCAAAGAAATGGACATAGCGGGCGATATCAAAACCGCCAAACAGCCACACCAGGCCGCTGAACTGCACCGGTTTCCAGATGGATAACCCCGAGAGCACCAGCAATACGCCCAGCAGCAGCACGCCGACGTACATCAGTTTCTGCACCGCGTTGTACTGGCCGAGTTTATGTGGAAGATGGAACGTCAGGGCGCGGACGGTATCCCGCCAGACGGTACGCGGCGTAAACGGAAAAAAGTCACGCCTGAAGTGGCCGGTAAAAATCCCCCACACCACATAAAACAGGCCGTTAGCGGCCATCAGCCACATCACGGCCAGATGCCAGGCAATGTTGCCGCCCAGCCAGCCGCCGAGCGTGGTGCTTTGCGGAAAGGTGAACGGGAAAATCGGATCGGCGTTATAAATTCCCCAGCCGCTCATCACCATGCCAATCATCGCCAGCAGGTTGATCCAATGGCAAATGCGAACCGGCCAGGAATGGATGCGCTTTTTTTTCGACAGAGGAATATTTGAATTTGACGTACGCAGCGGGGAGGGTTGAGATTTCACGGATAAGCTCCTGCGTAATGAGAAACTGCGCAAAGTGAAAGAGGGAGGTTTCACCCTGCGCAGTTCTTCAAAAACAACTTACTCCGGCTGACAGACACGGCCCGCCGGCGTAAGCGCTAAGGGTTACATCGGTGGCGCGACGCCATCTTTACCGGCGGCGATACCACGGGCAACCAGTGCACCTTTGTCGTCTTTCATCGCGAACAGCACGATTTTAGTGCCCGGTTTCAGCAGGCTGCGATCGCCCGGCGCCAGCAGAACCACCGGCACATCGTCAGGAACGACAACTGTTTTTTCTGCGTCGTGATATTTCACGGTCAGCGTACGGCCATTGGCGTTAACCAGTTTGCCGACGGTGCCGTTGGTCATGGTGTTGATTTTGCCATCGGCGGATTCAAACGGGTTGAAACCTTCACCGCTGCCGCGCAGGCTTGGCGCAAATACATGAACTTCCAGTGCTTTCAGCGTGCCGTTGGCCTGTGGCACCGCCGCAGTACCGATGAAGCTGTCGGCCTTGATATCGCTGATCTGGCCTTTGGTTACGGCGTTGATTTTGGTCTGATCAGTCAGCTTAACGTCCAGCTTCTCGCCCTGGCGGGTAGTGACTTGCATCGAAGAATCATTTACGGATTCAATGGTTCCGCGCGTTGGCTTGATGACGTTGTCAGCCGCAAAAGCGGATGTCATCCCACTGCACATCAGCAGTGAACCGAGTAAAAGACCTGCAAGGCGTGTTGGTGTATTCATGTTTATCTCTCCAGTTTCTTACGTATTTTCATTCGGGTAGAGGAATCACTGAGGGTGCCAGTGATGAATGACTTCATTAAGAGTGGACGATAAACCGGGATTGGCAGATGACAAGTTGATGACAAAATTGTCATCAAAGGTGTCTGACGAAACTGATAAACTTCTCTGGAATCATTCTTTGGGTGAATGGTCGTGCGGCGCTGAGGGCCTGAATGCGGATACTGGTGATAGAAGATGATGTCAGCACGGGCGATTATCTGAAAAAAGGGCTGACCGAAGCGGGTTACAGCGTAGATCTGGCGCGTAACGGTGCCGACGGTCTGTTTCTGGCGCTCGAAGACGGGTATGACGCGGTGATCCTCGACGTCATGCTGCCGGGGCTCGACGGCTGGCAAGTGATGGAAGTGCTGCGCAAGAAAAGCGACGTGCCGGTGCTGTTCCTGACCGCACGCGACGAAGTACAGGATCGCATTCACGGCCTGGAGCTGGGCGCGGACGATTACCTCATCAAACCTTTTTCCTTCACCGAACTGGTGCTGCGCATTCGCACGCTGCTGCGTCGTCCCGCCGCCCGTGAGCCGGATATCTATAGCGTCGCCGATCTCAATCTCGATCTGCTGCGCCGCCGCGTAACCCGTCAGGATCAGACCATTGCGCTGACCAATAAGGAATTTATGCTTTTGCATTTACTGATGCGCCGGGAGGGCGAAGTGCTTTCGCGCACCATGATTGCCTCGCAGGTGTGGGACATGAATTTTGACAGCGATACCAACGTGGTGGATGTGGCAATCAAACGCCTGCGCGCCAAAATCGACCGTGCTTTTGACGTCAAACTGATTCATACCGTGCGTGGGATCGGCTACGTATGCGAAGTGCGTCATGACTGAGCAGAAAAAACCGCAACGCGCGATGTCTCTGACGCTGCGCGCCACGCTGCTGTTTGCGCTGCTGGCCTCACTGGTGGTGAGCGCCGTGGGCGTTTATCTCTATTACTCGCTGGAAAAAGAACTGGTCCGCCGCGCCGATTATCAGGTGAGCGGGCGCGTTCAGTATTTTCGTCATCTGCTGGCCAGTGAGTTTCCGCTTTCTCAACTCAGCCATAATCCGGGTCTGTTCGAAAACATGCTCGGCAACGAGCGGGATATCCTGACTTTCCGTCTGAGCGATGAACCGCCGATTATCAACGTCAATCCGTCGCGCCTTGCGCTGCCTCCGGTCGCGCCGGTACCCGACGGCCAGCCGTTAACGCTGAGCACCGTTCACACGCTTTCCGCCCCCGACGACACGCCGGTTCGCTTCGCCCGCGCCGCCGTAAAAATTCAGGATGGCCGCACGGTGGAGATTACCGCCGCGCACTTCATGACCGGCGAAGCGCGGATGTTGCAGACGTTCCGCTGGGAAATCACCGGCGCGGTGCTGTTCGCCTATCTGCTGATTGCCGCGCTCGGTTATGTGGTGATCCGCCGTGGATTGCGGCCACTGCGGCACATGGCGCTGGAGGCGACGAAAATCCATCCAGCCAGCCTGTCCACGCGTCTTAGCAGTGATAATGCGCCGCAGGAATTGCAGCAGTTAATCTATTCATTTAACGACATGCTCGAACGACTGGCAGAAGGATATCAGCGCCTGACGCAGTTCTCTGCCGATTTGGCGCACGAGATCCGCACGCCGGTGGGGGCGTTGATGGGGCATTGTCAGGTGGCGCTTTATCAGCCGCGCAGCACAGAGGAATATGAAACGCTGCTGGCCAATAATATGGAGGAGCTGGAGCGTATTTCACGCATGGTCGAAAACATTCTGTTCCTGGCGCGGGCGACCGATGCGCGTTCGGTTCTGACCATCACCAGTATTGATGTTTCGGCGGAAATGACGCGGATTCAGGAATACTTTGAAGGTCTGGCGGAAGAGCGGGAAATGACGCTGCACAGCGCGGGGGAGGGGATTTTGTACGCCGATGCCATTTTGTTCCAGCGCGCGCTGAGCAATCTGGTCGCCAACGCCGTGCGATATGCGCATGAAGGCACACCCATCGTCGTTCGTGCCGAACCGCACGCCAGTGGAATGGATATCCATGTGATTAGCCAGGGCGACCCGATCCCGCCAGAAAAGCTCGGCAAACTGTTCGATCGCTTCTATCGCGCCGATGCTTCACGCAGCGAAGGTGGCAGCTCCAGCGGCCTGGGATTGTCCATCGTTCAGGCCATTATGGCGCTGCATCAGGGCAGCGTCCGGGTGGTGAGTTCGGCGGAGGGCGAAACACGATTTACGCTGACTTTCCCACGTGAGGATCACAAGTTTTCTCAATAGTTTCTCAATAAACCTAAAAAAGGGGCATGACGCGTAAGAAAATTATCTGGTTTATATAACTGAAAGATAAAGGTTTCGTTAATTCTGTTACATTATCACATTGGAAGATACCAATCACTTTGAACGAAAATACGCGGCCCGGAGTCTGAATAGTCCTAAGGAGTAAGTTCAATCCTCCGGCACGAGCGGTCAATACGACGTAAACAGACTCACCAAAGAGCCATTTATTACCAATGCAAAAATTACGATTACTTTCGCAACAGAGCATTTTTCTGTTCATTGCGCTTTATCTTGGGATCCTGCTTAACCTTCCGATTTTCTTCCGACGTTACTCTCAGTTGCACTATGACAACGCGTTGTCGATTGCCGTTGAAATGCTGGCGGCCTTCGCGCTGGTGTATTTCCTCTGTGTGCTGCTGTCATTTACCGGGAAAACGGTGTTCCGCGTGCTGATGAGCGTGGTGGTGATTTCCTCCGCCGCGGCCAGCTACTACATGATCCTGTTCAACGTCGATATCGGTTACGGTATTTTGGCGGCCGCGCTGGCCTCCGACTCCATCGATTTATCGAAAGAATCCATCGGTACCCATTTTATCGCCTGGACTGTCCTGGTCAGCCTGATCCCCGTCCTGTTGCTATGGCTGAGTAAAATGCCCGGTGCGTCTCTCAAACAAACCACCCCGAAAACGCTGGCGGTGAAAGTTGTTCTGCTGATCGTCTCCGGACTGTTGTGCTATTTGCCGTTGCAGATGATGGGTAAAGTGCAGGACCGTCATGACGTGGTAAATAATCGCATGATGGCCAGCTACGGCGGCGTGGTGGCCGGGACTTACTCTCCGTCTAACTGGCTCTCGGCGCTCGGGCTGTACGTTTACAGCAGCTACAGTCAGGCCGAAGACACCAAAAACCTGTTCGATCCGGCCAAACATTTCACCTATACCGAACCGGCGGATGCCAAAGATATGTACGTGGTCTTTGTGATTGGCGAAAGTGCGCGTCGCGACCATATGGGTCTGTACGGCTACGAGCGCGATAACACGCCGCACCTCGATAAAGAGAAAAACCTCGCCGCGCTTGAGGGTTATTCCTGCGATACCGCCACCAAGCTTTCACTACGCTGCATGTTTGTGCGTGAAGGCGGGGCATCCGAAGCGCCACAGCGTACGCTGAAAGAAGCCAATGTGTTCTCAGTGCTCAAAAGCAAAGGCTGGAGCTCGGAGCTGTATTCGATGCAGAGCGAAGCCTGGTTCTATAACAAAACCCGCGCTGATGATTATTCCCTGCGTGAAAACATAGCGTCCGAGAAGCGTAACGCCGGTAAACCGGTGGATGACATGCTGCTGGTGGATGAGATGAAAGATTCGATGGCCAACCATCCAAATGGTAAACATCTGATCATCCTGCACACCAAAGGCTCACACTATCTTTACTCCGACCGGTATCCGCGTTCTTTCGCCAAGTATCAGCCGGAATGTATGGGGATTGATGATTCCTGTTCCACTGCGGAAATGATCAACGCTTACGATAACTCGTTGCTGTACACCGACTATTTCCTGTCAAAGGTCTTTGATCAGCTGCGCAACAAGAATGCCATCGTGTTTTATGCGTCCGATCACGGCGAATCCATTTCTAAAAGCATGCATTTCCACGGTACACCGCGCGATCACGCACCGATTGAGCAGCGCACTGTGCCGATCATGGTCTGGGCGTCGGATAAATTCCTCGCTAACGATCAGAACAAGGCGAGCTTCGAACAGCTGCAAAAGATGGCCGCTGAGAAGAAACCCGCTTTCCATGAAAAACTGTACGACACCATCCTTGGCTGCATAGGCTATACCTCGCCGGACGGTGGGATTGTCCAGCAGCATAACTGGTGCCATGTATCCGATCCGGCTGCACCGGCGAAATAAAACCGCGTCGCCTCGCCACCTCTTTCTAATCTCAGGAAAAGGTGGCGATATCCTTCTGGTTGTTCCCTATCTTTTAAGTCACAATCTGCCAACAACTAAAATTGATGATTCTTTTATCAGGGCCGATTACCCATGGAAGCACTTCGCATTACAGTCTGCGCACTGACGGTCATTATGACCTTTTTGACGCTGCTGCCTCTTTCCAAAAATCAACGCTGGTGGGTGCGGGTGTGGGATTTCCCCCGTCTGCAAATGGCGTCTTTATGTTTACTTTTTCTGCTGACTGAGCTCTTTATTCTGCCCTTTGGTGGCCCGATTGCGACCATCACCGTCGTGTTGACGGTAGCCTGCATGCTCTATCAGAGCTGGTGGATTTTGCCGTACACGCGCTTGTATCCGTTTCAGGTCAAAAAGACACCGCCGAACGGACATTCCCGTATCAAAATCATCAACAGCAACGTGCTGACCACCAACCGCAAGGCCGATAAATTACTCAGCCTGATCCAGAAAAATAAGCCTGATATTGTCGTGCTGCTGGAAACCGATCAGTGGTGGGAAGACCAGATGTCGCCGCTGGAGCCGGATTACCCACACAGCCTGCGCTGCCCGCTGGATAATCTTTACGGAATGCACGTTTACTCGCGCCTGCCGCTGCACGATGCGCAGATCCAGTTTCTGGTAGCGGATGATATTCCTTCGATGCATTTTCGTGCTGAACTGGCGTCCGGTGAACAGGTGGTGATGCACTGTCTGCACCCGATGCCACCCAGCCCGACGGAAGCGGATGAATCCACTGACCGCGATGGCGAACTGATTGCCGTCGGGCATACCGCAGCGAAAGCCACTTATCCGACGATTGTGACCGGCGACCTCAATGACGTCGCATGGTCGCGCACCACGCGTCTGTTTATGAAAGTCAGCGGCCTGCTGGATCCGCGTCGTGGCCGTGGCATGTACAACACATTCCACGCCAGCTATCCATTCCTGCGCTGGCCGCTGGATCACGTTTTCCACAGTAAACATTTCACTCTCATTGACCTGCACCGTCTGGAATTTATGGGCTCGGATCACTTCCCGATTATGGTCGAACTGGCGCTGACGCCGCAGGAAGGCAACGATCAGGAGTCGCTGGAAATTGATGAAGAGGACATCGAGGAAGCGCAGGAAAAAATGGATACTGCGGGCGTGAAAAGCACCGATGTTCACCGGGCGGAAAGATTTAACGAAAGTGCCTTCGGATTCTGACCATGAACAGTGAACGGGATCGTTTACCGCTGGCGGAGGACTTACGGGTCTTTCTGGCGGTGGTGAACAAGCAAAGTTTTGCGGCGGCGGCGACTGAGCTGGGGCAATCTCCGGCCTATGTCAGCAAGCGGATTCAGATCCTGGAAGAAACGCTGAACGCCCGGCTGCTGCACCGTTCCACCCGTGGTGTCCGTCTGACGGAAGACGGCGAACGCGCCCGTCGCTGGGCGCTGCAAATTCTCGATACGTTCGACCAGTTTATCGGCGATCTGTCCGACTCCCGTAGCGAACCGCGCGGCAACGTGCACATTTGCAGCTCTTTCGGTTTTGGCCGCTGCCATGTTGCACCGGCTATCGCGGAGCTGGCGCGGCGTTATCCGCAACTTAACCTGCGTCTGGATTTGTTTGACCGGGTGGTGGATTTGGTCGCTGAAGGCATCGATCTGGAAATTCTGGTGGGCGATGACATTCCCGAACAGCACATCGGTAAAAAACTGGCGCAACATCAACGGGTCTTGTGTGCATCACCGGCCTATCTGGCGGCGCATGGCGAGCCTGAATCGCTGAACGCGCTGGCGCAGCATCAGTGTCTGGTGCTCAAAGAGCGGGATAATCCCTTTGGCATCTGGCTGCTGACCGAAGGCCATGAAGCGCAGCGCATCAGAGTGAAAGGGGCGCTTTCCTCCAACAGCGGCGAAGTGGTGTTGCAGTGGGCGCTGGAGCATCAGGGCATCATTTTGCGCTCGGAGTGGGATGTCCGGCCTTACATCGAAAAGGGCGAACTGGTGCAGATATTGCCGCAGTTTTCCCAGCCCGCCAGCGTCTGGGCGGTATATCCCACACGGCTGGCGGAATCGGCAAAACTGCGGGTCTGCGTCGAATTCCTGCATCAGCGTTTCAGCCGTTTACTCGGCTAAAACCTATGTTACCTCACCCCAGCCACGGATTACGTTGCAGGTGTGACCGCTGAAACTCACGAATTTCCTCGCTGTAACGCAGCGTGTTCCCCACCGCATCCAGACCGTTAAGCAGCGATGTTTTGCTCAGCTCATCAATGTTAAACGCGATTTCTTTACCATCATGCAGGCTGATGGTCTGCGCCGGTAAATCCACGGTAATGTCGTTTTTGTCCGCCTGAGCCACCTCTTTTGCAATCTGCCCCCATTGTTCCGGGCTCAGTTGCACCGTCAGCACGCCGTTGCGCTGGCAGTTATCGAAGAAAATTCCGGCAAAGGTGGTGCCAATCAGCGCCCGAATGCCCAGCTGTTTCAGCCCCCAGACGGCGTGTTCGCGGCTGGAACCGCAGCCAAAGTTCGGCCCGACCAGCAAGAATTTTGCCTGCTGCCAGTCAGGCTGATTGAGGATAAACGCCGGATCCGGCGAGCCATCGGCCAGAAAGCGCAGATCGAAAAATACGCCGCGATCCAGCCCGTTACGGTCGATGCCTTTCAGAAACTGTTTCGGCATGATCACATCGGTATCAACGTTGGCCGCAGGGAAGGGCGCAGCCACACCGGTCAGTATATTAAACGCTTGCATGGTGCTCTCCTTTTACCTCACGCACATCGGTCAGGTGACCACAAATGGCGGCCGCCGCCACCATTGCCGGGCTCATCAGGTGGGTGCGTGCGCCCGCGCCCTGACGCCCTTCAAAATTACGGTTGGTGCTGGATGCGCAGCGATCGCCGGGCGCGAGTACGTCATCATTCATTGCCAGACACATCGAGCAGCCCGACTGCCGCCATTCAAAACCGGCCTCAATGAAGACCTCTGCCAGACCTTCCTCTTCCGCTTGTGCGCGTACCTGACTTGAGCCCGGAACGATCATCGCCCGTACGGTAGGGGCGACTTTTTTACCGCGCACCACAACAGCGGCGGCGCGTAAATCTTCGATGCGCGCATTTGTGCAGGAGCCGATAAATGCATGGCTGATTTCGATGCTGTTAAGCGCCTGACCAGCGCGCAGGCCCATATAGTTGAGCGCGCGTTGCAAATCTTTGCGGCGCGAGGCGTCGGGCTCGGTTAACGGGTCGGGAACCTGACCGCTTATCGCCAGCGCCTGATCCGGGCTGGTACCCCAGCTGACCATCGGCGCGATGTCCTGTGCGTCGAGGCTGACCTCGCAGTCAAACACCGCATCTGCGTCGCTGTGTAAATGACGCCATGCGTCTGCCGCCTCCTGCCACTGCTGGCCTTTTGGCGCGCGGGGTTTGTCTTTCAGGTAAGCAAACACTTTGTCATCAGGAGCCATAAAGGCACCGCGCGCCCCGGCTTCAACCGCCATGTTGCAGATAGTCATGCGGCCTTCAACGCTGAGCATATCGATGCCCGGACCGCAGAATTCGATGGCGTAACCTGTCGCGCCCGCCGCACCGATTTTCGCCACCATAGCCATCACCACGTCTTTGGCGGTAATGCCCTGATTAAGTTCGCCATTCACGGTCACCCGCATTGTTTTCAGACGTTTATACACCAGCGTCTGCGTCGCCAGCAGATGTTCAATTTCGGATGTGCCAATACCAAATCCGAACGCGCCTAACGCGCCGTAAGTGGTGGTGTGGCTGTCACCCGCGGCAATCACCATGCCGGGCAGAATAAAACCCTGCTCAGGCGCGACGACGTGTTCGATCCCCTGGCGTTTATCCAAAATATCGAACAGCTCAATGCCAAACTCTGCGCAGTTTTCGGCCAGATAGGAAACCTGACGAGCGCCACCGGCATCCGGCATCTGACGCGTGCGCAGCGGCGCCGTAGGGTTAACGTGATCGACCACCGCCAGCGACGTTTCTGGCCGCCACACGCGACGACCTGCATCGCGCAGTCCGCTGAATGCCTGCGGGCTGGTGTATTCGTTAATGACCTGCCGGTCGATGTACAGCAGCACGTGGCCTTTGTCATCCAGCGTGCGGACGGTATGGCTGTCGATGTGTTTTTCATACAGCGTTTTTGGCTTCATTTCATTGCCCTGATGAACCGAATGGATAATGCCAGCGTCGCAAACTTAGTGGTTATCAGGCAACGGGCTGAGTGTGGTGACTCAAAACACGGATCGTGAACCGGCGATCTTCATTTGTAGCCTTGTTGCCGGACCGTCATCCACTAAGATGGATGAAAAAGGAGAAAACCCATGTTTGAACATTTTACCCAAGGCCGGATGACGGTCAGCGGCACCGAAATTGCCCACCGTATCGCCGGGCAGGGCGAGCCTCTTTTATTGCTGCACGGACACCCGCAAACTCAGGCGATCTGGCATAAGGTCGCGCCTTACCTCACGTCACAATTCACCGTGGTGCTTGCCGATTTGCGCGGCTATGGCGACAGCGGCAAGCCTGAGCCAGACGCAGACCATCTTCGCTACAGCAAACGCGAAATGGCGCAAGACCAGCTGGAACTCATGGCGGCGCTGGGTTTCAGTCAGTTCAGCGTTATCGCCCATGACCGCGGTGCCCGCGTGGCGCACCGTCTGGCGCTGGATCATCCGCAGGCGGTGAAACAACTGGTGCTGATGGATATTGCCCCGACGCTTTCCATGTACCGGCAAACCAACGAAGCCTTCGCCCGCGCCTACTGGCACTGGTTCTTCCTCATCCGTCCGGCACCTTTCCCGGAGACGCTGATCACCGCCGATCCGGCGCAATACTTGCGCAGCGTGATGGGCAGTCGCAGTGCCGGAATGCAGCCTTTCACTGACGAAGCTTACGCAGATTATCTGCGTTGTCTGCAACTTGATGGAACGGCGCGTGGAATTTGCGAGGACTACCGCGCCTCGGCAAGTATCGACCTGCAACACGACGAGGAAGACCTGAATGCGGGCCGCAAAATCAGTTGCCCGCTGCTGGTGCTGTGGGGCGAAAAGGGCACCGTCGGCCAGTGTTTTAAGCCGCTGGAGGAGTGGCGAAAAGTGGCGAAAAACGTGCAGGGCGAAGCATTACCCTGTGGCCATTATATTGCCGAAGAGCAACCGGAACTCCTGCTGGAGAAGGTGCTGACGTTTTTGAGATAGTCTGTATAAAAATACAAAAACCCGCATTTCGCGGGTTTTGTATTTTACCTAACTGATCAAACTTACTCCGGGAACGTCAGCGTGTTCCCTGGCGCTTCGCGGTTGATGTGCAGGAAGTTCAGGTGACGTTCGTACTGATCGAGAATGTCGTTGATCACCTGATGTTTGGTGAAGTCCATCAGGTCATTGCCCTGCGTCCCTTCCAGCAGGAACGTCTCCAGACGGTAATAATTGGATTTACCCGCCCGTGCACGATAGGTAAACGCAGGGACGGCGTAACGCACCGGCCAGATTTGATAGATAAAGTTCTGTTCTTCGCCGAGTGCCACCTGTAATTCCAGATGATTGATCTTCTCGTCTTCTTCCGGTTCGTGCTCGGTAAAGGTCACCTTCGCGCCGCGCAGTTCCAGTTCCTGCGCCACTTCCTGCATCGCAGGGCGGCACACGGTATCCATCATTTTCTGCGTATGCGTGGTGCCCGGATAATTCATCACCCGCGTCAGGCGCTGCTTCCAGTTAAGCGCCGCATCGCTGGTCGCCGGCAGCGGTGCGAGCGACTGCTGATTGCTGGCGCGACGATAATCTTCCAGCCGCAGCGATTTATACAGTCCGGCCATGATGAAGAAAATCACAAAGCTGAACGGCAGCCCCATAATCACCGTGGTGTTTTGCAGCGCCGATACCCCGTCGGTCATCAGCATCCCCAGCGTCAGCACACCGATGGTGACCGACCAGAAGATCCGCAGCCAGTTTGGCGCATCGTTATTGATGTCCGCCAGCTTCGACGTGAAGTTACCCAGTACCAGTGAACCGGAATCTGCCGAGGTGACGTAAAACAGCAGGCCGGTGATAGTTGCCACTGAAGCACTCAGCGTAAAGCCCGGATACTGTGCCAGCAGGCTGTACACGCCGCGTTCCGGGTGGGAAATCACTTCGTTAGCGAAATCCAGATTGCCGTGCAGAATCTGATACAACGCGCTGTTTCCGAAGATAGATAACCACAGCAGGGTGAAGACGAACGGAATGATAAGCGTACCCAGCACGAACTGACGGATGGTACGTCCACGGGAAATACGTGCCAGGAACAGGCCGACAAACGGCGACCATGCGACCCACCATGCCCAGAAGAACAGAGTCCAGCTGTTCATCCACTCGGTCGGGCGGTCAAACGCAAAGGTGTTGAGCGTCATCCCCATAAACCGGTTGATGTAATCGCCGATGTTCAGCACCAGCGCATTGAGCAGGAATTCGGTATTACCGAAGAACAGCAGGAACAGGATCAGCCCCAGCGCCAGAAGCACGTTGAGCTCCGACAAAATACGGATACCTTTATTCACGCCGGAAGTCACCGAGACCGTCGCCATAACGACCGACAGCAGGATCAGCGCCGCCTGCACCGTCAGGTTTTCCGGAATGTGGAACAGCACTTTCAGTCCGTAATTGAGCTGCACGACGCCAATCCCAAGCGTGGTCGCGATCCCAAAAATCGTACCGACCACCGCCGCAATATCCACACTGTGACCTATGGGGCCGTTAATGCGTTTGCCGAAAATCGGGTACAGCGCCGAGCGGATTGTCAGCGGCAGGTTGTAGCGGTAGCTGAAATAGCCGAGCGCAATCCCCATCAGCGCGTACATCGCCCAGCCGGTCAGGCCGTAGTGGAACAGCGTCCAGGTCATCGCCTGTCGCGCCGCTTCCAGCGTCTGGCCGTTGCCTTCCGGCGGCAACATGTATTGCGTCACCGGTTCGGCGACCGAGAAGAACATCAGATCGATACCGATCCCGGCGGCAAACAGCATTGCCGCCCAGCTCATCATGCTGAATTCGGGTTTGGATTGTTCAGGACCGAGTTTGATCGAGCCGAAGCGCGAGCAGGCAATGAACACTACAAACACGATGTACAGCGTCGCCGCCAGCATGTAATACCAGCCGAACGTGGCGGACACCCAGTTAAGGGTCAGACTTATCCATTTTCCCGATAAATCGGTGAAGAAAATGGTCATCAATGTGAAGGCTAAAATCAGACCCGCTGAGGTGAAGAAAACCACCTTGTTCAGCTGATCGCGAGGTTTCTCAGAATGTTTTTCTGTCGTATCGGCAGTCGCCATCTTTTCCCCTGATTTGTTAATTACTCTCTAATTTTCAATAAAATGGGTTCTAATTCATCTCAAAATTCATACAAATTACTAACGTATTGGTAATAAAATATATGCATTTTTAATTGAACGTTCAATCAAAAAAAAGTTAAATAGGTGACGTCAGAGCGTTAACAAGGTTGAACGAAAGCGTAAAAAAGTGGTTTTTTTCGTACGTTTCAGCCCGCTCATTTTCAGGAGTCGGACCCATGCCCAAAGTAGGAATGCAGCCCATCAGACGGCAGCAATTGATTGAGGCAACACTGGCCGCGGTGAACGAAGTCGGGATGCATGATGCGTCGATTTCGCAGATCGCACGCCGTGCCGGCGTTTCCAACGGCATCATCAGTCATTACTTTCGTGACAAGAATGGGCTGCTGGAAGCGACCATGCGTTATTTGCTCAGTCATTTGGGAGAAGGGGTGCAGCTGCGGTTATCGCAGCTGACGGATACCGCACCGACGGCGCGGCTGCATGCGATTGCAGAAGCCAATTTTGACGACAGTCAGACCAACAGTGCGGCGATGAAAACCTGGCTGGCCTTCTGGGCGAGCAGTATGCATCACCCGCAGCTGTACCGTTTGCAACAGGTCAACAGCCGCCGGCTCTATTCAAATTTATGTTCTGAATTCAGACGTTTTCTGCCTAAGGCTGAGGCCCGTCTGGCGGCGCAAAGTACCGCTGCTCTGATTGACGGCCTGTGGCTGCGCGGGGCGCTCAGCGGGAAAGAGTTTAACCGCGCTGAGGCGATGAAAATCACCCGCCGCCACATCGAAGCACAACTCATTCAGGTTCAGCAGTAATACCGCAGAAAACCTTCAGACCGCACAGACCGAGGAGAGAATTATGTCCCGCTACGGCAAACAAAAACTTTATATCAACGGACGTTTTCAGGACAGCACCGGTGATGACACCTTTGACGCGATTAACCCGGCCAATGGCGAAGTGATTGCACAGCTGTCCGCCGCGACGCAGGCGGATGTCAGTCTGGCGGTGAAAGCCGCGCACAAAGGCCAGAAAGTCTGGGCCGCGATGACCGCCATGAGCCGCTCGCGTATTCTGCGCCGCGCGGTGGATATTCTGCGCGAACGCAACGATGAACTGGCCGCGATCGAAACCGCTGATACCGGCAAAGCGCTGTCTGAAACGCTGGCGGTGGATATCGTCACCGGCGCTGACGTGCTGGAGTACTACGCAGGACTGATCCCGGCGATTGAAGGCCAGCAAATCCCGCTGCGCGATTCTTCTTTCGTCTACACCCGTCGTGAACCGCTGGGCGTGGTAGCCGGTATCGGCGCGTGGAACTACCCGATTCAGATTGCCCTGTGGAAATCTGCCCCGGCGCTGGCCGCGGGTAATGCGATGGTCTTCAAGCCGAGTGAAAACACCTCGCTGACCGCGCTGAAACTGGCCGAAATCTACACCGAAGCCGGCGTGCCGGACGGCGTGTTCAGCGTCGTCACCGGTGGGGCGAGTGTCGGTCAGGCGTTAACCGATCACCCGGATATCGCCAAAGTCTCTTTCACCGGCGGCGTCAAAACCGGCAAGAAAGTGATGGCCAGCGCATCGGCCTCCACGCTGAAAGAAGTCACCATGGAGCTGGGCGGCAAGTCTCCGCTGATCGTCTTTGAGGATGCCGATCTGGATAAAGCGGCGGATATCGCGATGATGGCCAACTTCTACAGCTCCGGTCAGGTCTGCACCAACGGCACCCGCGTGTTCATCCCGAAAGCATTGCAAAAAGCGTTCGAAGCCAAAGTGGTGGAGCGCGTGAAGCGTATTCGCATGGGCGATCCGACGGATGAAAACGTCAACTTTGGCCCGCTGGTTAGCTTCGCGCACATGGAGTCTGTGCTGCGGTATATCGAAAGCGGCAAGCGCGAGGGCGCGACCCTGCTGACCGGCGGTGAACGCGTGACCACGGGTGAATTCGCCAAAGGCGCTTACGTTGCGCCGACGGTCTTCTCCGATTGTCGCGATGACATGCTGATCGTCCGCGAAGAAATCTTCGGGCCGGTGATGAGCATTCTGACCTACGAAAGTGAAGAGGAAGTGATCCGCCGCGCCAACGATACTGAATACGGTCTGGCGGCCGGTCTGGTGACGCAGGATCTCAACCGTGCGCACCGCGTGATCCACAAACTCGAAGCCGGGATTTGCTGGGTCAACACCTGGGGCGAATCTGCCGCCGAAATGCCGGTCGGTGGTTATAAACATTCCGGCGTGGGGCGCGAAAACGGCGTCACGACGCTTGAGCATTACACCCAAATCAAATCCGTGCAGGTCGAACTGGGCGAATTCAGCTCAGTCTTTTAATCCGCCGCAACAGAGGAGATTTCAATGGATTACGATTACATCATCATCGGTGCTGGCTCTGCCGGCAACGTACTCGCCACCCGCCTGACCGAAGACAGCAGCGTCAGCGTGCTGTTACTCGAAGCCGGTGGCCCGGATTACCGTCTGGATTTCCGCACGCAGATGCCTGCGGCGCTGGCGTTCCCGTTGCAGGGGCGTCGTTACAACTGGGCGTATGAAACCGATCCGGAACCGCACATGAATAACCGCCGCATGGAGTGCGGGCGCGGTAAAGGTCTGGGCGGATCGTCACTTATCAACGGGATGTGTTACATCCGGGGTAACGCGATGGATTTCGACAACTGGGCGACAGCGCCGGGTCTGGAAGACTGGAGTTATCTCGACTGTCTGCCGTATTTCCGTAAAGCTGAAACCCGCGATATCGGCCCGAACGACTTCCACGGCGGCGACGGTCCGGTCAGCGTCGCCACACCGAAAAACGGCAATAACCCGTTGTTTGAAGCCATGATTGAAGCGGGCGCGCAGGCTGGATATTCCCGGACTGACGATCTCAACGGTTACAAACAGGAAGGTTTTGGGCCGATGGACAGAACCGTGACGCCCAAAGGCCGTCGCGCCAGTACCGCCCGAGGCTATCTGGATCAGGCCAAACCGCGCGCCAACCTGACTATTGTCACGCACGCACTGACTGACCGGATCCTGTTTGAAGGCAAGCGCGCCGTGGGCGTCAGCTATTTCAAAGGCGACGACTACAATGCCAAAACGGCTAACGCCAAACGCGAAGTTCTGCTGTGCAGCGGGGCGATTGCCTCTCCGCAGATCCTGCAACGCTCTGGCGTCGGTGCGGCAGAGTTGCTTAAGCGTCTGGAGATCCCGGTAGTGCATGACCTGCCGGGGGTGGGCGAGAACTTGCAGGATCATCTGGAAATGTACCTGCAATACAGCTGCACGCAGCCGGTGTCGCTTTATCCGGCGCTGCAGATGCACAACCAGCCCGCGATTGGCGCCGAGTGGCTGTTCAAAGGCACCGGCGTGGGCGCAAGCAACCAGTTTGAAGCGGGCGGGTTTATCCGCAGCCGTGAAGAGTTTGCCTGGCCGAACATTCAGTATCACTTCCTGCCGGTGGCGATTAACTACAACGGCAGTAATGCGGTGAAAGAGCACGGTTTCCAGGCACATGTCGGTTCGATGCGCTCACCAAGCCGCGGTCGGGTGCAGGTGAAATCGAAAGATCCGCGTCAGCATCCAAGTATTTTGTTCAACTATATGGCGACCGAGCAGGACTGGCATGAGTTCCGTGATGCAATCCGTATCACCCGTGAAATCATGGCACAACCGGCGCTGGACCCTTACCGTGGCCGCGAAATCAGCCCTGGTGAACACGTCCAGACCGATGAAGAGCTGGATGCGTTTATTCGCGAACATGCGGAAACCGCGTTCCATCCGTCGTGCACCTGTAAAATGGGCACGGATGACATGGCGGTGGTCGACGGCGAGGGGCGCGTTCATGGTATTGACGCCCTGCGTGTGGTGGACGCTTCGATCATGCCGCAAATCATCACTGGTAATCTGAACGCCACGACGATCATGATCGCCGAAAAAATTGCCGATAAAATCCGTGGTCGCCAGCCGCTACCGCGCAGCACGACGGAATACTTCACCGCAGGCGATTTGCCCGTGCGCACTGAGCCGATGAAGAAAACCGCCTGAAGCCATTCATAAGGCATGATAAAAAGAGATATCCTTCGGGGTATCTCTTTTTTTTTGCAGCCAGCAAGCTGCGTTTTCAGGCAAAGGCGGGGCAGGCATTCATGACCGAATCTTCATCTATCGACTGGCAGGACTATCACCATAGCGAACTGACCGTGCAGCAGCTTTACGCCATTCTGGCATTGCGCAGTGAAGTGTTTGTCGTGGAACAGACCTGTGCGTATCAGGACATCGACGGTCAGGATCTGACCGGTGAAAACCGCCATATCGTTGCGTGGCTCGACGGTAAACCGGCGGCCTATGCGCGAATTTTGCGCCATGAAGACGGCGTGGCTATCGGGCGGGTGATTGTGGCACCTTCGGCACGGGGTCTGAAACTCGGCTATCAGCTGATGGAGCGGGCACTGGTTTCGTGCCAGAAAAACTGGCCAGATATTCGCGTGGCGATTTCTGCGCAGGCACATTTAGAAGGGTTTTACGGGAAGCTGGGGTTTGCAGTGTACACCGGAGTGTATGAGGAGGATGGGATACCGCATGTGGGGATGGAGTTGATTGTTTAATATCAACGTTAACGTCAAGAGCCTGGGCTCGCCGCCCCCTTAAGAATCCAGGGACAGCTCCCTCCCTTGCGAAGGGGAGGGTTGGGGTGGGGTATTAAGGTCAAATCTAAAAGTTGAAATGTGTCAAAAAAGGTATCGCTTGCAATACCCCCTCCCGTCCTCCCCCTTCGCAGGGGGAGGAGCAAACCAGCTCGGTTTCGGCGCAGAAAGTGATGTGTTCACGGCAACCGGATAAATCTGCCAGCTTTCTAAAAGCGATTATTTCCCGCTCCACGCCTTCAAATTCTGATCCCTGACCGATAATTTCTGCTCCGGCGTCAACTTATTGTAGTCCTTCGCCAGTCCGCTCTCCCAGTCACCGTACAGCGGGTTAGGCAGAACGATGTATTGTGTGCCGAACTGCTGGTGATTCTGGTTCACGAAGGCGCGACGCTGGGCGTTATCTTTGTGATAAGTCGCAGCGCCGAAGTCGTTCAGGTTATCACCAACGAATAAGACGATGTGATAACCGGCGGCTTTGATGGAGTCAAAACGCACCTGCTTGTTTGAAGTATCAGAGCTCAGCAACATGGTTTGGTCATTCGCGCCGGTGAAGCCCAGACGGTTCATGTTGTCCAGCGTGGCGGCGTATTCACTGGTTTTACGGTTGGACACATAGAACATCGTGCCGCCGTGGGAGTTCACGTAATTAGCAAATTCCACTGCGCCAGGAATTGCGGTCGCCTGACGTGCTGCGGTCCACTCTGACCAGGTTTTGCTGTCGAATGGCTTGTTCGCTTTGACTTGCCACGCACTGTACGCGCTGTTATCAAGCATGGTTTCATCCAGATCCACCACCACGGCTTTCTTCTGGCCTGCCAGCGGCTGTGCCTGATCAAACGCCATTTTCGCGGTGTTGAATGCCTGATAGGTCAGCGCCTGATATTCACCTGACTGCTGGAACCAGTTCAGTGCCATCACCGACTGATCGTTCAGTTTTTGCTGAGCATCCGTTTTCTGCTGCGCACAGCCGCTCAGAGCCAGCATGATTAAGGCACTGGTGGTACAAAGCGAAACTTTATTCATTGGTTATCCCTGTTTTTGTTAAGAGAAGTTCTCATTCGTAAAATTCTCTGAAACTTTAGCAGATTCAGCGTGATGCGAAAGCGAAAAAGGCGAATTACGCGAGATGTGCCGTAAAACAACAAAAACAAAAAAGGCCGGAGGGTGAGTCCGGCCAAAAAAATCAAGACAGAGAATAAAACATCGAATAATAATGAGGTGTAATTTGACTTAAATCAGAACTGATAAACCAGGCCAACAGCGGTGACGTCGTCGTTATTCAGACCCAGTTTATTATCGTCATCCAGTTGGTTGATTTTATAATCAACATAGGCTGACATGTTTTTGTTGAAATAATAGGTTGCGCCCACGTCGAAATATTTAACCAGGTCAACGTCGCCGATGCCTTCAATATCTTTCCCTTTAGTCTGAACATAACCCAGAGAAGGGCGCAGACCGAAGTCGAACTGATATTGTGCTACTGCTTCAACGGTCTGGGTTTTATTAGCAAAACCGCTGCCTGCCGGTGCGCCTGCAATACCAGCCGGAACGGTAATAGCAATCATATTACGGGTTTCAGCATACATAGCGGCTAAATAAACACCGTTTGCATCGTATTTCATACCGCCAGTCCATGCGTCGGCTTTATCGCCTTTGCCATAGGCTGAGTTGCTCTGGCCGGTGGTGCGGTCAGAAGAAGCGTATGCGCCACCGAAGCTCACGCCGGTATCGCCCAGTGCGTAGGTGGTGGAAAGTGCATAACCGTCGCCGTTCGCCGTGCTGCTGCTGCGACCGTCGTTTTCGTTTTTACCCTGATACTGGAGCGCTACGTTCAGGCCATCAACCATGCCGAAGAAGCCACGGTTACGGTAAGTGGCCACGCCGTTGGTACGGCCGGTCATGAAGCGGTCAGCCTTGGTGTAACCGTCGCCGCCGAATTCAGGGAACATATCGGTCCATGCTTCGACGTCGTACAGTGCGCCGTAGTTACGGCCATAGTCGAAGGAACCGTACTGGCCGAATTTCAGACCCGCAAAGCCCAGACGGGTTTTGGTGCCGGTGGTGCTTGGGGATTTGCTGTCGGATTCGGCATGGTTGGCCATGACGTTATATTCCCACTGGCCGTAACCGGTGATCAGGTCGTTAATTTGCGTCTGACCTTTAAAACCGAAACGGACATAACTCTGGTCGCCATCGTTGCCCGGCGCATCAGAGAAATAATGCAGACCTTTTACTTTCCCGTACAGGTCGAGTTTATTGCCGTCTTTATTATAAATTTCTGCTGCGTGTGCGCCTGATGCAATCAATAAACCAGGAATTAAAAGTGCCAGAATATTACGTTTCATGAATTTTTACCCTGCATTCTTATTTAAAAGCTTTTGGTGGAAAGCTTTATATGAAGTCTTGTGGAAAGACGCTAATCATCATTTTTGCTATGCATTCCGTGTGAGCTCGGAATTTTCTCAGCGAAGGTTTTTTACCGTAGATTTGTGATCAATTTATGACAAACAGAAATGAACTTTTCTTTTTTTTACAAGTCCTCCATTTTTTAAACGGAAAGTGACAGGGGGAAAATAGTGCTGCCGGGCGATTTCGGGCTGCGTCTACAGCCGGTCTGTGGGACAATAGCCGCCACACTTCGGTCACGACCCCCAACAAAAAGAGATGCATGGCGCTTTCCCCCGCAGTAAAAAATCAGATCAGCCAGTGGTACAAAGCCCTGCAAGAACAAATCCCGGATTTCATTCCCCGTGCTCCGCAACGACAAATGATTGCAGAGGTGGCGAAGGCGTTCTCGGGGGATTCTGCAAGGCATCTGGCCATTGAGGCGCCGACCGGCGTCGGGAAAACGCTGTCCTATCTCATCCCCGGCATCGCCGTCAGCCGCGAAGAAGAAAAGCCGCTGATTGTCAGCACCGCCAACGTTGCGTTGCAGGATCAGATTTACAGCAAAGATTTACCGCTGCTGAAAAAAATCATTCCGGATCTGAAATTTACCGGCGCGTTTGGCCGTGGCCGCTATGTCTGCCCGCGTAATCTGGCGGCGATGAGCAATGAAAATGCGCAGGGCGATCTGGGCCTGTTTCTCGGCGACGAGCTGGCGCCTTCCAGTGGTGAAGAACAGAAGCTGTGCAAAACGCTGGAAACCGCGCTCTCGCGCTACGAGTGGGACGGGCTGCGCGATCATTACAAAAAAACCATCGACGATCCGCTGTGGATTAAAATCAGCACGGACAAAGCCAACTGCCTCAGCCGCAACTGCCATTATTTCCGTGAGTGCCCGTATTTCGTGGCACGCAAAGAGATAGAAAGTGCTGACGTGGTGGTCACCAACCACGCGTTAGTGATGGCCGCGCTGGAGTCCGAATCGGTGCTGCCACCGGCGAAAGATCTGCTTCTGGTGCTCGATGAAGGGCATCACCTGCCGGAAGTCGCGCGCGACGCGCTGGAAGTCGATGCCGAAATCACGGCGGTGTGGAACAACCTGCAACTGGATAATTTTGTGCGTCAGATTGAGCAATGTCTGTCGCTGTTCACCCCAAAAAATCCGCCGCCGCTGACCAACGCCGAGCGTCTGCACAATCACTGCGCAGAGATGCGTGAACTGCTGCTGCTTATTGAGCAATCGGTCAGTCAGTATCTGCCAGCGGATGAACCGGAAGCGGAATACCGCTTTGAGCTGGGCGCACTGCCGCCGGAGCTGACCGAACAGTGCAGCCGCCTGTTCAAACTCACCGACGGCCTGCGCAGTCTGGCGGAATACATGGTGAACGATCTCAGCGAGAAGACCGGTAAGCACGATATTATGCGTCTGCACCGCGCGATCCTGCACATGAGCCGTATGCAAAGCTATCTCGAAACCATGAGCAAACTGTGGCGGCTGGCGGCACTGGATAAAGCCTCCAATGCGCCGATTGGTAAATGGGTCACGCGGGCATATTTCGATAACCAGACGCATCTGGTGTTCCACTGTGCGGGCATCCGCGTCAGCGATCAGCTGGAAAAAATGCTGTGGCGCAAGGTGCCGCACGTGGTCATCACCTCCGCCACTTTGCGCTCTCTGAACAGCTTCTCCCGCCTGCAGGAAATGAGCGGCCTGAGCGAAAAAGCCGGTGATCGATTTGTCAGCCTGGATTCGCCGTTCAATCACGTCGTGCAGGGAAAAATTGTCATCCCGCAGATGACGCTTGAACCAGTGATGGCCAACGAAGCGGCGCATTTGCAGGAGATGGCTGATTTCTTTCGCACCGAGCTGGCGAAAGGGCTGCATACCGGCCAGCTGGTATTATTCGCCAGTAACCGCGCCCTGCAACAGTTTGTCTCCCTGCTGCCGGATTTGCGCCTGATGCTGCTGGTGCAGGGCGATCAGCCGCGCTACCGGCTGGTGGAAGAGCACCGCAAACGCGTTGGCGAAGGCACCACCAGCATACTGATTGGCCTGCAATCTTTCGCCGAAGGGTTGGATCTGAAAGGCGAATTGCTGACGCAGGTGCATATCCATAAAATCGCCTTTCCTCCGGTCGACAGTCCGGTGATCCTGACCGAAGGCGAATGGCTGAAAACGCTGAAACGCTATCCGTTTGAAGTGCAAAGCCTGCCGAGCGCATCGTTTAATCTGATCCAACAGGTTGGCCGATTAATTCGCAGCCACGAATGCACCGGTGAAATCGTGATTTACGATAAACGTTTACTGACCAAAAGCTACGGTTCGCGCCTGCTGGCTGCGTTGCCGGTGTTCCCCATTGAGCACCGCGAAATGCCTGAGCCGGGGTCAGTTAAGCGGCCAGATAGGCTCAAAACGGTAAAGAAAGATCCGGTTCGCCGCCGTGCGCGCCGCCGCTAATGATTTGGACAGATAAGGTAACGGTACGATGGATTACACCAAACTCATCAAAGAAGTCGGGCGCGGAAAAAATCACGCCCGTGATTTAGACCGGGATCAGTCGCTTGCGCTGTATCGCGAGATCCTCGCCGGTGACGTGCCGGATTTACAGCTCGGAGCTTTGCTGATCGCGTTTCGTATTAAAGGCGAAGCGGAAGAGGAAATGCTCGGTTTTTATCAGGCGATGGAAGAGCGCGTCATGCGCCTTCAGGCACCGGCGGATCGCCCGCTGCCGGTGGTGATCCCGACCTATAACGGTGCGCGCAAGCAGGCAAATCTCACCCCGCTGCTGGCCATTTTGCTCAGCCGCCTCGGCCTGCCGGTCGTGGTTCACGGCGTCGATGAAGATCCGACCCGCATTACCAGCGCCGAGATTTTCCGCGCGCTGGGTATCGAAGCCGCACACACCCAGGAACAGGCACAGCAGCAACTCGACGCAGGCACCGCGCCGGTATTTATCCCGGTTTCTGTACTGTGCCCGCCGATCGATAAACAACTTTCGCTGCGCTGGCAGATGGGTGTGCGAAACAGCAGCCACACGCTGGCGAAACTTATCACCCCGTTCATCGGGCAGGATTCCCTGCGATTATCGAGCGTTTCGCACCCGGAATATATTCAGCGTGTTTCTTCCTTCTTCCGCCAGATCGATGGCCGGGCCTTGCTGACGCAGGGCACCGAAGGGGAAGTGTATGCCAATCCACAGCGGTTCCCGCAGACTCATCTGATTGTTGCAGGCGAGCAGCAGGTGCTGGCTGAAAAGGAAGAAATATTCGGATCCGATACGCCGGGAACGAAAGATGTCGCGGCGACGGCGGCGTTTATTCAGGCATGTCTGAATGGCGAGCGGGATATCCCGACGGCGATTCTGACACAGGCAGCCTGCGTGCTGGTCGGTTGTGGTGTTTCAGGGGATATGATGGAAGCACGGCTGCTGGTTGATCAATTGTTTTAATCCCAGACCGGAGATTGGGGCGGGGTATTAAGGTCAAATGAATATGTTGAAGCGTGCTTTAACAAAGGTGTTGCCAGCCATACCTCTTCCCGCTCCCCCTTAGCAGGGGGAGGCCGGGAAGGTGCATTCTTTATTGCGATCACGCCGCGGCGTCATCCGCCTCAGCAGTCTGCTGCGCCTTCAACCACGCGATTTCATCCGCCCAAATTTCCGGGTTCACCGTCTCCAGAATCATTGGGATCCCATCAAATCTCGCATCCCTCATGATCCAGCCAAACACGGTATTCCCTATGTTGCCTTCGCCCAGACTGTGATGGCGGTCGACGCGGCTGTTAAATTCGCTTTTCGCATCGTTGAGATGCATCCCGCGCAGATACTCGAAACCGACCACGTCGCTGAAATGACGGAACGTGTTTTCACACTCTTCGACGGTGCGCAGGTCGTAGCCGGCGGCGAAAGCGTGACAGGTATCGATACAAACGCCGACGCGGCTTTTGTCTTCCACGCCGTCAATGATTTTTGCCAGATGCTCAAAGCGGAAGCCCAGGTTGCTGCCCTGACCGGCGGTGTTTTCGATGACCGCCGTGACGCCTTTGGTTTGTGACAGTGCGATATTCAGCGATTCGGAAATACGCTCGAGGCATTTATCTTCGTCGATCTGCATCAGATGGCTGCCCGGATGGAAGTTCAGCAACGAAAGCCCAAGCTGTTCGCAGCGTTGCAGTTCGTCGAGGAACGCCTCGCGGGATTTCTCCAGCGCTTCTGTGACCGGATGGCCGAGATTAATCAGATAGCTGTCGTGCGGCAAAATCTGGTTGCTCTGGTAACCGTATTTTTCACAGGCGGCTTTGAATTTTTCGATGACGTCTTCCGGCAACGGTGCGGCTTTCCACTGACGCTGGTTCTTGGTGAAAAGCGCAAAAGCCGTGGCTTCCAGCTCGTGCGCCCTCAGTACGGCCTGATCCACGCCGCCTGCCGCACTGACATGTGCTCCGACAAACTTCATTTTTGCTCCTCAGTTATTCATCGCGTTAATAGGTGGATGATAGCGCCTCCGCGAAGGAGGCGCAGCACTGAAGTGTAAAACCCGCAACATCAGCCAAAAAGATGTTGCACCAGTTGGTTGATCCCCGCGCCGCCGGCAATCAGCCAGACGAACAGAATCGCCGCCAGCAGCATCGGTTTCAGGCCTGCCTGACGCAGCGCGCTGATGTGTGTGGTCAGACCAAGCGCCGCCATTGCCATGGCCAGCAAAACGGTATCAAGCGTGATAAGCGCCGGGATCCAACTGTGCGGCAGAATATCCAGCGAGTTAAATGCCGTCACCAGAATAAACAACAGGGCAAACCATGGGATGGTGATGTTGCGCATCCCGGATGCCTGACCGTCTTCCTGTACACCTTTGCGACGGGCGATCCAGCCGGACAACAGCAGCAGGAACGGCGCCAGCATCATCACGCGGATCATCTTGGCGATCACCGCCGCGTTTTCCGCCTCGGGGCTGACACCCTGACCGGCGGCCACCACCTGCGCGACCTCATGCACCGTCGAACCGGTGTAAATCCCGAACTGTGACGCCGTGAAGTTCAGCCAGTGATAATGCGCGTTTAGCTGCCACAGCCACGGATAGAGGAAGATGGCCGCGGTGCCGAAAATGACCACCGTCGCGACGGCGACTGTCACTTTCTCAGCTTTCGCATTGAGCACCGGCTCGGTAGCCATCACCGCCGCAGCGCCACAAATACTGCTGCCCGCGCCGATTAACATCGACGTGTCGCGGTCTAACTTAAATACCCGCTGTCCGAGCCAGCAGGCGAGGGCGAAAGTGGAGCACAGCATGGTGGCGTCAATCAGGATACCGGTCGCACCGACATCGGCGATCTGCGCGAAAGTAAGGCGCAGGCCGTAAAGGATAATGCCCAGACGCAGCAGGCGTTGTTTCGCCAGCGTCACGCCTTCGTCACACCAGGGTTTCGCCGCCGGGTAGACCGTGTTACCAACCACCATGCCGATGACAATGGCCAGCGTCAGCGCGCTCAGACCCAGATGGTTCAGTGAGGGAAAATCGCTCAGCCAGACCGCCAGGGCGGTGATCGCGCCGGTCAGCACTAGGCCGGGCAGCAGGCGGCTGAGCCACGTTGTTTGCGGGCGGTCGTGTTTCGCCTCGCCAGGATGATTGAGCTGAAATGTCTTCATCGTCCGTTTCCTTGTGAGTGAGAGACAACAGGAGTGATGAGACAAGGCTACGCCGCCCTTATATAAAAATGAAATTGATTATAACTTTATAACCTATCACTAAAACTGGTATAAGAAGGAAGGTTGAAAAGGGCGGGCTGACCAAAGGTCTATACTGATAATAGAAAGCGCGCCGTCAGGCGTGTGAAGATAGCGGGACATTTATGCATATTACATTGCGACAACTTGAAGTCTTCGCCGAGGTGCTGAAAAGCGGTTCGACCACGCAGGCATCGGTTGTGCTTTCATTATCACAATCTGCCGTCAGCGCGTCGCTGGCCGACATCGAAAGCCAGCTCGGCGTGCAGCTGTTTGACCGCGTCGGAAAGCGGCTGGTGATCAACGAACATGGTCGCCTGCTGTATCCAAAAGCGCTGGCGCTGCTGGAGCAGGCGGGTGAAATCGAGCGTCTGTTCAATCACGATAACGGCTCGCTGCGCATAGGCGCGAGCAGCACCATCGGTAACTACATGCTGCCGGCGATGCTGGCGGAATATCGTCTGGATTTCCCCGACACGCCGCTCGAACTCAACGTCGGTAATACTAACGACGTGATTAACGCCGTCGCGGATTTCCGCGTCGATCTGGGTCTGATTGAAGGGCCGTGTCAGATGCCGGAGCTGATTACTCAACCCTGGCTGGATGATGAGCTGGTGGTATTTGTCGCACCCGAGAATCCGCTGGCCAGTCAGCCGGTAACGCTCGAAGCGCTGGCTCGCGAACCGTGGATTTTACGCGAGCGCGGATCCGGGACGCGCGAAGTGTTGGATCACCTATTGCTGCCGCAATTGCCGGATTTCAATCTGGTGATGGAGCTTGGGAATTCTGAAGCGATCAAACACGCAGTGCGCCACGGGATAGGTATCAGCTGCCTGTCACGGCGCGTCATTGCCGAGCAACTGAGCAGCGGATCCTTGGTGGAAATCCGCCTGCCGGTCCCGCCGCTGGTACGCAAACTGTACCTGATCCATCACCGCCAGAAACACATCTCCAGCGCGTTATCGCGGTTTTTAACCTACTGTCGGGAATCGCAATAACAGTCTTTCGCTAATGATCGGCGGCCAGTTATGAAGGTGTCTTATAACAGGTCGTTCCTGCTATTCAGAGCGGCAGGTTTTGCTACAATCCGCGCTTAAATTTTAGAATGACGAGCGGATATAGGGAAAACATGGCTCAACAACCTACAAAAACTACGCAGGTGGCACCCACACTGCGTCGCGAGCTGAAGGCACGTCACTTAACGATGATCGCCATTGGCGGCTCAATTGGTACAGGGTTATTCGTCGCCTCGGGCGCGACGGTGTCACAGGCAGGACCGGGCGGCGCGCTGCTGTCTTACGCACTGATCGGCATCATGGTGTACTTCCTGATGACCAGCCTCGGCGAACTGGCCGCGTTCATGCCGGTCTCCGGTTCCTTCTCCACCTATGGCTCCCGCTATGTAGAAGAAGGCTTTGGTTTCGCGCTGGGCTGGAACTACTGGTATAACTGGGCGGTGACCATTGCGGTGGATCTCGTGGCCTCGCAGCTGGTGATGAACTACTGGTTCCCGGACACGCCGGGCTGGATCTGGAGCGCCTTGTTCCTCAGTTTGATCTTCCTGCTGAACTACATTTCCGTTCGCGGTTTCGGTGAAGCCGAATACTGGTTCTCACTGATCAAAGTGGTCACTGTCATCATCTTTATCGCCGTCGGCGTGCTGATGATCACCGGTATTATGCGCGGTGGTGAAACGGCGGGCTGGCACAACTGGGCTATCGGCGATGCGCCGTTTGCAGGCGGGTTTGCCTCGATGATAGGCGTGGCGATGATCGTCGGATTCTCCTTTCAGGGGACTGAGCTTATCGGCGTCGCGGCGGGCGAATCTGAGAATCCGGCCAAGAATATTCCCCGCGCGGTGCGTCAGGTGTTCTGGCGTATCCTGCTGTTCTATATTCTGGCAATTCTGGTCATCAGTCTGATCATTCCTTACACCGACCCGAATTTGCTGCGTAACGAAGTCGGCGATATCTCCGTCAGCCCGTTCACGCTGGTCTTCCGCAACGCCGGTCTGCTGTCCGCCGCCGCGGTGATGAACGCCGTGATCCTGACCGCCGTGCTGTCCGCCGGTAACTCAGGCATGTACGCGTCCACCCGTATGCTGTTCACGCTGGCCAGCGAAGGCAAAGCGCCGCGTATGTTCGCCAAACTGTCGAAAGGCGGTGTGCCGCGTAACGCGCTTTATGCGACGACCGTCGTTGCCGCGCTGTGCTTCCTGAGCTCAACCTTCGGGAATCAGACCGTCTACCTGTGGCTGCTTAACACGTCAGGCATGACCGGCTTTATCGCCTGGCTCGGGATTGCTATCAGCCATTATCGTTTCCGTCGCGGCTACGTGTCTCAGGGACGTGATCTGAAAGACCTGCCGTATCTGTCTGGTTTCTTCCCGTTCGGTCCGGTATTCGCCTTTGTGTTGTGTCTGATTATTACACTCGGCCAGAACTATCAGGCCTTCCTGAAAGACACCATCGACTGGTACGGCGTCGCCGCGACCTATATCGGCCTGCCGCTGTTCCTGATCATCTGGTTCGGTTACAAGCTGACGAAAGGCACGAAAGTGGTGAAATACAGCGAAATGGAATTCCCAAAATACGTCGAAACCAAAAGTAACGACAAATAACGGAATTTGCGTTTTTCACGCGGTCATCAAGGCGGAGCTTCGGCTCCGCTTTTTTTATGCCTTTACTTCCTTTTCCTTCGCCCGGCAGCGTAATGCTTTGTTACCTCAGTCTTGTTTCACTGCGCGCCATCCATCTGTACCCTTTATGGGTTATGTAAACTGCATTGATAATCGTTATCATTTCTTTTATTGTTAGCGCCTCTTCAGGGAAACGTAAAGGAATCGGAAGAAGATGAATTATCAGCAGAATTTGGTAAGCACTCGCGTTGCAGGAGGCATTTTTGCACTGGCAATGGGCGTCATGAGTTTTGGTGCGCAGGCCGTCACGGTGACCGATATCGCCGGGCGAACCGTCACGGTGCCGGATGATGTTCAGCGTGTGGTGCTGGGAGAAGGGCGTTTGTTCTTCGCTGTTTCCCTGCTGGAAGGGCAGAAACCGTTCGACCGCATTGTTGGCTGGCAGGGCGATTTCCGCAAATTAGATCCGCAAACCTATGCCACCTATCAGGCTAAATTCCCGCAGATCGACAAAATCCCGCTGATTGGTAACACCAGCGCCGACAGCATCAGCCCTGAAAAAGTGCTGACGCTCAATCCGCAGCTGGCGATTTTTGGTTTGTCGGGGCACGGTCCGGGCAAAGAAAGTGCGCTGGTCACGCAGTTGCAAAAAGCCGGTGTGCCGGTCGTCTTTGTTGATTTCCGCACCTCACCGCTGAAAAATACCCTGCCGAGCATGGAATTGCTGGGCAAAGTCCTGAACCGCGAAAAGCAGGCGCAGGATTACATCGCGTTTTATAAAGACAACATCAAACGCGTTACCGATGTGACCCAAAACATACCCGAGCAGGATAAGCCAAAAGTGTTCATCGAACTGCGTGCGTCTACCGCTGATGAATGCTGCCGTTCTGCCGGAAAGGGCAACATGGGTGATTTTATCGATCAGGCGGGCGGTGTGAACATCGCCAAACCGCTGCTGCCGGGGCCGCTGGGACTGGTCAATCTTGAAAAAGTGATCGCCGCGCAGCCGGACGTTTATCTGGTCAGCGGTGGCGGCAAACCGGCGAAAGCGGGCGATTCGGCACCGACCGGTCTGGTGCTTGGCGCGCAGACCACGCCGGAGCAGGCCCGCGCCAGTCTGACACCGCTGTTGCAGCGTAAAGGCATCAGCACGCTGAAAGCGGTGGAAGAAGGCCGCAGTTTTGGCATCTGGCACAATTATTACAACTCGCCGTATAACGTGCTGGCGGTTCAGGTCTTTGCCAAAGCGTTTTATCCGCAGAAGTTTGCGGATCTCGATCCGCAGCAAACCCAGAACCAGCTCTATAAGCAGTTCCTCGCCGTGGAGCCGACGGGCACCTACTGGACGGACGCAGTTAAACCGGAAAGCGGGAAGTAAGTTATCCTGCTGTAAGTTTTTACGTTGATGAGATTGAAGCAAAACATGAGTGCAACCACCGAACCTGCGCTGACGGCGAAAGCCAATGCCGACAACAGCGTTATGGGGCAATACCAGAATATCGTACGCCGCCGTTTGTTCATCATGCTTGTCCTGGTGCTGGCGATTGTCGTCTCACTGGTGATTGATTTCGTGATGGGGCCTTCGGGGTTGTCACTCAGTACGCTGTGGAAAACCTTGTTTGATGCGGCCGCCGCCGATCCGGGCACGCGGGTAATCGTCTGGGATATTCGCCTGCCGTATGCGCTGATGGCGATTGCGGTGGGAATGTCTCTTGGCCTCGCCGGTGCCGAAATGCAGACCATCCTCAATAACCCGCTGGCCAGCCCGTTTACGCTCGGCGTGTCGTCCGCAGCCGCCTTTGGCGCCGCGCTGGCGATAGTCCTTGGCATCGGTATTCCGGGCGTGCCCGATCAGTGGTTTATCTCCGCTAACGCCTTTATCTTTGCTCTCCTCGCCGCGCTGATGCTCGATGGCATCACCCGCTGGACGCGCGTCGCCAGCTCAGGCGTGGTGTTGTTCGGTATCGCGCTGGTCTTTACCTTTAACGCACTGGTTTCGCTGATGCAGTTCATCGCCACCGAAGACACCCTGCAGGGTTTAGTCTTCTGGACGATGGGCAGTCTGGCGCGTGCATCATGGGTGAAACTCGGGGTAATGATGTTCGCTTTCCTCATTTTGCTGCCGTGGTCGATGATGAGCGCGTGGAAGCTGACGGCGCTGCGTCTGGGTGAAGACCGCGCAGTCAGTTTTGGTATTGACGTGCGCCGTCTGCGCCTCGGCACGCTGCTGCGCATCAGTATTCTTTCCGCACTGGCAGTGGCGTTCGTAGGGCCGATTGGCTTTATCGGTCTGGTCGCGCCGCACATAGCTCGCCTGATGTTTGGTGAAGATCACCGCTTTTACCTGCCGGCCAGTGCGCTGATCGGCGCGCTGGTGCTGTCGATGGCTTCTGTTGCGTCGAAAAATCTGGTGCCCGGCGTCATCATTCCGGTCGGTATTGTCACCTCGCTGGTCGGCGTGCCGTTCTTCCTGAGCATTATTCTTCGTCATCGGGGGAACGTCTGATGTCTGTTATGCTGGAAACCCCTTCTCAGGAACTCCTGAATGCCGCCACGCAAGGGCTGCAAATCCGCGATTTCAACGCCGGTTATCCGAAGCGCCGGGTTATTCGTGACCTCAATGTGCCGATGCTGCCGCGTGGCAAAATCACGGTACTGCTGGGACCGAATGGCAGCGGTAAATCGACGCTCCTGCGTTCGCTGGCGGGGCTAAACCGGGCGGAAGGGCAACTGATGCTCGATGGCCACGATTTGATGCCGATGCCGTTCGCCCGCCGTGCCGAGCAGGTGGTATATCTGCCGCAAACTCTGCCTGCCGGTGTGCATCTTCACGTATTGGAATCGATTATCGTTGCCCAGCGTGCGTCTGGTGGAAAAGGCAAAGCGGCGGAAGGTACCGATAAAGTGATGACGCTGCTGCGACAGCTCGGCATCGAACATCTGGCGCTGAGCTACCTCGACCAGCTCTCCGGCGGGCAGAAACAGCTGGTCGGTCTGGCGCAGTCTTTAATCCGCCAGCCCTCGTTGTTACTGCTCGACGAACCGCTCAGCGCGCTGGATCTGAATTATCAATTCCACGTGATGGATCTGGTGCGGCAGGAAACACAAAAACGCAATATCGTGACCGTGGTGGTGGTGCATGACATCAACATCGCGCTGCGCCACGGTGATCGTGTTTTGATGCTCAAAGACGGGCATCTGATCGCCGATGGCGAACCCGAGGCGGTGATCACCGCCGACAGTCTGGCGCGCGTTTACGGCGTGCGCGGACGTATTGAACGCTGCTCGCAGGGAACGCCGCAAATCCTCATCGACGGACTGGTAGGCGACCCTTCGATCTAAATCGTAGTCAGATGAAGTACTAAAAAACGGACGCAGCCAAAGTAGCAGCGTCCGCCTTTCACATTGTGAGCCTGAAACTAAAAACAAAATCCTGATCATCCGGGCGATTTCGTTCGCACTTTTTTTACCGGATTGACGGAAATGCATTGCAACGTCCCGCACTGACGGGGTTGTTTTATCTCATGGAGAGAAGAAATGGTTAAGGTTAAATTCACACCGGCAATCAAAGCCGGGTTAGTCGCACAGCTGTTTGCCGCCGCGTTTCCTGTGATGGCAGAAGACACAACCGAAGTAAAAGAAAAAGAAGATCAGATGGTGGTAACCGCCTCCGCCGTCGAACAAAACCTTAAAGACGCGCCGGCGAGTATCAGCGTGATCACCCGCGAAGATCTGCAAAAGAAGCCGGTGCAAAATCTCAAAGACGTCCTCAAAGATGTGCCGGGGGTGCAGATCACCAACGAAAGTGACAACCGACAGGGCGTCAGTATCCGTGGTCTGGGCAGCGGTTATACTCTGATTCTGGTGGATGGTAAGCGCGTGAACTCCCGCAACGCCGTCTTCCGTCATAACGATTTTGATTTAAGCTGGATCCCCGCCGAATCCATCGAGCGCATTGAAGTGGTGCGCGGGCCGATGTCCTCGCTGTATGGCTCCGACGCGCTGGGCGGCGTCGTCAACATCATTACCCGTAAAGTCGGCAAAGCCTGGCACGGAACGGTGAGCGCCGATACCACCGTGCAGGAACATCGCGATCGCGGCGATACGGGCAATGGCAACGTGTTCGCCAGCGGCCCGTTGATTGACGACCTGTTAGGCGTGAAGGTCTACGGCGCGCTGGGCAAACGTGAAAAAGATCAGGCCAGTTCCGCAAGCGGCAGCACCGGCCAGCCGCGCATCGAGGGTTACACTTCGCGCAACGCTAACGTCGAATTTTCACTGACGCCGGATAAAGATCAGGACATCACCTTTGGCTACGGCATGGACCGTCAGGACAGGGATTCCGATACGCTGGATAAAAACCGTATTGAGCGCGAAAACTACTCGCTCGGGCATAACGGGCGCTGGGGATTAGCCAATACCGAACTGCGTTTCTACGGTGAAAACATCGAGAACAAAAACGCCGAAACGATCACGTCGAAAAACAACTCTCTTGACGGCAAAGTGGTTATTCCGTTGGGCGAATACAATCAGCTGATGACGTTCGGCGGAGAATACCGCAACGATAAGCTGGAAGACGGCGTGAACATGAAAAACGGTGGCAGCACGCAGGCCAATCAGTACGCGCTGTTCCTTGAAGATGAATGGCGGATTTTCGAAAGTCTGGCGCTGACCGGCGGCGTGCGTATGGATGACCACGAAAATTACGGCGTTAACTGGAGCCCGCGTGCCTATCTGGTTTACAACGCCACTGACACCGTGACGCTCAAAGGCGGCTGGGCATCGGCTTTCAAAGCGCCATCGCTGTTACAGCTTAGCCCTGACTGGCAAAGTGCATCCTGCCGCGGCGGTTGTAACGTAGTCGGCAGTAAAGATCTGAAAGCGGAAACCAGCGAAAGCATCGAGTTCGGCCTTTACTACGCCGGGGAAGAAGGACTGCTGGAAGACGTTAACGCCAGCGCGACGGTGTTCCAGAACGACATTGATGACATGATCACCGTTATTCGCACCGCCAATAAAAACCTGGCACCGACTTACCAGAATTTCGTCGGCTTCGACGCCAGCGGCAATCCGATCTTCAAATATTACAACGTGAACAAAGCGCGAATTCGCGGTCTGGAAACGGAAGTCAGCCTGCCGGTCGCCGAGGCATGGAACCTGAAGCTGAACTACACCTACAACGACGCCCGCGATCTGAGCAACGGCGGCAACAAACCGTTATCCGATCTGCCGTTCCACACCACCAACGCCACGCTCGACTGGAAACCGTGGGACGCCTGGAGCTTCTACCTTTCTGCCAACTACAAAGGCAAAAGCCGCACCGTCACCGACGGCAACCCGACGCCGGGCGGCTACACTGTCTGGAACACCGGCGGGTCGTATCAGGTGAATAAGGCCGTGAAAATCCGGGCCGGGGTGTTGAACCTCGGCGATAAAGATCTGAATCGGGACGATTATAGTTATAACGAAGATGGACGGAGATATTTCGCCGCTGTCGATTATAGTTTCTGATTTGCAGGAAGCCGCTGTAAGGGCGGCTTAGTAAAACAGTGCTAGGACAGCTCCCTCTCCTGCGAAGGGGGGGGAGCTGTCACCTTCAATGTTCCCAATACGCTGGTGCGCCAAATTTCTCCACCAGAAAATCAATCACCGCCCGCACCTTAATCGATGTTCTCCGGCCATTCGGATACAACGCCGCGATCGTCTGTGGCTCCGGTGATGTCGACACCTGATACGATTTCATCACACTCACCAGCCTTCCCTCCCGCAGGGCATCGCCAATAAGCCATGTGGGAAATACCACCAGCCCCATGCCGTCGATGGCCGCCTGCGTCAGCGTTTCTGCGTTATTACTGGTAAGCACGCCACGCAAGCTGTAAGAGCGCCATTCCTGATCTGATTCGCGGAAGTACCAGCGCTGTGAACCGGCGAATCCTTTGAAGACCAGACAGCTGTGCGAAGCAAGGTCAGCAGGTGTGGCGGGTGTGCCCGCCCGTGCCAGATAGGCCGGGCTGGCGGCGAGGCGGAAATTCTGTTGCCCGAGCGTGCGTGCCTGCATCGTGGAATCGGCCATGACCCCGATGCGGATCAGCAAATCCACGCTGTCCTGCAAGGGATCAATAAAATCATCAGTTTGCATCAGTTCGATATTCAGTCGCGGATAGTGGGCACTCAGTTCATGCAGCCAGGGCGCAATGTGCCGCTGGCCGAAAACGACGGGGGCATTGATACGCACCAGACCGCCCGGTTCGCTGTCCTGCTCCTGCAAATCCAGCGCCGCCAGATCCAGCTGTGCCAGCACCTGACGGGCATGATCGGCTAGCAATTTGCCCGATTCAGTCGGGCTGACAGCCCGCGTATTGCGATAAAGCAGTTGCGTTTGCAGTGCCTGTTCCAGCTGTGAAATGACGCGGGATACCGTTGAAGGGGACATCGCTTCGCGACGCGCGACTTCTGAGAAACTCCCCTGATCCAGTACTGCGACAAACAGGCGCAGGGACTGGATGTTGATCTGGTTGAAGGTCTTCATCTGTGCAATATCCGCAAAGGTATTTTCCTTATTGTGCTGTTTTTCGCAAAGAAGTACCACGCTATAGTCGCCGCTTCTTAGAATAGAGTGAGCAAGCTAATAATGAATCTGATGTTAATTCCGCTGGTCATTCTGGCGGGCATGGGGCTTTCGCTGGAGGCCGGTCTGCTCGGGCCGCTCGGGACAGAAAGTGGGGCACCTGTGGGCCACGCTGAGCATATTTGGCGTCGGGGCGGTGCTGACCGGTCTGCTGGTGCTGTTTTTCAGCCCGCGTAATGCGCCGTCGTTTACGCAACAGCCCGGCTGGCAGCTGCTCGGCGGGGTGCTCGGGCCGGTGTATGTGGTCGTACTGACGCTGGCGACGCCGGTGATTGGCATCGGTATGACGATGATCGCAATTTTGTCAGGGCAGGTGGCGAAAAGCGTGCTGATTGACCATTACGGCTGGTTTGGCACACCTCATAAGAAAGTCGGCGGCGAGCGTTTACTGGCTTTGCTGTTTATCGTCGCAGCCCTTGTTTTGATTGCCTGGAGTTAACCGATGTCTGAACTGATTATGATTATTCTGGCGATCGTCGCGGGCGCGGCGCTGAGTATGCAGGCGGCGGTGAACGGTCAGCTTGGCGAGAAAGTGGGCGTGCTGAAAAGCGCCTTCCTGACCTTCAGCGTGGGCGCGGCGATTACCGCAGTGCTGATCCTGTTTCTGCAAACGCCGCAACAGGCGACCTTGCTGACCGTGCCAAAATGGCAGCTGGCCGGGGCATTATTCGGTGTGCCTTACATCATCATTATGGTGACCGCTGTTCCGCGTGTAGGAACGGCTGTGGCGACGGTGGCCGTGATTCTGGGACAGCTGGCGATGGGGATGCTCATCGATAATTTCGGCTGGCTGGATAATCCGCAGATCCCGCTATCGTGGCATCGTCTGGCGGCGATCCCTTGTCTTATCATTGCGCTGGCGCTTATCTACCGCAGCAACAGGAAAACAGAGTAATCCCTCATGACCCGCGTTTATTGCAGACGCGGGTCAAATATCATCGGCTCGCGTTCTACCGAGGCCAGTAAATCCCCAAACGCCGGATGCTGCGGATTGAGTAAAACGTTGTACTCCGATGGCACGATAACAGACGGCACTTTCAGCCCGACATAGTCACCCTCCACCAGCCAGACCTCTCCCTGACGCTGCGTACTGTCTGGCGGAGAAGGGCTGCGCCAGTCTGCCGCCAGTTCTGAGACCTCCAGCGTATCGAGCAAATCGTCCGGCACTTCGATGCTGAGCAGCGTGTAGGATTGCATCAGCATACTGGAGTGGATGTGCACCAGCATTTCCAGAATCGCCAGTGACTGGCTACCGGCCAGATAAACCACCGGTCTGCCGGGCGGATTCCATCGGCCACCATAAATCTGAGCGCCGGTGCCCGACCACGCGGTGCCCAGATGTTTTGTCTTGGTGATACGGAACAGCTTCAACTAAATACCCCGTATTCAAGACGTCCGATCAGCCGGTTGACCTCCACGGCTCCCGCTTCTGACGAAAGCAGTTCCAGCGGACGTGAGCCTGCCAGCGCCGGAGCAGGGCGGGTTATCCATTCCAGCGCCGCCATACGGTCGCCTTCAAATAAATCTGTGGCTGCATCAATGGTGCGAACCAGACGCGCGACGCGTTCACTCTCATCGCTTTTCAGTAACCCGTTCCCTGCTTTTCGCCGCGCAAAATTGCGCTCGTTAATGCCCATGACTTCCAGTAATACCATCTTCGGCCATCCCAGCTCATCGTTAAGACGACTGATACTATCAACCGGAAATCCCTTTTGTATGGCATTTATCAAACTGATGCCGCTGCTTGCGGGAAGCCCCGCAGACTGCCAAAGCGGCGTTGCAGGTTGTTGCAAAGGGCTGGAAGACAGCCCGGAAAATTTCGTGTTCATCATGTGTGCCTCCGCACCGTTAATTGTCATGATTATAGCATGACAAATAACGATTGATGAATAATCACACAGGTGTTTTTTTCACTCTCTGTCGGGTGAATGAAATCGTTCTGAAACATATATGTGATCGATGTCACATTGAGGATGTATCAGAATGAAACACAAATTGACAAACCTTGACCAAATCTATTTATTAGCTAAGAAAAGTTAACTCTTGTAGGAAGTCGCTGGTAATTGCATGTTCTTTGAACTATATGCAGCAATCGGTTGCGGATCACAGTTTTAGGGTTTGATATATGCAACGTCTGAAAGTGGCAAGGCGTTGTTCCTCCCCCGCTTCTGGTAAAAATATGAAAAATAAAATTATTGCAGCAGGCGCTTTGATGGCTTTGTCCTACAGCGCGACCGTGCTCGCTGATGATAGCAAGGGCGAATTTGTTTCCGACTGGTGGCACCAGAGTGTAAACGTTGTAGGTAGCGCCGATACCCGTTTCGGACCGACAATTCGTAACGACGTTTATCTCGAATATGAAGCGTTTGCGCACAAAGACTGGTTTGATTTCTACGGCTACATCGATATCCCTAAAACCTTCGGTGCGGGTAACGGCAACGATACCGGTATCTGGGATAAAAACGGTTCACCGTTGTTTATGGAGATCGAACCTCGCTTCTCTATTGATAAGCTGACCGGCACTGATCTGAGCTTTGGTCCGTTCAAAGAATGGTACTTCGCCAACAACTATATCTACGATATGGGCCCGGACAGCGATAACCGTCAGAACACCTGGTACATGGGTCTGGGCACCGATATCGACACCGGTTTGCCTATGAGCCTGTCTCTGAACGTGTATGCGAAATACCAGTGGGAAAACTACAGCGCGGCCAACGAAAACAGCTGGGACGGATACCGTTTCAAAGTGAAATATTTCGTTCCGTTGACTGAAATGTGGGGCGGCAACCTGAGCTACATTGGGTTCACCAACTTTGACTGGGGCTCTTCACTGGGCGACGACGATTTCCGTGACCTGAACGGCAAAAAAGCCCGTTCTAACAACTCTATCGCCTCCAGCCATATCCTCTCGCTGAATTACACACACTGGCATTACTCGTTCGTGGCGCGTTACTTCCACAACGGCGGCCAGTGGGCTGACGGCGCTGAGCTGAACTTTGGTAACGGTAATTTCGATGTGAAATCTACCGGCTGGGGTTACTACGGCGTGATCGGTTACAGCTTCTGATATCCGAAGTTGTATTGGAAAACCCGGCTGAGGCCGGGTTTTTTTATGTTTATTCTTCTGACATTTTCCCGCGCATGACGAATTTTTTTACTATCGAGTGAAATTTGTACACAACGAGAGGCGATCCCGTCGCGCCGTTGTGGCATAATGCGCGCCAAATCACATTTCCCAATTAAGAGCGAGCGTTGTGCTAAGTACTTACAACATCACCATGCAATTCGGCAGCAAGCCGTTATTTGAAAACATTAACGTGAAATTTGGCGGCGGTAACCGTTATGGCCTGATTGGCGCGAACGGTTGTGGCAAATCCACTTTCATGAAGATCCTCGGTGGCGACTTAGTGCCTTCAGCGGGTAACGTCGTACTCGACCCGAACGAGCGTCTGGGTAAATTACGTCAGGATCAGTTCGCCTTCGAAGAGTTCACCGTGCTGGACACCGTGATCATGGGCCACAACGAACTGTGGGCCGTGAAAGAAGAGCGCGACCGCATTTACGCGATGGCGGAAATGAGCGAAGCCGACGGCTATAAAGTGGCCGATCTGGAAGTCGAATACGGTGAGATGGACGGCTACAGCGCTGAATCCCGCGCGGGCGAGCTGCTGCTCGGCGTCGGCATTCCGGTAGAACAACATTACGGCCTGATGAGCGAAATCGCGCCGGGCTTTAAACTGCGCGTATTGCTGGCGCAGGCATTGTTCTCTGACCCGGAAATTCTGCTGCTCGACGAACCAACGAACAACCTGGACATCGATACCATTCGCTGGCTGGAGCAGGTGCTGAACGAACGTAACAGCACCATGATCATCATTTCGCATGACCGTCACTTCCTGAACATGGTTTGTACGCACATGGCGGATCTGGACTACGGCGAACTGCGCGTGTATCCAGGTAACTACGATGAATACATGACCGCGGCAACGCAGGCCCGTGAACTTCTGAGCGCCAACAACGCCAAGAAGAAAGCGCAGATTGCTGAACTGCAATCCTTCGTTAGCCGCTTCAGCGCCAACGCCTCAAAATCTAAACAGGCGACGTCACGTGCCCGTCAGATTGATAAAATTCAGCTCGACGAAATCAAAGCGTCAAGCCGTCAGAACCCTTACATGCGTTTCGAGCAGGACAAGAAATTGTTCCGTAATGCATTGGAAGTGGAAAAAATCACCAAAGGTTTCGATAACGGTCCGCTGTTTAAAAACCTTGGCCTGATGCTGGAAGTTGGCGAGAAAGTCGCGATTCTGGGCGCGAACGGTATCGGTAAATCGACCCTGCTGAAAACGCTGGTCGGTGAGCATGAGCCGGAAACCGGTTCAGTGAAATGGTCCGAAAACTCTAAAATCGGTTATTACGCGCAGGATCACGAATATGAATTCGATGACTCCATGAACGTATTCGACTGGATGAGCCAGTGGAAATCCGAGAAAGATGATGAACAGGCCGTACGCGGTGTTCTGGGTCGTCTGCTCTTCGGTCAGGACGATATCAAGAAGAAAGTGAAAGTGCTTTCCGGTGGTGAGAAAGGTCGTATGTTATTCGGGAAACTGATGATGCAGCGTCCAAACATCCTGATTATGGATGAACCAACTAACCACCTTGATATGGAATCCATCGAGTCACTGAACATGGCACTGGAAATGTATGAAGGCACGCTGATCTTCGTTTCCCACGACCGTGAATTCGTGAGCTCACTGGCGACCCGTATCCTGGAAATGACGCCGACCCGCGTTATCGACTTCTCCGGCAACTACGAAGATTATTTACGTAGTCAGGGCATTAATAGTTAATCAGTGCTGATGCCAATAAAAAGTCCGCGAAATTAGCGGACTTTTTTTATACCTAAAATCAGCGGATTAATGACTACCGCACACCTCGCAATGCGGATCTTTCATCAGTTTCATCTCGCGAAATTGCATCGTCATGCCATCAAACATCAGCAGTTTTCCGCGAGGAGTGTCTCCGAATTTTGTCAGCAGCTTGATGGTTTCCATCGCCTGCAAGCTGCCGATGGTGCCGACCAAAGGTGCCATGACGCCTGCCTCGACGCAGGTCAGCGCATTTTCCCCGAACAACCGGCTCAGGCAGCGATAGCAGGGCTCCTGCGGCTGGTAGGTGAAGACGCTGAGCTGCCCCTCCATGCGGATAGCCGCGCCGGAAACCAGCGGTTTTTTTTGCGCAAAACATTCACTGTTTAGCTGATTTCGCGTCGTGACGTTGTCGGTACAATCGACCACCACATCACAGGCGGCGATCAGGTCGCTGAGCAATGCGTCATCCGCCTGCGCGTTCACCTGATTCAGCCGGATATGCGGATTGATTGCCGCCAGCGCTATCGCAGCAGATTCCACTTTCGACATGCCGATCCGCGCATCAGTGTGCAGCGTCTGGCGTTGCAGATTGGAAAGCGAGACGGTGTCGAAATCCAGCAGCGTCAGCGTGCCGGTACCGGCGGCGGCCAGATATTGCGCCGCCGCGCAGCCTAATCCGCCCAGCCCGACAATCAGCGCATGGCTGGCTTTCAGCAGTTCCTGACCATCAAAATCAAACCCTTTCAGGACGATCTGGCGGTTGTAACGCAAGGTTTCGGCGTCCGTCAGTTCCGGCAGCGTCGTCATATTCAGCTCCGCAGCAGGGCGTTGAAGGGTTCGATTTCGACGATTTCACCGGCGGCGACATTATCGCGATCACGCTCAAGCACGATAAAGCAATTGGCCTGACTGAAGGAGCTGAAGACATGCGAACCCTGATGCCCAGTGGTGCGCACTTCCAGCTGGCCTTGTGCGTTGGTGCTGTAAATGCCGCGCTGGAAATCGAGACGTCCCGCCGATTTTTTCAGTGGCGTGACAGCGACAGCCTGCAAACGCGGCGGGAACTGCCACGCGGTGTGGCCAGCCAGTTGGGCGATAAACGGCTGCACCAGCTGATAGAACGTCAGCGCCGCAGAGACCGGATTGCCCGGCAGGCCGCAGAACCAGCTGTTTTTCAGCTTACCAAAGGCGAACGGTTTGCCCGGTTTCATTGCCAGTTTCCAGAATCCGATCTCGCCCAGCTCATCGAGCATTTGTTTGGTGTAATCGGCTTCGCCGACGGAGACGCCTCCGCTGGAAATCACCAGATCGGCAAACGCGTTGGCTTCTTCAAAGGCTTTGCGCAGCGCCTGCGGATCGTCGCGAATGATGCCCAGATCAAGCACTGTGCAGCCCAGCTGTTCCAGCATCAGGCGCACTGCAAAACGGTTGGTGTCGTAAATCTGACCTTCCTGCAACGGCGTTCCTACCGGTTGCAGTTCGTCGCCGGTCGAAAACACGGCGACTTTCAACGTTTTCCACACCTGAACCTCGGTCACACCCAGCGAAGCCAGCAGCGGCAGCTCTGCCGCGCCCAGACGCACGCCCTGCGACAATACGCTGTCGCCTTGTTTGATGTCGTCACCGGTCAGGCGGATGTTCTGGCCTGACGTGACCGCATGCGTGAAACGCACGCCTGCATCCGAGACTTCCGCCTGTTCCTGCATGACAACCGCGTCCGCGCCTTCTGGCACCGGTGCGCCGGTCATGATGCGGATGCAGGTCCCGGCAGGCCATTCGCCGTGGAAAGGCGCACCGGCAAAGGCCTTGCCTGAAACCGGCAGTACCGCGCCGTCGTGCAGATCGGCACAACGCACGGCGTAACCGTCCATCGCAGAATTATCAAAAGGCGGAACGAATACCGGCGAAAGCACCGGTGCGGCGGTAACGCGTCCAGCGGCGGTATCGAGCGCCACGGATTCGGCATCCTGAGCGGTTTTTGGCGGAATGTGGCCGCGCATTTTATCCAGCGCTTCCTGAAGTGAGATTAAACCGGCTGTATTGAATTCCATGAAAATTCCTTAGTGATTACGTCCCGGCGGCGCGGGTGATTTCACCGGAGGCCGGGCGGAAAAATAGAGCATGCGCACAGTATGACAGAGAAACGGGACGAACCAAAAATCGCTGTAGGCGTAAAAACTTCGCGGGGATTGTCGAAAAATTGAGATCGATCCCAAAATTAACAATGTAACGCAGGTATCATGTTTACCGTTATTTGTGATATCCGTCACACAACTGTCATACAAACAGGAATAACCGGTGCTTAAAAAAAATCGCCATCAGGCCATCCTTCAGCTGGTTGAACAGCATGAAGTGTTACAGGTTAGCGAACTGGCACAATCGCTGGATGTGAGTCTCGAAACCATTCGCCGCGATCTCAGTGAAATGCAGGATAAAGGTTTGATCCTGCGTCGCCACGGACGCGCCCGCCGTCTGGTTGCTCAGCCTCAGACATCCTGGCTCAACAGTTTGCAGCGCTGCCCTCAGATGTAACCGGGCAGTAAGAATAAGAAAAGGGAAGGCTCCGTGGAGTCTTCCCTTTTTTATGCGCCAATGTCCGTGCTTATTGCGCCGGTTGTTGCTCAAGCGCTTCGGCCTTACTGTTGACGGAGGCGAAAATCAGCGCCACCAGCAGGAAGACGTAGGAGATAGTCGCAGTATTCAGCGCCCAGAACAAACCGTACTGGCTGTACACCAGCGACGACAGGGTAGAGAAAATCAGCGTACCGATCGTGCCGATGGTCAGCAGCGCGGAGGTGAGCGTAGGCGGCGAGTTTTTCACCTGCAGGCTGCCGTAGCTCATGATGCCGGAGAACAGGCCAGAGTTGCAGAAGCCGAACAGGCCAGCGCAAATCAGGATAAGTGTCGTATTCCCGCTGTTGGCGGCAGTCGCCAGACAGGCCAGCCCGACAAACGTGGAGATCAACAGGTAAGTCCGCAGTTTTACGAAGCGTACCGTAAACTGATTTACAAACAGGCCGATGGATTTCACCGTCCAGTAGGTGGTGATGTAAAACGCAGCACTGTCAGCGGCCATGCCGAAATGTTCTTTCATCCAGCTTGGCAGCCACATGGTGAAAATCGGCTCAGCCAGCAGGAAGGCAAACAGCGCGAAGCACAGCACCCAGACGGACATACCCCAGCGCTGCTGCTCATCTTTCTTCATCGAAGTGGCGTTTTCTGATTGCGGTATCGACGGGAATTTCTGCCCGACGCACAACACAATCATCATCAGACTCAGCACCGCCATCACACCGTACATCGCCAGCCAGCTCGCGCCGTGCTGGAACAGATAGCCGAGCAACAGGGATAACACCACGCCTGCCAGCGCAAAGAAGAAATCGGTGAGGATTAAGTTCGCCGAGCGTTTTTTCGGATCTTCATTTATGCGCACCACCAGATAGCTGCCGATGGACATCATGATCCCAGAGGCTGCACCAATCAGGAAAACGCCGATGCCGAACATGGTGATGGTCGGCACCAGAAACAGCGTGATACAGGTCAGCACGGAAACCGCCGAGCCGGTAATAAGCTGTTTGCCCAGATTGAATTTTCGCATCAGTACGCCGCTGACCATGATCGGCAGGAACAGACCAATATTCATCAGTGTGAACATCTGACCGATAAAGCCCGGATCTTTACCAAACGCCTGTGACACAGGGCCGATGACAATCCCGAGCGTGGAAACCAGCGCGCCGGTAAAGAAGTAACTGAGCCAGGAGATCATATTGATCCGCTGGCGGTTGAATGTCTGTTCCATCACGGTTCCTTATTTTGCAGCCGCTGACAGGTCGGCGAAGAACGCACGGATCAGTCGGGTGAAATCGCCCACGGCCAGTTTGGCGCAGCTCAGGGTTTGTTCGTGGGAAAGCGGGGTATCGGAAAGGCCCTCGGCGAAGTTAGTCATCGCAGAAATCGCCAGCACTTTCAGGCCACAATGGCGGGCAGAAATCACTTCCGGCACGATGGACATCCCGACCACGTCGCAACCTAAAGTCTGCATCATGCGGATTTCAGCCGGTGTTTCGAAGTTCGGGCCGGTGTAGGCAGCGAATACGCCTTCCGCAACGTCGATGTCCAGTTTGCTGGCTACCGCGTGGAGTTTAGCGCGCAGGTCTTTGTCATAGGCGTTGGCCAGGCTGAAGAAGCGCGGCCCGAAACGGTCATCGTTCGGGCCCGCCAGCGGGGATTCCGGCATAAAGCTGACGTGGTCGGTGAGGGCAACCAGGCGGCCCGGCGCCACTTCTTTACGCATCGAACCGGCTGCGTTGGTCGCCAGCAGGAATTCACAACCAAGCAGTTTAAAGGTGCGCACGGCGCTGGTCATTACGGACATGCCGTGGCCTTCGTACATGTGGCCGCGGCCTTTCATACACATCACCGGAATGCCTTCCAGCGTGCCCAGCACCAGCTCACCGGCGTGGCCAACGACGCTGCTTTGCGGGAAACCCGGCAGCTCGCTGTAAGGAATGGCGATGGCGTCGGCCATGTCGTCACACAGCGTACCGAGGCCGGAACCTAAAATCAGCGCGGCCCGAGGAATAAAGCCCGGTGCGCGCTGGCGGATAATTGCTGCACAGTCAAAAGCGTTGTTATTGAGCATGATCACTTCTCTCATTGTTCACAGTAGGTAGGGGGTGCTGGCAATGCTAGGGTGAGCGGCTGTTCAGGTCTAATACCGATGTTCTGGTGGATTTATAGCGAAAACCTATAAATCCAACAGATTCATATTTATGGATAAATCGATGTTTCGGAGACAAACATGACGCGACCCTTTACCGACTCGGTATTCGATCTCGGCCAGATAAATCTGCGACTTTTGCACTATTTTCGCGTGGTGGCGGAAGAGCTGAGTTTCAGCAAGGCGGCGGTGCGTTTGAATATGTCACAGCCGCCGCTCAGCCTGCACATTAAAGAACTGGAAGTGATGCTTGGCACGCCGCTGTTTCTGCGCACCACGCGTTCCGTCTCTCTGACCCCTGCCGGTGCGGCGCTTATGCGCGAAGCCGGGCTGATGCTCGACAGCATCAACCGTTCCCTGCATCAGGTGAGAAAAATCGGGCGCGGCGAGGTCGGGCACATTCAGTTCGGCACGGTCGGCACTGCCGCGTGGGGGCCGCTGATGCCTGCGCTTAACCGCTTCGGTCAAAGTGCGCCGGAAATCAGCTGGTCGATTACCGAACTGACGCCGGTGCAGCAAATCGACGCGCTGCAACTGCAAAGGATTGATATCGGTATCTGGCGCGAAGCCAGGGTGTCACTGCCGCAGGGGCTATCCAGCAAGCTGATGGGGCGGGAGAACGTCGCGCTGGCGATTTCAGAACAGCATCCGCTGGCGGCTAAAAACAGCGTCGTACTGGGCGAGCTGGCGCATGAGGATTTTATTCTGATGCCGATGAACAGCTCCAGCCTCGGCGGTTATCTCTATTCGATGTGCCGCCAGCACGGCTTTCTGCCGCAGGTGAAACATCAGGTGAACGAGCCGCAAACTGCGCTGGCGCTGGTGGCAAACGGTTATGGCATCACGCTGTTGCCGGAAAGCTACGCGCGGATCCACTGGCCGGGCGTGCGGTTCTGCGCGCTGAGCGAAAGGTTACCCGTCGATTTATATGCGATTTATCAGACGGATTCGGTGACACCGGCGGCGGCACGTTTTCTGGATTCACTGGGCGGGGAAGGATGAAGCAGCAGAGCCGAAGCCCTGCTGTAAGCATTGAATTTAGTGAGCGGAAACTTCGTGGTTAATCTTCTCGGCCTTACTTTTCAGGCTGGCAAAAATCACCATCAGCACCAGCAACGCGTAGGAAATGGTGGCGATGTTCAGCGCCCAGAACAGACCGTACTGGTTGTAGATGAAAGAAGAGAACGACGCGAAAATCAGCGTGCCGACGGAGCTGGTGGTCAGCAGCGCGGAGGTCAGCGTTGGCGGGGAGTTCTTGACCTGCAGGCTGCCGTAGCTCATCAGACCGGAGAACAGGCCGGAGTTACAGAAACCAAACAGACCGACCGCAATCAGCACCATCAGCTCGGAGTTGCTGGTGGTCAGCACGCTCAGGCTGGCCATACCCACTACGACAGACACCAGCAGGAAGGTGCGCAGTTTCACGAAGCGGACGGTGAACTGGTTGAGGAACAGGCCAATCGCTTTCACCATCCAGTAGGTGGTGATGTAAATTGCGGCGCGGTCGGTTTCCATGCCGAAATGTTCATGCAGCCAGCTTGGCATCCACAGCGTGAAGACCAGTTCGGTAAATACGAATGCAAACAATGCGATACACAGGAAGAATACCGCAATGCCCCATGGCTCCTGTGCGACGCTGCTGTTTTTCTCGGTTTTTACCGGTTGTGCCACGGTCGGGAATTTCTGGCCTGCGCAGAGCAGGATCATCAGGAGACTAAGCACGCCCATGATGCCGTACATCGCCAGCCAGCTTGCGCCATGTTTGAACAGGAAGCCCAGCACCAGTGAGAGCGTCATACCGGAAAGCGCGAAGAAGAAGTCGGTGAAAATCAGGTTCGCCGAACGCTTTTTCGGATCATCATTGATGCGCACCACCAGATAGCTGCCGATGGACATCATCAGGCCCGCCGTTGCGCCAATCAGGAACACACCCACGCCAAACAGCGTGATAGACGGCACGATAAACAGCGCGATACACACCAGTACGGAAACGAAGGAGCCGGTCATCAGCTGTTTGCCCAGATCAAACTTACGCATCAGGATGCCGCTGACCATAATTGGCAGGAATAAACCGATGTTCATTAAGGAGAACATTTGCCCGATGAAACCCGGATCTTTGTTGAAGGCGGTTGCCACTGGCCCGATAACGATACCGAGAGTGGAAACCAGTCCACCGGTAAAGAAGTAACTGAGCCAGGAGATCACATTGATCCGACGGCGGTTATAAACAGTTTCCATCACTGAATCCCTAAAAAGAAAAAATATAAAAAAAGCCGCAGGAAGCTTAGCCAGAGGTGCTTTTATCCACGGTTAGGACGTTTATTATTCCCGTTATTTAGTCATTTGTCTTGGATGTTTATTCGATCCCCTTATTTAATTTTCTCAAACAATCTAAGCAATTAGCGCTGTATCAGTGGTTTTACATTTCTGCTTTACATACTGTAGCGGGCTAAATATAGTCAAAAACAGGTCCGCATTTCTCTTTACATAAATACAACAACACAGGGTGCAGTGCTAATGAGTTCTTCTACTGATAATTCAGCGGCTTCCGTTTCGAACAAGAAGCGCCCGGTCATTGCGATTCATGGCGGCGCCGGGGCGATTACCCGTGCGTCGATGAGTGCCGAAAAAGAACAACATTATTTAGCCGAGCTGGAACGCATTGTTTCCAGCGGGCAGGCCATTCTTGCCGCAGGGGGCAGCGCGCTGGATGCGGTGACGGAAGCGGTGCGATTACTGGAAGAATGCCCGCTGTTTAACGCCGGAAAGGGCGCCGTTTTTACCCATCAGGGCACCCACGAATTAGACGCCTGTATTATGGATGGCCGCACGCTGGACGCCGGTGCCATCAGCTGCGTCAACCATATCCGCAACCCGATCCTCACCGCCCGCAAGGTGCTTGAAGTCAGCCCGCACGTGATGTTTACCGGTGCAGGCGCAGAAACCTTCGCCCGCGAGCAGGGACAGGAAATGGTCGGGGCGGAATACTTCTTTACGCAGGAGCGTTACGACCAGTTGCAGCGGGCCATTGCCGCCGACAGTGGTGTGCTGCTCGACCACGACGGCGCATCGCAAAGCGGCGACCCGCTTGATCCTGAACGCAAATTTGGCACCGTCGGTGCCGTGGCGATGGACGCGCTGGGCAATCTGGCAGCGGCGACCTCCACTGGCGGTATGACCAACAAACAGGCCGGACGCGTAGGTGATTCCCCTATCATCGGCGCAGGCTGCTACGCCAGCAACCATACGGTGGCGATTTCCAGCACCGGCACCGGTGAAGTGTTTATGCGCACGGTGGCGGCCTATGACGTGGCGGCCCTGATCGAATACGCCGGATTATCGCTGGAAGAAGCAACCCACAAGGTCGTGCAGGAAAAGCTGCTGCCCCTCGGTGGGATCGGCGGAATGATTGCTGTCGACCGCTTTGGCAACGTGGCGCTGCCGTTTAACAGCGAAGGCATGTACCGCGGATTTGCCCGCGTCGGCGATGCCCCCAGCGTCAGCATCTACCGTTCATGAAGAATGTCATGAATCCCTCTCTTATCCTTCCGCCCGAGAGCGTTCTGGCGGTCAGCAACCTCAGCGTGCAGTTCACGCATGAGGGGCAGGTGATCCCGGCAGTCAATAATCTCAGTTTTCAGGTGCGACGCGGCGAAACGCTGGCGATCGTAGGCGAATCGGGTTCGGGTAAATCGGTGACTTCGCTGGCGCTGATGCGTCTGGTAGAGCAGGGCGGCGGGCAGATTTCGCAGGGCGAGATGCAGTTTCGTCGACGTAACGGCGAAATTGTTGAACTGATGGCCGCCTCGCAGTCGCAAATGCGCAGCCTGCGCGGTGCCGATATGGCGATGATTTTTCAGGAGCCGATGACCTCGCTCAATCCGGTGTTTCCGGTGGGCGAGCAAATCGCCGAATCCATCCGTCTGCATCAGGATAAAGATCACCGCGCCGCCCGTGCGGAAGCGCTGCGGATGCTGGATTTAGTGCGCATTCCCGAAGCGAAAAATATCCTCGACAGTTTTCCCCACCAGCTTTCCGGTGGAATGCGCCAGCGCGTGATGATTGCGATGGCGCTGTCTTGTAAACCTGCGCTGCTGATTGCCGATGAGCCTACCACCGCGCTGGATGTGACCATTCAGGCGCAAATCCTGCAGCTTATCCGCGTGCTACAAAAAGAGATGCAGATGGGGGTGATTTTTATCACCCACGACATGGGCGTGGTGGCCGAAATCGCCGACCGCGTGCTGGTGATGCACAAGGGTAACAGCGTGGAAACGGGTGACGTGGCGTCGATTTTCCATTCGCCGCAACAGCCTTACACGCAGGCGCTGCTGGCCGCCGTGCCGAAACTCGGTTCGATGAAAGGCAAACCGCTGCCTGCGCGTTTTCCTCTGCCCGAACAGTCTGAAAGCGATCCGCAACTGGTGCAAAACACCCTGACGCCGGGCGCGCCGCCGATTTTGCAGGTAAAAGATCTGGTCACCCGGTTTGATCTGCGCAGTGGCATTTTCAACCGCGTCACCCGACGCATTCACGCGGTGGAAAAAGTCAGTTTTGATTTACATCCTGGCGAAACGCTGGCGCTGGTCGGTGAATCCGGCTGCGGAAAATCCACCACCGGCCGCTCGTTGCTCAAGCTGGTGAAGAGTCAGGGCGGGACGATCACCTTTAACGGCCAGCCGCTGACCGACGTGAGCGGCAGCGCGCTGCAACATCTGCGACGCGACATTCAGTTCATTTTTCAGGATCCGTACGCTTCGCTCGATCCGCGCCTGACGGTGGGGTATTCGATCATGGAGCCACTATTGGTGCATAAAATCGCCAAAGGCCAAGAGGCGGAAGACCGCGTAGCGTGGCTGCTGGAAAAGGTCGGACTGCTGCCGGAACACGCGCAGCGATATCCGCACGAATTTTCCGGCGGGCAGCGGCAGCGGATTTGTATCGCGCGTGCGCTGGCGCTCAATCCTAAAGTGGTGATTGCCGATGAGTCTGTCTCGGCGCTCGACGTGTCGATTCAGGCACAAATCATTAATTTACTCATGGATTTGCAGAAAGAATTTGGACTGGCCTTTCTGTTTATTTCGCATGACATGGCCGTGGTGGAGCGTATCAGCCATCGCGTGGCGGTGATGTATCTCGGACAGATTGTGGAAATCGGCCCGCGTCGCGCAGTGTTTGAAAATCCTCAGCACGCCTATACCCGCAAACTGATGGCGGCGGTGCCGGTGGCCGATCCGGCGCACAAGCGAAAAGAACAGGCGCTGCTGGTCGATGAAATCCCAAGCCCGATCCACGATTTAAACGATGAACCGCGCGTGGCCCCGCTGGTACAAGTGGCGGAAGGACATTTTGTGGCACGGCACGCGATTGCCGGTGTGTACTGATTTTTGTGGCCGCTCATTTTGAACGGTCAATCTTGTAAGACAAACGGGTAAGACAGGAAAAGGAACTGACATGAATCAGCAGAAACGTAAAGGTAAGAACGTTGTCCGTCAGGCCGTGTTCGCTGCCGCTGTTTTCGGTTCGCTGGCGTCCGCCTCGGCGTGGGCAGCCAAAGACGTCGTGGTCGCCGTAGGCTCTAACTTCACCTCGCTCGATCCTTATGACGCCAATGACACGCTGTCGCAGGCGGTGGCCAAATCCTTCTATCAGGGACTGTTCGGCTTCGATAAAAATATGAAGCTGGAGAACGTGCTGGCGGATAGCTACACGGTAAGCAAAGACGGTCTGGTGTACACCATCAAACTGCATCCGGGCATTAAGTTCCAGGACGGCACCGATTTCAACGCCGCTGCGGTGAAGGTTAACTTTGACCGCGCCAGCAACCCGGACAGCCATCTGAAGCGTTATAACCTGTTCAAAAATATCGCCAGCACCGAAGCGGTGGATGACACCACGGTGAAAATCACCCTGAAAGAACCGTTCTCGGCGTTCATCAATATTCTGGCGCACCCGTCTGCGGTGATTATCTCTCCGGCGGCGCTGACCAAATACGGCAAAGAGATTGGTTTCCATCCGGTCGGCACCGGCCCGTATACGCTGGAACAGTGGAACCAGACTGACTTCGTGAAAGTGAAGAAATTCGATGGCTACTGGAAGAAAGACGAAACCAAACTCGACACCATTACCTGGCGTCCGGTGGTAGACAACAATACCCGCGCGGCAATGCTGCAAACCGGCGAAGCGGATTTCGCCTTCCCGGTGCCTTACGAGCAGGCCGCCTTGCTGGAGAAAAATCCGAAGCTGGATCTGGTTACCGCACCCTCGATCCTGCATCGCTACATCAGCCTGAACGTCACGCAAAAGCCGTTTGATAACGTCAAGGTGCGTGAGGCAATCAACTACGCCATCAACAAAGATGCGTTGATCAAAGTGGCGTTTGCCGGTTATGCCGTACCGTCCGAAGGGCCATTGCCACAGGGTATTGAGTACGCTGCGAAATTCAAACCCTGGCCTTACGATCCGGCCAAAGCCAAAGCGTTGCTGAAAGAAGCGGGCTATCCGGATGGTTTCACCACCACACTGTGGTCGTCGCATAACAACAGCACCGCGCAGAAAGTTTTGCAGTTTACCCAGCAGCAACTGGCGCAGGTGGGTATCAAAGTGAACGTGACTGCCATGGATGCTGCGCAGCGTGCGGCGCAGGTTGAGAACGTCGGGCAGAAAGAGGCGGGTGTGCGCATGTTCTACACCGGCTGGTCTGCCTCAACGGGCGAAGCTGACTGGGCGCTGTCACCGCTGTTCTCCACCCAGGCGGCTCCGCCTAAACAATTCGGCACGGCGTTTTACAGCAATGCGCAGGTGGATAAAGACCTGACCGACGCGCTGAAAACCACCGACAAAGCCGAGAAAGCCAAACTGTACGCCGATGCCCAGAAACAAATCTGGACCGACGCGCCGTGGGCCTTCTTAGTGACCGAACGTCTGGTGTCAGCGAAAAACAAACGTCTGAGCGGTTTCTATGTGATGCCGGATACCGCGTTCAGTTTTGATGAAGCGGATGTGAAATAATACGCGATGAAGTTTTCAGGGCGTGAAGCAGGTTAGCTGCGCGCCCTGAACTCGTGTGTTCCTGCGACGGAACATGGATATCGTATCGTGCAATCACAGACAGCGAATCATGCTTAATTATTTTCTAAAACGACTGCTTGGATTGATCCCGACACTGCTGATTGTGGCCGTGCTGGTCTTTTTGTTTGTGCATCTTTTACCGGGCGACCCGGCGCGGCTGATGGCCGGTCAGGACGCCGATGCCAGCGTTGTGGCGCTGGTGCGTCAGGACCTGGGGCTGGATAAGCCGCTGTATCAGCAGTTCCTCACCTTCTTTGGCAATGCGCTGACCGGCGATTTCGGTCATTCGATGGTGTCGAAACGTCCGGTCATCGATGAAATCAGTTCCCGCTTTATGCCGACTTTCTGGCTGACGCTGACCAGCATGGTGTGGTCGGTGATTTTCGGGCTGGTGATCGGCGTAGTGTCAGCCGTCTGGCGCAACCGCTGGCCGGATCGTCTCGGCATGGCGCTCGCCGTTTCCGGTATCTCCTTTCCCGCTTTTGCTCTCGGCATGTTGCTTATGCAGGTGTTCTCCGTCCAGCTTGGTTGGTTGCCGACCGTGGGCGCCGACAGCTGGCAGCATTACATTCTGCCATCTGTCACGCTGGGTGCGGCCGTGGCGGCGATCATGGCACGCTTTACCCGCGCCTCTTTTGTCGAGGTCATGCAGGAGGATTACATGCGCACCGCGCGGGCGAAGGGCGTTCACGAAGGCATGGTGGTGATAAAACATGGCCTGCGTAACGCGATGATCCCGGTGGTGACCATGATGGGCTTACAGTTTGGGTTCCTGCTCGGCGGCTCGATTGTGGTCGAAAAAGTCTTTAACTGGCCGGGGTTAGGGCGGTTGTTGGTGGATTCGGTCGAGATGCGCGATTACCCGGTGATTCAGGCCGAAGTGCTGCTGTTTTCGCTGGAGTTCATCCTGATCAACCTGCTGGTGGACATGCTGTACGCCGTGATTAACCCTTCCATCCGATACAAGTGAGCAAACGCATGAAAAACTGGCGGCGAAATGCCGTACTCGCAGGTCTGCCGATGGTGACGGCAGAAACTGCTACATCACAGGCGGTAAGGACACCGTGGAAGGCGTTCTGGCGTCGTTTTCGCAGGCAGCATATTGCGATGATTGCGGGCGCTTTTATCCTGCTGCTGATAGCCGCCGCGATTTTCGCGCCGTGGCTGGTGCCGTTTGATCCGGAAAACTATTTCGATTACGACCGTCTGAACGAAGGCCCGTCGATGATGCACTGGCTCGGAGTGGATTCTCTCGGGCGTGATATTTTCAGCCGTATCCTGATGGGCACCCGTATCTCACTGACCGCCGGGGTGCTCTCGGTCGTCCTTGGCGCAGCCATCGGCACGGTCTTCGGGTTGCTGGCGGGATATTACGAAGGCTGGTGGGATCGCATCACCATGCGCATCTGCGACGTCCTGTTTGCCTTCCCTGGCATCCTGCTGGCAATCGCCGTCGTCGCCGTGATGGGCAACGGCATGTCGAACGTTATCATCGCCGTCGCCATCTTCAGCATTCCGGCGTTCGCGCGGCTGGTACGCGGCAACACGCTGGTGCTTAAGCAACAAACCTACATCGAATCCGCCCGAAGCATCGGTGCGTCCGACACCACAATTTTGTTCCGGCATATCCTGCCGGGTACGTTGTCCTCGATCGTGGTGTATTTCACCATGCGTATCGGGACGTCAATCATCACCGCTGCGAGCCTGTCGTTCCTCGGCATGGGCGCCCAGCCGCCGACACCGGAGTGGGGGGCGATGCTCAATGAGGCGCGTGCCGATATGGTGATGGCTCCGCATGTGGCGATCTTCCCCAGTCTGGCGATTTTCCTGACTGTACTGGCGTTTAATTTGCTGGGGGATGGATTGCGGGATGCGCTGGATCCGAAATTGAAAAGTTAGCGTTTGGGGAGAATCCCCCATATTCCGTCGGTTGTTTGGAACGAGGAATATGGATGATTATTTTATATTGAGTGAGCGTTAGTTCACTCCTAATGCAGAAGCCCGATTATAACTCATCGGGCTTCGCGGTCCCTCAAGGGGAAAGGGTGGAGCTTAAAGGCTCATGCCTTCGGGTGCAAATACCCCGAGTGGAACCGTAAATGTTCTTCCACAAACGACGCAATCGTAAAGTAACTGTGATCGTATCCCGGCTGCGCGCGAAGCGTCACCGGCCAGCCGCGCTGGCGGGCGATTTCTGCCAGTTTTGACGGCTGAAGCTGATCCGCCAGGAACTGATCGCCATCACCCTGATCGATTAAAATCGGGAACGGAGTCTGATCCGCAGGCAGCGAACTCAGCAGGTGACAGCTGTCGTATTGCAGCCACTGACTTTCGTCATCACCCAGATACGCACTGAACGCTTTACGCCCCCAGGGAACCTGTGCCGGATTGACTATCGGCGCGAAGGCAGACACCGAACGAAAACGCTGGGGATTACGTAACGCCAGCATCAGCGCGCCGTGGCCGCCCATCGAGTGGCCGGAGATCGACTGGCGATCGCTGACCTTGAAATGACCGTTGATAAGCGCTGGCAGTTCATCCACCAGATAATCGTACATCCGGTAATGTGCCGCCCATGGAGCCTGGGTGGCGTTGAGGTAAAAACCTGCGCCCTGACCGAGATCGTAACCGTCATCGTTAGCGACGCCTTCACCGCGCGGACTGGTATCCGGCATCACCAGCACCAAACCGAGTTCGGCGGCGACGCGCTGCGCACCGGCTTTGGTCGTGAAGTTTTCATCATTACAGGTGAGACCTGACAGCCAGTACAGCACCGGCGGTGGGGTGTCATCTTTTGCCGGTGGCAGATAAATACTGAACGTCATGCTGCAGTTCAGGCTTGCCGAGGTATGACGGTAGCGCTGCTGCCAGCCGCCAAACATCCGGTGCTCTTCGAGTAGTTCAATCGAGCTGCTCATCAACACTTTCCTTACGGGTTAAAATGAATATCGGTACGGATGGATTTAGTGTCGTGCATCAAATCCACTTCTTCGGGGGACAGAGGGTGTTTGAGTAACGGGATCACGCCGTCATTTTGGACAATGATCTGTTCTTTCAGCGCCCGGACGTTGGGGCTGAATGCATCCCGACGCCAGATAAGCCAGGTGGCGGTATCGGCAAATTCCTCCGGGATTTCGTGGATTTGGACCCGTTCGTGACCAGGCAGTTGCTCAAGCACCGAGCGCGGAACCATAGCGATCCCCGCACCGCTGGCGACGCACGCCATCATGGAGTGGTAGGACTGAATCTCCATGGTGTTGGCCACCGGAACGTTCATCTGTTTAATCCACGCCTGTAAACGCTGGCGATAGGAACAGCTCGGGCGGAAGGCAAAAACGGTGTGGCCGCTGCGCCCGGCGGGCGGTTCAAGCGGTGATTCATTGAGCGGGCTGATCACCACCATGCGCTCGCGGTAGGAGATGCAACCATTGAGATCGTCAAAATCGATCGGAGCATCCACCAGCGCCGCTGCAAGACGACCGGCCCGCACGCTGTCGATGATTTCGCCGGAGGTACCGGTGACCAGTGAGAGCGCCACTTGCGGAAACGCCTGATGATAGGCGGCGAGCAGCGAAGGAAGACGCGTCGCGGCTGTGCTTTCCATCGATCCCAGCGCGAAATTCCCGGCCGGTTCGCCCGCGTGGGTGATGCTCATTGCTTCATCGCTCAGCGCCAGAATGCGCTCGGCGTAATTAAGGAAGTTATGGCCCATCGCAGAAAGGCGAATGCGTTGTTTCTCGCGGATGAACAAATCCGTGCCCAGTTCGAGTTCGAGCTGGCGCAGGCGGGTCGTCAGGTTCGACGGCACGCGGTGTAACTGCTCCGCCGCGCGCGCAAGCGATCCGGTTTCTGCCACGCAGCAAAACATTCGCAACTGGGTGAGATCCATGATGAGTTCCTGCGTTCTCTTATCGTAAACAACTTGGTTTGTATTATTCAGTTTTCGTGATTGTAACTTTCCTGCATCCTGTGTGACAACTTTCTTTTTGGAAAGATGCTGTTATCAGCGATCGGCTTTGAGTATGTTTACTCATTGTTTCTATTATGTTGCGTCGCGGTTTCTCTCATCGGAGCGGTTATGGCTTTTCGTATTGCGCTAAGTGGTTTTCTGGCCTTTGTGGTCGCAATGGGTATCGGGCGCTTTGCCTTTACGCCGCAGGTTCCTTTAATGATAGCTGAACATCAGTTCACGCTGACCGGTGCGGGTCTGGTGGCGGCCTTCAACTATCTCGGCTATCTGTGCGGTGCGTACGATGCAATGCGCGCGACGAAGCACCTCGAGCGACGCCTGTGGCTGGGCGTGTGGGGCGGCGTAGTACTGACCTTGCTGTCGGCGGTGATTTCCGGCGAAGTGCTGCACAGCGTAGTGCGTTTTCTGATCGGCTGGACCAGCGGCTGGGCGATGGTGATGGTCGCGGCATGGTGTAACGAGCGGCTGGCGCATTACGGTCGTCCGGCGATGAGTGCGGCGGTATTTGCCGGACCGGGCGCGGGGATTTTCCTCAGCGGTATGCTGGCAGTCGGTATCCACAGTTTGCAGCTCAGTTCTGCGCAGGCGTGGTGTGTGTACGGCGTACTGGCGCTGATTTTCGTGGCGATTATCACGCCGAATCTGCCGCGCAAAGGGGATTTGCACCGATCGCACGTCGCGGCCGAACCACTGGTGATGACACCTGCACTCAAACGCTTAGTGTGGAGCTACAGTCTGGCGGGCTTCGGGTATATCCTGCCCGCAACGTTTCTTTCGCAGATGGCTAACGCACGTTTTCCAGACAGCCTGTTTGCGCAGTTTGTCTGGCCGGTGTTCGGCGGCGCGGCGGTGATTGGCATTGTGATCGGTATTCTGACCCGTCACTGCCTGACCACGCACCGGCGTCTGGCGCTGACGTTGTGGATCCAGGCGCTCGGTATATTGTGTGCCGAAGTGGTACCGGGCGTGAGCGGACTGGTGCTGGGCGCATTGCTCACGGGCGGTGGGTTCCTCAGCGTGGTCCAGCTGGCGTTACAGTGCAGCCGCGAGCTGGCTCCTCATCACAGCCGGTATATGGCAGGGCTGCTGACCACCGGCTATGCGGTTGGGCAGTTGTGCGGACCGGTCCTGTCGGCCATTTCCACTGCGCTGACTCACCGTCTGGAGCCTGCACTGTACGTCGCTTTTGTCGGATTTATTATCGCGGGGACTTTGGTGTTCAGGCATAAACGATAACTTGCAGCTATTTCATCCATCATGAAACACAATCACTGGATTCTGTTTCCGCTCTCCACTACAGTAAGCCACCTCACTTTGGCGTGATCTGCGTCAAAGTGATTACATCTGCCGGAGAAGAATGAATGCCTACCCTGAGTAAAGAAGCCATTTTGGTTCACGAGGCCCTGTTAGCCCGTGGTCTGGAAACCCCCTTGCGTGAAGCTCTGCCTATCGACAATGAAACGCGCAAGCAGCGGATCCAGGAACACATGACCGGTATCATGCAGCTTCTGAATCTGGATCTCTCCGACGACAGTCTGGCGGAAACGCCAAACCGCATCGCCAAAATGTATGTCGATGAAATCTTCTCCGGGCTCGATTACGCCAACTTCCCAAAAATCACCGTCATCGAAAATAAGATGAAGGTCGATGAAATGGTCACCGTGCGCGATATCACCCTGACCAGCACCTGCGAACACCATTTCGTGACCATCGACGGCAAAGCGACCGTGGCGTATATCCCGAAAGATACCGTGATCGGTCTGTCGAAAATCAACCGCATCGTGCAGTTCTTCTCGCAGCGTCCGCAGGTTCAGGAGCGTCTGACCCAGCAAATTCTGGTGGCCTTGCAGACCCTGCTCGGCACCACCAACGTGGCGGTGTCGATTGATGCCGTGCATTACTGCGTGAAAGCGCGTGGTGTGCGTGACGCGACCAGCGCCACCACCACCACGTCTCTGGGCGGATTGTTCAAATCGAGCCAAAATACCCGTCAGGAATTTTTAAGAACGGTCAGACACGCCAGTTAAGCGATGACGTTTTAACCGGGCAGAAAGTTTGATATTGCGGCACCTTCAGGGTGCCGTTAGTCTGTCTGGAGCCCGCAACTTTTTGCACCTTACCGTTAACAGGAACGTCTGGTATGCGCTCACGTATTGCCACGCTCGACTTTGCCCGTGGCCTCGCCATTTTTGGCATTCTTCTGCTCAATATCAGCGCCTTTGGGTTACCCAAGGCGGCTTATCTGAATCCGGGGTATGCCGGCGTGCCATCGACGTCTGATACCTGGACATGGGCGGTGCTCGATGCGGTTGCGCAGGGCAAATTCCTGATGATGTTTGCGATGCTGTTTGGCGGCGGCCTGTATTTACTGCTGCCGCGCGGCAAGCACTGGATCCAGGCAAGACTGTCATTACTGTTGTTTTGCGGGTTTCTGCACGCCATTTTCCTGTGGGATGGCGATATTTTACTGTCTTATGGGCTGATTGGTCTGGTGTGCTGGCGCATGGTGCGGGAAGGGCGAAGCAGCCAGTCGCTGATTTCGACCGGTATTATCCTGTATATGATTGGCGTCGCCGTGCTGGCGATGCTTGGCCTGATTTCATCCCCGTCGCCGGGTACGTTCTGGGTGCCTGGCCCGGCGGAAATACAATATGAACAATTCTGGAAGCTGAAAGGCGGTTGGGAAGCGATTCAAAACCGGCTGGATTTATTGTCCTCGAGCCTGCTGGCGGTCGGTGCGCAATACGGCTGGGAACTGGCGGGCGCGATGTTGATAGGTTCCGGGCTGATGCGCAGTGGCTGGCTGAAAGGCGAATTCCGCGAGTCGCATTATCGTAAAGTGGCGGCGGCACTGTTACCGCTTTCATTACTCATTCAAATCCCGGCGATTTATATGCAGTGGAAGACCGGCTGGGACTATCGCTGGAGCGGTTTTTTGTTACAGGTGCCGCGTGAAATCGGTTCGCTGATGCAGTCCGTCAGCTATCTGGCGCTGTGTTACGGCTTCTGGTCGGTGATTTCTGGCTGGCGCCTTGTGCGCTGGATCTCGCAGGTTGGCCGCATGGCATTGACCAACTATCTGCTCCAGACGCTCATCTGCACCACATTCTTCAACGTACTCGGCTTCTTTATGCACTTTGACCGCTTACAATTGCTGGCGCTGGTGCCGCTGGTCTGGGCAGGTAATTTGCTGTTCACGCTGGTCTGGTTACGGTATTTCCGGCAGGGGCCGGTCGAATGGATCTGGCGCAAACTCACACTCAAAGCCTCGGGCGTCGAACTCAAATCTGCCTGAGTTTTGCACCGTCACATCATTCTAAATGATAGATTTGGGATGAACGTTGCATAATTGTATGTAAACGTTTTCTTTCCTGTGACGAGATTCACGCAGGCGTTTCCACAAAATGATTAGGATAGCGGTCGTGCCAGTCTGACGACCACTACTCTAATAAGGAAACGCCATGAGCACTTCACCTCGCTTCTCTTTCTCTGCGTTATTTACCTCCTGGGTGATTAATTTCCGTATTCCTCCTTATCAAAGCCTGGCAGATCACGGAGCGACAAATGGTCACCATTCGTGATGTCGCACGTCTCGCAGGGGTTTCAGTCGCCACGGTTTCCCGGGTTCTGAACAATCCTTCTATTGCCAGTAAAGAGGCGCGCGAGCAGGTGTTACGCGCCGTCGAAACCTTAGGTTACCGGCCTAATGCCAATGCGCAGGCGCTGGCAACGCAAAGCAGCGACACCATCGGTGTGGTGGTGATGGACGTCTCGGATCCTTTTTTTGGAGCACTGGTGAAAGCGGTGGATACCGTCGCCCAGTTGCATCAAAAATATGTGTTGATAGGTAACAGCTATCATATTGCTGAAAAAGAAAGGCATGCCATTGAAGTACTGATTCGTCAGCGCTGTAACGCACTCATCGTGCATTCCAAAGCGCTGGGCGATGACGAGCTTGCGCGCTTTATGGATCAGGTTTCGGGCATGGTGCTGATTAACCGCGTCATTCCGGGCTACGAGCACCGCTGTGTCTGGCTAAACAACGTCAGCGGCGCGGAAATGGCGACCCGATTACTGCTGTCGCAGGGGCATCAGCGCATTGGTTACATCGGTTCGAGCCATGCGATAGAGGATGATGTGCAGCGCCATCAGGGCTATGTGCAGGCGATGACGCAGCCAATGACGCAGTCACATCAGACGCATGACGCGCCGCCAGCCATCTGGCGCGCACAGGGTTCGCCGGATTTACAGGGCGGTGAGGCGGCGATGGTAGAGCTGCTGGGGCGCAATCTGCACCTCAGCGCAGTGTTTACTTACAATGATTCGATGGCCGCCGGTGCGATGGCGGTGTTGAAAGAGAACGGAATTAACGTCCCGAACGATTTTTCGTTGGTAGGATTTGATGACATACCGATCGCCCGTTACACCAGCCCGAAAATGACGACGGTGCGCTATCCGATCGTTTCCATGGCGACGCTGGCAACCGAACTGGCGCTAAAAGGCGCAGCAGAACAGTTATCTGAAGGTATTTCACACTGTTTTATGCCCACGCTGGTCAGACGGCATTCCGTTGCTCCGTGGCAAAATGTGGCACCCGTCACTTATTGATCAAATAACGCGATGTAACCGTTTTCAATCTGTGAGAACTTTCACAGTTTATTAACATCGCGACCATTATGATTCATTCGTTTTCGACATGATTCACTTTGTGTCCGGCTTACCGGACTGGTTTCACAGCGAGACAGGACGTTATAGGTCAAGGATGGCAGGCACCCACACACATGACGTGGAGCTGTACTGCTCCCACATGGATTTCCGGTGCCAAATTCTGTAACACCCTACATAACCGGAGATACAAATGAATAAGAAGGTCTTCACCCTGGCGACTCTGGCTGCAAGCATGATGTTTGGTTTTGCTGCGCACGCTGCTGATACTAAAATCGGCGTTACCATCTACAAATATGACGATAACTTCATGTCCGAAGTGCGCAAAGCCATCGAGAAAGATGCGAAAGCGACGCCGGACGTGCAGCTGCTGATGAATGACTCGCAAAACAGCCAGTCCACCCAGAACGATCAGGTAGACGTCATGCTGGCGAAAGGTGTAAAAGCCCTGGCCATCAACCTGGTTGACCCGGCTGCTGCTCCGGTCATCATTGAGAAAGCCCGCGGTGCTGGCATTCCTGTTGTTTTCTATAACAAAGAACCTTCCCGTAAAGATCTGGACAGCTACGATAAAGCCTATTACGTCGGTACTGACTCTAAAGAGTCCGGCATTATCCAGGGTGAGCTGATTGCTAAACATTGGAAAGCGACTCCGGCCTGGGACCTGAACAAAGACGGCGTGATCCAATATGTGCTTATCAAAGGCGAACCGGGCCACCCGGATGCTGAAGCACGTACCAAATACGTCATCAGCACTCTGAACGGCAAAGAAGGCCTGAAAACTGACCAGCTGCAACTTGATACCGCCATGTGGGATACCGCACAGGCGAAAGACAAGATGGATGCCTGGTTGTCTGGCCCGAACGCCAATAAAATCGAAGTGGTTATTGCCAACAACGACGCAATGGCAATGGGCGCAGTCGAAGCACTGAAATCTCACAACAAATCCAGCATTCCTGTGTTCGGTGTGGATGCCCTGTCAGAAGCGCTGGCGCTGGTGAAATCTGGCGCAATGGCCGGTACCGTGCTTAACGATGCCAACAACCAGGCGAAAGCGACATTTGATCTGGCAAGAAATCTGGCCGCCGGCAAACCTGCTGCTGAAGGCACCAACTGGAAACTGGAAAATAAAGTCGTTCGTATTCCTTACGTCGCGGTTGATAAAGACAATCTGTCTTCATTCGTGAAATAAGCGTACGACAAAAGAAGCAAAGACAGACAGCAATACAAAAACAAAGCTAAGCAGTGGCATAAATAATTGCGGTTAAGCCGTAAATAAAGACTAAGTATGACCTAACGTTAATGCTTATCTGACAGGACGTCATGTCGCCCTGCCGGTGGTGAGAGTACTGACCGCTGGCGGGGCTGACATCAGGTATTAATACACCCGTTTATTTTTATCTTTAGCCAGGTACAACTATGGCCGATAATTCGTTATCTGACACAACACAAAAGCCGGACGAATTCCTGCTGGAAATGAGTGGTATCAATAAATCATTTCCTGGAGTCAGGGCGTTGGATAATGTGAATTTAAAAGTACGCCCTGGATCTATTCATGCCCTTATGGGGGAGAATGGCGCCGGTAAATCCACATTATTAAAATGCCTTTTCGGGATATACAGTAAAGACTCCGGTACGATTCTTTTTCAGGGACAGGAAGTTAATTTTAAAAGTTCGAAAGAAGCGCTCGAAAAGGGCGTGTCGATGGTGCATCAGGAATTAAACCTGGTGTTGCAACGTACCGTCATGGACAACATGTGGCTGGGACGTTACCCGACGAAAGGTATTTTTGTCGATCAGGACAAAATGTACAAAGACACCAAAGCGATTTTTGACGAACTGGACATTGATATCGACCCGCGCGATAAGGTCGGTAAGTTGTCGGTTTCGCAGATGCAGATGATCGAAATCGCCAAGGCGTTTTCCTACAATGCAAAAATCGTCATCATGGACGAACCCACTTCCTCGCTGACGGAAAAAGAGGTGAACCACCTGTTCACTATCATCCGTAAGCTGAAAGATCGTGGCTGCGGCATCGTGTATATCTCTCATAAGATGGAAGAAATTTTTCAGCTTTGCGATGAAATCACTATTCTTCGCGACGGCCAGTGGATCATCACGCAGCCGCTGGAAGGCCTCGACATGGATAAAATTATCTCCATGATGGTTGGCCGTTCCCTGAGCCAGCGATTCCCGGATCGTCTGAATGTACCGGGTGAAGTGATCCTCGAAGTGCGTAATCTGACCTCGCTGCGTCAGCCTTCGATCCGTGATATTTCCTTTGATTTACACAAAGGTGAAATCCTTGGGATCGCCGGTCTGGTAGGCGCGAAACGCACCGATATTGTCGAAACGCTGTTTGGTATTCGCGAGAAAGTCGCCGGTACTATTAAACTGCACGGCAAAAAAATTAATAACCACAGCGCGAACGAAGCGATTAATCACGGCTTTGCGCTGGTGACGGAAGAACGACGTTCAACCGGTATTTATGCGTATCTGGATATCGGTTTCAACTCGCTGATTTCAAATATTCGTCAATATAAAAATAAAGTGGGCCTGCTCGATACGGCCAGAATGAAAAGCGACACCCAATGGGTGATCGATTCCATGCGGGTAAAAACGCCGGGGCATAAAACCAGTATTGGTTCATTGTCGGGCGGTAATCAGCAGAAAGTCATTATCGGGCGCTGGTTATTAACCAAGCCGGAAATATTGATGCTGGACGAACCGACGCGCGGGATTGACGTTGGGGCGAAATTTGAAATTTACCAGTTAATCACCGAGTTGGCGAAAAGAGAAAAGGGGATCATTATTATCTCCTCTGAAATGCCAGAGTTGCTGGGTATTACTGACAGAATATTGGTTATGAGTAACGGGCAGGTTGCGGGTATTGTTGACACAAAAAATACATCGCAAAACGAAATTTTACGCCTGGCTTCCTTGCATCTCTAATTTTTAAGGGTTCTTATTATGAAAGCATTAAATAAGAAAAGTTTGCTCACTTATTTAAAAGAGGGCGGGATTTATGTGGTGCTGTTGGTATTACTGGCGATTATTATTATCCAGGATCCCAGCTTCCTCAGTCTGGTCAACTTAAGTAACATTCTGACCCAATCCTCAGTGCGCGTCATTATTGCACTGGGCGTCGCGGGTCTGATTGTGACGCAGGGTACTGACCTGTCAGCCGGGCGTCAGGTTGGTCTGGCCGCAGTTGTGGCAGCTACCATGCTTCAGGCAATGGATAACGTGAACAAGGTGTTCCCGAATCTTGAAGTAGTGCCGATCCCGCTGGTCATTCTGACCGTGTGTATCGTTGGCGCGCTGATTGGTTTGCTTAACGGTATTATTATTGCCTATCTGAACGTCACCCCGTTTATTACCACGCTGGGTACGATGATTATCGTTTACGGGATTAACTCCCTGTATTACGACTATGTGGGGTCATCGCCGGTCGCCGGTTTTGATCCGGGCTTCTCGCAGTTTGCACAGGGCTTTATTCACCTGGGCGGCCTGAAGCTTTCCTACATCACTTTCTACGCCGTGATTGCTATCGCCTTCGTCTGGGTGTTGTGGAATAAAACCCGCTTCGGTAAAAACATCTTCGCCATCGGCGGTAACCCGGAAGCCGCGAAAGTTTCAGGTGTTAACGTACCGTTAAACCTGATCATGATTTATGCGTTGTCCGGTGTGTTCTACGCGTTTGGTGGATTACTGGAAGCAGGGCGTATCGGCAGTGCGACCAACAACCTCGGCTTTATGTATGAGTTAGATGCTATCGCGGCCTGTGTGGTTGGCGGCGTGTCCTTCGCCGGTGGTGTGGGCTCTGTGGCAGGTGTGGTGACTGGTGTGCTTATCTTTACCGTCATCAACTACGGTCTGACCTACATCGGCGTTAACCCGTACTGGCAGTACATCATCAAGGGCAGCATCATCATCTTCGCGGTGGCGCTGGACTCTTTGAAATACGCTAAGAAGAAGTAATCTTAGCAGCAGTTAAAATAAAAGGGTGCTTCGGCGCCCTTTTTGTTTTCTGAGGATATGCCGGGTTTAACGCCCTGGCGAAAGTGTTTAGCTTTTGCTTCTCCCCTGCGCAGAGAAAAGAGCTTTTCCTGCGATTACTGCCTGAAAGGATTCCTGCCGACCGGCTTCGCCGACTCAGGTTTTGCCGTCGGTTCCACATCTTGCGTTTCATCCTGCGCCGCATCGTTGGCTTCCTGTTCTGCCTTCATTCTGGCCGCTTGGTCAGCTGCAGCTTTATCGGCAGCGGCTTTGTCTGCGGCAGCTTTCTCAGCCGCCGCTTTGGCTTCTGCGACTTTCTTCTCGGCTTCCAGCTGCTGTTGCAACGCCAGAACCTGCTCCGGGGTGACCGCAGGGTAGCCCTGCGCATCATCGGGAACGTTGTGGATGGCCGGGATCGGGATCAGCGGCCCGAGGAAGCGCGGTTCGCGTTTGAGCAAATAGAGATCCGTCAGCGCACCGAGGCGGGCGAAGATTTCACGGCTGCGGACGCTGAGCATATTCTTTGGCGATGGCACGGCGAAACATTGCGCCTGAATACCCATGTGCAGCGCAATAAACAGCGCGCGCTCACAGTGGAAACGCTGGGTAATGATGATGAAATCGTTGGTGTCGAAAACCTTGCGGGTGCGCACGATGGAATCAAGGGTGCGGAAACCGGCGTAATCGAGCACGATGTCGCTGGAAGGAATACCGGCCGCGATAAGGTCGCGTCGCATGGTGCTTGGTTCATTGTAACTTTGCTGCGCGTTGTCGCCGCTCAACAGCAAATATTTCACTTTACCGCTGTTGTAGGCGTTGATCGCGCCCTGGATCCGGTAGAGGTAATACTGATTGATGACGCCGGTGCGGTAATATTTTGAGGTGCCCAGCACCACGCCGACCTGACGATGTGGCAACGATTGTACTTCGTCGTAGATATATGGCTGCGTGCGTAAACTGATCCACTGATCAAGCCCAATAGCGACTGCCAGCATCAGAATAACGATGCCGGTAACGCCAGCTATAATTCGCTTAATCATAGGTATCCCTGTTTATGATCGGATGGAAATCGGATCCAAGGCTACTTTACCTGTCAGGGTGACGCAATACGTTGAACTCTGCATCACCGGCCTTCGCGGGTTTTTTCAGCACTTTTCAGGGAATTACTTACCTAAATGCGTAGCGGACCGCAATTTGCGCCAAAAAAAAGACCAATGCGCAAGGCATTGGTCTCGATTGCAGCAGTTTTTGTCTACATCAGAATGACGTGCGTTTATACGTCCGGTACTGCGGTGCCCAGAAGTTGCGTTCGATAGCTTTCGACAACGTATCTTCTGATGTCACCATCGCCACACCCTGCAACTGCGCCGCTTTGGCGACTTCCATCGCGATGCATTTTGATACGCCCTGAATATCATCGACGTCCGGCAGCAGTGAGCCAGTGCCTTCGGTTGCCAGCGGCGAACATTCTGCCAGCGTGCGGCTGGCGGCCATCAGCATGCCGTCGGTGACGCGCGTGGCACCGGAGGCAATCACGCCCAGCCCGATCCCTGGGAAGATGAAGGAGTTGTTGCATTGCGCGATAGGGTACAGCTTACCTTTGAGGCTGACCGGCGCGAACGGGCTGCCGGTGGCGACCAGCGCGGCGCCGTCGGTCCAGTGCAGAATATCCGCAGGCGTGGCTTCAACGCGGGAAGTCGGGTTGCTCAGCGGCATCACCACCGGACGCGCGCAGTGCTTGTGCATCTCGCGGATGATCTCTTCGGTGAAGAGACCCGGCTGGCCGGATACGCCGATAAGCACGGTAGGTTTGGCGTGACGGACAACGTCCAGCAGAGAAATGCTGTCGTTTGCCAAATCCCAGTGAGCCAGCGCGCTGCTTTTTTGCGTCAGCTTGCTCTGGAAATCCAGCAAGTTAGGCAGTTTGTCGGTCAGCAGGCCGAAGCGGTCGACCATAAAGACGCGTGCGCGAGCTTCCTCTTCGCTCAGACCTTCGGATTTCATCTGCGCGACGATTTGCTCGGCGATACCGCAACCAGCGGAACCGGCACCGAGGAAGGCAACGGTCTGATCGCTCAGCTTGCCACCTGCGGCTTTGCTGGCGGCAATCAGGCTGCCCAGCGCCACGGACGCGGTGCCCTGAATGTCATCGTTGAAGCAGCACAGCTCATCGCGGTAACGGGTGAGGAGCGGCATCGCATTTTTCTGCGCAAAATCTTCGAACTGCAACAGCACGTTCGGCCAGCGAATTTTCACCGCCTGGATGAACTCATCGACGAAGGCGTCGTACTCTTCGCCGGTAATACGCGGATGACGCCAGCCCATGTACAGCGGGTCATTCAGCAGTTGCGGGTTATTGGTACCCGCGTCGAGTACGACCGGCAGGGTATACGCCGGGCTGATGCCGCCACAGGCGGTATACAGCGAAAGCTTACCGATAGGAATACCCATGCCACCAATGCCCTGATCGCCGAGGCCCAAAATGCGCTCACCGTCGGTCACCACCACCACTTTCACGTGCTGTTTAGTGGCATTTTGCAACATGTCATCAATGTGCGCGCGGTTCGGGTAGGAGATAAACAGGCCACGGGCGCGGCGGTAGATATCAGAGAAATGCTCGCAGGCCTCGCCGACGGTCGGGGTATAAATCACCGGCATCATTTCGCTCAGATGACTGTCCAGCAGACGGTAAAACAGCGTCTCGTTGGTGTCCTGAATGTTGCGCAGATAGATGTGCTTATCGATGTCGGTTTTGAAATTCTGGAACTGGCGATAGGCGCGGTCGGCCTGTTCTTCAATGGTTTCAACCGCTTCTGGCAGCAGGCCGTGAAGGTTGAAATTGTTGCGCTCTTCTTCGGTGAACGCGCTGCCTTTATTCAGTAAGGGGAATTCTAACAGGATAGGGCCGGCATGTGGGATATACAGCGGGCGTTTGCTTTCGTATTCAAGTTCCATGATTTTACTCTTCCGGGGGCTCAGAATGGTGTTTTTTATTTTTTAGAGACATGAGGGTAACAGAGAGGAAAAGACGAATTCAAATTACAAATGTAATGACAATGTTATGTAACTAAAAACTCCGCGAACGGAGTCTTTAGTGTTATCTGGATCACGTCACTGCGGTGATTTAGCAGGTCACCGTTTTTACTTCTTCACAGCCAATCGCTTTGAGCGTGGCGCGGGTGGCGTCATCTTGTGTGAGCAGCGCGCCGGTATTCTCGACCAGCACCGCGCGGCGCACTTTCAGGCAGTCTTCCCCGGACATGTTCAGCAGGATCAGTGCCGCCTGAAGCGGTGGCAGGCTCGGGTTGAACGCGGCGTTTTCGGCATAGCGACCGGCGAACTGCTTGCCGCTGTGCGTTTCCAGCGCGACACCGCTGTAAGACTTGCTGTATGGCGCGTGACTTTGATTGCAGGCATCCAGCGCCAGCAACGTCAGGGCATCGGCATTATCGAGCTGATAGCCGTGATCGACCTTGTCCATCAACAGTGTCGTGATGTCCAGATCTTTTGGGCCGAAGGAGTGCGGCAGGTAATCACCCAGCGTGGCGACGTCGCGATCCGGCAGATGGATATCCAGCTCGGTGCCGCTGGTCAGCTCGTTCATGAACTGACGGCAGTGGCCACACGGCGTGTAGTTTACGGTGATGGAAGCCAGCCGGGTTTCGCCACGCAGCCAGGCGTGCGTGACGGCAGACTGTTCAGCGTGGACGGTCTGCTGCATTGGCGCACCGGCGAATTCCATATTGGCACCGAAATACAGGTTGCCGGAGGTGCCGCGCGCAATCGCGCCGACGTGAAAATGAGAAATCGGAGTAACGGAGCAGGCGGCTGCAAGAGGTAACAGCGCAAAGGCCAGCGCATCGTCATCGAGTCCGGTCGCCTGTTTTACTTGCGCAACGTCTGCCGCAGTGAGCATTGCCGGGAAGTCATCATGTCGCAGAAAAGGCTCAAGGGCGGAGGACAGATTTTCAGGGAGTGCCGCAAAGGCGGTGTGAAAACGTGCGTGCATAAACATTCGATCTCGAAGTAGTTACGGTTTAACAGTGTAGAAGTCATTCCATGAACTAAGTGTGACGAATGTCACTTTTTTAATGAAATACGTGTGACGGCGTTACAAATTTGAGAGATGTCACGCATAAAAGCGACTTTTTAAAGCGTCACCAAAATCATTCGAGTTGCATCTGGACGGCAACTGAGCGACCCCCGGTCACATATTAATGTATGTGACCGGGGGTCGGGAGGGCGGCCAGTGCTGAGGCGGCGTGAAGGATGAAGGGGATCAGTTAATCGGGAACCACTTATCATTAATCTTCTTAAATTCACCGTTGGCTTTGATCCCTTCCAGCGCGGCGTTCAGTTTCGCCAGCAGCTCTTTATTCTCAGGACGCACGGCCATACCAACGCCGGTACCGAAGTATTGCGGATCTTTGATAAGCTCACCGACTTCGCCCAGATTCGGGTTGGATTTCAGCCAGCCATTCAGGACTGCCGTATCGCCCAGCAGGCCATCCAGACGACCGCTTTTCAGATCCAGAATCGCATTCTGATAGCTGTCGTAACCAACGGTGGTGATCTCAGGATGTTTTTCCATCAGGTATTTCTGGTGTGTAGTGCCGTTTTCCAGACCCACACGTTTGCCTTTCAGATCAGCCATTGATGAGAACTTGCCTTTCGGTCCGATGATCATGGCGGTGTTGGCATAGTACGGCTGGGTGAAAGTGACCTGTTTGCTGCGCTCTTCAGTGATGTCCATGCCGGAGATGATCACGTCAAAACGACGAAATTTCAGTGCCGGGATAAGGCCGTCGAAAGGCTGATTGGTGAAGGTACAGGTTTCCTGCATCTGCTTACACACCGCGTTGGCCAGATCGATATCGAACCCGACGATCTGGTTGTTGGCATCCATCGATTCAAACGGAGGATAGGTCGCAGAGGTACCAAAGCGGATGGTGTCCGCAGCGGTTGCGGTAAAAGCAGTGGCAGATAAAACGGCAGCGAGGATCAGCTTTTTCATGCAATACATTCCTGTTCAAAAAATGACATTCCCTTCACGGTTCAGTTTACTGATTTTATTAATGTAATCGGGTCACTGGCAGGAAGCGAAACCTGTCAAACAAAGTGCCATTAAATGAATTTGTATGCAATAAATTTGATTAAAAAATTATAAAATAGAATAAGCCGACAGCCAACAGACATAAAAAAGGGACGATTTCTCGTCCCTTCATGTGCGGAGTCTGCCAATGTGCAATCAGTTGCGGCGTTCGAACGCCAGCGCGCGGCGCTCTATCAGGCGCATCATCAAAGTCAGCAATCCGTTGACGCACAGATACACCAGACCGGCGGCACCAAACACCATCACGTCATAGGTCCGGCCATACATCAGCTGGCTATGACCCATCACGTCCATCAGAGTAATGGTGTAGGCCAGCGAGGTACTTTTGAAGACCAGCACCACTTCGTTGGAATAGGAGGACAGCGCACGTTTAAACGCATACGGCAGCAGAATACGCAGCGTCTGCGCTTTTGACATGCCCAGCGCTTCGCATGATTGCCACTGGCCGGACGGGATCGCCCGCACCGCGCCGGTAAACAGCTGCGTGGTGTACGCCGCACTGTTCAGCGCCAGCGCAAACATCGCGCACAGCCACGGTTGCGACAGGACTTCCCATAACCACGGGATTTCCCGGATCGACGGAAACTGCCCCGGACCGTAGTAAATCAGAAAGATTTGCACCAGCAGCGGTGTACCGGTGAACAGCGTGATATAGCCTTTCACGATCTGGCTGATGACCGGCAGTTTGAGCGTCAGGATCACGGTAAAAAGCATCGCCAGCACCAGTGCAACCACCAGTGCGACCACGGTCAGCGTCAGGCTGGTGTGCAATCCTTTCAGGACTTCAGGTAAATATTCCCACATCAGGAAGCACTCCGTTCAAAGCGGGTGGTACGCAGTTCGATTCGTTTGATCACGAACTGGCTGAACAGGGTGACAAGCAGATAAATGCAGGCGGCAATCACGTACCAGGTAAACGGCTCCTGAGTACGGGTCGCGATACTTTTGGTTTGCAACATCAGGTCGTTCACGCTGATAAGCGAGACCAGCGCGGTGTCTTTAAGCAACACCAGCCACTGATTACTCAGGCCCGGCAGCGCGTGACGCCACATTTGCGGCATGATCAGGCGAAAGAAAATGGCCGCCTTCTTCATCCCTAACACCTGACCGGATTCCCACTGGCCCTGTGGCACGGCTTTCAGCGCGCCGCGCAGCGTCTGCGAGGCATAAGCTGAATAGAGCAGGGACAGGGCAATCACGCCACAGACGAACGGGCTGACTTCGAAGTTTTCGATAGGCAACTTGATCGGAATGGCAAACAGCCCGAGGTTGATGCTAAAGCCATCGGCCAGCACCATCAGCAGTTGTGAGGAACCGAAATAGATGAACAGGACCACCAGAATTTCCGGCAGACCGCGCAGCACGGTAACCCACGCGGTGCCCAGCCAGCTAAGCGGCTTCCACGGCGCGGATTCCCAGACAGCGAAAATCATCGCCAGAACGAGGCCGAGGATCAGCGCACAAACGGCAAGGCCGACGGTCATCCCGGCGGCGCTTGCTAAAGGTTGGAATTCATTCATTGATAGGCAAACTTATTGCTGGAACCATTTTGAATACAGCGTCTTGTAAGTGCCGTCAGCTTTTACTTTCGCCAGTGCATCATTCAGTTTCGTCAGCAATTCAGTATTGTTCTGACGAACGGCGACGCCCAGACCGGTACCGAAGTAGGTCGGATCGGTGATTTTGTCACCCACGGCGGCAAGGTTTTTATTCTGCTTCAGCCATTCGTTGACCACGGCGGTGTCACCAAATACGGCATCCAGACGACCATTTTTCAGATCCAGGACGGCATTCTGATAGCTGTCATAAGGCACAGCGGTGATTTCCGGATGCTTATCCATCAGGTATTTCTGATGGGTGGTGCCGTTTTGCATCCCGACACGTTTACCTTTCAGCGACGCGACGTCGGTGAATGTGCCGGAGTGCGCGATGAACAGCGCGGAGTTGTCATAATACGCATTGGTGAACGCGACTTGTTTTTCGCGCTCAGGGGTGATGTCCATACCGGAAATCACAGCGTCAAAACGACGGAATTTCAGGCTTGGGATCAGGCTGTCGAATGCCTGGTTAGTGAAGGTACAGGTGGCCTGCATCTCTTTACACATGGCGTTGGCCAGGTCGACGTCAAAACCCTGGATCTGATTCTTGGAATCTACAAACTCAAACGGAGGATAAGACGCTTCCATCGCGAAACGGATGGTGTCAGCAGCGCTGGCTGACAAACTGACGGTAGCCAGAACCGCGGCAATTACTAATTTTTTCATCGCTAACTCCGTAGAAAACATCAATTGATGATTTTATAGACAAACAGATTAATGGGACAGGTAGCTGGCAAACTCTTTGGTTTGCGGCTGCTTGAACACAGAGGCGTCGCCTTGCTCCACGATGCGTCCATTTTCCATGTACACCACCCGGCTGGCGGTTTTACGCGCCACTTCCACTTCGTGGGTCACGATAACTTGTGTGATCCCGGTACCGGCCAGTTCTTTGATGATGCTGACGATCTGGGCAGTAATTTCCGGATCCAGTGCGGCAGTCGGTTCATCAAACAGCAAGACCTGAGGTTCCATCATCAGGGCACGGGCAATCGCCACACGCTGTTGCTGGCCACCGGAAAGGTGCAAAGGGAAACGATCGGCGTAGTCGGTCAGTCGCAGACGGGTCAGCAATTTTTTGGCACGCTCCATCGCGACATCTTTTGTCAGACCCAATACACGCATCGGGGCTTCCAGTAAGTTGTCGAGCACGGTGCGGTGTGGCCACAGATTGTATTGCTGGAAGACCATTCCGACGTTCTGACGCAGTTCGCGAACCGCTTTTTCATCCGGCTTGCGGGTGAAATCGAAGGTGTTACCGGCGATTTGCAATGTGCCTGAACGCGGCATTTCCAGCAGGTTCAGAACACGTAACAGGGAGCTTTTGCCTGCACCACTTGGCCCGAGTAAAACCAGAGTTTCACCGGCGGGGCAGTTGAGCTGGATGTCAAAAAGCGCCTGATGCACGCCGTAGAAGCAGTTGATGCTATTAAGTTGAATACTCATGCGCAAATAGTGAATAGCCATTGATGCCGCAGATGGTAACTTCCACAGCATAGTTATGCAACGATCGCGGCTTAAAAATTATCTGTCGCCGCAGGAATGCCAAAGTGTAGCACAAGATATTGTTGCATCACTGTGACGCAGATGTTGGTCAATGACGTTATTCATCATCAACCAACATTATGCATACGCTTTTTTAAGGTTTTTTCAGGAAACTAACCGGTTACTGATTTTCCAAAACCTGGCGCAACGTGCCGCTGGAGGCGAAATCCAGATCTGCCATATACCGGACGTCATCGACGGTCCAGCATTTGCCTTCACGCACCATCAGCACTTCATCTTTCCAGGTTGTGGATGCGCCTTTCTCTTTGTCATGGGTAAAGGTTATGCGCAGCGGGATGTTGCGGGCATCGGTGTTGGGAATGGTCGAGGCGCTGTCGACAGACGCAGACGTTGGGCCGTCAAACAGGCTGGAGAATACGTCGCCATCGCCGGAGCCGACGCCAGCTTTCTCGTTAGGAGACGCGGCGATATCGACTTTCGGCTGGGATTGCGCTTTCAACAACGCGTCATACAAACCGGTGCTCAGATAAGGGCGATACGCGGCGAGCTGGCTTGAGTTCGGTAAACCGCTGCCGCCTTGCTTGATGCGGAAGTCAAAAAACTGCTGGGCAACGCTGTCCGGGCCGCCATCGATGCACGGTGCCGTGCGGCTGCCGATATCCTTATACGCAGGTTCGACCGTGGTACAGGCACTGAGCATCAATGCCAAAGGGAGGGCGGCGGCAAGAATTTTCTTTTTCATTGTATTCCTTACTGAAAGATTGAACGTTTTCACCATGACTTTCTTTACCATACAGTATAAAAGCGATTTGGCTTAATGCATGGCGAAGAGAAAATGATACGTTTTTTGCCTGCGCATACTTTATGCTGTTCAGGCGCTTTTCTATGAACCCGGACGAGAACTGATAAGGAATACTCATGCAAATTACAACAACCCCAACGCTCGAAGGTTTTGTTATCGCTGAATACTGCGGCGTAGTGACCGGCGAGGCCATTTTAGGTGCCAATATTTTCCGCGATTTCTTCGCCGGTGTGCGCGATATCGTGGGTGGACGCTCGGGCGCTTATGAGAAAGAGTTACGAAAAGCCCGTGAAATTGCGTTCAGCGAGCTGGAAGAACAGGCCAAAGAGCGCGGTGCCAATGCGGTTGTGGGCGTGGATATCGATTACGAAACCGTTGGCAAAAACGCCAGTATGCTGATGGTCAGCATCTCCGGTACCGCAGTGATTGTGCATCGCAAATGAGATGTCCTGGTCTGAAAGCCGGTTTCTGTGCGGCGTTGTTGCTGATGCTGGTGGGATGTCAGAGCGTCAGCCAGCCCGCGGAAAACGCGCCATTCCGGTTGGAAACCACCCGGCAGGCACAGGGTGCGGATCAGCGGATCCGCTTTCTGGTGATCCACTACACTGCCGAAGATTTCCACAATGCATTAAATACCCTGACTGATGAGCACGTCAGTGCGCATTACCTGATCCCGGCCAAACCGCCGCTCGAACAGGGCAAACCGGTGGCCTGGCAACTGGTGCCTGAGGAAATGCGCGCATGGCACGCGGGGGCCAGCGGCTGGCGCGGACGGACCAATCTGAACGACACGTCCGTCGGTATCGAGCTGGAAAATCAGGGCTACAGCGTGTATCTGCTGGGCAAGAAATTCTATCCGTTCCCGCCTGCCCAGATTGATTTGCTGGCCGATCTCAGCAAAGAGATTGTGGCGCGATATCAGATAGAGCCGCGTAACGTGATTGGCCACAGCGATGTTGCGCCGCAGCGCAAAGACGATCCGGGGCCGTTGTTCCCGTGGCAGCAACTGGCAGAACGCGGCGTCGGCGCATGGCCGGACGCGGCACGAGTTCAGGCGAATCTGGCAGGGCGCAGCCCGCAACAGCCGGTGAGTCAGGCGTCGCTTCTGACTCTGCTGAATCAGTACGGTTATACGGTAACGGAAGGGATGACGCAGAAGCAGCAACGCCGGGTGATCGCGGCGTTCCAGATGCATTTCAGGCAGAGTGATTACCGCGGGAATGCCGATGCACAAACCGAAGCGATTGTGCAGGCGTTGTTGCAGCAGTTTCCGGACAGAGAGAGTTAAACCGGCTGGCCGTCGCGGTCAGTCGCGTTTCGGGCCGATGCCGTGTAAACCCTGAAGTTTACCGTGATCGCGCAGCCAGTCGGCGGTGCGGATAATCCCCTGATCGAGCGAAATCACCGGCAGATAGCCCAGTTCTTTCTGCGCGCGCTGTGTATCGAGCGTGAGGTCGAAATTCAGCTTCGCCACGCTGTAGTGGGTCAGCACCGGCTCTTTGTGCGAGCTTTTACTCATCCGCTCCATCCCGCGCGCCATCACATCCAGCACCGGATAAGGCACCGAGCGGATGCGGTATTTGATATCCAGTTGTTCCATCAACTGCTGCACCATGGTACGCAGCGGTCGTGGTTGCTGATTGGTGATATTGAAGGCGCGGCCTGACTCGGTGGTGTCAGTCTGCGTCGCCAGCCACATGGCGTGGACGGCGTTCTCGACGTAGGTCATGTCCACCAGCGCTTCACCGCCGCGCGGCAGCATCAGCGTGCCGCCGTATTTCAGCATTTGCAGCAGGCGCGGCAGCAGCACATTGTCGTGCGGGCCGAAAATCCCCTGCGGGCGCAAAATGGTGAAGTGGGTTTGCGGATTGGACATCGCCAGAGTGTGGATCACCTGTTCACCGGCAGCCTTACTGCGGGCAAAGGAGTTCGCAAAGCGGTGAGGGCGGAAGTCTTCCTGAATATCGCGGTGATGATGGAAATCGAAGTAGATCGCCGGTGACGAAATATGGACGAAGTTTTCGACGCCGTAGGCCGCCGACCATTCCCCCAGACGCCGCGTGGCGCGCACGTTAGCCAGTTCAAATTCCTTTTCACTGCCCCACGGCGACATCAGCCCCGAACAATGCCAGACGGTGTCGATATCCGCGAGCAGGGCTTTGGCCTGCGATGAGACCAGCGTGGTGAGATCGGCGTGAATAAACTCCGCACCGATTTTCTGCAAAAGTGAGCCCATCGCGGCATTGCGACCTGTCGCCCTGACGCTGATGCCTTTATTTCGCAGAAACTCAACCGCGTTACGCCCAAGACCGCTGCTGGCGCCGGTAACCAAAACTCTCATAAACAGGCCAATGCCTTCATAAACAGAGAAAAATTGTTGTTCGCTTCGGGGAGAATGCACCCGTGAGCAATAAGGGTGCCATTCTTTCGTGAATTTGTGCGGCTTGCAATGGGAAAGGGCGTGAGCAATGTCTGAAAGCGCGTTAAATAACCCTTTAACGCCCGCAGCGATCTTTCTGTCGCGCGAGGCTGGCGATGCGCTTGGCCATGCCACGAAAAATAAACTGATGAGCGGGCATCATACTAAACCAGTAGAGCAGGCCGCGGAAACCTGCCGGATGCCACCAGGCGCGGACATCAAGACTGCGACTTTCGCCATTGTCAGTGATGGTGAAGGTTAACCGCCCGAGCCCCGGCGCTTTCATCCCGAAGAGCAGCACCAGTTCACGCTGGGGTTTCAGGCCGATGACTTTCCAGCCATCAATTTTATCCCCTAATTTGAGGAATTCACGGTCAGGGCGGCCATACTTTACGCCGCCGCCGAGTAAATCATCCATACGCGCCCGCGTTTTCCATAATCCGTTGGCATAGAAATAGCCTTCGCGCCCGCCCAGCTGTTGCACCACCTGCCACAATGCCGCTTTGGAGGCCGAGGTTTCCAGCGTAAATCCGGCCTGCTTGGGGTAAAAGCCGTAGCCCGGACGCCAGCGTTCCCGTGCGTCGGCATCGTATCCCCAGTCCGGCGAGTCCATCACCTGATGCTCTTCTTTTTCCAGCGTGCTGCGGATGGCTTCATCAACGGAGATAAGTTCCTGCGGGATCAACGTTTGTAACTCTGCGCTGTCTGCGGGGAGATCGTGGTTGAGCCCCTGAATCAGCGCTTTGGCGAGCGGCGTCGGTACAGAGGTGATCAGGCTGAGAAAATAGACGGACACAAATGACGTCGGCATCGGAATGGGGATCAGCCAGCGACGTTTTCCACTCATGGCGATAAAGCGTTCAAACAGCGTCTGATAGCTGATGTACTCCGGTCCGGCCGCTTCCAGAATGCGGTTCTCCGTCGCGGGCAAGGTCACCAGACCGCGCAGATAGACCAGCAGATTCTCCAGCGCCAGCGGTGAGGATTTGGATCGCACCCAGCGCGGCGGCGTAAGCACCGGCAGGTTATAGACCATGTCGCGCATCACTTCGAACGCGGCTGACCCTGCGCCGATGACAATACCCGCGCGCAACTCGGTAACCGGGATATTGCTCATGCGCAGTAAATCGCCGGTCAGTTTGCGCGCCTGCAAATGCGGCGAATCGCTGTCTTGCGGCTGCATCGAGCCAAGATAGACAATGTGTTTGATCGAAGAATCTTTCAGTGCCAGCAAGGTATGCTGCGCAGCCTGCCGCTCTTTTTCCAGCAGATCGTCGTCTTCGGTCATGGCGTGAACCAGATACACCAGCACTTCTGCGTCTTCGAACGCGGCGGCGAGCGTTTTACTCTGGTAGACATCGGCAAAACAGCAGCGGACGTTTTGCCATTTCTGTTGTTGCAGCCATTCAAGGCGGCGCGCGGCGGCAGTGACCTTAAAACCGTGCTGGCTCAGGTGTGCAGTCAGGTGTTGGCCGATATATCCGCTGGCACCGAGTATGACGATCCGTGGCATGTGCATAATCCGTTTTGCTAAAGGTCAAATGAATCATAAAATTGCGGCGATAACTTTCTTATTAGCGCCGCAGGCAGGGCGATGTCAGGCGTGTTCGTGCAGGAACTCCTGCCACAGGGCGACGACTTTTTGCAAATCCTCACGGCTGATGTTGATGTGTGTCAGCACACGGGTCAGCGGGCCGGCACTGATGATCACACCGCGCTCGCGCATCCACGGGCCCATTTTTTCGGCCAGCTCTGCGCTCTGTCTGATGTACAGCACGTTAGTCTGCGCACCGGGCTCGGCGATTTCCACGCCCAGTTTGGTCAGCTCTTCAGCCAGCCATTGTGCGTTGTCGTGATCGTCTTTCAAACGTTCAACGTTATTTTCCAGCGCATAAATGGCCGCAGCGGCCAGAATGCCGGACTGACGCATACCGCCGCCGGTCATTTTGCGCCAGCGGTTAGCGCGGTGAATAAACGCTTTACTGCCGATCAGCAGTGAGCCTATCGGTGCGCCCAGACCTTTGGAAAGACAGATGGTCAGGGTATCGCAATATTGAGTGATTTCGCGCAGCTCAACGCCCTGGGCTACGGCGGCATTCATGATACGCGCACCGTCAATATGCAGCGCCAGCCCTTTTTCGCGGGTGAACGCGTAGGCTTTTTGCAGATAATCGAGCGGAAGCACTTTGCCGCTGTGCGTATTTTCGAGGCTCAGCAGGCGGGTGCGGGCGAAATGAATGTCATCGGGTTTGATGGCGGCAGCGACTTTATCCAGCGGAATGGAACCGTCGTCGGCCATATCCAGCGGCTGCGGTTGAATGCTGCCGAGCACCGCAGCACCACCGGCTTCATACATGTAGTTGTGGGCTTTCTGGCCGACGATATATTCTTCGCCGCGCTGACAGTGGGTCAGCAATGCCACAAGATTGGCCTGGGTGCCGGTGGGCAGAAACAGTGCGGCTTCTTTACCACACAGTGTGGCCGCCATGTCCTGTAAAGCATTTACCGTCGGGTCATCGCCGTAGACATCATCGCCGACTTCAGCGCGGGCCATCGCCTGACGCATAGCTTCACTGGGGCGGGTTACGGTATCACTGCGTAAATCGATCAACGTCGGCTTCCTTCTGCTGGATGAATGTTAAGTGCAGGAAAAGGCGAGCGACAAACGCCCGCCTGATTCTCCACTATAGCCCCGTCAGGGTTATCGCAGCCAGTTGGTTTTTGCCAGTTCGACGACTTCGTCGCCGCGACCGCTTATCACCGCGCGCAGCATGTAAAGGCTGAAGCCTTTAGCCTGTTCGAATTTGATTTGCGGCGGCATCGCCAGTTCTTCGGTGGCAGTGACGACATCCACCAGTACCGGTCCTTCGTAGGCGAAGGCGTCCTGCAAGGCAGCATCAACGTCAGAGGCTTTCTCCACGCGTATGCCTTTGATGCCAGCAGCTTCGGCCATGGCGGCGAAATTCGGATTTTTCAGCTCGGTACCGTCGGTCAGGTAGCCACCGGCTTTCATTTCCATCGCCACAAAACCCAGTACGCTGTTGTTGAAAATGACAATTTTCACCGGCAGCTTTTGCTGCGCCAGCGTCAGGAAATCCCCCATCAGCATGGAGAAACCGCCGTCACCGCACAGCGCCACCACCTGACGCGAGCGGTCGATCGCCTGCGCCCCAATGGCCTGCGGCATGGCGTTGGCCATCGAACCGTGGTTGAACGATCCGAGCAGACGGCGCTGACCGTTCATTTGCAGATAACGGCATGCCCAGACGGTAGGGGTGCCGACGTCGCAGGTAAATATTGCATCGGACGCGGCAATCCGGCTGATTTGCTGTGCCAGATATTGCGGGTGGATCGCCTGCTTATCGTTTGGCGTCGCCAGCGAATCGAGATCCTTTCGCGCTTCCTCGTAATGCTTCAGCGCTTTGTCGAGGAACTTGCGTTCGGTTTTCGGTTGCAGCTGCGGCAGGAGCGCGGTCAGAGTGGATTTAATATCGCCCACCAGCGCCATATCAACGTGACAATGCGAGCCGATGCTGCCCGGATTAATGTCGATCTGGATGATTTTGGCGTCGGTCGGATAAAACGCGCGATACGGGAACTGCGTGCCGAGCAGGATCAGCGTGTCGGCATTCATCATCGCGTGGAAACCGGAGGAGAAACCAATAAGCCCGGTCATGCCGACGCTGTACGGGTTATCCCATTCGATATGTTCTTTACCGCGCAGGGCGTGCACCACCGGCGCTTTCAATGTTTCCGCCAGACGGATCACTTCATCGTGTGCGCCCGCGCAGCCACTGCCGCACATCATGGTGATATTGGTGGCGCCGTTCAGCAGTTCCGCCAGTTTTTCAAGCTCGGTGGGCTGCGGGATAACACGCGGCAGTACCGGCGGATACCAGCCGATTTTGGCATCTTCTGGCGCCGGTTTCAGCGCCACGTCGCCCGGTAATACAATCACCGACACCCCACGGTTAAGAATCGCTTTACGCATGGCGATGGCCAGTACCTGCGGCAGTTGTTCGGGGTTGGTCACCATTTCACAATAGTGGCTGCATTCGCGGAAAAGTTCGGTCGGATGGGTTTCCTGAAAATACCCGCTGCCAATTTCGCTGGAAGGAATGTGCGCGGCAATGGCCACCACCGGCACATGATTGCGATGGCAGTCAAACAGGCCGTTGATCAGATGCAGGTTGCCTGGCCCACAGGATCCGGCGCACACCGCCAGCTCACCGGTGATTTGTGCTTCGGCACCGGCGGCAAACGCGGCGACTTCTTCATGGCGCGTGCCGAGCCATTCGATAGTGCCCATGCGGTTCAGGCTATCGCTCAGCCCGTTGAGTGAATCCCCGGTGACACCCCAGATACGTTTTACGCCCGCGGCTTCCAGAGTTTTAGCTAAATAAGACGCTACGCTCTCTTTCATTCTGTGTTCCCTCAGTTAATCATCAAAAATGAATGCGTTAATCATAGTCCATGAATTCGCAGTGACATTTTCGTGGTGAATGACAGAGGTTAAACCATACAAAAATAGGCAAAGGAGAGGGGTGAAGATTTGTAAATATGCCCGCGCAGACTGTAAGAAGTCATGAGCGGGCAGGGGATTGCGGGGATCAGGCGAGGGTGACGTCGCCCTGAAGCTGACAGCTACACGCCAGCACGTAACCCTGCGCGACGTCATCATCAGTCAGTGTCATGCGGCTGGTCGTCTGGTAATCGCCGCTGAGCACGCGAGTTTTGCAGCTGCCGCAGACACCGGCACGGCAGGCTGCGGTGACCGGCAGCTGGTGTTGCTCCATGGCTGCCAGCAACGTAGTGCCGACGGCAACACGATAGTTGGTCAGCGGCGTCAGGCGTGTCAGCGTCAGAGTCCTTTCATCTGATACTTCCATTTCTGTTGCCTGAAACTGCTCTTTGACGATATTTTCCGCCGGAACGCCCAGCTCCTCCGTCCAGTTTCCGGCCAGCGTCATATACGGCGCGGGGCCGCAAATCATCACACGCCGTGAACGGATGTCCGGCACCTGACTTTGCAGGAGGTCCTGGCTCAGACGTCCGGCGATCTGCCCCGGCAGCGCATCCTGCTCGGCCAGAATGATCAGTGTCAGCTGCGGGTACTGCGCGGCCAGCCGTCGCCATTCGGCGGCGAAAATGACATCTTGCGGGCAGCGTACACTGTAAAAGACGTGGACGTTTTGCGCCGGGCAGTTCGCCAGCACGTCGCGCGCAATGGACATCACCGGCGTCACGCCGCAGCCTGCGGCGAGCAGCAACAGCGGCTGGGCGGTGTCGCAGGTGAATTCTCCCTGCGCGTCTGATAGCCAGACATAGTCGCCCGTTTTCAATTGCTGCGTCAGCCAGCCGGAACCGCTGCCACCGCTGATGCGTCGCACTGTCAGCTGAATAAACGGGCTGAGGCCGGGCGTGGAGGAAAGCGTATACGCACGCTGCACGTCGCCGCGCAGGCTGATATTCACCAGCGCAAACTGGCCGGGGCGATAGTCATAAACGTCATGAGTGAGGAGCGAAATCGTCCACACGTCAGGCGTTTCCTGTGTGACGGAATGCACCTGCATACGGTTCTGACACAGCGCAGTCGGCTGATCGGGAAATAACGGAAAGTTCATCGTGGTTTACTCCGCCAGCATGGTGTGCAGATCCTGCTCCACCGAGGTGATCGCCCGCAGACCGAATTTCTCATTCAGCACTGCCAGCAGATTATCGGTGAGAAAAGCAGGCGCGGTCGGGCCGGTGGCGATATTTTTCACGCCGAGCGACAGCAGGGTCAGCAGGATCACAATGGCTTTTTGCTCGAACCACGACAGCACCAGACTCAGCGGCAGTTCATTGACGCCACAACCCAGCTTCTCAGCCAGATTCACCGCCAGAATAATGGCGGAATAGGCATCGTTACACTGACCGACGTCCAGCAGGCGCGGCAGCCCTTCAATGGTGCCGAAGTCCAGTTTGTTGAAACGATATTTGCCGCAGGCCAGCGTCATGATCAGGCAGTCTTTCGGCACGCTGACTGCCAGATCGGTGAAATAACTGCGCTCGCTGCGGCTGCCGTCGCATCCGCCAATCAGGAAGATGTGACGCAGTTTTTTGGCGGCGACGAGATCAATGACTGTATCCGCCGCGCCAAGCAAGGTCTGGCGGCCAAAGCCGACGGTGATTTCCTGCTCAATTTCGCTGTAACGAAAGCCCGGCAGCTGCAACGCCTGGGCGATCACTGGCGCGAAATCCTCCCCTTCCAGATGCTGTACGCCCGGCCAGCCGACGATACTGCGTGTCCAGATGCGGTCGCCATAATTGCCGACGTTGGGGTCGATAATGCAGTTGGACGTCATCACCACCGGACCGGGGAATTTCGCAAATTCCACCTGCTGATTTTGCCAGCCGCTGCCGTAATTTCCGGCCAGATGCGGGTACTTTTTCAGCTCAGGATAGCCGTGTGCTGGCAGCATTTCGCCGTGGGTGTAGATGTTAATACCGGTACCGGCGGTTTGCTCCAGCAGCATTTGCAGATCTTTCAGGTCGTGGCCGGAAATCAGAATGGCCTTGCCCGCCAAGGGACGGACATTGACGGAGGTCGGCTGCGGGTGTCCGTAGGCGTCAGTTTCGCCTTTATCCAGGATCGCCATCACGCTGAAATTCATCTTGCCGATAGCCATGGCGTTGTCCAGCAGCTCGCCCATGTTCGCCGGTTGGGTGCCTGACCACGCCATCAGGCGGTGATACTCAGCGTAAATCGCCACATCTGCCTGACCGAGCACGTGCGCGTGTTCCATATAGGCCGCCGCGCCCTTCAGGCCGTAAAGACAAAGCATCCGCAGGCCGTGAATGTCGTCACCGACGCGCGCTTTGTCGTCGTTCAGCGCAAATTGCTGCGCCTGCTGTTGCAGCTCGCTCAGATTGTCGCTGACCAGTTCCAGCGCGGCCAGCGGATGATCCACCGTGATTTGCGGATCCATCAGGCGGCAACGCACCCGCAGAGATTCGCGGTGGATAACCGCGTCACGGGCGTAACCGACGATGCGGTCGGAGTCGAAATTAACGTTGGTCAGCGTGGAGAAAAAGGCGCGCGGGGCGAAGCTGTCGATCTCTTCATCGACGATGCCGTAACCGCGGGCGACCAGCGCCCAGGCCGATAAGCCCTGAAGTACAGCCACCAGTAAGTCTTGCAAATCAGAGGTTTCTGCGGTTTTTCCGCACATTCCCTGCGCATACGCGCAGCCATTGCCCGCCGGGGTACGGACTGTTTGTTCACATTGCACACAAAACATTATGAGGTCCTTTTTTAAAGTTGCATTTGAAATGCTTGTTTTAAAATAAGACTAAGACGGGCTGGCTTAGAAATGAAGCGTTTTTAAGACAAAGTGAGGCGGAGTTGATTTACCGCAAGTTTTGGCAGGGGCTGAAAAGGGAAGTTCCCGCCGCAAAGTGCCGCGGGAAAACAGGGCGTCAGGCGGAGAAAAAGGCCATCAGCACTGGCGACAGCAGGCTGAGCACGAAGCCGTGAACGACCGCAGGCGGTACCATGTCCAGCCCGCCGCTGCGCTGTAATACCGGCAGCGTGAAGTCCATGGACGTCGCGCCGCACAGGCCGAGCGCGGTGGAGCGGCTGCTGCGTACTAAGGTCGGGATCAGCATGATGGCGCAAAGTTCGCGCGCCAGATCGTTAAAGAACGCGGCGCTGCCAATGACCGGCCCGAACGAGTCGGTCAGCACGATACCGGAAAGCGAATACCAGCCGTAACCTGAGGCCAGTGCCAGACCGGTTTTCAGCGGCAGGCCGAGAAGCAGTGCGGCAACCGCCCCGCCGATCAGTGCGCTTATCGCCACGACCAAAGCGACGATGATGCCGCGACGATTAAGGATGATCTGGCGCAGCGTCATACTGCTGTTGCGTAGCTGAATGCCCACCAGCGCCAGCAGGAACAGCAGCGCGATTTCGCTGGCCTGTGAGGCGAAGGTCAGCCAGTGCCATTCGGTCAGGCCGAGTGCGAAGCCGCCAATCACTACGCCGCACAATTTCAGTGACTCAAGCGCCATGTGTAAACGCGACGGTAATTTTTCCTGCTTAAACTGGGTTTTCCAGGGACGGCGGCGTTCGAGCAGCCACAGCGCGGCGTAGTTCATCACGAAGATACACAGGAAACAGACGGCGGCGTATTTGAAAATCAGCAGTAAATTGGTACTGAGATTATCGAGAAAGGCCAGGCTGATGCCCATAATGAACAGGATGACGTACACCATCCAGCTCAGCATCTGGTTAACGATGTGCAGTAGCGAGCGGTTTTTGACCGGAATAAGGTAACCGACGATCAGCGGCAAAAGAATAATCAACAGGCCGGAATACATGAGGCAAAAATCCCTGAAAAGTGAGGTTCCATGAGAGGAGCGCGGCACAGAAAATACCGCCCGACACGCTAACCAAAAGTTATCTGACTGTAAAGCAGCTTCGGTACACAGAGATCCGCGGGCAGCCTTGACGGCAACCGATTTTTCACGCCATGCTCAGGAATGTAATGAGCGCACAGGAGGCGTCTGATGTATCTGGAACACATTGATATTGTCGGTTTTCGTGGCATTAACCGACTTTCTCTGACACTGACTCAGCCCGCGCAGCGTGGCGCATCGATAACCGGCTCAGCGCATCAGGGGCAAACCGAATCCTTTCTGACCAACACCGTGTTAATCGGAGAAAACGCCTGGGGTAAATCCAGTCTGCTGGATGCCCTGACGCTGCTGCTCGCCCCTGACCCGAAACTGTACTGCTTCAAAGAAGAGGATTTCTATTTTCCGGCAGGGGAGAAGGAATCTAAATCACAGTATCTGCACATCGTGTTGACCTTTTGTGAAAATCAGGCCGGACACCACATGTCGCCACGCTTTAATGCGCTGTCGCCGCTGTGGGTAAAATGCCCCGATCGCCTGAACCGCATTTATTATCGTCTGGAAGGTGAACTGGACGATGACGGCAGCGTGATGACGCTGCGCAGTTTCCTCTCCTCCAACGGGCAGCCGCTCAATCTGACCACCATCGATCCGCTGGCGCAGGCGCTTGTGCGCCTCAATCCGGTTTTACGCCTGCGCGATGCCCGCTTTATCCGCCGTCTGCGCAGCGAAACGCTGGCACCACGGCTTTCTGCCAATAACGAACAACTGGCGCACCAGCTGGATGAGCTGACGCGCGGACTGGTGCATAACCCGCAATCGCTGACCAACAGCGAACTGCGCAGCGGGCTTTCGGCGATGCAGCAGTTGCTGGAGCACTATTTCGCTGAGCAGGGGACATCCAACAGTGCGCCGTGGCAGCAGAAGCGTCATGGCCGCGCCGAAAGCCGACGGGCATGGCGCTCGCTGGATAATATCAACCGGATGATTGCCGAGCCGAACAGCCGCAGCATGCGCGTAATGCTGCTTGGGATGTTCTCCACGCTGTTGCAGGCAAAAGGTTCGGTAGTGTTGCATCCGGATGCGCGACCGCTGCTGCTGATCGAAGACCCCGAAACCCGTCTGCATCCGATTATGCTATCGGTCGCGTGGGGATTGCTCGATCAACTGCCTTTACAGCGTATTACCACCACCAACTCCGGCGACTTGCTGTCGCTGGTACCGGTTGAGCAAATTTGCCGTCTGGTGCGCGAATCGTCGCGTGTCGCAGCGTATGCCATCGGCCCGGAAGGGTTGAGTATGGAAGACAGCCGTCGGATCGCGTTTCATATCCGCTTTAATCGCCCGTCATCGCTTTTCGCCCGCTGCTGGCTGCTTGTGGAAGGCGAAACCGAAGTCTGGCTGCTCAATCAGCTGGCGCGCCAGTGTGGATATCATTTTGAGTCGGAAGGGATCAAGGTCATCGAATTTGCCCAGTGCGGATTGAAGCCTTTACTACGCTTTGCCCGGCAGATGGGCATTGAATGGCACGTGCTGGTGGACGGTGACGAAGCGGGGCGCAAATACGCGGCGACGGTGACGGCCAACGTGGAGAATCACGATGACAATCTGCGCTACCGGCTGACCTCGCTGCCTACTCAGGACATTGAATATTTTCTGTATCGGGAAGGGTTCGAAGATGTGTATCGCAAACACTCGGCGATACCGGAAAACGTGCCGATGTCGCCGAGAAGGATTATCGATAAGGCCATTCACCGCAGTTCGAAGCCGGATCTGGCGATTGACGTCGCGCAGTCAGCGTCGCTGCGAGGGACCTCCTCGATCCCTCCGCTACTGAGGCAAATGTTTTCCCGCGTTGCCTGGCTGGCGCGGGGCAGGGCGGATTAGGCTGCGCGGTTCTCTTCAACAATGATCTGGTGACCATGTCCGCTGGAAAATGTCTGACGGATCTGGCTTTCCAAATCATCTAACAGCTGGTAACGGCGGCGGTATTCTGCGCGACGTTTACTGGCGATCTCTTCCAGCGGCCGGTGGGCTATCTGACGCGGCAGATGGAAATAACCGTCTTCGCCCTGTTTCGCCTCCATGGTTTCCCAGAAGCTGTCGTAGTCGGCATATACCATACCTTTACGCTTTTTGTAGCGCGGGTTTTCGTAGATGTGCGTGTGATTTCCCACCGCGACAATCTGCGACATGCCCGCCAGCTCTGCCAGCGTGGTCAGCGCTTCAATCACCAGACGTTTCGGAAATAAACCGTGGCAGGCTTTGGTCGCTTTCTGGATTTCCTGATGATCAACCTGTGCTTTCGGGCCCTGAAGTGCGCCAATGAACAACGTTGGCTGGCCTTGATAATAGATGAAAGAGAAGGTCACGATAGCGATCGGTTCGCCCTGCGGATTGTTGAAGATCAATGTGGCTTCACCTTCTTTATCCAGACGGCTGACAGAGTTAAAGGTGATCGCGTAACGCTGCTCTTCTTTGCCGGTCAGGGTGGCGATCGCCATCGGTTTTTTATTCAGATAGCCGTGGTTAATCGCCTCCGGCAGGCAGTGGCCGATCATGTCGTAGTGATCGGTGATGCGCTTCATCGCCTCTTCTGGGGTGATATTGGACGCCTGATAAACACGATGCAATTTGCACGGCAGGCTCGGCTGCGCAGTCAGGATCTCATCGCGTTGCGGGTGATGAGCCAGATAATCCAGCAGGCCAAACGTGCGACGTGGCTGGGTCAGCGCGCGGAATAAAAATTTAAAACGGTAGCGCGGCAATTTCCACGACGGTCCAGGCACCAGACGCTGGGAAAGCAACGCCGTCATCAACTGAAGGCCGGAAAGAGGAGCCTTTTCTTCGCAAGGGTAACTGAATGTCGTCATGGTATTTACCTGTTATATCGGGCCGGATTTCAATAACGGCTATTTCAACAGGGCAACAATAAACCGGTGTGCAACGGGGAAAATTATGAAGGGAATGAACGCGATTTGTTGAGATTGTGTTTAGATTTAATTTGTTTTGTGTCGTGTCTTAGCAATCGGTGTCTAAAAAATGTACTTTAATTTGCACCGAGGACTTGAAGCCTGAGGCATTCTCCCCCATAAATAAAAAATGCCAGTCAGTGAGTGACCGGCATTGGCTTTTAATCGTTCGGACAAAAGAGAACCGGTCAGGCGACCACTTCACTTTCCACTGGAATAATGAGGCTGGCATGATTCCCCTTTGGGCCTTCATGAACATCAAAGTTGACCTGCTGGCCTGCCTTTAACGTCCGGTAGCCCTCCATCTGAATCGTGGAGTAGTGGGCAAAAATGTCTTCACCGCCATTTTGCGGGCAGATGAAGCCAAAGCCTTTAGCATTATTGAACCATTTAACAGTACCCGTCAGCATGCTTCTTCATCCCTCTTATGACTCGGCTGGTAGTGTAGTAAAGAGTTTTAAAGCCAGTTGAATGAGCGGGAGGGCGAGAACGCGGCGGATAAAAACCTGCTCAAAAGACGTCCAACTCACGAATTTACACTCTAGTGGAATCGGGTTAGAGATCAAGGGAACGGCATTTGTCATCAGGGATCAGATAACCAAACTTTGAAGCAGGTAACGCTATTGGCATATTTTGTTAAATTTATGCCCGCGGGGCTGATGGCAAAGAGGACATTTTGTGCAGCGGCGCTGTGATGCAAGAGATGGTAAAATGGGGAAATAACCTGGTGAAGCCCCGCAGAACGCTTTCACGTCAGGTATTTAGCATCCAATACGATCTTTACAGGTGATGAGCAGGCAATGGGCGACAAACAAGACTGGCTAAATTTTGAACATTTGACGGCGAATAAGCAAAAGGATGAGGTAAAACCGCCATCTATGTATAAAGTTATATTAAACAACGACGATTACACTCCAATGGAATTTGTGATTGACGTTCTGCAAAAGTTCTTTTCTTATGATATTGAACGTGCAACGCAACTGATGCTCCAGGTGCACTATAGAGGCAAAGCGATATGCGGCGTTTATACCGCCGAAGTCGCCGAAACCAAGGTCGCACACGTAAATGAGTACGCCAAGGAGAATGAGCATCCGTTGCTGTGTACGCTGGAAAAAGCCTGATTAAGGCAATCTATTTGGGAGGTGCCTATGCTCAATCAAGAACTTGAACTCAGTCTCAACATGGCTTTCGCAAGAGCCCGTGAGCACCGGCATGAGTTTATGACCGTGGAGCACCTGTTGCTGGCGTTGCTCAGCAACCCTGCTGCCCGTGAAGCGCTTGAAGCTTGTACAGTTGATCTGGTGGCATTACGCCAGGAACTGGAAGCCTTCATCGAGCAAACCACACCCACCTTACCTGCCAGTGAAGAGGAACGTGACACCCAGCCTACGCTGAGTTTCCAGCGCGTTCTGCAACGTGCGGTATTCCATGTGCAATCTTCTGGCCGCAGCGAAGTGTCCGGCGCTAATGTACTGGTCGCGATTTTCAGCGAACAGGAATCTCAGGCCGCCTATCTCCTGCGCAAACATGATGTCAGCCGCCTTGATGTGGTGAACTTTATTTCGCACGGCACCCGTAAAGATGAATCGGGCAGCCAGGCGCCAAACAATGCGGAAAACCCAGTTAACGAAGAGCAGTCGGCGGGGGAAGATCGTATGGAGAACTTCACCACTAATCTTAACCAGTTAGCGCGTGTTGGTGGCATTGATCCGCTGATTGGCCGTGACAAAGAACTGGAGCGCGCCATTCAGGTGCTCTGCCGTCGCCGCAAAAACAACCCGCTTCTGGTGGGCGAATCCGGCGTCGGGAAAACCGCGATTGCTGAAGGTCTTGCATGGCGAATCGAGCAGGGCGACGTGCCGGAAGTGATGGCCGACTGCACTCTGTATTCTCTTGATATCGGCTCTTTGCTGGCGGGCACCAAGTACCGCGGTGATTTCGAAAAACGTTTCAAATCACTGCTGAAACAACTGGAGCAGGATAAGAACAGCATCCTGTTTATTGATGAAATCCATACGATTATCGGTGCCGGTGCGGCGTCCGGCGGTCAGGTGGATGCGGCAAACCTCATCAAACCGTTGCTGTCGAGCGGCAAGATCCGGGTGATTGGTTCCACGACGTATCAGGAATTTAGCAATATCTTCGAGAAAGACCGTGCTCTGGCGCGTCGCTTCCAGAAAATCGATATTGTTGAGCCAACCGTCGAAGAAACCGTGCAGATCATCAATGGCCTGAAAACCAAATATGAAGCGCACCATGATGTCCGCTATACCGCGAAAGCGGTGCGTGCGGCGGTGGAGTTGTCGGTCAAGTACATCAATGACCGTCATCTGCCGGACAAAGCTATCGACGTCATTGATGAAGCGGGCGCGCGCAGCCGGTTAATGCCGGTCAGCAAACGCAAGAAAACCGTTAACGTCAGCGATATCGAAAGTGTGGTGGCGCGTATCGCCCGCATTCCGGAAAAAACCGTGTCTGCGACCGATCGCGATGTGCTGAAAAATCTGGGCGACCGCCTGAAAATGCTGGTCTTCGGGCAGGATCCTGCCATCGAAGCTCTGACAGAAGCGATCAAAATGAGCCGCGCAGGTTTGGGTCAGGATCGCAAGCCGGTCGGTTCGTTCCTGTTCGCCGGTCCTACCGGTGTGGGTAAAACCGAAGTCACGGTACAGCTCGCCAAAGCGCTGGATATCGAACTGTTGCGTTTTGATATGTCCGAATACATGGAGCGTCACACGGTCAGCCGTTTGATCGGTGCGCCTCCTGGCTATGTCGGTTTTGATCAGGGCGGCTTGCTGACGGATGCGGTATTGAAACATCCTCACTCCGTTGTGCTGCTCGATGAAATCGAGAAAGCGCACCCGGATGTCTTCAACCTGCTGTTGCAGGTCATGGACAACGGTACGCTGACCGATAACAACGGGCGCAAAGCCGATTTCCGTAACGTGATTCTGGTCATGACCACCAACGCCGGTGTGCGTGAAACCGAACGTAAATCTATTGGCCTCATTCATCAGGACAACAGTCCTGACGCTATGGAAGAGATCAAGAAAGTGTTTACGCCAGAATTCCGTAACCGTCTGGACAACGTGATCTGGTTCAACCATCTGTCTACGGAAGTTATCCAGCTGGTAGTCGACAAATTTATTGTCGAACTGCAGGCGCAACTGGATGCTAAAGGCGTTTCGCTGGAAGTCAGCGATGAAGCCCGCGACTGGCTGACCGTGAAAGGTTACGATCGTGCGATGGGTGCGCGTCCGATGACACGTATCGTGCAGGAAAACCTGAAAAAACCTCTCGCCAACGAGCTGCTGTTTGGTTCACTGGTGGATGGCGGTTCGGTGTCGGTAGCGCTGGATAAGGAAGCCGATAAGCTGACTTACCACTTCATGAGTGCGCAGAAGAAAAAGCCGGAAGGCGCGGTGCATTGATCCGCTGCTGAGATAAGCTGAAAAGCTTCAGGCAAACAAAAGGCGATGTGAAAACATCGCCTTTTTTCTTTCTGAAAATTCTTTATGAAACGTGAGTTAGTGAGGAATAAGCAGAAAGGATAATGAAACAAAATGCCGAATTGCGGATACCACAAAACGCCCTTGCAACTGCAGGAAGGGCGAAGAGGGTATCCTCAGGTATCGCCGGAAAATCAGCGATGAGTGAGCCGTTTATTAGCGGCTACGGAAGACAATGCGGCCTTTGCTCAGGTCGTACGGGGTCAGCTCTACAGTGACTTTGTCGCCCGTCAGGATGCGGATATAGTTCTTACGCATTTTACCGGAGATGTGTGCGGTAACTACGTGTCCGTTTTCTAATTCTACGCGGAACATAGTGTTTGGCAGCGTATCAAGTACGGTGCCCTGCATTTCAATGTTGTCTTCTTTGGCCATCGAATCCTCTAGGTCTAACTACCATAGTTTTTAACCGGCAAGATAATGCCGAAAAACCCACATTATGTAAAGAAGTATGGTTCATGACCGCACCTATTCCCTATCCTTCGGGAACACCGGCAGGTCTTCATCATGTGGGGATAAGTCTTGTGGCAACCAGCAATCCGGTGCTAACGCGCGTTGCGAAAGTTCGGATAACTGCTGCAAAAATTGGCGGCGGGGGATCTCTCTCGCACCCAGCGACGCAGTGTGAGGGTTGAGCACCTGACAGTCAATCAGTTCTCCACCATTGCGGGAAAAATGTTGGCAAAACATCATCAGCGCGCACTTTGAGGCATTTTCACGGCGGCTAAACATGGACTCGCCGCAAAATAGCCTGCCGACTGAAACGCCGTACAAACCGCCAACCAACTCATCGCCTTCCCAGACTTCAAGTGAATGGGCGTGTCCGGCTTCGTGCAATTCCTGATAACCACGCTGAACCAGGGGTCCGATCCAGGTGCCATCTTCCCGTTCAATTGCACACGCGTGTATCACCTTTTCAAAGCAGCGATTGAGCGTAAAACGGAAAGGCATTTTACGCATAAATTTCTGTAAGCTGCGGCTGATATGGCGTTCTTCGGGCACTAAAATAGCCCGCGGGTCGGGTGACCACCAGAGGATCATTTCACCGGGTTCAAACCAGGGAAAAATCCCGTGCTGATAAGCGGAAAGCAGACGCGGCGACGTGAGGTCGCCGCCGATAGCCAGCAGGCCGTTGGGATCCTGTAATGCAGAATCAGGATCCGGAAAATGAACAGAACTGGCCTCGAGCTTAACTAACCGCATAGATCTCCTTATCCGGCGACTCACGGGTCGCCACATAATTCAGGGACAGACCTCTCAGGTGCGCGCAAGAAAACGCGCGTACCGGCCTTGTGCGGCGGCTAACGTCTGATGATCGCCTTGTTCGACAATCTCGCCTTCCTCCATCACGCAAATCCTGTCGAGGTTATCAAGACCGTGTAAACGGTGCGTCACTAAGAGTAGCGTTTTATTATCACAATGCTTGTGCAACAGCGCCAAAATATGGTGTTCCGTTTCTGCATCCAGCCCCTCGGTCGGTTCATCGAGCAACCACAGCGGAGCATCATGCAGCAACGCACGGGCCAGACCCAGGCGACGCTGTTCGCCGCCGGACAGCTGACGTCCGCCTTCGCCCAGCCAGGCATTCAGGCCTTCGCCTTCGAGTAGCACGTGCAGATCCACCTGTTTCAGCGCGTCGGCAATTTGCTCATCAGAGCTTTGCGGCGAGGCCATGCGCAAGTTTTCACGCAGTGTGGTGTTGAAGATGTGAACGCGCTGGCTGACCACGGTGATCATCTGGCGCAGCGTAGCCTCATCATAATCTGCGATTGCATGGCCGTTAATGCTCATTGCGCCACTGTTGATATCCCAGCCGCGCGTCAGCAATTGCAGCAAAGTAGATTTCCCACAGCCGGTCTGGCCGAGCAGGGCAACGTGCTCACCCGCAGCAATCTCCAGCGTAATGTTTTTCAGTACCGGCAGCGGCTGCCCCGGATAAGTGAAATTCACGTGAGTGAGCGACAGGCTCACCTGTTGAGCGGCAGCCGGGCCTTGTGACGGGAAAGTCACATCGGCAGGCTGACTGATGATTTGGCTGACGCGCTGCGCAGAGGCGATAACTTGCCCGAGATGCTGGAATGCTGCCGCAACCGGCCCCAGAGCTTCGAAAGCGGCCAGCGGCGTAAACACGAACAGCGCAATCAGCGCGCCGGGTTGGGCGATTGTTCCGATCCCGCCTGCGGCCAGCCACAACATCAGCGTCACGGTCAGACCGGCTGCGGCAATCACCATCGCCTGCGACAGACCGGTCAGCTTCGCCTGCTGCTGCTGACGCAACATCCAGCGGCGTTCGATATCATTTAGTTGCTGGCGAAAACGCGGCTGCGCGCCAAATACCACCAGCTCGGATTGCCCCTGTAACCATGAGGTCAGCTGCGTGCGATAATCGCTGCGCAAGGCCGTCAGCTCCCGTCCGGCAGGTTTCCCCGCACGGTAGAAAATCACCGGCAGAAGCAACATCAGAACCAGCATAATCGCCCCGAGTGTCAGTGCGAGTTTGACGTCCAGAAAGCTCAGGCCAAAGGTCACCAGAACAATCACCACCAGCGCGCTGACCAGCGGCGAGATGACGCGCAGATACAGGTGATCCAGCGTATCCACGTCGGCGACCAGACGGTTCAGGAGATCGGCCTGACGGAATCGCGCAATACCGCCCGGCGACAGCGGCATAATTTTGGTGAAAGTGAACACCCGCAAATGCGCCAGCACGCGAAAGGTCGCGTCGTGGCTGACCAGACGTTCAGCGTAACGACCTGCGGTGCGGAAAATCGCCGCACCGCGCACACCCGCGGCGGGCAGCATGTAGTTGAACGTGTACAAACCGGCGATACCGGCGACCGCAGAGGCCGCGAGGAACCAGCCAGAGAGTGTCAGCAGGCCAATGCTGGCCAGCAGCGTAACGATGGCCAGAATCACACCCAAAGACAGCCGGAACCAGTGACGGCGATACAAAGCGAGATAAGGCAGAAGAATTTTCATGATTACAGCTCCTTACTGCGCTGGGATAACAGGCTGGCGAAGAGTCCGCCCTGAGCAACCAGCTGCGCATAGGTGCCGCGTTCAGCAATCTGGCCGTGGTCCATCACCCAGATTTCGTCGTAGTCTCGCGTGTCCTCCAGCTGATGCGTGACCAGTATCGACGTCTGCGCTTTTGATGCTTCATTCAGTGCGCTCATCACGCGCTTTTCGCTGTGGGCATCGAGGCTGGCGGTCGGTTCATCCAGCAACAGTAATTCGCATGGCGAGAGCAGGGCGCGGGCCACGGCCACCCGCTGGGCCTGACCGACTGACAAACGCGCGGCACTGTCGCCGAGCTCCGTTTCCAACCCCAGCGGCAGCAGAGGTAAAAATTCGCTCACGTAGGCGCGGTCAATGGCTGACTGAAGTTGCTGCCCGGTGACGTCCGGCTGATTGAGCAGAATATTGGCCCGCAGCGTTTGTTCCGGCAGATGCGGATTCTGGCCCACCCAGCTCAGCTGTTGGCGCCACGCGTCATTGCGTAAGGTTTTCAGTTCAATGCCGCCTGCGGTCATTGATCCCTGATACGGCAGGAAGCCGAGCAGGGCATTTAACAGGGAACTTTTCCCTGCACCACTCAGCCCGACAATCGCAATACGTTGCCCCGCCTGAAGGTTAAAGGTCAGCGGCCCGGCCAGTGTTTTACCCTGCGGTGACTGAATGATGAGGTTGCGGGCTTCCAGCGATACTTTTTGTCCCTGTGGCCAGCTCTGGTCGCCATCGCCCATTTCAGCACTTTCAGCGGTCAGGAAGGTCACCAGACTTTCCGCAGCACCCACCGCCTGCGCTTTGGCGTGATAAAACGCGCCCAAATCACGCAGCGGCTGGAAAAACTCTGGCGCGAGGATCAGCACCAGAAAACCGGCAAACAGGGTAACCGGCGTGCCGTAGCTGCCGAAATTCAGTTCGCCGAGATAAGAGAAACCGAAGTACACCGCCACCACGGCGATAGAAATAGAAGCGAAAAATTCCAGTACGGCTGAAGAGAGAAAGGCCAGACGCAGGACATCCATCGTACGTGCGCGGAAACTTTCGGTGGAGCGTTTGATCTGATCAATTTCCGCCGTGCCGCGATGGAACAAACGCAGGGTATCGAGACCGCGCAGGCTGTCGAGAAAGTTGCCGCTCAGACGTGCAAGCGCGACAAAATTACGGCGGTTGGCATCCGCAGCGCCCATTCCGACCAGCGCCATAAACACCGGAATAAGTGGCGCAGTGACCAGCAGGATCATGCCCGCCGCCCAGTTAATCGGGAAAATACTGACCAGAATCAGCAGCGGGATAATCCCCGCAAGGGCAATTTGTGGCAGATAGCGGGCATAGTAATCCTGCATATCTTCGATTTGTTCCAGAATGATGCTCGCCCAGCTGCCCGCTGGTTTGCCCTGGATCCATGCAGGCCCCAGTTTTTCCAGACGGTCGAGAACTAACTTTCGCATCTCCTGACGAATCACGCGTCCGCAGATAAAGCCCACCTGCTCACGCAGCCAGGTCACCACGGCGCGCAGCACAAAGGTCAGCGCCATCAGCAGGAAACTTTGCAGCAACGCCTCACGGGGGGGGTGCTGGATGATCAGGCTGTGCAGCAGACCGGCCATCAGCCACGCCTGCGCCAGAATCAGTAAACCCGAAAGTAGACCCAGCATCATAGACAGACGGATCCAGCCTTTGGCGCGTGAGCTTTGTTGTTTTAACCAGCGGATAAGTTCTTGTTGTCGTGTTTTATTCATCAGGCATCAGTCTGCGCAGCTATCCGGTTCGGAGGCTGAACATGTTACATGCTGAGTTCAAAAACTGAAAATATAAAGGCGGCACTGTGGCCGCCTTCCTGCAACTCGAATTATTCAGGATAATCGGAGAGGAGAGTTAGAAAAGGAGATTACAAATCCGGGGCTTGCGATAAGCCATCCAGATAACGCTCTGCGTCGAGCGCAGCCATACAGCCGGTGCCCGCAGAGGTGATTGCCTGGCGGTAAATATGGTCCATTACGTCGCCCGCAGCAAAGACGCCGGGAATGCTGGTTTGCGTGGCATTACCGTGCGAACCGGACTGCACTTTGATATAGCCGTCTTTTAGCTCCAGCTGGCCTTCAAAAATGCCGGTGTTCGGACTGTGGCCGATGGCGATGAACACGCCCGCAACGTCTACCTGAGATTTCTCGTCGGTACGCACGTCCATCAGGCTCGCGCCGGTGACACCCATCTGATCGCCAAGCACTTCGTTCAGCGTTTTGTGGGTATGCAGCACAATGTTGCCACTGGCGACTTTATCATTGAGGCGGTCAACCAGAATTTTTTCAGCACGGAAGCTGTCGCGACGGTGGATCAGATGCACTTCTGACGCGATGTTTGCCAGATACAGCGCTTCTTCGACGGCGGTATTGCCGCCGCCGACCACGGCCACTTTCTGATTGCGGTAGAAGAAGCCGTCGCAGGTCGCACAGGCAGAGACGCCACGGCCTTTGAACGCTTCTTCAGACGGAAGACCGATGTAACGGGCAGAAGCGCCAGTGGCGATAATCAGGGCGTCACAGGTGTACTCGCCGCTGTCGCCTGTGAGGCGGAACGGACGGTTTTGCAAATCCACTTTGTTGATATGGTCGAAAATGATTTCAGTGTTGAACTTAGTCGCGTGCTCATGCATGCGATCCATCAGCGCCGGGCCGGTCAGGCCTTCCGGATCACCCGGCCAGTTTTCCACTTCTGTGGTGGTGGTCAGCTGACCGCCTTTTTCCACGCCGGTAATCAATACAGGATTCAGGTTGGCGCGCGCCGCGTAAACCGCGGCGGTGTAACCTGCCGGACCGGAACCTAAAATTAATAATTTACTGTGTTTAACCGTACTCATGGGCAATCTATCTCCGCGATGGGGACTAGCGATAAAGGGATTGTAGGGAAAAGTGCGTGTTAAAAAAAGTAAACTCAGATGTTGTTAGCGATTTGTCTGATAGTTTTTACTGCATAACCCGCGTAAAAAGGTTTTCGCGCATGACCATGCCTCAGGTAACTGATTGATGGTAAGCATAAAAAACCAGCATGTCTTCGCTATACGACATGTTGAATGTTGTCTACAACGCGTCAAGTTAGCCACATATCAAGGTAAGTTGTAAGGATTTGGCAGAAATAACGCGTGAACTGAATTGTTATTGTTCAAAGAGAAAACATAGCTAAAAAGGGGGCGCTGGCTTTTCAATCTGGCACGTTCTTCTGATTTTGCTTCTTTTACTTTGACAATCCGCTGTGCATTTGCGAAAACATCAGGGTAAGAAGAAATTAACTGCCTGTCAGTGACTTGAATTTATCCAAATGGCTGCTACCCGACCCGTTCTGGTGCCGCTGTTTGATTTTTTTGTTGCAGCAGGGTTTGGTGAATCAGATTGGCAATTCGCAATCTATTAATTCCACAGGGTTATTTCTTTTGAGTGTCCGGTTTTGGTCGTGTTCCTTATGACAGGGGATCAACGCGGCTTTTGGATGCGTAAACCTTAATAATCGGGTCTTCGCTTGGGACAACCCTTAGACATTGAAGTTGGCTGGGGTAGGCAGGTGCAGGGAAGGACAGCAGAGAGACAATAATAATGGTAGACAACAAAAAACGTCCGGGAAAAGATCTCGACCGTATTGACCGTAACATCCTCAACGAACTTCAAAAGGATGGCCGGATTTCAAACGTCGAGCTTTCCAAACGTGTGGGATTATCGCCAACACCATGTCTGGAGCGCGTTCGTCGTCTGGAACGACAGGGCTTCATTAATGGTTATACCGCACTGCTTAACCCGCATTATCTTGATGCATCGCTTCTGGTATTTGTTGAGATAACCCTCAACCGCGGTGCGCCAGATGTGTTTGAGCAGTTCAACGCGGCAGTACAAAAACTCGAAGATATTCAGGAGTGTCATTTGGTTTCAGGGGATTTCGACTACCTGTTGAAAACCCGCGTACCGGATATGTCTGCTTACCGTAAGCTGTTAGGTGAGACATTACTTCGTCTTCCAGGTGTGAACGACACCCGTACCTATGTGGTAATGGAAGAAGTGAAACAGACAAATCGCCTGGTCATTAAGACCCGGTAATTGTCAGGTGCAAAACCTTGTTTTTTTAGCTACACTCCTGTGTATCTATACAGCTATGGCGCCGGGGTCAACTCTCGGCGCTGTTGCTTTTTCTCAGTTCACAGGAACCTGGAGAGCCTTTCTTGAGCCAGGAATATACAGAAGATAAAGACGTTACCCTGAAAAGACTGAGCAACGGCCGCCGTATTCTGGAGGCTTTGCTGGTTGTGGTAGCGATTTTTGCTGCGTACTTGATGGCAGCATTGGTGAGTTTTAACCCCTCGGATCCCAGCTGGTCTCAAACCGCCTGGCATGGTCCTATTCATAACTGGGGTGGTGGCGTTGGGGCCTGGATGGCCGATACGTTGTTCTTCATATTTGGCGTATTTGGTTACGCAATTCCTCCAATTATCCTGTGTCTGTGCTGGGCGGCTTTCCGTCAGCGCGATAATCAGGATTTTATCGACTATTTCGCCTGGTCGCTGCGTCTTATCGGGACGCTGGCGCTCATTGTCACGTCTTGTGGGCTGGCGTCGGTCAATATCGATGACCTCTATTACTTCGCCTCCGGCGGGGTGATCGGCAGCTTGCTAAGCACGGCGATGACACCTTACTTTAATAACGTCGGCGCCACGCTGGTCCTGCTCTGTGTCTGGGCTGCGGGTCTGACGCTGTTTACCGGCTGGTCGTGGCTAACCATCGCAGAAAAGATTGGTGGGGCAGTGCTTGGCGTGACCAACATTGTGACCAACCGTTCCCGACGTGATGATGATTACGACGACTACGATGAGCATGATGATCCGTTGCTGGAAGATGATGCTGAGAAACCGGTTGCGAAAGTAGCACCGGTTGCCGCAGCTGCAACGACAGCCGCATTGGCGTCAACGGCCGACGCTGCGCCATCTGACGTTGATGAAGATGATGTGCTGCTCTCTGCGCCGTCAGTTCATCAGCCCGCGGCTCAACCTGCGGCAGCGGTTGTTGCTGAATCTGCACCGGTAGCGCCTGCGGGCGTCGTCGATCCTTACGCGGCAGAGCCGCCGGTAGCGAACATTGCGCCACCGCCATCGGCACCTGAACCGGCAGCACCACCGTTATACAGTTTCGAAATTCCTGAAGAAACGCCGGTACCGCGACATCCTCAGCCTGTTCAGCAGTCACCTTCACCGGTGCGGGCTGAGCATAATGATGAAGACGGCCCGCGTATGGGTAACTGGCAGACAGCGGCAGAACACACTTCGCGTTCACCGTTTGATTTCAGTTCTCCGACGCCTGACAGCGCGCACGCGGCAAGTGTGGCAGCGACCGCTGCGCTGGCAACGGGTCTGGCGCAAGCGGGGCAGTCCGCCGCGTCTTCTGCGGGTAACACTTTCATGCCTGCGTTCAGCGCAGTCAGTGATGAAAATCCGCAGATCAAAAAAGGTTTTGGCCCGGAATTACCAAGGCCGAATCCGGTGCGCATTCCGACCCGTCGTGAGCTGGCCTCCTATGGGATTAAATTACCTTCTCAGCGACTGGCTGAACAGCAGGAACAGGAACAAAGCGCGTCCCAGCAGAACGCCTCTGTGCAACCTGTTTATCTGGATGAACAGGCTCAGGCGGATGAAGAAGCGATGCAAGAAGCCGCATTGCGTCAGGCGTTCTCTGATCAGCAGCACCAGCGTTATGGTGAGTCTGTCACCCAGGAAGAGCCTGACGACGAAGCCGCCTTGCAGGAAGCCGAATTGCGTAATGCCTTTGCGGCGCGCGAGCAGTCACGCTATCAGCAGGACGTTGAGCCGCACAGTGGTGTGGTTCAGCATCATCATTCGCAAAGTCCGCAGGTGGACGCGCAGACCTCAGGGGCCGATGATTTCGCTGCTGCGGCCATGAAACTCAGTCAGCACGATGCGTTTAGCTTCTCACCGATGGCCGATCTGGTGGATGACACGCCAAGCGAACCGCTGTTTACGTTACCTGCTCAGGCAGAGGAAGAACCGCAGCCTGCAGAATTTGCGCAACAAACGTATCAGCGTCCGCAGTCTCCTCAGCCTGTGCAACACGCGCAGGAATATGAAGCGCCACGTCAGGCGCCTTCACCGGCTAAACCGGATATGGACAGTCTGATCCATCCGTTCCTGATGCGTCATGAACAACCGTTGGTGAAACCAACCACGCCATTACCTTCGCTGGACTTACTGACTTCACCACCGGCTGAAGCTGAGCCTGTGGATGAGTTCGCGCTTGAGCAAATGGGCAATCTGATTGAAGCGCGTCTGAACGATTACCGCATCAAAGCCGACGTAGTCGGTAAACTGCCGGGGCCGGTCATCACCCGTTTCGAGTTGGATCTGGCGCCGGGTGTCAAAGCGGCGCGTATTTCAAACCTGTCGCGCGACCTTGCCCGTTCGTTGTCCGCCGTTGCGGTTCGCGTTGTAGAAGTTATTCCGGGCAAACCTTATGTGGGCCTCGAGTTACCGAACAAGAAGCGTCAGACCGTGTATCTGCGAGAAGTGCTGGACTGCGCGAAGTTTAAAGACAGTCCTTCACCGCTGACTATTGTGCTGGGTAAAGATATTTCCGGCGAGCCTGTGGTGGCCGATCTGGCGAAAATGCCGCACCTGCTGGTGGCCGGTACAACCGGTTCCGGTAAGTCGGTGGGGGTGAACGCCATGATCCTCAGCATGCTCTATAAAGCGACGCCTGAAGAAGTGCGCTTCATCATGATCGACCCGAAAATGCTCGAGTTATCGGTATACGAAGGCATTCCACATCTGCTGACCGAAGTGGTTACCGACATGAAAGACGCCGCCAATGCGCTGCGCTGGTGTGTGGGTGAAATGGAACGTCGCTATAAGCTGATGTCGGCGCTGGGAGTACGTAATCTGGCTGGGTACAACGAACGTATTCAGGAAGCGGAAGCCATGGGCCGTCCGATTCCCGATCCGTTCTGGAAGCCGGGCGATGGCATGGCGGCAGAACCGCCATTCCTCGGTAAAGAACCGTTTATCGTCGTGCTGGTGGATGAGTTTGCTGACCTGATGATGACCGTTGGTAAAAAGGTGGAAGAGCTGATTGCACGACTGGCGCAGAAAGCCCGTGCAGCAGGGATCCACCTTGTACTGGCGACGCAGCGTCCGTCTGTTGACGTTATCACCGGCCTGATTAAAGCCAACATTCCGACGCGAATTGCATTTACCGTGTCGAGCAAAATTGACTCCCGCACGATCCTCGATCAGGGCGGTGCCGAATCTCTGCTGGGTATGGGGGATATGCTGTATATGGCGCCTAACTCCTCGATTCCTGTGCGTGTTCACGGGGCGTTTGTGCGCGATCAGGAAGTGCATGCTGTTGTGCAAGACTGGAAAGCGCGTGGTCGTCCGAAGTACATCGAAAGTATCCTTTCTGGTGGCGAAGATGGTGAAGGCGGCGGGCTGGGATTGGGGGATGATGAAGAGCTGGATGCGTTGTTCGATCAGGCGGTGGCGTTCGTCGTTGATAAACGTCGTGCGTCAATCTCCGGCGTACAGCGACAGTTCCGCATCGGTTACAACCGCGCAGCGCGTATCGTTGAACAGATGGAAGCGCAGGGGATTGTCAGCACGCCGGGCCATAATGGCAACCGGGAAGTACTGGCACCTCCTTCTCACGAGTAAGTGACGACTGATTTGCACATTTGTTATTAAGAAGGGTCGCGAATGCGGCCCTTGTGCAAAGATGCGTAAAACAGTGTTTTTTCAGATGATTGAGCTACCGCTGGCGTCCAGCCTCGGATAGAGTTCGCACCATACGTCTTTTGCCTGTGTGAAAGGCATCGTCTGAAGTTTATGGATTTCTGAGGTAATTATAAAAATGAAAAAACTGTTAATGGTAGGGTGTTTACTGACTGCATTTACCTCCGCTTCCGTTTTAGCGGACGCCAGCAGCGATCTCAAATCCCGCCTGGGTAAACTGAATACTTTCCATGCGAGCTTTACTCAGACCGTCACCAGTGACGACGGTGCTGCCGTTCAGCAGGGCGAAGGCCAGCTGTGGGTGAAACGTCCAAATCTGTTCAACTGGCACATGACCACGCCGGATGAAAGCATTCTGGTTTCCGACGGCAAAACTCTGTGGTTCTACAACCCGTTTGTTGAGCAAGTCACGGCGACCTGGCTGAAAAATGCCACCGGTAACACGCCGTTCATGCTGATCACGCGTAACGACAGCAGTGACTGGGCAAAATATAACGTGAAGCAGAAAGGCGATGACTTCGAATTAACGCCGAAAGCCGCTACCGGTAATCTGAAACAGTTCACCATCAATGTTACGCCAGCCGGCACTATCAAGAGCTTCTCTGCGATTGAGCAGGATGGCCAAAAAAGTGCTTATGCACTTAAAGGCGAGCAAAACGCGTCGGTTGACGATGCTAAATTTAAATTTACGCCACCACAGGGTGTGACGGTGGACGACCAGCGTCAGTGAGGTCCCTTTGAGTAATATGTCACTCGATTTTTCCCATAATGAATTTCAGCCACTGGCCGCCAGAATGCGGCCAGTCACTCTTGCAGAATATATCGGTCAGCAGCATCTTTTAGCGCCGGGCAAGCCTTTGCCACGTGCGATTGAAGCAGGGCAGCTGCATTCGATGATTTTGTGGGGGCCGCCGGGCACCGGGAAAACGACGCTGGCAGAACTGATTGGCCGCTATGCCAATGCCGATGTTGAGCGTATTTCGGCGGTCACCTCAGGTATCAAAGAGATCCGTGAAGCAATTGAACGCGCCCGGCAAAACCGCGATGCCGGGCGTCGTACCATTCTTTTTGTGGACGAAGTCCATCGCTTCAACAAAAGTCAGCAGGACGCATTTCTGCCGCACATCGAAGATGGCACCATTACGTTTATTGGTGCGACCACCGAAAATCCTTCATTCGAACTCAACTCCGCATTGTTGTCCCGCGCCCGCGTTTATCTGCTCAAATCGCTGACGGCTGAAGATATCGAAAAAGTCATCGATCAGGCGCTGACCAATGCAGAGCGTGGCTACGCCAATGAAAAAATCCGTGTCCCGCCAGAAACGCGTCGTATGCTGTCCGAGCTGGTCAATGGCGATGCCCGCCGTGCGCTGAACAGTATTGAAATGATGGCGGATATGGCTGAAATCGACGCCAAGGGATTTCGCACATTAACGCCGGAACTGCTGACTGAAATTGCCGGTGAACGCAGCGCGCGTTTCGATAATAAAGGCGACCGCTTCTACGATTTAATCTCCGCGCTGCACAAGTCGGTACGTGGTTCATCCCCTGACGCAGCGCTGTACTGGTACGCTCGTATTATTACCGCCGGTGGCGATCCGCTGTATGTCGCACGCCGATTACTGGCGATTGCTTCAGAAGATGTCGGCAATGCCGATCCGCGCGGTATGCAGGTGGCGATTGCTGCGTGGGACTGTTTCACCCGCGTCGGACCGGCGGAAGGTGAGCGGGCGATTGCTCAGGCTATCGTGTATCTGGCCTGCGCGCCGAAAAGTAATGCGGTCTACAGCGCATTTAAAGCGGCGATGCGCGATGCTCGCGAGAAATCCGATTTCGACGTGCCGGAGCATTTACGCAATGCGCCGACCAAACTCATGAAAGAAATGGGGTTGGGTGCCGAGTATCGCTATGCACACGATGAACCGAATGCTTACGCTGCCGGAGAAGATTATTTTCCGCCGGAAATGGCCCGTACCCAGTATTATTATCCCACCGCGCGTGGCCTTGAAGGGAAGATCGGCGAAAAGCTGGCATGGCTTGCTGAACAAGATCAAAATAGCCCGACAAAACGCTACCGCTAACTTTATCGTTGCGGTAAGGTTACCTTGATAACTCTTTGACACGCTGCCTTTTAAAGCCGCGTGCATCATCAAATTAACATTCAATAACGACACGTACAGGATTAGCATGCTCGATCCCAATCTGCTGCGTAATGAGCTAGACGCAGTTGCAGAAAAACTCGCTCGCAGAGGTTTTAAACTCGATGTGGAAAAGCTGCGTTCTCAGGAAGAGCGCCGCAAAGTCTTGCAGGTAGAAACGGAAACTCTCCAGGCTGAACGTAACGCACGATCGAAAACTATCGGTCAGGCTAAAGCCCGTGGCGAAGACATCGAACCCCTGCGTCAGGAAGTGACTACGCTGGGTGAGAAATTGGATGCAGCGAAAGCTGAACTGGACGCATTGCAAAATGAAATCCGGGATATTGCTTCCGCCATTCCTAACCTGCCAGATGATTCCGTACCTGCCGGTAAAGACGAAAACGACAACCTTGAAGTGAGCCGTTGGGGAACCCCACGTCAGTACGATTTTGACGTACGCGATCATGTTTCGTTGGGCGAAATGGCTGGCGGTCTGGATTTCGCGGCTGCGGTAAAACTGACGGGTTCACGCTTTGTGGTGATGAAAGGGCAAATCGCCCGCATGCACCGCGCGCTTTCCCAGTTCATGTTGGATCTGCATACCGAACAGCACGGTTATCTGGAAGCGTACGTTCCTTACCTGGTCAACCATGAGACGCTGTACGGCACAGGCCAGTTACCGAAGTTTGGTGAAGATTTGTTCCACACCAAGCCTTTGGACGAAGAAGCGGGCAGCAGTAACTATGCGCTGATCCCAACGGCTGAAGTACCGCTGACCAATCTGGTGCGTGACGAAATTCTTGAAGAAGAATCGCTGCCACTGAAGATGACTGCACATACGCCATGCTTCCGTTCCGAAGCCGGTTCTTATGGTCGTGATACCCGTGGCCTGATCCGTATGCACCAGTTCGATAAAGTCGAGATGGTACAGATTGTTCGCCCGGAAGATTCCATGCAGGCGCTGGAAGAACTGACCGGCCATGCAGAGAAAGTGCTTCAGTTGCTGAATCTTCCGTATCGCAAAATGCTGCTTTGTACGGGCGATATGGGCTTTGGTTCAAGTAAAACCTACGATCTGGAAGTATGGTTGCCAGCGCAGGATACGTACCGTGAAATCTCTTCATGCTCAAACATGTGGGATTTCCAGGCACGTCGTATGCAGGCGCGTTGTCGCAGCAAAACCGAGAAAAAACCGCGTCTGGTTCATACCCTGAACGGTTCCGGTCTGGCTGTTGGCCGTACTCTGGTTGCTGTGCTGGAAAACTACCAGCTCGCAGACGGTCGTATCGAAGTGCCTGAAGTACTGCGTCCTTACATGGGCGGTTTAGAATATATCGGCTAATCCCGTTATGTATTCTATAACATAGCGAAAAAGCGCCTCAGGGCGCTTTTTTTATGGCTTAAACCGTGCGCTGCACGATGATTCCACTGTTACCTCCCAGCCAATCCCTCCTTTTTTGATAGCAAACAAAGTTTCCTACCCCATCGTGAGTAATATCCATGCATTCTGAGTGGGTAAGTGAATACTCCCAGTCCTGCGCAAATCTGCCCGCTCAACTCTTCGTCAATGTCTGATGACGCCGGTGAACGCTGGTACGGATGACGGAGTCACTTACCGGAGCGGAAATATGTCGGAAATCAAACCAGAAATCGCTGCTAAACAATGCGGACTCAGCCGCCGGACGTTGATGAAAACCTCGACGCTGGCCGGTCTGGCAATCGCAGCGGGCGGCCTCTCGCTGCCCTTTGGCCGTACGGCACTGGCCGCTGCCGTAGGTGACGCAAAGCAATCAGTGCCTGAAGATAAAGTGGTCTGGGGCGCGTGTTCGGTAAACTGTGGCAGCCGCTGCGCATTACGTATGCACGTGCGTGATGATGAAGTGTATTGGGTCGAAACCGACAACACTGGCGACGATGTCTATGGTAATCACCAGGTCCGCGCCTGTCTGCGTGGGCGTTCAATGCGACGCCGCATGAATCATCCGGAACGGCTGAACTATCCGATGAAACGCGTGGGCAAGCGCGGTGAAGGGAAATTCAAAACCATCAGCTGGGATGAGGCCTTCGATGCTATCGCTGATAATCTGAAGCGGATCGTGGCCAAATATGGCAACGAAGCGGTGTACATCAATTACACCTCCGGCGTGGTCGGTGGCAATATCACCCGCTCTTCGCCTTACGCCTCGTTGGTCGCCCGTCTGATGAACTGCTACGGCGGTTTCCTCAGCCATTACGGCACCTACAGCACCGCGCAAATTGCCTGCGCCATGCCATATACCTATGGAAGCAACGACGGCAACAGCACGTCTGATATCGAAAACAGCAAGCTGGTAGTGCTCTTTGGTAACAATCCGGCCGAAACGCGGATGAGCGGCGGCGGCATTACTTACTATCTCGAACAGGCCCGCGAGCGCTCGAATGCAAGAATGATCGTCATCGATCCCCGCTATACCGATACCGCAGCGGGTCGCGAAGATGAGTGGATCCCGATTCGTCCCGGTACTGATGCCGCGCTGGTCGCAGGCCTCGCGCACGTGTTGATTTGCGAAAACATGGTCGATCAGGCTTTTCTGGATACGTACTGTGTGGGCTACGACGAAAAAACGTTGCCAGCGGGTGCGCCAGCCAACGGTCATTACAAAGCTTATATCCTCGGGCAGGGCGCGGATGCAACAGCGAAGACGCCGGAGTGGGCTTCACGCATCACCGGTATTCCGGCAGATCGCATCGTCAAACTGGCACGGGAAATCGGGCAGGCCAAACCAGCGTACATTTCTCAAGGCTGGGGGCCGCAGCGTCAGGCCAACGGCGAGCTGACCTCGCGCGCCATCGCCATGTTGCCGATTTTAACCGGTAACGTAGGTATTAACGGCGGTAACAGCGGCGCACGTGAATCAACGTACACGATTACCATCGAACGTATGCCGGTGCTGGAAAATCCGGTGGAAACGCAGATCTCCTGTTTCAGCTGGACTGATGCTATCGCACGCGGCGCGGAAATGACGGCCAAAGCCGACGGCGTGCGTGGTAAAGACAAGCTGGACGTACCTATTAAGTTCATCTGGAATTACGCCGGTAACACCATTACCAACCAGCATTCTGACATCAATAAAACCCACGATATTTTGCAGGACGATACACAGTGCGAAATGATCGTCGTGCTCGAAAACTTCATGACCTCGTCTGCTAAATATGCCGACATTCTGTTGCCTGACCTGATGACGGTCGAACAGGAAGACATCATCCCGAATGATTACGCCGGGAACATGGGCTACCTCATTTTCATCCAGCCTGCGTCATCCGCGAAGTTTGCGCGCAAAGGCATCTACGAGGTGATGAGCGAAGTGGCGCGACGTCTCGGGCCTGAGGTTTACGACAAGTTCACCGAATGTCGAACTCAGCGCGAGTGGCTGCAATACCTCTACGCCAAAATGCGGGTCAAAGATCCGGCTCTGCCTGCCTACGAAGAACTGCGCGAGATGGGGATTTATAAGCGTAAAGATCCTGCCGGGCATTTCGTGGCATACAAAAAGTTCAGACAGGATCCGCTGGCCAATCCGCTGAAAACGCCGTCAGGAAAAATCGAAATTTACTCTTCCGCACTGGCTCAGATTGCCGGCGAATGGGAACTGCAAAAAGACGAAACTATCAGTCCGTTGCCGGTCTATGCCTCCACCTTTGAAGGCTGGGATGACCCCAAACGCAGTCAGTTTCCTTTACAGATGTTTGGCTTTCACTATAAAGCGCGTACCCACTCCACCTACGGCAACATCGACGTGTTGCAGGCAGCCTGTCGTCAGGAAGTCTGGATTAACCCGCTGGACGCCAAAACCCGTGGCATTCAAAACGGCGACAAAGTGAAAGTCTTTAACGATCGCGGAGAAGTCCGCGTAGCGGCGAAAGTCACACCGCGCATTATCCCCGGCGTGGTGGCCATGGGGCAGGGTGCATGGCATCAGGCCAATATGAGCGGCGATCGTGTTGACCACGGCGCCTGTATGAACACGCTGACGACCCAACGTCCGTCGCCGCTGGCGAAAGGGAATCCTCAGCACACGAATCTGATTCAGATAGAAAAAGTCTAAAGAAGCTACGGACTAAGAGCCTGGCTCGATGAAACGATTGTTAATTTTCGCCTCCCTAACCGGAGGCGTAGCGGAGTAAGTCATGTCGGATTCAAAAAGCAGTCAACCAGATCAGAGCGGGATCTCCCGCCGCAGTCTGGTAAAAGGAACCACGCTCGCCGGAATGGCAGCGGCGATCGGCGGAATATCACTGCCGTTCAAATCATTGCGTGCAGAAAATATCCCTGCGTCAGCCAAAGTGGCGGACGAGAAAATCGTCTGGAGCGCTTGTACGGTTAACTGTGGCAGCCGTTGCCCGCTGCGCATGCACGTGGTGGATGGCGAAATTCGTTACGTCGAAACGGACAATACCGGTGACGATAATTATGACGCGCTGCATCAGGTTCGTGCCTGTCTGCGCGGGCGGTCCATGCGCCGCCGCGTGTACAACCCGGATCGTCTGAAATACCCGATGAAGCGCGTCGGTAAGCGCGGTGAGGGAAAATTCAAACAAATCAGCTGGGATGAAGCCTTCGATACGCTTGCAGGCAGCCTGAAAGATATCATTCATCGCTACGGTAACGAGGCGATTTACCTCAATTACGGCACCGGCACATTGGGCGGCACCATGACCCGTTCGTGGCCGCCGGGCAAAACGCTGATCGCTCGTCTGATGAACTGTTGTGGCGGTTATCTGAATCATTACGGTGATTACAGCTCAGCACAGATTGCGGCCGGTCTGAATTACACCTACGGTGGCTGGGCCGACGGCAACAGTCCGTCTGATATTGAAAACAGCAAACTGGTGGTGTTGTTCGGTAATAATCCAGGCGAAACACGCATGAGTGGCGGTGGCGTTACCTACTATCTGGAGCAGGCGCGTCAGCGTTCAAACGCGCGCATGATCATTGTCGATCCGCGTTATACCGATACCGGTGCAGGCCGTGAAGACGAGTGGGTACCGATTCGTCCGGGTACTGATGGCGCACTGGCTGCGGCACTTGCCCACGTCATGATCACCGAAAATCTGGTCGATCAGCCGTTCCTCGATAAATATTGCGTCGGTTACGACCAGAAAACCTTACCCGCTGGTGTGCCGGAGAATGCCCATTATAAAGCTTACATTCTGGGGGATGGCCCGGATGGCATAGCCAAAACGCCGGCGTGGGCGGCAAAAATCACCGGTATTTCGGCGGATAAAATCGTCAGGCTGGGGCGTGAAATTGGTCAGGTAAAACCGGCGTTCATCACTCAGGGCTGGGGACCGCAGCGTCACTCAAACGGCGAAGTAGCGACCCGCGCTATCGCGATGCTGGCGATCCTGACCGGTAATGTCGGTGTGAACGGCGGTAATTCCGGCGCACGCGAAGGCTCGTACGAAATCCCGTTTGTCCGTATGCCTGCCTTTGATAATCCGGTGCAGACCAGTATTTCCATGTTCATGTGGACCGATGCTATCGCGCGTGGGCCTGAAATGACCGCGACCAAAGACGGTGTGCGCGGGAAGGAGAAACTGGATGTGCCGATCAAGTTTATCTGGAACTACGCCGGTAACTGCCTGATTAATCAGCATTCTGATATCAACCGTACACATGACATTTTGCAGGATGATAAACAGTGCGAAATGATTGTGGTGATTGATAACCACATGACGTCCTCGGCGAAATATGCGGACATTATTCTGCCGGATTGTACGGCGTCTGAGCAGATGGATTTCTGTCTCGATGCGTCCTGCGGCAACATGGATTACATCATTTTTGCCGATCAGGTCATCAAGCCGCGCTTCGAATGTAAAAATATTTACGAGATGACCTCCGAGTTATCACGCCGAATGGGCGTTGAAGAGAAATTTACCGAAGGCCGTACGCAGGAAGAATGGCTGCGTCACCTGTATCAGCAATCCCGCGAAGCCCTGCCAGAATTGCCCGATTTCGACACCTTCCGCCAACAGGGCATGTTCAAGAAACGTGACCCCGAGCAGCATCATGTGGCTTACAAAGCCTTCCGTGAAGATCCGATAGCCAACCCGCTGACCACGCCGTCCGGCAAAATCGAAATCTATTCCGCTGAACTGGCAAAGATTGCCTCGGAGTGGGAACTCGCGAAAGAGGACGTAATCCATCCACTGCCGCTGTACGCCGCGGGCTTTGAGAACTACGACGATCCGCTTGCCAGCAAATATCCGCTGCAACTGACCGGTTTCCACTATAAAGCACGCGTTCACTCAACTTACGGCAACGTAGATGTACTTAAGGCGTCCTGCCGGCAGGAAATGTGGATCAACCCGCTAGATGCCGGTCAGCGTGGTATCAAAAACGGCGACATGATCCGTATTTTTAACGATCGCGGGGAAGTGCATATTGCGGCGAAAGTCACGCCGCGCATGATGCCTGGCGTTGTCGCGCTGGGCGAGGGTGCCTGGTATTCACCGGACAGCAAGAAAATCGACCGTGCGGGTAGCATCAACGTACTGACGTCTCAAAGACCTTCACCGCTGGCGAAAGGTAACCCCTCTCACACCAACCTTGTGCAAGTGGCTAAGGTTTAAAGGAGTAAAACATGACTACTCAATATGGTTTTTATATTGATTCAAGCCGCTGCACTGGATGCAAAACGTGTGAGCTGGCCTGTAAAGATTTCAAGAATTTAACCCCGGACGTCAGTTTCCGCCGCATTTATGAATATGCCGGTGGCGACTGGCAAAAAGACGGTGACGGCTGGAATCAGAACGTGTTTGCCTATTATCTGTCGATTTCATGCAACCACTGCGCCGATCCGGCCTGTACAAAAGTCTGCCCGAGCGGTGCTATGCATAAACGCGAAGACGGATTTGTAGTCGTGAACGAAGACGTATGTATCGGCTGTCGTTACTGCCATATGGCCTGTCCTTACGGCGCACCACAGTACAACGAAGCTAAAGGCCACATGACCAAGTGCGACGGCTGCTATGAACGCGTTGCCGACGGTAAAAAACCTATTTGTGTCGAATCCTGCCCGCTGCGCGCGCTGGATATGGCTCCTATTGAAGAGTTGCGTGCGAAATACGGTGATCTGGCGGAGGTAGCACCGCTGCCAGCTGCTCATTTCACTCACCCAAATATCGTCATCAAACCCAATGCGAATTGCCGTCCTGTAGGTGATACCACGGGTTATCTGGCTAACCCTAAGGAGGTTTGAGATGGGAAACGGATGGCATGAATGGCCTTTAATGGTCTTTACTGTATTGGGGCAGTGCGTTGTAGGGGCCTTTATCGTGCTGGCCATTGCGCTGCTGACTCACCGCTCCGTGGAAGAACATCGTCGTATTCATCTCTCGATGTTCTTTCTGTGGGTGCTGATGGCGGTGGCGTTTATCGCCTCTGTTCTGCACCTCGGCTCGCCGCTGCGTGCTTTCAATTCGCTTAATCGTCTCGGTGCTTCACCGCTGAGTAATGAAATCGGCAGCGGTTCACTGTTCTTCGCGCTGGGTGGCATTTACTGGCTGCTGGCAATGATCAACAAAATGCCGCGTGCGCTGGGCAAAATCTGGCTGGTGATCACCATGCTGGCGGGTGTCGGTTTTGTTTACGCGATGTGCCGTGTTTATGAAATCAGTACGGTGCCTACATGGGATAACGTCTATACCGCGTTCCACTTCGGCCTGACGGTGCTTATCGGCGGTCCGGTGCTCGGCTATTTGCTGCTGCGCGGTGCTAACATTAGTGGCTGCGGTTTGCGTTTGCTACCGGCGATCAGCCTTATTGCACTGGTGGTGAGCATGGCGGTGGTCGTGATGCAAAGCGCCGGTCTGGCGGACATCCACAGCTCCGTTCAGGCGGCTTCCACACTCATCCCGCAATACGGCACATTATCTGCGTGGCGGCTGGTGCTGATTGTTCTGGGCCTGGGTTGTTGGTACTGCCCGCTTATCCTGCGCAAGCGCCCGGCATTAGCCTCAATGATACTGGCCTTTGTGCTGGTCTTCGTCGGTGAGCTGATCGGGCGTGTGATTTTCTACGGGCTTCATATGACTGTGGGTATGGCCGTCAGCGGTTAATGACCGGCCAGTAATGAGTGTCAGGGAACGCGTTGCCGCAGGTGGCGCGTTCTCACAACAATGAGTGAATTATGTCAGCAGAATCTATCAGTTTAACCGGAAAGATTTTAGGCGCGACGCTGTTCTATCCGCCAGGATCGCAAGAAGTTCAGCCCCTCGTCGCCTTACTGAAAAGCAGTGACTGGGCACCGCTGTGGCCCTGTGCTACAGAAGATGCGAAAGCACAGGCCACGGAAATGTTAAGTCAGACTGAAAGTGCAGAAGAAAGTATCGACGATGCCTATCAGCGCCTGTTTATAGGGCCGTACGCCTTACCGGCCCCACCGTGGGGTTCAGTGTATCTGGATAAAGAATCGGTGGTGTTTGGTGATTCCACGCTGGCATTACGTCAGTGGATGCGCGAAAACCATATCGGGCCGCAGCTTACGCAGGCAGAACCTGAAGACCATATCGGACTGATGCTGATGATGTGTGCATGGCTGGCGGAGAATTCACCGTCATTGCTGAACTCGTTTCTGACGGTGCATTTACTGCCGTGGGCAGGTCGCTATCTCGAATTATTGCGTCAGAAAGCAGATCATCCGTTTTATGTCGGTGTGGCAATTCTCGCTGAATCGACGTTGGCTGGCTGGCAACAGGCGCTGGCGATTGAAACACCTGTAGCTAAGCTCTATTTCTGATGAGCGATTCACAAGGCCGGATGGGCAACCGTAACGTCAGTCGTCGCGGATTGTTTCGCGGCCTGCTGGCGTCAGGAAAGCAGACAATTGAACAGGCTGCGGTGCCTGCGACGCCACCGTTGCAGCGCCCGTTACCCCGTCCGCCGCAGGCGCTGGCAGAGCCTCAGTTCCTGCTGCTTTGTAATGGCTGCGGAAAATGTACTGAAGCCTGCCCTGTGGGGATCCTGCGAATTGAGCAAGATAAAGTCGCCCTGAGTATCGAACACGCGGAGTGCGATTTTTGTGGTGCCTGTACGCAAGCTTGCGAGAGTGGGGCGCTGGATATTTCCTTACAAGGGGATACAGGATTGAGACCTGTTATCCTGCCGCAATGTCTGGGACGCATGGATGACCTGTGCCGGATGTGCGAAATTGGGTGCCCGCGCACGGCAATATTTTTTAATCAACAGAATCAGCCCTCTGTCGATACGGAAAAATGCGATGGTTGCGGAAAATGTAAACTCGTTTGTTATCATGGCGATATCCGTTTGTCATTAAAGCTTCATGATTCCTAATTGCAGCGCTTGATTAACGATTTCAATCATCGTCATCCAGATTGTGCTCAGGCCTCCTTTCGCCAGATTGACTTTTATTGCGCCGGTGGCATGATGCGCGCAATTTCTTCGTCTTTGTGGTCGTCAACGCCCTATGTCCGCCTATTCCCGTCCCGTTTTTCTGCTGCTGTGCGGACTCCTTCTGCTGACGATTTCTATCGCCGTCTTAAACACGCTGGTCCCATTATGGCTCAGCCATGAGCAGCTGCCGACATGGCAGGTGGGCCTTGTCAGTTCATCGTATTTCACCGGTAATTTACTGGGGACGCTGATTGCTGGCGGCCTGATAAAACGGTTCGGTTTTAATCGCAGCTACTATTTCTCGTGCTTCCTGTTTGCGGTTGCGACAGCGGGTCTGGCGCTTTCCATGAGTTTCTGGAGCTGGATCGGGGCGCGTTTTGTAGCCGGTGTAGGCTGTGCGCTCATTTGGGTGGTCGTGGAAAGTGCGCTGATGCGCAGCGGAACGGTGAAGAACCGTGGGCAACTGCTGGCGGCATATATGATCATGTATTACATCGGTACCGTCGTCGGGCAGTTATTGGTCGGAACAGTACCAACGTCGTTATTCAGTGTATTGCCGTGGGTTACCTCGCTTATCGTGATCGCCATGCTGCCATTGCTGTTTGCACATCTTGAAAATCAGGACAGCGAAGAGCCGCGTCATTCGGTTCTGCCGATGTTCCGCCGCCGTAATGCGCGCCTTGGGATCAATGGCTGCATTATTTCCGGCATCGTGCTCGGCTCGTTGTATGGCCTGATGCCGTTGTTTTTGGCGCATCAGGGTATGAGCGATGCGGATGTGGGTTACTGGATGGCGTTGCTGGTCAGCGCCGGGATCATCGGGCAATGGCCGGTCGGCCGTCTGGCAGACCGCTATGGTCGCCTGATGGTGTTGCGCATTCAGATTTTTTGCGTGATCCTCGGCAGCATTGCTATGCTCAGTGGTTATGCGATGGCACCGACGTTATTCATTCTTGGGTGCGCTGGTTTCACGCTGTATCCGGTCGCGATGTCATGGGCCTGTGAAAAGGTCAGTTCAGAAGAGCTGGTTGCCATGAATCAGGCGCTGCTGATGAGCTACACACTCGGCAGCCTTGCCGGGCCAACCATGACGGCAATGCTCATGCAGAGCTATTCTGACCGCCTGCTGTTTGTGATGATTGCCGTCGTTTCACTGGTGTATCTGGTGATGCTGATGCGTAAAGCCGACAAGAGTCACAATCCGGTGGCAGCCGCGTAATCTTAAGGTTCTCCGCCGCTCCCAATAAAAAAGACGCCGTAAATGGCGTCTTTTTTTGCATTGCATTGGGCATCAGTAAATAACTTTATGCCCGTAACTGGCAAGGATGTTTTTCACTCTGTCCATGATTTCTGTGGTGGGCGGGTTTACACCGTCCAGACCATACTTCTCACCCATCGCGGTCCATTTGTGCTTACCCAGTTCGTGATAAGGCAGCAGTTCAATTTTCTCGATGTTGGTCATGTCTTTGGTGAATTCACCGAGTTTATGTGCCGACTCATCATCATCAGACCATCCCGGCACCACGACGTAACGGATCCACGTGCGCTGATTACGTTTCGCCAGATAACGGGCAAAATCCAGCGTGCGGTGGTTCGAGACGCCGACCAGATTCTGGTGAATGTCATCGTTCATCTGTTTCAGGTCGAGCATGACCAGATCGGACGCATCAAGCAATTCATCGATTACCGGGTCGTAACGGCGGACAAAACCGTTGGTATCCAGGCAAGTATTGATTCCTTCTTTCTGGCAGGCACGGAACCAGTCACGCACGAACTCAGCCTGAAGGATGGCTTCCCCGCCAGAGGCAGTAACACCGCCGCCGGATGCATTCATAAAGTGGCGATAGGTCACCACTTCTTTCATTAAATCTTCGACATTGATTTCTTTGCCGCCGTGGGTGTCCCAGGTATCGCGGTTATGGCAATACATGCAACGCATCAGGCAACCCTGGAAGAAAACAATGAATCGGATACCTGGGCCGTCTACGGTGCCACAGGACTCATATGAGTGGATTCGACCTTGAACTGACATTGCGGGTTATTCTCCATATTGACCAATGAATAGCAGTCTAAAAGTGCGGATGCTGGCCTGGCAGAGATAAACTGGGTTCTATCTGTTTATGATACCAGACAATCAATAAGGTTGATTGCCAGCGATGGCCGGAACTGCTTTGCCAGAGGTCCACAATCATAGCGCTCTGGCAAAACAGACTGTCGGACAGACAGTAAAGGATAGGGCGGATGAAACAAAGGCTCCACAGTGTGGAGCCTTTTTTATCAACTAAACCAGAGATTTAGCTATTACAGTGACTTGGTGAAAGTACGGGTAATAACGTCTTGCTGCTGTTCTTTAGTCAGAGAGTTGAAACGTACAGCGTAACCAGAAACGCGGATGGTCAGCTGAGGATAGTTCTCAGGGTGTTCCATCGCATCTAACAGCATTTCACGGTTCATTACGTTCACGTTCAGGTGTTGGCCACCTTCGATGGAAGCTTCGTGGTGGAAGTAACCATCCATCAAACCCGCGAGGTTCGCTTTACGAACATCATCATCTTTACCCAGCGCATTTGGAACGATGGAGAAGGTATAAGAAATACCATCTTTAGCGTAAGCAAACGGCAGTTTAGCAACGGAGGTCAGGGAGGCAACGGCACCTTTCTGATCACGACCGTGCATTGGGTTAGCACCTGGACCGAATGGAGCACCAGCACGACGACCGTCTGGAGTGTTACCGGTTTTCTTACCATAAACCACGTTAGAGGTGATCGTCAGAACAGACTGAGTTGCTACAGCGCCACGGTAGGTACGCAGTTTCTGAATTTTCTTCATGAAACGTTCTACCAGGTCACAAGCGATATCATCTACGCGAGAATCGTTGTTACCGAACTGTGGATATTCGCCTTCAATTTTGAAGTCGATAGCCAGGCCGTCTTCGTCACGGATGGTGCTAACTTTGGCGTATTTGATTGCAGACAGGGAGTCAGCAGCAACGGACAGACCTGCGATACCACACGCCATAGTGCGATAAACATCACGGTCATGCAGTGCCATCAATGCAGCTTCGTAGCTGTATTTGTCATGCATAAAGTGAATGATGTTCAGGGCAGTCACGTACTGTTTAGCCAACCAGTCCATGAAGTGATCCATGCGATCCATGACTTTGTCATAGTCCAGCACGGTATCCATCATTGGCGCTTCTTTCGGGCCAACCTGGATTTTCATTTTTCATCAACGCCGCCGTTGATTGCGTACAACATGGTTTTCGCCAGGTTTGCACGTGCGCCGAAGAACTGCATTTGTTTACCCACAACCATCGGGCTCACGCAACAAGCGATAGCATAATCATCGTTGTTGAAGTCAGGACGCATCAGGTCATCGTTCTCATACTGTACAGATGAGGTATCGATAGACACTTTCGCTGCGTACTTTTTGAAGTTCATTGGCAGCTTTTCAGACCACAGGATGGTCATGTTCGGCTCTGGTGAAGGCCCCATGGTGTACAGGGTATTCAGGAAGCGGTAGCTGTTTTTAGTGACCAGAGTACGACCATCAACACCCATACCTGCCAGGGATTCAGTCGCCCAGATTGGGTCACCAGAGAACAATTCATCATACTCAGGCGTACGCAGGAAACGTACCATACGCAGTTTCATGACCAGGTGGTCAATCAGTTCCTGAGCTTGTTCTTCGTTCAGTTTACCTGCTTTGATATCACGATCGATGAACACGTCAAGGAAGGTAGATACACGACCGAAGGACATTGCAGCGCCGTTCTGAGATTTCACCGCAGCCAGATAGCCAAAGTAAGTCCACTGAACTGCTTCCTGTGCGTTAGTCGCAGGACCAGAAATGTCGTAGCCGTATTTCGCAGCCATTTCTTTAATCTGACCCAGAGCACGGTGTTGTTCTGAGATTTCTTCACGCAGCTGGATGGTCATTTCCAGATTCACGCCGTTTTCCAGATCGTTTTGCAGAGACTGGAACTGTGCGAATTTGTCAGCCATCAGGAAGTCGATACCGTACAGCGCAACGCGACGGTAGTCACCGATGATACGGCCACGGCCATACGCATCTGGCAGACCAGTCAGAACACCGGATTTACGGCAGTTCAGAATGTCTTTGGTGTAAACGTCGAAAACACCCTGGTTGTGCGTTTTGCGGTAATCGGTGAAGATTTTTTTCAGTGCTGGATCCAGTTCACGGCCATAAACTTTACATGAACCTTCTACCATTTTGATGCCGCCGAATGGGATCAGGGCACGTTTCAATGGCGCGTCAGTTTGCAGACCAACGATGGTTTCCAGAGATTTGTTGATGTAGCCAGCGTCATGAGAAGTGATGGTAGCCGCAACGTCAGTATCGAAGTCAACAGGAGCTTTGGTGCTGTTCTCCAGTTTGATACCTTCCATTACTTTATCCCACAGGGTGGTTGTCGCTTGTGTCGCGCCAGCCAGGAAGGACTCATCACCTTCATACGGGGTGTAGTTCTTCTGAATGAAGTCACGGACGTTTACGCCATCCTGCCATTCACCAGCACTAAAGCCTTGCCATGCGTTGGTCAATTTTTCATTGAGCTTGGACATCTTGCACCTACCTTCTAATTTGGATTTCTTTAAAAATCGCGTGTAAAACTGTCGTAACGAGAATCCACGTTGAATCAGTGATTTTTCTCATCGCGAAGATATATGACCCAGTACGTTAACCCTACCAGCAAACCGCCACCAATGATGTTACCTATGGTCACAGGGATGAGGTTATCGATGATAAAGTTAGTGACGTTCAGTTCTGCAAATTGTGCAGGCGTAGTACCGACTGCTTGCCAAAATTCGGGTGTTGCAAAGTTCTTAATGACGATACCTAACGGGATCATGAACATGTTGGCAATACTGTGTTCGAAGCCGCTGGCGACAAACATGGCCACCGGCAGAATCATCGCAAACATTTTATCCATCAGGCTGCGGCCGGAGTAACTCATCCAGACAGCCAGGCAAACCATCAGGTTAGCCAAAATCCCAAGACATACCGCTTCCACAAAGGTGTGATGCATCTTATGGTCGGCTGTTTGCAGAACGTTGAGCCCCCACAAACCGTTATCGACCATGTACTCACCGGAGAACCAAATCAGGGCGACAAAGAACAGTGCGCCGATCAGGTTGCCAATATAGACATTGGCCCAGTTGCGTGCCAGTTGTCCCCAGGTGATACGCCCGCTGGCTTTAGCAATAACAATCAGCACAGTGGAAGTGAACAGGTCTGCACCACACACGACGACCAGCATCAAACCCAGTGAGAAGCAGATGCCCCCGACCAGTTTTGCCAGACCAAAAGGAACGGTCCCAGTGCCGGTGGTTGAAGTGATATAAAAAGCAAAGGCAATAGAAATAAAGACGCCAGCAGTAATGGCTAAAAAGAACGTTTTTAACGGCTGTTTGGTGGCTTTATAAACGCCGGCATCTTCAGCAACTTTAGCTGTAGCGGCGGGTAATATAAGATCGAAGGGGTTGTCAGCTTTCACATTAACTCTCTTATTCAGGGCTATGCACTGCGCAACGAGATACTAGCAAAGCAGTATAACGTAAAAATTGACGTGGATCATAAGGGGAGGATTTTGGTGGTTTGAAGTCTACTACTGAATGGGTGCTTTTTATGCTAACTGACTGAAAATAAAGGTGTAAAAACATTTTAATTTTTACAAATAAAGTTGATGGATGCAAAAAATATTCTTATCCATTAGTGAAACTTAATGATTAGCTGTTAATTATTGTCACTAAATGGGCTTTTGTTCTTTCACAAATACTTAACTTTAATTCCTTCGGAATTTATTTATTCTTCAAAAAACGAATCAGCCGTTATTTCGCGCGAAATTACACGCCATTTCCCCCGCGGAGTCAAACCTTAGATGGCAAATAAGAGCGCCGGGCGTGAAACGGAGACAAAAAAACGGCAGATTTCTCTACCGTTTCAGGTTCAGTCAGCGCGCTGAGTCAATCAGGCTTTAGACCAGTGGCGACGCTTAGCCACCTGCAGCTTTTCGTACGCACCCAGAAGCGCCCGATGAGCAGGCAGCGCTTTAAGATCCGGGTCAACGGTAAACAGGCTGTGGAAACGCACTTCGCCGCTTATCGCCGCAGAAGCATCTTCCACTGCTTTCTGACCGTACATTTTCACGAAGGCATTGTAGTACTGAGCCGGTTCGCGATCTTCTTCCAACGAAAGCTGAAGCAGGGTTTGCAGACAACGATAGTAGTTGTTGCGTTCGTCGCTGTAGACCGATGAGTTGAACTCATGCGCCCATTCCGCCCAGGTCAGTGCCTGATCGAAATCGCCGCCCGCCAGTGCCAGCATTGATTTCAGCTCGCCCACGCGCAAAGTGTACCAGCCGTTATCCTTGCCGCTGGCGATACCCAACAGCTCGCGCACGCGGGTGAAGTCATCCAAACCTTCATCGTCTAGCTGAGTTATCATCTCGAGATAGGCTTCTTTCGGCAAATCGCTGTCAGGCAGTGCCAGCAACTGTTCGCGCAGATGTGCGCCCATGCTGTTATTGGCCAGCAATAAATCTTCCGCCGGATAAATATCAGACATGCCAGGAACGATGATGCGGCAAGCGTAAACGTCCAGATGCTCGTAATCGGCGATGTATACTTCAGCATCTTCTTTATCAAAGATGGCCATCAGCGTAGCGAACTCTTCTTCGGTCGATCCGCTGAAACTCCAGTCAGCAAACGGATAGTCTGCGTCTTGTTTAAACATATCCCACGAAATCAAACCGCTTGAATCGATGAAGTGCGTTTCGAGGTTAGCGTGTTCAGCAACTTCTTCGTCATCGAAAGTCGGCGGCGTGAACACATCCAGATCTTTCAGGCTACGGCCCTGCAGTAATTCGGTCACGGTACGTTCAAGTGCCACGCCGAAATCAGGGTGCGCACCAAATGAGGCGAAACAGGTGCCGTTAGCCGGGTTGAACAGAACCACGCAAATGACCGGATAGTTGCCGCCCAGTGAGGCGTCATAAGAGAGGATCGGGAAACCTTCTTCTTCCAGTTTCGCAATAGCTTCCACCACACCTGGATAACGCGCCAGCACGTCGGCAGGAATTTCAGGCAGGCTGATAGATTCAGCAATGATGCGGTTTTTAACGTAACGCTCGAAGACTTCTGAAAGGCCCTGCACACGTGCCTCGTTGGCAGTGTTACCGGCCGACATCCCGTTGGACACATACAGGTTGCCGATGATGTTCATCGGAATGTACACAGTTTGCAGATCAGACTGACGGGTGAACGGCAGGGCGCAGATCCCGCGATCGGGATTGCCCGATTGCAGATCGATAAGATCGCTCGCCACCAGCTCTTTGTCCGCATCGTAAAACTCATGCAGGCGCTCATCCAGAATGCCTTCCGGCAGCGTGTTATCTTCGGCAATCGGGAACCATTTTTCGTTCGGATAATGAACGAAATCACCATTGGCAATTTCTTTACCCAGATAGAAATCAGCGAAGAAATAGTTTGTCGACAGACGCTCAAAATATTCACCCAGCGCAGACGCCAGAGCGGCTTTCTTGCTCGCACCTTTACCGTTGGTGAAACACAGCGGACAGTCGCGATCGCGGATATGCACGGACCAGACGTGCGGAACCGGGTTCAGCCAGGAAGCTTCTTCGATGTTAAAACCGAGATCGGTGAGTTTTTGTTGGAAGCGGGAAATGGAGTCTTCCAGCGCCGCGTCTTTACCAGGAATAAAAGTTTGCGTCATTGAGTTCACTTTTGAGCGTGCTAAAAACGCGCAATGATACGGGGTTTTGCGACGCACCTCCATGTATTCGTGTTAAGAATGTAATCGCGTTGTAACGCGCTAAGCTTGTCTGTAAGAAGGCATTCGATAAGCGGCTGTTTTTCCAATCATGAGGTCTCTATGCAGGCGTTTGATGTTAAGCGTATGGCGCTGGATAAGTTCCCGCTCGAATATCTTGGCGAAGTCACCTTTCGGTGTTTCTTCATCTTTGTTGTGGTTTTCCTATTTCTGAAACTGACCGGGAGACGCGGGGTTAATCAGCTTTCTTTGTTTGAAGTCGTGATTATCCTGACGCTCGGATCGGCGGCGGGTGATGTGACTTTTTATGATGACGTCCCGCTTTTGCCGGTTTTTGCCGTATTCTTCTCGATTCTGCTGTTCTACCGTTTCTCAACCTGGCTGATGGGGCGCAGTCACCATTTCCAGAACTGGATGGAGGGAAAGCCGCTGATCATCATTCGCGACGGCATGTTCGAATGGGAAACGATGGATCGGGAAAACATCACTAAAGGTGAATTCTACATGGAGCTGCGACAAAAAGGCGTGGAGCATCTGGGACAGGTGCGTCTGGCGATACTGGAAACCAACGGCGGCCTGAGCGTGTACTTCCGTCTGGATGAGGATATCCAGCCCGGTCTGCCGGTGTTGCCTGAGGATTATATTGATATCGAAACACTGATGATGACCAGCGGGTGGTACGCCTGCCATCAGTGCAGCCTGGTGAAAGAGCTCAAGGTGGGTGAAAAGGCGGTCTGTCCGCGTTGTCAGAATCTTACGTGGGTCAGGGCGCTGAACACGTTGCGCGCGTGAACAGATAATCCTGTTAAATCAGCTTTCCAGGGAGGAAAGAACCTTGTGACCCAGATCTCATCGTTGATTATCAGGTCGTCATCAATAACCGTTGCAGACTGCTTGTCTCGGATGATAAAACCGGTAAATTAATGGTTACTATGTGGCTGTCTCAGAGAAGTGGTGAGGGGAAATGACTCAGGTTTATAATTTTAGTGCAGGCCCGGCAATGATCCCGGCAGAAGTATTGCGTCGTGCGGAACAGGAACTTTGTAACTGGCACGGACTGGGTACCTCGGTGATGGAAATCAGTCACCGCAGTAAGGAATTTATCCAGGTGGCCGAGGAATCCGAAAAGGATATTCGTGACCTGCTGAACATTCCCTCCAACTATAAAGTTCTCTTCTGCCATGGCGGCGCGCGTGCGCAGTTCGCCGCAGTGCCGATGAATCTGCTGGGTGAGAAATCTACCGCGGACTACATCGATGGCGGTTACTGGGCGCACAGCGCAGTGAAAGAAGCCCTAAAATACTGTACGCCAAACGTGATTGACGTCACCACCACGATTGACGGCAAGCGCGGCATTCTACCCATGAGCGAATGGAAGCTGAGCGCAGATTCTGCCTATGTCCATTACTGCCCGAATGAGACTATCGATGGCGTGGCTATCGATGAAATGCCTGATTTCGGTGACAAAATTGTGGTTGCTGATTACTCCTCCTGCATCCTGTCCCGCCCGATCGATGTCAGCCGCTTTGGTGTGATTTACGCCGGCGCGCAGAAAAATATCGGTCCTGCCGGCCTGACGCTGGTTATCGTCCGTGAAGATCTGCTGGGTAAAGCACGCACTGAATTGCCTTCCATCCTTGATTACACCGTGCTGGCCGAGAACGATTCCATGTTCAACACCCCGCCGACGTTTGCATGGTATCTGTCAGGTATGGTCTTCAAATGGCTGAAAGAGCAGGGCGGCCTGCGTGAAATGGAAAAACGTAATCAGGCAAAGGCCGAATTACTGTACGGCGCCATCGACCGCACCGGTTTCTACCGTAACCCGGTCGCTGCGACTAACCGTTCGTGGATGAACGTGCCATTCCAGATGGCGGATGCTTCTCTGGATAATTTATTCCTGGAGCAGGCGCAGGCAGCCGGCCTGCATGCACTGAAAGGCCACCGTGTGGCTGGCGGTATGCGCGCATCTATTTATAATGCTATGCCTCTCGAAGGCGTGAAAGCTCTGACCGACTTTATGGCGGAGTTCGAAAAACGCCACGGCTAAGCGGTCTGGCTTTCGGGCTGGCACAATGCTTTTGTAGGAAGCCTTAAAAATGACCCCGGTTTACACTCCGGGGTCATTTTATGAAATGAAGAATTGGAGAAAGAGTGGAATCCCTGACATTACAACCCGTTGCATTGGTTAACGGCAGCATCAACTTACCCGGCTCAAAGAGTGTTTCTAACCGTGCGCTTTTACTGGCTGCTTTTGCACAGGGCACTACCCGCCTGACTAACCTGCTCGACAGCGACGATGTGCGCCATATGCTGAATGCGCTGACGCAACTCGGTGTTACGCACCGCCTGTCTGCCTCCCGCACTGAGTGTGAAATCGACGGTCTGGGCACGGCTTTTTCCAATGCTAAAGGGCTGGAATTGTTCCTCGGAAATGCGGGCACTGCGATGCGCCCTCTGGCTGCAGCATTATGTCTGGGGGAGCAGAACGTCGTACTTACCGGCGAACCGCGTATGAAAGAGCGTCCGATTGGCCATCTGGTTGATGCCCTCCGTCAGGGCGGCGCGCAAATCGATTATCTCGAGCAGGAAGATTATCCGCCGCTGCGCCTGCGCGGTGGTTTTACCGGCGGCGATGTCAGCGTGGATGGCAGCGTGTCCAGCCAGTTCCTGACCGCTTTGCTGATGACAGCTCCTCTGGCTGAAAATGACACCACAATTCAGATTAAGGGCGATCTGGTTTCCAAACCTTACATCGACATTACGCTGAATCTGATGAAGACCTTTGGTATTGACGTTGAAAATCACCAGTACCAGCAGTTCCGCATCACCGGTAAACAGCAGTACGTTTCGCCGGGCGCTTATCTGGTGGAAGGCGATGCTTCCTCCGCGTCCTACTTCCTGGCCGCTGCCGCTATCAAGGGCGGAACGGTTCGTGTAACCGGTATTGGTAAAAACAGCATGCAGGGTGATATCCGTTTTGCGGACGTGCTGGAGAAAATGGGCGCAAAAATTCACTGGGCAGATGATTACATCGAATGCACCCGTGGTGAGCTTAAAGGCATTGATATGGACATGAACCATATCCCGGATGCTGCCATGACCATCGCCACGGCGGCGCTGTTCGCACAAGGTCCGACTACGCTTCGCAATATTTATAACTGGCGTGTGAAAGAAACTGATCGTCTGGCGGCGATGGCGACGGAACTGCGTAAAGTTGGGGCGACGGTGGAAGAGGGCGAAGATTACATTCGCGTAGAACCGCCGCAATCCCTTAAATTTGCAGAGATTGGCACGTATAACGATCATCGCATGGCGATGTGTTTCTCGCTGGTTGCGCTATCCGATACGCCGGTTACCATCCTTGATCCGAAATGTACGGCGAAGACGTTCCCTGATTATTTCGAACGTCTCGCAGCAATAAGTACGCTGGCATAGTCTATAACTATGTGGGTCATGCAGCGGACATCCTTGATGTCCGTTTTTTTTGCTTATTTTCTTTGAGAACCGTCCGCTTTTTAGACAACTGGTCAATGTGGGGTAACAGTTGCCGCAAAGGCAGCGTATAATGCCGCTCCTGAATTAGTCCTCTGAGACTAATGAAGCGGGTATCACCCACCGAAAGGAGACAAAAATGACGGCTTTAGCCCCGGTAATCACCGTTGATGGGCCAAGTGGTGCAGGTAAAGGTACGTTATGTAAAGCGTTGGCCGAAGCCTTTAACTGGCATTTGCTGGATTCCGGTGCCATTTACCGCGTTTTAGCGCTGGCGGCACTGCATCATCAGGTTGATATTGTCTCAGAAGAGGCGTTAGTTCCGCTGGCCGCACATCTCGACGTGCGTTTTGTCGCTCAGGATGGGCAGTTACAAGTAATTTTAGAAGGTGAGGATGTCAGCAATGAAATCCGCACCGAAACGGTAGGTAATACCGCGTCGCAGGCGGCCGCTTTCCCCCGTGTTCGCGAGGCGTTACTGCGTCGTCAGCGCGCATTTCGTGAAGCGCCGGGCCTGATTGCAGACGGACGAGATATGGGCACGGTGGTATTCCCCGATGCGCCGGTGAAAATATTTCTCGACGCCAGCTCAGAAGAGCGTGCAAACAGAAGAATGCTACAGTTGCAGGAAAAGGGCTTTAGTGTTAACTTTGAACGGCTTTTAGCCGAGATCAAAGAACGTGATGATCGGGATCGTAATCGATCCATTGCGCCTTTAGTGGCTGCTTCCGATGCGTTATTACTGGATTCAACCAGTATGTCCATCGATGAAGTCATCGAAAAAGCGTTGGCTTATGCCACAGAAATTCTAGGGTTACCGCAAAAACAAACCCGGTAATCGAGCCTTAATCTGGTGCTGGAGTCCATTCAGTGCCAGTTTTGGCTATAGTTTTTTTTAACCTCGCCGCAAGGACCTGTAGCGGGGCATTTGAAACAACCCCATCCAGCAGGACGCCAGATGGACGTTAAACTTAAGAACCTAAAGATTAACAACATGACTGAATCTTTTGCTCAACTCTTTGAAGAATCCTTAAAAACAATCGAAACCCGTCCTGGTTCCATCGTTCGTGGTGTTGTTGTGTCAATCGACAAAGATATCGTACTGGTTGACGCCGGTCTGAAATCTGAGTCTGCAATCCCGGCAGAACAATTCAAAAACGCACAGGGCGAACTGGAAATCCAGGTTGGCGACGAAGTTGATGTTGCGCTGGACGCTGTCGAAGACGGCTTCGGTGAAACTCTGCTGTCCCGTGAAAAAGCTAAACGTCATGAAGCTTGGATCACGCTGGAAAAAGCTTACGAAGAATCTGCAACTGTTACCGGTGTTATCAACGGTAAAGTTAAAGGCGGTTTCACTGTTGAGCTGAACGGTATCCGTGCGTTCCTGCCAGGTTCACTGGTAGACGTTCGTCCTGTTCGCGACACGCTGCATCTCGAAGGCAAAGATCTTGAGTTCAAAGTCATCAAACTGGACCAGAAACGCAACAACGTTGTTGTTTCCCGTCGTGCAGTAATTGAGTCTGAGAACAGCGCAGAGCGCGATCAACTGCTGGAAAACCTGCAGGAAGGCATGGAAGTTAAAGGTATCGTTAAGAACCTCACTGACTACGGTGCATTCGTTGATCTGGGCGGCGTTGATGGCCTGTTGCACATCACTGACATGGCTTGGAAACGTGTTAAACACCCAAGCGAAATCGTCAACGTGGGCGACGAAATCACTGTTAAAGTTCTGAAATTTGACCGTGAACGTACTCGTGTATCCCTTGGCTTGAAACAGCTGGGCGAAGATCCATGGGTTGCTATCGCTAAGCGTTACCCAGAAGGTACTAAACTGACTGGTCGCGTTACTAACCTGACTGATTACGGCTGCTTCGTAGAAATCGAAGAAGGCGTTGAAGGTCTGGTTCACGTTTCTGAAATGGATTGGACTAACAAAAACATCCACCCATCTAAAGTTGTTAACGTGGGCGATGTTGTTGAAGTTATGGTTCTGGACATCGACGAAGAACGTCGTCGTATCTCCCTGGGCCTGAAACAATGCAAATCTAACCCATGGCAGCTGTTTGCAGAAACCCACAACAAGAACGACCGTGTTGAAGGTAAAATCAAGTCAATCACTGACTTCGGTATCTTCATCGGTCTGGACGGCGGCATCGACGGCCTGGTTCACCTGTCTGACATCTCCTGGAACGTTGCAGGCGAAGAAGCAGTACGTGAATACAAAAAAGGCGACGAAATCGCAGCTGTGGTCCTGCAGGTTGACGCAGAACGTGAACGTATCTCCCTGGGCGTGAAGCAACTGGCTGAAGATCCATTCAATAACTACCTGTCTGTTAACAAGAAAGGTACTATTGTTACTGGTAAAGTCACTGCAGTTGACGCCAAAGGTGCTACAGTTGAATTAGCTGGCGGCGTAGAAGGTTACCTGCGCGCTTCAGAAGCTTCTCGCGACCGTATTGAAGACGCAACTCTGGTTCTGAGCGTTGGTGATGAAGTTGAAGCTAAATTCACCGGTGTTGATCGTAAGAACCGCGTAGTAAGCCTGTCCGTCCGTGCTAAGGACGAAGCAGACGAGAAAGATGCAATCGCTGTGGTTAACAACAAACCAGCAGAAGAAAGCAACTTCTCTAACGCTATGGCTGAAGCGTTCAAAGCGGCAAAAGGCGAGTAATGACGGGGGGCGGTTCTGCCGCCCCAATACGGTAGTTTAGCTGCAAAGCTTGGAGGTAATATGACCAAGTCTGAACTTATTGAAAGACTTGCTGGCCAGCACTCTCATATCCCGGCGAAAGCCGTTGAGGATGCAGTGAAAGAGATGCTTGAACATATGGCTGCAACCTTGGCTGATGGTGAACGCATCGAGATCCGTGGGTTTGGCAGTTTTTCTCTTCACTACCGTGCTCCGCGTGTTGGGCGCAACCCTAAAACTGGTGACAAAGTTGAGCTGGACGGTAAGTATGTCCCTCACTTCAAGCCGGGCAAAGAGCTGCGTGATCGCGCGAACATTTATGGTTAAGGTTTCGGCCTGAATCGTGAATGACTGCCTATAGCGAATGCTAAAACGGTGCCTTTCAAGGCGCCGTTTTTTTTGGTTTAAATTCTCCAAATTTCTTCCTCAATCTCTCCCCCCTATTTGCGTAACGTCTCGCATTCCGTCGTTCTTCTGCTTGTCCCCTATCAATCTCAATACCATACTCCAGCCAGAATCTGACCAGGGTGGTCGTATGATGAACGTAGAGGGAACGCCATCAAAATCTCATTGGAAGAGGTCGCTGTCGCGGTCATTGCAGGTATGGCGCCGCTGGTATTTATTGCTCAATTGCCTTCAATGCAGTGGCTTGCGGCGATGTGCTTTTTCGCATGGATTCTGTGGGGCTCACGCCGAAAGATAATCAGACTGACGATGATCGCATTGCTGAGTTTCGTTTGGGCGAGCATGCAGGGCAGCAGCCTGATTGAGCAGACGCTTACGCTTATGGGTGCCAATCGTGAGGTTGTCGCCAGCGTGCAAACTATTAATCTGGGGCAGGGCGGTGTGACATCTCAGTTTTTCAAAATTGAAAAGGTAGGCGGGAAGCAGATTTTCCCGGCGATACTATTTCGTGCTAAATGGGAAGGAGCAGAAACAGCCCTATCAGCAGGACAAAAGTGGAAATTGATCGCCAGTTTTCGTCCTGTCCACAGCCTGTTAAATGAAGGAGGATTTGATGCCCAACGATGGGCGCTGGCGCAGCATGCACCGCTGACTGCGACAATCCGGCAAGGCGAAATGCTGGAGGGCGGGAGCTCGTTCCGCCAGCAATTCATCCATCGCGTACAAGCTGAAATGCCAGAACTGGCGAATACGCCAGTGCTAATCGCCTTAGCTTTTGGTGAAAAGGGATTAATTAATGGCGATGAGAAGATTTTGCTGCAAAGAACCGGCATCGCTCATCTCGTGGCGATTTCCGGCCTGCACATTGGTATTGCTGCCTTATTTGGCTGGTGGCTGGCGCGGGGAATGCAGTTTTTCCTCCCGATAAGGTTGATTGATTACCGCTTCACTCTACTGGTCAGCGAGATATTTCTGCTGACGTATACATGGCTTTCAGGTTGTAATGCCCCCGCATTACGCGCGGCATTGGCAGTCTCGCTATGGATTGTGCTGAGGTTTTTTCGTATAAGTTGCCATCCCTGGCAGGTCTGGTTGTGGGGCGTCGCGTTATTGTTACTGGCTGACCCGATGAATATTCTGTCGGACAGTTTCTGGCTGTCTTGTTTTGCCGTAGCATCGCTGGTTTTTTGGTTTCAATGGATGCCGTTATCTGCGCGTTTTCAGCATGCCTGGTATTGGTCTTTCTTGCGCTGGGGACATCTCCAAGCGGGTATGACGTTGCTTTTGCTACCGTTGCAGGTCGCAATTTTTCATGGCCTGAATCCATCGTCTTTTCTGGCAAACATGTGGGCGGTACCGATTGTTTCGATGGTGACTGTGCCGTTAGTCCTGATGGCGCTAATCATTAATTTATTCCCTTCTGGCTGGATGTCAGGGGCGCAAATCATCATCTGGAAAATGGCGGATCAAACCCTTAGCCTGGCTATGTGGGGCGTTGAACCTTTTTCCGGGAGCTGGTTTACCCTGGGGGAATCCTTCTTGCTCATCAGTTTCTCAGGCTGGCTGTTCGTTCTCTTTTGGCGACTAAGCGATATCAGGCATCGATTGTCGTTGCTGATTTCATTATGCGTAGTCTCTCTGTGTTGGCTCACTCGCATGGCACCTGAGCGCTGGCGGGTGGATATGCTGGATGTCGGACACGGGCTATCGGTGCTTATCAGCAAAAATGGCAGAGGAATTCTTTACGATACCGGCAATCGCTGGGAAGGGGGCTCGGCGGCAGAACAAAATATCGCGCCACTGCTGCGCTGGAGGAATATCCAGTTAGAGCAAATAATCATCAGCCACGATGATAAGGATCACCGTGGAGGGCTCGAAATTTTACAGGCGATGTATCCGAAGGCGAGCCTGCGTGACAGTTCTCCCTCTGTGGGGCATCTCTCTTGTATTGCCGGGGAGCACTGGCGATGGCAAGGGCTGAACTTCGACATTTTGTGGCCGTTGACGTCGACGACGGATGCACGTAACGATGACAGTTGTGTCATTCGCGTTGATGACGGCACATTCAGTCTGCTGTTGACGGGCGATATTGAGGCCGGTAGCGAAAAAGCGTTAATCAAAAAGGAGCGAAAGGGGTTACAGTCCACATGGCTTCAGGTGCCACATCACGGCAGCAATACATCCTCTTCACCCCCTTTCCTGCGGGCCGTAAAGCCGGTAGTGGCGATGGCATCGGCAGCGAGATTTAATAAATGGCATCTTCCTGCGCATAAAGTTGTTAGCAGATACAACAAAGCCCGCTATGACTGGCACTCGACCTCTGTATCAGGCCAGCTGAGTATCTTCATTTATGATGAATATTGGGCAATTAAGGGCTTACGTGAGCAATTAATCCCCCGTTGGTACCACCACCGGTTTGGAGTATCAGAAGATAATGAGTAGAATAGACCGCTATTTCTTTCGATGCTGGTTGATATTGCATGATGAACGATAAAGATCTCTCGACGTGGCAGACATTCCGTCGCCTATGGCCGATGATCACACCTTTTAAGGCCGGGCTGATTGCTGCGGCTATTGCACTGGTCGCCAACGCCGCCAGTGATACCTTCATGCTGTCTTTGCTGAAGCCGCTGCTTGATGATGGGTTTGGTAAAGCCGACCGCTCAATTTTACTTTGGATGCCGCTGGTCGTTATCGGCCTGATGATTGTGCGTGGGGTCAGCGGATATATTTCAAGTTACTGTATCTCGTGGGTTTCAGGGAAAGTGGTCATGCATATGCGCCGCCGTCTGTTCGGCCATATGATGAGAATGCCTGTCGCTTTCTTTGATCAACAGTCTACCGGTACCTTGCTCTCGCGTATTACTTACGACTCCGAGCAGGTTGCTTCGTCTTCCTCCAGCGCACTGGTGACTGTGGTGCGTGAAGGGGCGTCGATTATCGGCCTGTTCATCATGATGTTCTACTACAGCTGGCAGCTGTCAGTGATCCTGCTGGTGATTGCGCCGATCGTCTCTGTTGTTATCCGCGTGGTGTCAAAACGTTTCCGTAACATCAGTAAATCCATGCAGAACACCATGGGGCAAGTTACGACCAGCGCCGAGCAGATGCTGAAAGGCCACAAAGAAGTACTTATCTTCGGTGGTCAGAAAGTCGAAACTCAGCGCTTTGATAAAGTCAGTAACCGTATGCGTCAGCAAGGTATGCGTATGGTCTCTGCTTCTTCGATTTCAGATCCTATCATTCAGCTGATTGCTTCTCTGGCTCTGGCGTTCGTGCTCTATGCCGCAAGCTTCCCGTCCGTGATGGAAACGCTGAGTGCCGGTACAATCACCGTGGTGTTCTCATCGATGATCGCCCTGATGCGCCCGCTGAAATCCCTGACTAACGTGAATTCCCAGTTCCAGCGCGGTATGGCTGCCTGTCAGACACTTTTCTCTATTCTGGATATGGAGCAGGAGAAAGACGAAGGTAAACTTGAAGTCAAACGAGCTAAAGGTGACGTTGAATTCAAAAATGTGACCTTTACATACCCTGGACGTGACATTCCTGCACTGCGTGAGATTTCTTTCAGCCTGCCGGAAGGAAAAACCGTGGCACTGGTGGGGCGCTCTGGTTCAGGTAAATCGACCATCGCAAACCTGCTGACACGTTTCTACGATATCCAGGAAGGGCAGATCCTGATGGATGGCCATGATTTACGTGAATACACGTTGTCTTCACTGCGTGATCAGGTGGCGCTGGTCTCCCAGAATGTCCACCTGTTCAACGATACCATCGCCAATAACATCGCCTATGCCCGTACTGACATCTATTCCCGTGAAGAAATCGAAAAAGCGGCGACTATGGCGTATGCCATGGACTTCATCAGCAAGATGGATCAGGGGCTGGATACGGTGATCGGTGAGAATGGTGTGCTGCTTTCGGGCGGTCAACGTCAGCGTATTGCTATTGCCCGCGCCTTGCTGCGTGATTCGCCAATCCTCATCCTCGATGAGGCTACCTCGGCACTGGATACAGAGTCCGAGCGTGCAATTCAGGCCGCTCTTGATGAGTTACAGAAAAACCGTACCTCACTGGTGATTGCGCATCGCTTATCGACTATTGAAAAAGCTGATGAAATTCTGGTGATCGAAGACGGGCGCATTGTTGAACGTGGTTCTCATGCGGTTCTGCTGGAAGAGCGTGGCGTTTACTCACAGCTTTACCGGATGCAGTTTGGCCAATGATTGAGCGCATCTGGTCAGGTCAGTCACCGCTTTACTGGTTACTTCTGCCACTGTCATGGTTGTATGGACTGATAGCCACGATCCTCCGTTACAGCTATAAATCAGGGCTAAAAAAAAGCTGGCGGGCACCTGTGCCCGTTGTGGTGGTCGGTAATTTGACCGCCGGAGGTAACGGTAAAACGCCGGTGGTGATCTGGCTGGTGGAAACGCTGCAACTGCATGGATTTCGCGTTGGTGTTGTGTCACGCGGCTACGGTGGGAAATCACCTCACTATCCGCTGGTGCTGTCTGAAAGCACGACGACAGCGCAGGCGGGTGATGAACCCGTGTTGATTTATCAGCGGACGGGGGCACCGGTTGCGGTGTCACCGCTGCGTTCTGACGCGGTTAAAGCGTTACTTGCTGAACATGAATTGGATGTGATCATTACCGACGATGGTTTACAGCACTACGCACTTAAGCGGGATGTCGAAATTGTCGTCGTGGATGGTGTGAGACGTTTTGGCAATGGTCACTGGTTGCCGGCAGGCCCAATGCGGGAACGTGCATCCCGTCTGCGCTCCGTTGACGCCATCATTACTAACGGTGGCACTGCGGAAACAGGTGAGCTGGCGATGATTTTACAGCCTGGCAAAGCGGTCAATCTGGTGACGGGTGAACAGCGAGATGCATCAGCATTGCGAAATGTGGTGGCAATGGCCGGAATAGGGCATCCGCCACGTTTTTTTGCCACGTTGAAACAATTGGGGCTGACGTTGCAAAAAGAGGTCGCTTTTGCGGACCATAAAGCCTATCAGATTGAGCAACTTTCTGGATTGGCTCAATCGGGTCAAATACTTTTGATGACCGAAAAAGATGCCGTGAAATGTCGTGGTTTTGCGCAGGCTAACTGGTGGTATTTACCCGTTGAAGCAAAAATTCAGGGCAGACTTGCTGAGAAATTACTGCAAAGAATCACCGATCTTATTCTTAAAAAATCGCACTGATTTGCCTTAAACTCGTCAGGATCACCGTTCTTCGGTAAATTTTACATATTTTTTTTTAAATTTAAAGAGCATGATTTATAAAGACTATTTATCCATATCTTGAAAATCATAACATTTGTTTCAGCACTTCACTTGCTATTGTTTCAGGGGTGTGAGTTAATGCGTGCAGCCTGTGTTGCAGCGCTATTTATGTATGAGTGTAGAGTAAAGCAGTTCCTCCCAGACGTTATCTCTTTCCCGATGATTCCGCTTCCAAGACGAACCTTCTAAGTCCTCCCCATAAGTAATTGTCTGAACTATTGGCCAACATTGCCGAATGGCAGGATTTTATATTTCGTAAAAGGTTTTAAGCATGTCTAAGAAAATGGGTCAGGTTAAGTGGTTCAATGAAAGCAAAGGTTTTGGTTTTATTGAGCAGGCTGATGGCGGTAAAGATGTCTTCGTACATTTCTCTGCAATTGCCACCGATGGTTTCAAAACTCTGGCCGAAGGTCAGCGTGTAGAATATACCATTCAGGATAGCCCGCGCGGTCCTGCTGCTGCTAATGTTATTGCTCTCTGATAAGAGGCTAACATGATGATATGAAACAACCTTATCCGTTATTCATATCAGCAGAGTAAAGCCCGCCGGACGGCGGGTTTTTAATGTCTGCAAAAATACATACGGCGTGATGATAAGTCGTAAAAGTAGTAAAAATAATCGTTAAAACAAATTCGCTCATTAGAGGTTTTTTATAAAAAAATTAACTTAGAAATGGGCAAACGCATCCGAACAATAATAAAAAAGTGTGTTCATGGATGCCCAAAAGAAAGGATAGAAATTATGATGTTAAAAATGGGTTTAGTTAAATGGTACAACCAGGCTAAAGGCTATGGTTTTATTTGCCCGCTCGACGGTTCTTCTGAGATTTATGTTCAGCGTACTTCCATCGCGAATACCAAAAATAAATCCCTGAATGCTGGTCAGCGTGTCGAATTCACTACGTACCGCAGCGTAGCGCACGGCCCTTCAGCGGCTGATGTTATCGCGTTCTGATTCTGAATTTTGTTATTCCCCGTTGAGCTGAATTTTACGCTCCGGTAAAAATATGCTATCGGTATCCACAGTTTATTTGCTGCCATGGATACCGATATGTCTCACCCGGTTATATCTCTCGTTTCAGCCCGCACCCTGCATTTGTCTGCTCAAAACTTTTATAAACCCCGGATCAAAAAACCGTCTGCCGACGATGTTGTGCAGGCAATCCGCACTATGGGATTGTTGCAGATCGACACAATAAGCGTGGTTGCCCGCAGTCCGTATCTGGTGCTGTTCAGCAGGCTTGGCAATTATTCACCGCATTGGCTGGAAGACGCGCTGTCAGCGGGTAAGGTTTTTGAATACTGGGCGCATGAGGCCTGCTTTATCCCCAGCGAAGATTACGGTCTGCTGCGCCATCGCATGTTAAATCCGCAGAAAATGGGATGGAAGTTTTCGCAGGCATGGTTCGATGAACACCAGAACGATATTCAGGCGTTACTTGCCCATATTGCTGAGAAGGGTCCTGTTCGATCAGCCGATTTCAGCGCCGAGAAGAAACCGAACAGTGGCTGGTGGGACTGGAAACCGCATAAAAAGCATCTGGAAACCCTGTTCACGTCGGGCCAGCTGATGGTCGCTGAACGGCGTAATTTTCACCGGGTTTATGATCTGGCTGAACGTGTTATGCCCGGCTGGGATGATGCGACCCAGGCGCTGACGCAAGAAGCGGCAGAGTTTCAAATGCTCAGGCGGTCCGCGCAATGTCTCGGTTTATTCAAGGCGGAGTGGCTGGCGGATTATTACCGGCTTAAACGTGTTGATACCAAAAAAGTGATTGCGAATTTGCTGGCAGATGAGGAAATTACGCCCGTTGAAGTTGACGGACTGGAGGGCGTTTTTTATGTGCATCAGCAACAATGGCCTCTGTTACAGCAGGCGCTTGATTCAGGTATTACGTCTACAGTAACGACGCTTTTATCGCCCTTTGACCCTGTGGTATGGGACCGCAAGCGTGCATCGACGTTGTTCAATTTTGAATATCGGATCGAGTGTTACACGCCAGAAGCGAAACGCCAGTATGGCTATTTCAGCTTACCCATTCTGCAACGTGGCGAACTCATTGGCCGCGTAGATGCCAAAATGCATCGCAAGGAAAAAATCCTTGAGGTCAAAAGTTTGCATCTGGAGCCAGGTACAAGAATCACATCCCGACGGGTGCAGGATATCACCGGTGCTGTTAATCGGTTTGCGTTATGGCAGGGGGCTGAACAGGTGAGTGTCCTAAAAATTCCTGATGTGTTAGAGGGTTACTGGAATTCCGGCTGGCAGCTAAGCTAAAAAAAGTAAAACGGCTGCCTCAGGCAGCCGTTGATTCACGATGATAGCAGGTGCCACGCAATGTTAGTTGCTGAAGTTTGCGAACATAGCGATGATTTTGTTAATGGTTTTCATTTTAAAACTCGTATTGAAGGTTATTTATGTGATGTAGCTCACAAAAAATTCTACTCCGGCTCCGCCAGTAACGCAATCATCACAAAGTGAAAATTTTCTCGTTACATTTCGTTCTCTCTCTACCTCTTCCTGGGGATGTGGGTATTAACGCTGATCGGGCGGTTATGCTATTCTCTGGCACCGTCGTATTGTGTTTTCCAATGCATTTTCGCGCTGCGCCACATAGATTATGGGCGTACTCGCCTCCGGGAGAATTTTATGGATCACCGTTTGCTTGAAATCGTTGCCTGCCCTGTGTGCAACGGAAAGTTGTACTTCAATAAAGAGTCACAGGAACTGGTCTGCAAAGCGGACAGCCTTGCGTACCCCGTCCGGGATGGCATTCCTGTATTATTAGAAAATGAGGCCCGCCCACTTTCTGTTGATGAGACGCATCCATGAGTTTTATTGCCATTATTCCTGCCCGATATGGTTCGAGCCGTTTGCCGGGTAAACCTCTGGCAGATATCAACGGCAAACCGATGGTTGTCCATGTCATGGAGCGTGCGTTAGAGTCGGGCGCGAAGAGAGTCATTGTTGCGACCGATCACCCGGAAGTCGTGAAGGCTGTTGAAGATGCCGGGGGTGAAGTGTGTCTGACGCGTGCGGATCATCAGTCCGGGACTGAGCGTCTGGCAGAAGTAATCGAATTGTGTCAGTTCGCCGATGACGAAATTATCGTTAATGTGCAAGGCGATGAACCGTTAATCCCGCCAGTTATTATCCGTCAGGTGGCTGAAAATCTGGCCAACAGCGAAGCGGGAATGTCCACGCTGGCCGTGCCGATTGAAACCGCCGAAGAAGCGTTCAACCCGAATGCGGTGAAGGTTGTGCGCAATGTTCAGGGTTACGCGATGTATTTTTCCAGGGCGGCAATCCCCTGGGAACGTGAGCGCTTTGCGATATCAAAAGAAACTATTGGCGATGTATTCCTTCGCCATATTGGTATCTATGCCTATCGCGCCGGGTTTATCCGCCAGTACGTTAAGTGGGAGCCGAGCGAGTTAGAACACATTGAACTCCTCGAACAACTGCGTGTGCTGTGGTACGGTGAAAAAATCCACGTTGGCGTGGCGAAGGCCATTCCTTCGGTCGGGGTTGATACGCCGGAAGATTTAGAACGCGTGCGCGCAATCTTGAGTCGCTGATGATTCCCAAACGGGATGCCATCGCATTCCGTTTACTCTTTCCTGATTTACATGAAATTCATTTCCTTTTGCGTGATGTCTTTCTCTTTCTCTCCCGACTATCCGGTTTTTGTTTGATCTGAAACGGGGTATTCCTGCATTGAAGCTTCCATCATAACAACCACTCATTTCGTCACTGCGAAAACGTTATGGAACAGCTAAAAGCCGAATTAAGTATTGTGCTGGGCGAGCGTTTATCCCGCCTGGAATGCGTAAGTGAACAGCCTTATGCCCATCTTTTTTCACTTTACGATGAGCAGGGCTACGCCATGCCGCTGATGGCGAAAAGCTTTACCTGTCTGGGCATTGCCGGACAGGAGGCTTACAAGCTCTCGATGCTGGCGCGTGAAGGCGTGGTGCGCGTGCCGACCGTATACGGCATGGTGACCACACACCAGAAACCTTATCAAGAAATTCTGCTGCTCGAACGCCTCCGGGGCGTTTCGGCAGAAGCGCCTACGCGAACCCCCGAGCGCTGGCAGGTATTGCAGGATCAAATCGTGGAAGCGATGCTGGCCTGGCACCGCATCGACAGCCATGGTTGCGTGGGCTCGGTCGACAGTACGCAGGAGAATCGCTGGGAAAACTGGTATCCGCAACGTGTAGAAGTGTTATGGGCCACGTTGTCGAACTTACAGGCGCCCGAACTCACGCCTGAGGATCGCACGCTGCTGTTCCGCTCGCGCCAGTGTCTGGATGCCATGTTTGAGGATTTTGACGATACGCCGGTGCTGGTTCACGGTAATCTTTCGCTACGCAGCATGCTTAAAGATCCGCGCAGCGATCAACTATTGGCGATGATCAATCCAGGCACCGTGCTGTGGGCACCGCGTGAGTTTGATATGTTCCGTTTGTGGGAAAAGGGCATGAGTGAACAATTGCTGTTCAGCTATTTGAAGAAAGCGCCCGTTTCGGACACCTTCCTTTCCCGGCGCTGGCTGTATCTGGTCTGGGAATCGGTAGCACACCTGATCCATACCGGTAAGCTCGACCGACGCCAGTTTGATTATGCACGGCAACAGCTGCTGCCGTGGCTAAATTAAGTCAGTCTGCCGCAGCCTTGTCTCTGGATAACCATTGCCATGCGCGACCTAACGTTTCATACCATGCACGCTCGCTGTGGGAAAAATATAAGGCCTGCGGCAGGGTTCTTTCCCATGGATTAAGCGGAGAGTCGATCGCCAGCTGGTTCGCCGGCGCAGGTATCGGCGACAAACCCTGCTGATGGAAGAAAATCATAGCGCGCGGCAGGTGATTGGCCGAGGTAACCAGCACGAATGGCTGTTGCCCGATCAGCATTTTGACTTGCTGCGATTCCTCATGGGTATCCTTCGGCTTATCCAGCAATAAGATATCGCTTTCAGGCACGCCTAAACTTTCTGCCACTTTTCCGGCAACCGCCGCGCTGCTGACTGGATTGGTCATCGCGGCGCCGCCGGTAAAGATCAGTTTTGCCCCCGGATTGGCGCGGTAAATTCGGATCCCTTCTGCTACGCGTGGCAGGCTGTTGCTGATTAAATTCGAACTTGGTGCCCAGTCAGGATTGAAGGTATAGCCGCCGCCCAGCACCACGACATATTTCACCGGCGGATGCGCCTGAGGCTGATACGTCGGATATTCTGATTCTATCGGGCGCAGAAGACTGTCAGCGACAGGTTGCAGGCTCAGCAGCAGTAACAGCAGCCAACTCAGCGAAAAACATACTTTTCCTGTTTTCTGCCAGCGAGTCATCCACAGCAACACCAGCGCAAAGGCCATGATCAGCAAAATAAACGGCAAGGGAAGCAGCAGGCCGCCCACGGTCTTTTTAAGGATAAACAACATCAGAAACCGGTCCTTTTGAGTGAAAAAACGACATCCGGGCGTGATTCCGCTTCAGGATGATTTATTCTACGTCCGCCTGTGCCAAAATAGCAGCCACATAGCTGTACTATGAATTATTCAGCAGGTATGTTTCCAGCAAAATGCTCAACCGTGAACAGGTAACACCTCATGCAGGATCGTAATTTTGACGATATGGCCGAAAAATTTTCGCGCAATATCTACGGCACAACGAAGGGACGTATCCGTCAGGCTGTGCTGGGTCAGGATCTGCAGGAGTTGATGAAAAGTTTGCCTCAGCGGCCGTTGCGCATTTTAGATGCGGGTGGCGGTGAAGGACAAATGGCCTGTGAACTGGCCGCTTTAGGACATCAGGTCTTGTTGTGCGATCTTTCAGGTGAGATGATCCGTCGCGCTCAGGCAGCAGCGATTGAAAAGGGTGTGAGCGGTAACATGCAATTTGTACAATGCCCCGCTCAGCACATCGCAGAACATTTGGAACAGCCGGTTGATCTGATATTGTTCCATGCTGTCATCGAGTGGTTGGCCGAACCGCAGGAGGCGCTGGCTGCGCTGGTCGATTGTCTTGCACCGGGTGGCGCATTGTCCCTGATGTTTTACAATATCCACGGTCTGGTCATGCGGCATATGATCCTCGGCAACTTCGGTCATGTTGAAGCCGGCGTGCCAAAAATCAAAAAGAGCTCATTGTTACCCGATCATCCGCTTGAGCCTGCGCAGGTCTATCTGTGGCTTGAACAGCTTGAGATGCAGATAAGCGGTAAGACCGGTGTTAGAGTGTTCCACGATTATTTGCGAAACAGACAACAACATAAACAGGATTTTGACGAGCTTCTGGCGCTGGAACAGCGTTATTGCCGCCAGGAACCTTTTGTTAGTTTGGGACGTTACATCCACGTGATGGCGCACAAACCCATTCTGAAGGACGAATTATGAGTGAATTTTCCCAGACTGTACCCGAACTGGTCGCCTGGGCACGGAAAAATGATTTCTCAATTTCGCTGCCAACGGAGCGGCTGGCTTTTCTTCTGGCGATTGCCACATTAAACAGCGAGCGCCTTGATGGGGAAATGAGTGAGGGTGAACTGGTCGATGCATTTCGTCACGTCAGCAAAGGTTTTGAGCAGACCAACGAGACCGTCACCGTACGTGCCAATAACGCCATCAATGACATGGTGCGTCAGCGTTTGCTCAACCGTTTTGTCAGTGAGCTGGCAGACGGCAACGCCATTTATCGCCTGACTCCTTTGGCGATCGGCATTTCAGATTATTATATCCGTCAGCGCGAATTCTCCACGCTGCGTCTCTCTATGCAGCTTTCGATTGTTGCGCAGGAACTCAAGCGTGCGGCGGACGCCGCTGACGAAGGCGGCGATGATTTCCACTGGCATCGCAATGTTTACGCACCGCTCAAATACTCTGTCGCGGAAATCTTCGACAGCATCGATATGACCCAGCGCATCATGGATGAACAGCAGCAGGGCGTGAAAGACGATATCGCCGGTCTGCTCAACAAAGACTGGCGCGCGGCGATCTCCAGCTGTGAACTTCTTCTGTCAGAAACATCCGGTACGCTGCGTGAGTTGCAGGATACGCTGGAAGCGGCGGGTGATCTGTTGCAGGCGCATCTGATGCGCATTCAGGACGCCACGATGATCGACATGGATCTGAGTTTTGTCGACAAGCTGGTCTTCGATTTGCAGAACAAACTTGACCGTATCACCAGCTGGGGCCAGCAGGCGATTGACCTTTGGATCGGTTATGACCGTCACGTGCATAAATTTATCCGTACTGCGATCGACATGGATAAAAATCGCGTGTTCGCTCAGCGCCTGCGCCAGTCGGTGCAAAATTATTTCGATCAGCCATGGACGCTGACCTTTGCCAATGCGGATCGTCTGCTGGATATGCGTGACGAAGAACTGGCGCTGCGCAGCGAAGAAGTGACCGGCGAACTTCCGCCTGATCTCGAATTTGAAGAATTTAATGAAATCCGCGAACAACTTGCGGCATTGATTGAACAGGCATTACAAGTTTACCAACAACAGAAAACGCCGCTCAATCTGGGCATGGTGATGCGCGAATACCTCATGCAGTATCCGCGTGCCCGACACTTTGATGTCGCGCGAATTGTGGTCGACCAGGCTGTGCGCCTTGGTGTGGCTGAAGCAGATTTTTCAGGGTTGCACGCCGAATGGCAGGCAATCAATGATTACGGAGCCAAGGTGCAGGCCCATGTCATCGACAAATATTGAACACATAATGCCAGCTAAGCTGGCGCAGGCACTGGCGAACTCAGTGTTTCCTGCTCTCGACAGCCAGTTACGTTCTGGCCGCCACATCGGCATTGATGAACTGGATAACCATGCCTTCCTGATGGACTATCAGGAAGAAATGGAACTCTTTTACAGCCGCTATCACGTGGAATTGATCCGGGCACCGGAAGGTTTCTTCTATTTGCGGCCGCGCTCCACGACGCTTATTTCACGTTCGGTCTTATCTGAGCTGGACATGATGGTCGGGAAAATTCTCTGCTATCTGTATCTCAGTCCCGAGCGTCTGGCGCACGAAGGTATTTTCACCCAGCAGGAGCTCTATGACGAATTGCTGAGCCTGGCCGATGAAAACAAGCTGCTGAAATACGTTAACCAGCGCTCAACTGGCTCGGATTTAGACCGTCAGAAGTTGCAGGATAAAGTCAGGACTTCCCTAAACCGTCTGCGCCGCCTGGGCATGGTGTTTTTCATGGGGGCCGACAGTACCAAATTCCGCATTACCGAAGCGGTATTCCGATTCGGTGCCGATGTCCGCAGCGGAGATGACGCCCGCGAAGCCCAGTTGCGGATGATCCGTGACGGTGAAGCAATGCCCGTCGACAGTGTGTTGTCATTAAATGACGAACCCGAAGAAGGTGAAGCGCTGGCCGGACAGCAAGCACGCGAGAGCGCAGAGGATGAACAGGAATGATTGAACGCGGTAAATTTCGCTCACTGACGCTGGTTAACTGGAACGGCTTTTTTGCCCGCACCTTTGACCTCGATTCACTGGTCACCACGCTTTCAGGGGGCAATGGTGCGGGTAAGTCCACCACCATGGCCGCCTTCGTCACGGCGCTGATCCCGGATTTAACGTTGCTGCATTTCCGTAACACCACGGAAGCGGGGGCGACCTCGGGTTCGCGCGATAAAGGTCTGCACGGTAAATTGCGTGCGGGCGTCTGTTACTCGGTGCTGGACGTCGTGAACTCACGCCATCAGCGCGTCGTGGTCGGCGTTCGTCTGCAACAAATCGCCGGGCGCGATCGCAAAGTGGACATTAAACCTTTTACGATTCAGGGCCTGCCGGTCGCGGTGAATCCGACCGAAATGCTGACCGAAACCGTCGGTGAACGTCAGGCGCGCGTACTGTCTTTGCAGGAATTGAAAGACCGCGTCGAAGCGATGGAAGGTGTGCAGTTTAAGCAGTTCAACTCCATCACGGATTACCACGCGCTGATGTTCGATCTGGGTGTCATTCCGCGTCGCTTACGTTCGGCGTCTGACCGCAGCAAGTTCTATCGTCTGATCGAAGCCTCGCTGTACGGCGGGATTTCCAGCGCCATCACCCGTTCCCTGCGCGACTATCTGTTGCCGGAAAACAGTGGTGTGCGTAAAGCTTTCCAGGATATGGAAGCTGCACTGCGTGAAAACCGCATGACGCTCGAAGCGATCCGCGTTACGCAATCCGACCGTGATTTGTTTAAGCATCTGATTTCTGAAGCTACCTCCTACGTGGCTGCTGACTACATGCGTCATGCCAATGAGCGCCGTAAACATTTAGATGGCGCATTGGTGTTGCGTAACGAGTTGCTGTCGAGCCGTAAACAGCTGTCCAGTGAACAATATCGGCACGTTGAAATGGCGCGTGAACTGGCTGAGCAAAGCGGTTCACAAAGCGATCTGGAAACCGATTATCAGGCCGCCAGCGACCATCTGAGTCTGGTTCAGACCGCCATGCGTCAGCAGGAAAAAATCGAGCGTTACGAAAGTGACCTCGAAGAGCTGACCTATCGTCTGGAAGAGCAGAACGAAGTGGTTGCAGAAGCCAGTGAGCTGCACGCCGAGCACGAGGCTCGTGCCGAAGCGGCTGAGCTGGAAGTGGATGAACTGAAAAGCCAGCTGGCGGATTACCAGCAGGCGCTGGATGTTCAACAAACCCGTGCGATTCAGTATCAGCAGGCGTTACAGGCAATTGAACGCGCTCGTGAGCTGTGCCAGATCCCCGATCTGACCACGCAGAACAGCGAAGAGTGGCTGGAAACCTTCCAGAGCAAGGAACAGGAAGCGACAGATATCCTGCTGATGCTCGAGCAAAAAATGAGTGTGGCATCAGCCGCGCACAGTCAGTTCGAAACGGCTTATCAGCTGGTGGTGAAAATCGCCGGTGAAGTCAGTCGCAGCGATGCCTGGAAAACCGCGCGTGAGTTACTGCGTGAGTGGCCTTCGCAAGTGCATCAGGCAGAACGCGTTGAACCGCTGCGGATGCGACTGGCCGAACTGGAAGGGCGTCTGCGTGAGCAACAGGACGCTGAGCGTCAGTTGCAGGAATTTTGTAAACGAACCGGACAGGACGTCCAGCCGGAAGATCTGGACGAAATGCAGCGCGAGCTGGAAGTACAGATCGAAGAATTGCAGATCGTGGTATCGCAGGCCAGCGAGCGTCGCATGGAAATGCGTCAGGAATTAGAGCAGGCTCAGGCGCGTATCCGCGAACTGACAGCCCGCGCGCCGGTCTGGCTGGCAGCTCAGGAAGCCCTGAGCCAGTTAAGCGAGCAGAGCAAAGAGCCGCTGGAAAACAGCCAGCAGGTGACCGAGTACATGCAGCAGTTGCTGGAAAGCGAACGCGATACCACCGTTGAACGTGACGAAGTGGCTGCGCGTAAACGTCGTATTGAAGGGCAGATTACCCGCCTCAGCCAGCCGAGTGGTGCAGAAGATTCCCGCATGATTGCGCTGGCAGAGCGTTTTGGTGGCGTGCTGCTGTCTGAGATTTATGATGACGTGACCATTGACGATGCGCCTTACTTCTCCGCGCTCTACGGTCCGTCGCGCCACGCGATTGTGGTACCCGATTTATCGCTGATCCGCGACCAGTTAGACGGTCTGGACGATTGTCCGGAAGATTTGTATCTGATCGAAGGGGATCCACAATCCTTCGATGATAATGTTTTCGAAGTCGATGAAATGCAGGGCGCGGTACTGGTAAAAACCGGAGATCGTCAGTGGCGTTATTCCCATTTCCCGCAGGTGCCGCTGTTTGGCCGTGCGGCACGTGAGAACCGTCTGGAAACGTTGCATAAAGAGCGCGAAAGCCTGTCCGAGCGTTATGCCACGTTGTCGTTTGACGTGCAAAAAATTCAGCGTGCGCATCAGGCTTTCAGCCGCTTTATCGGCAGCCATCTGGCCGTTGCTTTTGATGCCGATCCGGAAGCGGACATTCGTACTTTGAGCGGCCGTCGCGGTGAGCTTGAACGTGCACTGAACGCGCATGAAGGCCAGAATCAGCAGCAGCGTCAGCAGTTTGAGCAGGCGAAAGAGGCCGTCGGCATGCTCAACAAATTGCAGCCGCGGGTTGGCCTGCTGTGTGATGAAACGCTGATTGACCGTGTGGAAGAAATCCGCGATGAAATGGAAGAGGCGCAGGACGCCGCCCGTTTCATTCAGCAACACGGCATTTCTCTGAACAAGCTGGAACCGCTGGTATCGGTGCTGCAAAGCGATCCGGAACAGCACGAACAGCTGAAGGAAGATTACGCGCAGGCACAGCATGCGCAGCGTCTGGCGAAACAACAGGCCTTTGCATTGACCGAAGTGGTTCAGCGCCGCACGCATTTCAGCTACACCGACTCTGCCGGCATGTTAAATGAAAACGCTGACCTCAACGACAAACTGCGTCAGCGTCTTGAACATGCGGAAGCGGAACGTACCCGCGCGCGTGAGCAAATGCGTCAGCATCAGGCACAGTTCACGCAATACAGTCAGGTTCTGGCCTCGCTGAAGAGCTCGTTCGATGCCAAGCGCGACATGCTTAAAGAGCTGGGTCAGGAATTGCAGGATATCGGCGTTCAGGCCGATCCGAATGCCGAAGAGCGCGCCAAAACCCGTCGCGATGAACTGCATGTTGCACTGAGCACCAACCGTGCGCGCTGCAATCAACTCGAAAAACAGATCACCTTCTGCGAAGCCGAAATGGATAACCTGCAGAAGAAACTCCGTAAGCTGGAACGTGATTATCATCAGAGCCGCGAGCAGGTCGTGACATCGAAAGCCGGCTGGTGTGCGGTGATGCGTCTGGTGAAGGACAACGGCGTTGAGCGCCGCCTGCACCGTCGTGAACTGGCGTACATGGATGGCGACGAACTGCGCTCTATGTCGGATAAATCACTGGGTGCGCTGCGTCTGGCGGTATCGGATAACGAGCACCTGCGCGACGTGCTGCGCCTGTCCGAAGATCCGAAACGTCCGGAACGCAAAATTCAGTTTTATATCGCCGTGTATCAGCATCTGCGTGAGCGCATCCGTCAGGACATTATCCGTACCGATGATCCAGTGGAAGCCATCGAACAGATGGAAATTGAACTGGGGCGCCTGACCGAAGAACTTACCGCCCGTGAGCAACAACTGGCGATAAGCTCTAAGAGCGTGGCGAACATCATCCGTAAAACGATTCAGCGCGAGCAAAATCGTATTCGCCAGCTGAACCAGGGCCTGCAGGCCGTGGCATTCGGCCAGGTGAAAAGCGTTCGTCTGAACGTTAACGTGCGCGAAGCTCATGCTGGTTTGCTTGATGTGCTTTCCGAACAGCAGGAACAGCATCAGGATCTGTTCAGCAGCAACCGTCTGACCTTCTCCGAAGCGCTGGCGAAGTTGTATCAGCGCCTCAATCCGCAAATCGACATGGGTCAGCGTACGCCGCAAACCATTGGTGAAGAGCTGCTGGACTACCGCAACTATCTTGAGATGGAAGTGGAAGTTAACAGAGGATCCGACGGCTGGCTGCGTGCAGAGAGTGGCGCACTGTCGACGGGTGAGGCTATCGGTACCGGTATGTCGATTCTGGTTATGGTTGTTCAAAGCTGGGAAGACGAATCGAGCCGTATGCGCGGTAAAGACATTTCACCGTGTCGCCTGTTGTTCCTGGATGAAGCGGCGCGTCTGGATGCCAAATCCATCGCCACGCTGTTCGAACTATGCGACCGTCTGGAAATGCAGCTGATCATCGCCGCACCTGAAAACATTAGCCCGGAAAAAGGCACGACCTACAAACTGGTACGTAAGATGTTTGGTAACAATGAACATGTACACGTCGTAGGCCTGCGTGGTTTTGCGCCACCTGAATTACCGGTGCTGGCCAATACGGAAGCTGATATTTCCTGATCCCTTTTACAGACAACATTTTCTGTGGAACTTCAAAAGCCCTGGCAAAAATGCCGGGGCTTTTTTACACGTATTTATTCACTTAACTTATGTTTTATTGCGATTATCCGTTAGTTACTTATATCTGCTGAGACATTTCCAACGCACCGGTTGAAATGTAATCGACTGGCTGAAAACAGTGCGGAAACTGTTTAATGAAAGCTTTATTTCCCCTGGTCGCTGGCTTAGAGTCTTTAGGTCAGACGAGGGCTCTATTTCATTGAGTTTCTACGCAAAAAATGAATTTTCTTTATATACTTAATCACAGAGTCGCTGGAATATTTCGGGGATGAAATTGAGCAATTTACCGGGAGGCAAGGGAAGATGTTGATGAATCAAAGGTCTCTCAAGTTTTTAGTGGCCAGCTGCCTGCTGGCAAGCGGCCTGTCGCCGTGGTTTGCTGCCTGGGCGACTGTACCGACTATGCCGGTGCGCACCGCCACGCTCTCCAGCGTTCAGAGCATGAGCCAGCTACAAGCTGAACTCTTACCGCGAGGCATTCGTCCGCTGTATTTGTCTTCCCTCTCATCACTGTATGCATCGAACCACATGCAGCCTATGTGGAAGGACAGGGAAACCGTCCAGATATTTCAGCAGCAGCTCGCAGAACTGGCTATTTCCGGTATTCAGCCGCAGTTTACACAATGGGTTAGATGGCTGACAGATCCCGAAGTCACTGGCATGGCACGCGACGTCGTGCTGTCTGATGCGATGCTGGGCTATTTGCAGTTCACCAGCAGCGTAGAGGCCAAAGGCGATACCTGGCTTTATAGCAATGTTCCGTACAAAATGACCACACCACCGCTGACCGTCATTAACCAGTGGCAGCTCGCTGTGCGTCAGGGCACGACGGCACAGTATTTGTCGACGCTGACACCGCAACATCCTTATTATGCAAAAATGCACGATGCGCTGAAAACCATGCTGGCGGATAACCGCCCGTGGCCGGTGATAACGGGCGCAACCAGCCTGCGTCCGGATCAGATTAGTGACGACATTCCTGCACTGCGTGAAATTCTCAGCCGCACCGGCATGATGGTCGCACCGCCAGACGAGGCCAAAGCGCCGAAGCCGACGGATGAAACCATCGCACCCAACGTGCCTGGCAGCGCGGCAAATGACGATCTTTCCGTTGATGAAAGCGCTGACAAAGCGCAGGCATCCACGCCAGCGGTGAGCCCGTCGGCAACTTCCGTGCAAGATGTTCTGCCAACGGTGCAGTCAGTTGAAAGCCCGGCTCCCGCAGCACCTGTTGTGGTATCTAACAATCAGTACACGCCGGATCTGGTCGAGGCGGTTAAGCGTTTTCAGAAATGGCAGGGACTTGAAGCGGATGGCATTATCGGTGCCCGTACGCGTCAGTGGCTAAATTCATCTCCGCAGCTGCGTGCCACGTTGCTGGCGCTGAACATTCAACGGTTGCGTATTCTGCCGGGCAATGTGAACACCGGTATCATGGTAAACATTCCGAATTACCAGCTGACGTATTATCTCAACGGTAATGAAGTGTTGTCATCGCGGGTGATTGTTGGCCGTCCAAGCCGTAAAACGCCGCTGATGAGCAGTGCATTAAACAACGTGGTGGTGAACCCGCCGTGGAACGTGCCGACGACCTTAGTGCGTGAAGATATCGTGCCGAAAGCCCGCAACAACCCGACGTACTTCCAGCAGCACGGTTATCAGGTGTTATCCGGCTGGAGTAATGATGCAGAAGTGATCGACCCGACGATGATTGACTGGGCGATGGTGTCACCGAGCCATTTCCCATATCGCATCCGACAGGCACCGGGCGCGAGCAATTCCCTTGGTCGATACAAATTCAACATGCCAAGTTCTGATGCTATCTACCTGCACGACACGCCGAATCACAATCTTTTCAGTAAAGATATTCGTGCGTTAAGTTCAGGATGTGTGCGGGTGAATAAAGCCTCTGAACTGGCCAATATGTTGTTGCAGGACGCGGGCTGGAATGACACGCGTATTTCCTCTGCATTGCAGGGCGGTAATACCACTTACGTCTCTATTCGTCATCGCATACCGGTAAAACTGTTTTATCTGACAGCGTGGGTAGCGGAAGATGGTAAGCCGCAATTCCGTACAGATATTTACAATTATGATTCTACTGTGAGATCCGGCGCACAAATCTTGCCTCAGGCAGAAAAATTACTGCAATAAATGCAGTAAAACTAGTCTGATAAAGGTCAGAGTATTTGGCCATTGAACGAGCGTGAGCCATTGGCACGCTCGTTTTGCATATTTGGGTCCCTTGACTCGCCCAATTTAGGAAGTTAAGGTTCGAGGCGGTGCTGGCATTGCACCTTTTTGACACTCTTACCGGATAGTAAACTGTTCATGAATGAAATCGACAAACATCGCCGTAAATGGCTGGCATTAGGCAGTGCCGCTATGGGGATTGCATTGCTTCCGAGTCGTGCGTTCGCCACTCTTTCCACTCCTCGTCCACGTATTCTGGTCGTTAATAATCTAAATACTGGCGAAACCCTCAAAACTGAGTTTTTTGATGGAAAGCGTTACAACAAGGATGAATTGGCCCGGTTGAATCATTTGTTCAGGGACTATCGGGCAGAAAAGGTGAAGTCCATCGACCCCGCTTTGTTCGATCATCTCTATCGCTTACAGGTCATGCTCGGAGGAACGAATAAACCCGTGCAGTTGATTTCTGGCTACCGCTCGCTGGCGACGAATAACAGCATGCGTGAACCAGGAAGTGGTGTGGCCAAGCACAGTTACCACACGCTGGGTCAGGCGATGGATTTCCACATTCAGGGCATCGAACTGAGCAATATCCGCAAAGCAGCATTAAAAATGCGGATGGGTGGTGTAGGATATTATCCACGAAGTAACTTTGTGCACATCGATACCGGCCCTGCACGGACCTGGTGATGTGTGTCATTAGTGGCCTGCCCAAATGGACAGGCCATTTTGTGGAGCCTTATGAAAACCCATCTCATTACCGTCACGGCGTTCAGCCAAAATTGCTCACTGATTTGGTGTACTAAAACCAATCAGGCCGCGCTTGTCGATCCGGGCGGCGAAGCAGCCAAAATCATCCGCGAAGTCTCCGCTCAGGGCGTACTGGTCACCCAAATTCTGCTGACACATGGTCATCTTGATCACGTTGGTGCTGCCGCGGAACTGGCTGCACATTATCAGGTGCCGGTGATTGGGCCTCATCCAGAAGATCAATTCCTGCTGGATGCACTGCCAACGCAAAGCCAGATGTTCGGATTAGACCACTGTGACCCGCTGACGCCTGATACCTGGCTGGAAGAGGGCGATCATGTCAGCGTGGGCGAAGAGAAACTTTCCGTGCTGCATTGTCCCGGACACACGCCGGGCCATATCGTTTTCATCAATGATAAAGCGCGTTTAGCCGTTTCCGGTGACGTGATATTTAAAGGTGGCGTTGGCCGTAGTGATTTCCCGCGCGGTGATCATCAGGCGCTGATCCATTCGATCAAAACCAAATTGTTGCCGCTTGGCGATGACATCGTGTTTATCCCAGGTCACGGGCCGATGTCAGATTTTGGTTATGAACGTAAAACCAACCCTTTCCTGCAGGATGAATTACCGGTCTGGTGATTTATTTTGCGCCTCAGGAACAGCAAAAAGCCCGTCAGTTTCCTGACGGGCTTTTTTAATGGAGCAGCGTTGCTTATGTTTTACAGCACAGCGACGATGGCTTCACACAGCGGTGCCATGTTATCTAGCGTAATACCGGCCACGTTAATGCGTCCTGAGTTCACCGCGTAAACCCCGAATTCATCACGCAGACGCAGAACTTGATCTTTGGTCAGGCCGCTGAATGAGAACATACCATTCTGATTGATGATAAAGCTGAAATCCTGTTTAGCGCCTTTTTCCTGCAAGGTTGTGACGAACAACTGGCGCATGCGGTGAATTCGTTGACGCATGTCGCTCAGTTCCTGCTCCCACAGCGCGCGCAGTGACGGGTTACCCAGTATGGTCGCGACGACGGCTGCGCCGTGTGCCGGTGGGTTAGAGTAGTTTGCACGGATAACGGATTTCACCTGGCTAAACGCGCGGTCAGCGGTTTCGGCATCAGACGCCACAATCGTACAGGCACCCACTCGCTCGTTATACAGACCGAAGTTTTTCGAGTAGGAGCTCGCGACCAGCAATTCTTTGTGTTTTGCCACGAAAAGACGCAGGCCACCGGCATCTTCTTCCAGACCTTTCGCAAAGCCCTGATAGGCGAAGTCAAACAGCGGCAACCAGCCTTTCGAGACGGACAGCTCCGCCAGCTGTGACCACTGTTCCTGTGTAGGATCGATACCGGTTGGGTTATGGCAGCAACCGTGGAACAGCACTACGTCGCCCGCTTGTGCTTCACTCAGGCTCTTAAGCATACCGTCGAAATCAAGGGAGTGATTCTGCGCGTCATAATAGTTGTATTCAGCCACTTCCAAACCTGCAGCATTAAATACGCTTTTATGGTTCGGCCAGCTTGGGTTGCTGACCCACACCCGTTTGGCGCTGGTTTGGGTGGCGATAAAATCTGCTGCGATACGCAGTGCGCCGGTGCCGCCGGGAGTTTGAGCAGTGCGGGCTCGTTTTTCAGCGATCACTGCGCTGTCTTTGCCAAACAGCAATTCCTGTGTGCAGTGTGCAAAATCAGGCAATCCGTCGATGCTCAGATAGGTTTTGGTCGTTTCATTTTCCAACAGGAATTGTTCGGCTTTCTTCACGCTGGCCAGAACCGGCGTTTTACCTGTCTCATCTTTATAAACACCAATCCCAAGATTGATTTTATCAGAGCGGTCGTCAGCGCGGAAAAGATCGGAAAGGCCCAGAATCGGGTCGGCAGGTGCTGCAGTGATTTTTTCAAACATGTTGGAAACTTCCATTAGCCTGATAGTACGAAAGAGGCCTTAAGGGTAACGCCAGAGCGCGCGTTTTGCCAACCGTTTGCGGGAAAAAGTAAGCAGAGTTGTGAGGGCGGATCCGAGATTAAAATATTTTATGAAAAGGGCATGGAAAAGGGTGTTTTTAAGAAATCAGAAATGCAAAAGGCAGAGCCGAAGCTCTGCCTTGATATCCACTTTGATGCGCCCGTAAGCGCATCGTTAAGCGATATTAGAACTGGTATTGCAAGCCAACACCCACAGTGTCGTCGGTGCTGCGACCGGCGGCTTTGGTGTAGCTGTTGTCGTCCAGCAGGTTGATTTTGTAGTCAACGTAGGTAGACATGTTTTTGTTGAAGTAGTAGTAAGTACCAACTTCTACGTATTTAACCAGGTCAGCATCGCCGCCAGCGTAGGTTGCGCCGTTGTCGCTGAAGCCGTTCAGCTGCTTGCCTTTAGACTGCAGGTAAGCGATGGATGGACGCAGACCGAAGTCGAACTGGTACTGTGCAACCACTTCGAAGTTCTGAGTTTTGTTAGCAATCGCATCTGGGTTGCCGTAATCGGTGGTGTTACGTGATTCACCGTAGAAGGTTGCCAGGTACAGGTTGTTAGCGTCGTATTTCGCGCCGAATGCGTATGCGTCAGCTTTGTCGCCGTTACCGTCAGCTTTCTGAGTAGAGGTACGGTTAGAAGAGAAGTAAGCACCAGTCAGGCTAACACCAGAGTTGCCCAGTGCGTATGCAGCAGAAGTACCCCAGCCGTCGCCGTTGGAGTCAACTGCGCCACGACCGTCACGACCTTCGTCGTTTTTGCCCTGGTACTGTACAGCGAAGCTCAGGCCGTCAACCAGACCGAAGAAGTTGCTGTTACGGTAAGTTGCCATGCCATTACCACGACCAACCATGAAGTTGTCGTTGTTCTGGTACATGGTGTCATCACCAAAGATTGGCAATTGGTCGGTGTAGGACATTACGTCGTAGATTACGCCGTAGTTACGACCGTAGTCGAATGAACCTGCATCACCGAATTTCAGACCTGCGAAGCCCAGACGAGTTTTGTTGCCTTCGTCGCCAGCGCTTTCTGCATGGTTAGCCTGAACGTTGTATTCCCACTGGCCGTAACCGGTCAGTTGGTCAGTAATTTGAGTTTCGCCTTTGAAGCCGAAACGAACATAGGTCTGGTCGCCATCATCACCAGCGTTGTCAGAGAAGTTATGGCGTGCGTCAACTTTACCGTACAAATCCAGTTTGTTGCCGTCTTTGTTATAGATCTCTGCTGCATTAGCTGCACCAGCGACTAACAGAGCTGGGATTACTACTGCAAGAATGTTGCGCTTCATCATTATTATTACCCTCATTGGTTTTATTCGGACACCTGCCACTGCCGTCAATAATTCTTTGGGGAACTATTCATGAAAGTTTGGTGTCTCCTGTGTCTGAACGCACTATTCCATCCGAGGTTCGCTTAATCTACAGCGAAAATGCTACTAAATTACTAAATATGTTTCAGCGAGAAAGAATGTATTACAAAATGTGTATTTTAGGGAACTTTGTGACGGGGATCTATTTTTAAAAATGACTAAGGCCAGCAATGCTGGCCTTAGTTTTGTAAAGTTTTTGTTAATTAAAAAATAGTTTAATTAATTAGAAGGTTGCATTACGTGGTGTGCGTGGGAACGGAATCACGTCGCGGACGTTCTGTACGCCGGTGACATAGGCGACTAAACGTTCAAAGCCCAAACCGAAGCCGGAGTGTGGCACAGTGCCGTAACGACGAAGATCGCGATACCACCAATAATCTTCAGTTTTAAGTCCCATTTCAACCATTCGCGCGTCCAATACATCCAGACGTTCTTCACGCTGAGAACCGCCGATAATCTCACCGATGCCAGGCGCTAATACGTCCATCGCCGCGACGGTTTTGCCATCATCGTTCAAACGCATGTAGAAGGATTTGATATCCTTCGGATAGTTTTTCACTACCACCGGCGCTTTGAAGTGTTGCTCAGCAAGATAACGTTCGTGTTCTGAAGAAAGATCCACACCCCACGAAACAGCGTTCTCAAACTTCTGACCGCAATTCATTAGGATTTCTACTGCTTCAGTGTAATCCACCTGCGCGAAATCAGAGGTTACAAAACGCTCAAGGCGGGCAACCGCATCTTTGTCTACGCGTTCAGCAAAGAAAGCCATATCGTCTGAACGTTCGTTCAACACGGCCTGGAAAACATATTTCAGCATGTTTTCAGCCAATGATGCAATATCGTCCAGTGTGGCAAAGGCCACTTCCGGTTCCACCATCCAGAATTCAGCGAGGTGACGGCTGGTGTTGGAGTTTTCTGCACGGAAGGTCGGGCCGAAGGTGTACACCTTGGACAATGCACAGGCGTACGCTTCACCGTTCAGCTGACCAGAAACGGTCAGGAAGGATTCTTTACCGAAGAAGTCTTCGCTGAAATCGATCTCGCCTTTGTCAGTACGCGGCAGGTTTTGCAGATCCAGCGTGGACACGCGGAACATCTCACCAGCACCTTCGGTATCGGAAGCTGTAATCAGCGGCGTCGACACCCAGAAGTAGCCGTTTTCATGATAGAAACGGTGAATTGCCTGAGACAGGGTGTTACGCACGCGTGCCACCGCGCCAATCAGGTTGGTACGCGGACGCAGGTGTGCCACTTCACGCAGATATTCAATACTGTGACGTTTAGCCGCCATCGGATATGTATCAGGATCATCCACCCAGCCGACGACTTTAATCGCAGTCGCCTGCAGCTCAAAGCTCTGGCCTTCGCCAGGGGAGGCGACAACAGTACCTGTCACTTCAACAGAACAGCCGGTCGTCAGATGCAGAACCTCATCCTGATAATTGGGCAGAGAATTATTGACGACGGCCTGTAATGGATTAAAGCAGGAGCCGTCATAAACGGCGAGGAATGAGATACCAGCTTTAGAATCTCTCCGGGTACGTACCCAACCGCGTACGGTGACTTCACTGTCAACCGCAGCACGGCCTTGCAGTACGTCGACTACAGGCACAACGCTCATAGATTTCTCTCTTTCTTTATATACAGATGTTGACTAAGAAATAATGGACACCCTGTAAAAAGGGATTTTGCTATGTTACTTAGCCTTTCTCAGGACACAAGCAGAAATCAACGTCGTGGTGTAAGAATTGTCAGGCAGGGGCGGGTATACACGAAAATTATTGAGTGAATGAATGAAAGCCGAGCAAATTGAATATCATCTATATAAGGAAGGAAATACGCGGGATAAAAAATCAGCAAAGCGCCGGAGGTCATTTCCCGGCACTTCGCGGCAGATCAGGAGGCTTTTTTGACCAGTGGCAGATCAAATGCTTTGCGCAGCGCTTTCACAAACGCTTTATCCTGACAGATGGTTTTTCCCGGACTGTCGGAAAGTTTCGCCACTGGCTTACCATTACACTGAACCAGTTTGATGACGATATTCAGCGGTTTCACACCGGGAATATTACAGGTCAGGCGCGTACCGATGCCGAATACTAAATTCACCCGCTTGTGGAAATGGCGATATAAATGCAGTGCCTTATCCAGGTCGAGATTATCGGAGAACACCAGCGTCTTAGTCATCGGATCAATATCCAGTGCGTGATAATGCGCGATGGCTTTTTCACCCCACTCAAACGGATCCCCTGAATCATGGCGCAGACCCTGATACGCGTTCGCGAATTTCGGTCCGAAATCACGCAGGAAAGCATCCATGGTTATGCAGTCAGTCAGGGCGATACCGAGCTGATCAGGGTACTCATCCAGCCAGGCTTGTAGCGCCGCGCGCTGACTGTTGGCCAGCACCGGGCTGATTTGCTGATGCGCCTGAAACCATTCATGTGCCTGCGTTCCGACCGGCGCCAGTTGCAACTTATGGGCGACATCGTAGTTGCTGGTACCGACCAGATAAGGGAATTCACTTTTCAGCGTGCTGACAATCGCTTCCTGCACCTCGCCCGAGAAACGGCGGCGTGTGCCAAAATCCATCAGCCGGAAAGCGGAAAGATCGATATCAGAGGCCTGCTCATTAAAGCTGACCAGATTTTTACGCAGCTGTTCGACCGCCATTTGCGCCGTGATTAGCGGTGAACGATGGCGATGTACCACTTCACTGATAACCGCCAGCAGCGGCACTTCCCACATGATGACTTCACGCCACGGCCCTTCGATGCGCACATGCAAATGGCCGTCGCGGTCGGAAACGGTGACGTGTTCCGGGTTATAGCGGAACGTTTTCAGCCAGCTGAGATAGTCCTGTGTAAAGAAAGGCAGCCCGGAGAGGTAGGTGAACTCATCGTCGGTCAGCGCCAGTTCGCTCATCAACTGGATTTGCTGACGGATTTCACCGGCGTATTCGCCCAGCAGTTCATCACCGCGGCAACGGAACTCGGCCACCACGCTGATACTGTGATAACGATGGAAAACCGCTTGCTGCATATGAAGCTTGTAGGCATCGGTATCTAACAGCGAAGTCAAAATCGGGGAGGCGTATGGAGTCATAGCGCTTTACAGCATCCTCGTCAGAAACTGAGTGTTTGAACACAAACAACCGTTCCGTAATAAAAACGTTCTGAATAAAACAGCAAAAGTCTGTGAAGTATACCGTAATATCCCGCCAAAGAACCCTCATCACATCATAATTGTCCGTGACGGGTCGAGGCCAAAATGTGCTCACAGGCGGGGTGTACGGTGATTTGCGCTAATTTGCGCAATAAATAAGGCACAAATTGATTACATTTGGTGAGGCGGATAAGTCTTCCTGGTGGACAGCGCGAACAAAATTCTGTGTTTTGGTTGAAAGGTGCGCATACGAACTCACAACCTTGCAACAATCTGGGATTTCCTGATGCCTGTGTTAGAGTTTAGAGAGAAAGTATGAAGGTCGCGTCAGGTTCTGTGCAGCCCTGTGCTGATGACAGGAACACCCTTCAACGCCATAAATCGTCATCACCATAAACTATGAAAACGCCAAAAGGTTTTTTATGACTCAACTGCCGCAAGCCAAGTTCCGCCACGATTACCGTGCGCCGGACTACACCATCACGGATATCGACCTTAATTTCGAGCTTGATGCACAAAAGACGGTCGTGACGGCCATCAGCCAGATCAAACGTCTGGGCGCAGAAGGGGCTTCCCTGACGCTCAACGGTGAAGACCTCCAGCTGGTCAGTCTGAAAATCAACGGTCAGGACTGGCCGAAGTATCAGTTACAGGAAGGCACTTTGGTGATCGACGGCCTCCCGGAAGCATTTGAGCTGGCGATTGTTAACGAAATTCATCCGGCGAAAAACACCGCGCTGGAAGGCCTATACCTGTCCGGCGACGCGCTGTGTACCCAGTGTGAAGCCGAAGGTTTCCGCCACATTACCTATTATCTCGATCGCCCTGATGTGCTGGCGCGTTTCTCCACCCGCATCGTGGCCGATAAAGCCCGCTATCCTTACCTGCTGTCTAACGGTAACCGTATCGACCAGGGCGAACTGGAAGACGGCAAGCACTGGATCAAATGGCAGGATCCGTTCCCGAAACCTTGCTACCTGTTTGCGCTGGTGGCGGGTGATTTCGACGTGTTGCGCGATACCTTTAAAACCCGTTCAGGCCGCGATGTGGCGCTGGAGTTGTTTGTTGACCGCGGCAATCTTGATCGCGCCGGCTGGGCGATGGAATCCCTGAAACAATCCATGAAATGGGACGAAACCCGTTTCAATCTGGAATACGATCTCGACATCTTCATGATTGTCGCGGTTGATTTCTTCAATATGGGCGCGATGGAAAACAAAGGCCTTAACGTCTTTAACTCCAAATACGTGCTGGCAAAAGCCGAAACCGCCACCGACAAAGATTACCTCGGTATTGAAGCGGTGATCGGCCATGAATACTTCCACAACTGGACCGGTAACCGCGTGACCTGCCGCGACTGGTTCCAGCTGAGCCTGAAAGAAGGTTTGACCGTTTTCCGCGATCAGGAATTCAGCTCCGATCTCGGATCGCGCTCGGTTAACCGTATCGATAACGTCCGCGTCATGCGTGGCGCACAGTTTTCTGAAGATGCCAGTCCGATGGCGCACCCGATCCGTCCGGATAAAGTCATTGAAATGAACAACTTCTACACCCTGACGGTGTATGAGAAAGGTTCTGAAGTTATCCGCATGCTGCACACCCTGCTGGGCGAAGAGAAATTCCAGGCCGGTATTCAGCTGTATTTCGAACGTCATGACGGCAGCGCAGCGACCTGTGATGATTTCGTGCAGGCAATGGAAGATGCGTCCAATGTCGATTTGTCGCTGTTCCGCCGCTGGTACAGCCAGTCCGGTACGCCAGTCCTGACCGTGCGCGACGACTATGATGTTGAAAAACAGCAGTACACGCTGACCGTCAGCCAGAAAACGCCGCCGACGCCAGATCAGACCGAAAAGCTGCCGCTGCACATCCCGCTGGATATCGAGCTGTATGACCCGCAGGGCAACGTCATTGCATTGAAGCAGGATGGTCAGATTGTCAGCAACGTGCTCAACGTGACCGAAGCTGAGCAGACTTTCATCTTCGAAGACGTGGAAGCGCCGCCGGTGCCTTCTTTATTACGTGAATTCTCCGCGCCGGTGAAACTCGATTACAAGTGGGGCGATCATCAGCTGACCTTCCTGATGAAGTACGCGCGTAACGATTTCGCCCGCTGGGATGCGGCTCAAAGCCTGCTGGCAATTTACATCAAGCTGAACGTCGCGCGTCACCAGCAAAAACAGCCGCTGTCTCTGCCGCTGCACGTGGCCGATGCGTTCCGCGCGGTATTGCTCGATGAGAACATCGATCCGGGCCTGGCGGCGCAGATCCTCACGTTGCCGTCGGATAACGAGATTGCCGAGCTGTTCGACATTATCGATCCCGAAGCGATAAGCGCCGTGCATGAAGCGATTACCCGCTGTCTGGCCACCGAAATGGCCGATGAGTTCCTTGCCGTTTACAACGCTAACCGTCTGCCGGGCTACCGCGTGGTCCATGAAGATATCGGTAAACGTACCCTGCGTAACACCTGCCTGCGCTATCTGGCCTTTGCCGATGTGACGCTGGCCGATCAGCTGGTGAAAACTCAGTTTGAGCAGGCAGACAACATGACCGATTCTCTGGCCGCGATGTCTGCGGCGGTTTCTGCGCAACTGCCTTGCCGCGAGGCGCTGATGGCGGCTTACGATGAGCGCTGGCATCACGACGGTCTGGTGATGGATAAATGGTTTATCCTGCAAGCCACCAGCCCGGCTGCCGACGTCCTGCAGAAAGTACGTTCATTACTGAATCACCGCTCGTTTAGCATGGGCAACCCGAACCGCGTACGTTCTTTGATTGGCGCATTCGCTTCTGCCAATCCTTCTGCGTTCCACGCAGCGGACGGCAGCGGTTATCAGTTCCTGACCGAAATGCTGACGGATCTGAACACCCGTAACCCGCAGGTGGCGGCACGTATGATCGAGCCGTTGATTCGTCTTAAACGTTACGATGCAGGCCGTCAGGCGCAGATGCGCAAAGCGCTGGAACAGCTGAAAGGGCTGGAAAATCTGTCCGGTGATTTGTTCGAGAAAATCACCAAAGCGTTAGACGCGTAATCAAAAAACAGAAATGACAAAGGGCGATGGAAACATCGCCCTTTTTACATCCAAAGATCTCAAAAATACGTTATCGCTGCGCCCGTTTCGCCTCCAGTGAAACCGTCGGCGCAGGCTGTGGCGTCAGAACGCGCTCCAGCACTTCGGCTTCCAGCTCTGCCAGTCTTACCGACCCCTTACGGCGTGGGCGCGGCAAATCTACCGTCAAATCCATCCCAATCTGCCCCTGATCAATAAGGATCACCCGGTCGGCGACCGTTACGGCTTCACTGACATCATGCGTCACCAGCAGCACGGTAAAATCATGCTGCTGCCACAGGCGTTCGATCAAACTTTGCATTTCGATACGCGTCAGGGCATCCAGTGCGCCGAGCGGTTCATCCAGTAACAACAGGCGTGGACGATGGATTAACGCACGCGCCAGCGCCACACGCTGTTTTTGTCCACCTGACAGTGCCGAAGGCCATTCATCGGCGCGATCCGCCAGTCCGACCTCTTCCAAAGCCGCCAGCGCGGCTTCACGCCATTTGCCTTTTAAGCCCAGCCCGACGTTATCGATCACTTTCTTCCACGGCAGGAGACGGTCATCCTGAAACATCAGCCGCGTATCGTCACGCACCTGACTGAGCGGGGCGCTGGCGCTGAGCAGTTCGCCCTGCGTGGTTTTTTCCAGACCGGCGAGCAGGCGTAATAACGTACTTTTCCCGCAGCCGCTGCGGCCAACCACCGCCACGAACTGGCCGGGCGGAATGCGCAGATTGATGTCATTGAGCACGGCGCGGTTGCCGTACTTTTTAGTGATGCCGGAAAGCGTAACCGGCGTGCCTTGCGGGATACGTGCAGGGGCGCTCATGCGGCGTCTCCTTGTTTTTTCTGATAAGCGGGGTGCCAGCGCAGCCAGACACTTTCCAGCTGGCGGGCTAAAATATCGGCCAGTTTGCCAAGGATTGCGTACAGCACGATGGCGACCACGACGACGTCAGTTTGTAAAAATTCGCGCGCATTCATGGCCAGATAACCGATCCCTGAATTGGCAGAAATGGTTTCAGCGACGATAAGCGTCAGCCACATGAACCCGAGCGCAAAGCGGACGCCGACCATAATCGACGGCAGCGCGCCCGGTAACACCACCTGAATGAACAACGGGAAACCGGATAAACCATAGCTTCGCGACATCTCCAGCAGGCCGCGGTCAATATTGCGGATGCCGTGATAGGTATTGAGGTAAATCGGAAACAGCGTTCCCAGGGCGACCAGGAAAATTTTGGCGGTTTCATCAATGCCGAACCACAAAATCACCAGCGGGATCAGCGCCAGATGGGGAATATTGCGCAACATTTGCAGGGAACTGTCGAGCAGGCGTTCGCCCCAGCGGGAAAGCCCGGTGATAAAGCCGAGCAGCAAACCCAGGCTGCCGCCGATAGCAAAACCGGTCAGTGCGCGGAAGGTGCTGATTTTCAGGTTTTGCCACAGATCGCCACTCTTCGCCAGTGTCCAGAACGCCTCGACCACCGCGCTGGGCGCGGGAAGAATGCGGTTGGATAACCAGCCCGCTTCGACGGCAAGCTGCCAGCCGCCGATCAGCGCCACCGGTACAATCCATGGCAAAATACGGTCTAACCAGCGTTGTGATGAGGTCATGTCTGTTCTCCTTAATGCTGGCTGGCGACTTTTTTGTTGGCAAAGTCGTGAGCAACCAGTTCACCGCGCGGCAAAATAGCTTTCTTCACCACCTGCTCATCTTCCGGTTTCGCCAGATCCAGATGCGGGAACAGCAACTCGCTGACGCGGTAGGCTTCTTCCAGATGCGGATAACCGGAGAAAATAAAGGTGTCGATGCCCAGATCGGCGTATTCCTGCATACGTGCCGCCACGGTTGGACCGTCGCCTACCAACGCAGTGCCTGCGCCGGTGCGTACGAGGCCGATGCCAGCCCAAAGATTCGGGTAGATTTCCAGTTTGTTACGATCGCCGCCGTGCAACGCCGCCATACGGTGCTGTCCAACGGAATCAGTTTTGGCAAATGCCGCCTGTGCGCGTTGAATGGTTTCATCATCAATGTTGGCGATAAGGCGGTCGGCGGCCTGCCAGGCTTCTTCATTCGTTTCGCGCACAATCACGTGCAGACGGATCCCGAAGCGCACCGTACGACCATGGGCAGCGGCTTTCGCACGAACCTGATCAATTTTTTCTTTCACCGAAGCCGGTGGCTCGCCCCATGTCAGATACAACTCGACCTGTTCTGCCGCCAGATCCTGCGCTTCCTCAGACGAACCGCCGAAATACAGCGGCGGGCGAGGGTACTGAACCGGCGGATGCATCAGGCTCGCGCCTTTAACCTGAATGTGTTTGCCTTCGTAATCCACCGTTTCGCCTTCCAGCACGCGACGCCAGATGCGGGTGAATTCGGCAGAGGCTTCGTAACGCTCTTTGTGATTAAGATGAAGACCTTCAGCGGCCAGCTCAGCCGGATCGCCGCCGGTCACCAGATTAAACAGCGCGCGGCCACCCGACAGCCGGTCGAGCGTTGCCGCCTGACGCGCCGCCAGCGTCGGGGAGATAATCCCCGGACGCAGCGCCACCAGGAATTTCAGCCTCTGGGTAACGGAAATCAGTGAGGCGGCTACCAGCCATGAGTCTTCGCATGAACGGCCAGTAGGCAGCAGCACGCCGCCGAATCCTAAGCGGTCGGCCGCTTGTGCGATCTGTTGCAGATAACCGTGGTCAACGACGCGCGCACCTTCTTCAGTGCCTAAATAGCGACCGTCGCCGTGGGTAGGTAAAAACCAGAATACGTTAAGACTCATAGGGTTACTCCTCTCTCGTTCGTTTCCGCTCGTGGGTGGCGGTTAAATAGTCGGATATTCAGTCCGCTTGTACTGTCGGTTTCCAGATGCGGTCTTTGATTTCGACCTGCTTTGGCAAAATATGGTTTTCGTAGAACAGATCGGCGGTTTGCTGCTGGCGCTTTTCCGTTTCAGCACTGACGGGCGTGATGGGCAAATCCGGCAGATGATCCAGATACGACGCCACCACTTTTTCCGGCAGGCCCATCGACTGGGAAAGCAGCTTGATGCTCTGGTCGCGATCGGTTTTGGTCAGCGCATTCGCCTGCGTTAACACCGTCAGAACCTGCTGGATAAACTGCGGATTGGCTTCGGTATATTTTTTCGGCGCAAGATAGAAGGAACCGGTCTGATGCAACGATGAACCGTCCGTCAGCACCCGGACATTTCCCTGAACCTGTGCGGCGGAGTAGTACGGATCCCAGATGGCCCAGGCATCGACGTCATGCTGCTGGAAGGCCGCGCGTGCATCGGCGGGCGTCAGATACACCGGCTGGATATCGCTGAGCTTAAGCCCCGCCTGTTGCAGGGCGCGGATCAGTAAATTGTGCGAGCTGGAACCTTTCTGGAAGGCAACTTTATGACCTTTCAGATCGGCGACGCTTTTGATCGGGCTGTCGTTATCGACCAGAATGACTTCTGCTTTTGGCTTTGGCGGTTCCGAGCCGATATACAACAAATCTGCGCCCGCTGCCTGCGCGAACAGCGGTGGCAAATCACCGGTGCCGCCTAAATCAATACTGCCGACGTTAAGTGCTTCGAGAATTTGCGGTCCCGCAGGGAATTCGATCCAGGTGATTTTGGTATCGGGAAAACGCGTTTCCAGCAGTTTGTGCGATTTCGCCAGCACCAGTCCGACAGATCCTTTTTGGTAAGCGATGCGCAGCTGCTCCGGCGCTTTTTCTTCTGCTCCGGCGTACGCGCTGAGCAGAAGGCTGGTCAGCAAACCGGCAACTACCGGCAGGCGGCGTAGTGATGACAAGGAGAATGACGCAGTCATGGTGAATTCCTTTTTAGTCAGACGCGCAAAACTTGCGCTGAAAGAGAGGCTGCGGAGTTCGCAATAGGCCGGCGGCGGCTGAGTGCCAGATAAAAGTTTTCCAGGGATTCGTTCAGGCGCCCGGCAAGGGCCGGGTCCAGCGTCGCAGGGAAGGTGTGATAATCAGTAATCAGGCTGTCATCGGCGAACACACCCTGCAAAACCTCCTGCGCTTTCAGCGAGGCGAGGACCGGCTTGAGGGCATAATCCACTGCCAGCATGTGGCCGATAGAACCGGCAGTCGCCAGCGGCAGTACAACTTTGTGGTCGAGTGCGCGTTCAGGCAGTAAATCCAGCAGCGTTTTCAGTGCGCCGGAAAACGACGCTTTGTACACCGGCGTGGCGACGATCAATCCGTCTGCGCTCGCCAGTTCGGCAATCAGTTGCTTGAGCTGCGGGCTGGAGAAATTTGCGAATAGCAGATCATCAGCGGAGAAATCCTGAAGATTGTAGGTAAAAACTTCCACACCACGGCTTGCCAGCCACTGGTGGCTGAGCGCCAGCAGGGAAGAAGAGCGGGACGGCTGTCGGGGGCTGCCTGCCAGGGAAATAACGCGCATGTTTATTCTTCCTTATAACAATATGTTATAGAACCATCATTTTTCTTAACAAAGTGAATTAAAACTAGCAGGCAACGCAGTGGGAGCGGAAATCTCAATTTTGGCTATTCATAGTCACAAAACGGATAAAGAAGGCAGCCAGGCAGGCGCAGGGGGAAACACAGAAGGACGTAAAACGTGAATCGAAAGTAAATAGAAAGTAATCGTTTGCGCATAAACGCATTTATTGCCACAAATGGCCGGTTATCGTTTCCAATTGGCCGACGGTTAGTCGATAATACCGCCCCGTCTAGCCACCGGGAATCCAGGAGTCTCCATGTATTACCCTCTTGTCAGGAAAGCACTGTTTCAGCTCGATCCAGAGCGCGCCCACGAGTTAACCTTTCGTCAGCTGAGCCGCATTTCCGGCACTCCCCTTGAATTTTTGATCCGCCAGTCTGTCCCAACCAAGCCTGTCAGCTGCATGGGATTATCTTTTAAAAACCCATTAGGTCTGGCCGCGGGTCTGGATAAAGACGGCACCTGTATTGATGCGTTTGGCGCAATGGGCTTTGGATTTGTGGAAGTGGGCACCGTTACGCCGCGTGCGCAGGACGGAAATGATAAGCCCCGTATATTCCGTATTGTTGAAGCAGAAGGCCTGATTAACCGCATGGGCTTTAATAACCACGGCGTCGATAATCTGGTCAATAACGTCAAGAAATCCCGTTTTGGCGGTATCATCGGCATTAATATTGGTAAGAATAAAGATACCCCGGTTGAGCAAGGTAAAGATGATTATCTGACCTGTATGGAGAAGGTATATCCACATGCGGGCTATATTGCGGTGAATATTTCATCGCCAAACACGCCGGGATTACGTTCGCTGCAATACGGTGAAGCGCTGGATGATTTACTGGCGTCGATCAAGAATAAGCAGCTTGAACTTCAGCAGCGTCACCAGAAATATGTCCCGGTTGCCGTGAAGATCGCACCGGATCTTTCACAAGAAGAACTGATCCAAATAGCCGACAGTCTGGTGCGTCATAATATGGATGGCGTTATTGCGACCAACACAACGCTCGATCGCAAACTTGTTCAGGGACTTAATTATTGCGAACAAGTGGGTGGCCTCAGCGGACGTCCGGTGCAGCTGCGCAGTACAGAAATCATCCGCATGTTGTCGAATGAATTACAAGGTCGCCTTCCTATTATTGGCGTCGGCGGGATTGATTCTTTAACCGCAGCGCGCGAAAAAATGGCGGCGGGTGCGTCTTTAATTCAAATATATTCCGGATTTATCTTCAAAGGCCCGCGTCTCATCAAAGATATTGTTACCCATATCTAATCTTTTTCATCCTCAGGACGAGTCAGGGGTTTATTTATCAACCCGGCTCGTCTATATTTTGTCCACTGACCTTAATTAAGACTCAGGATTTGTCTGATTTCTTTTCATTATAAAAAATTCTATTCTTAACGGAGTAGCAGGTAATGAAGTCAGATTGGCGGGCATTGAGGGTGAACAGGATGACGAAATGAAAATCAAACCAGATGATAATTGGCGTTGGTATTTTGATGCTGAACATGACCGGCTGATGCTGGATCTGGCCAATGGCATGATTTTTCGTTCCCGTTTTCCGGCTAAAATGTTAACGCCTGACGCGTTCGGCGATATGACATTTTGCGTTGATGACGCCGCGTTATATTTTGATTTCGAAGAGCAATGCAAACAGATTAAACTCGGGGCTGAGCAACGCGCAGAATTAGTATTAAATGCCTTAGTCGCTTATCGCTTCTTAAAACCCCTGATGCCTAAGAGCTGGCATTTCAGTCAGCAGGTTCATCCTTTCCAGCCAGGTAACGGACAACTTGCCCAGGTGCAGGTGATGGAAAGCGGTGAGCAGGCCACATTACTGATTGTGGAATCCGGTGACAATGCCAGCCTGTGCCTGCTGGCGCAGGAAAGGCTGACTGTGGCCGGGCGCGGAATGGTTCTGGGTGATGCGATTAAGATTATGCACGATCGTCTGATGCCAGCCGTTGTCCGCACCAGCCATCGCGACCTGTACGATCAGGCGGTTTAATCCTTTATCTTTTGGGTTGAATCAAATATTGATAAAGCCGCCTGACCTTCCTGCCAGTTTCAAATATTCTAGCCGAGCACGATGTCTGATGCCGGAATACAGCTGCATGCCAAAATCGTCCCGTCTTTTCCCACTGCGCTTTCTTTGAGCGGCGAAACCTGCCCGTTTTGTAGCGTCATTTTACAGGCTCCACAAATTCCCGCCCGGCAGGAATAAGGGATGCGTAACCCCTGTAACTCAAGCTGTTCAAGTAAAATCTGCTGATTGTTGCCGGTAAATTCTGTGCCCTGATAATTAATTGTCAGAGCCTGTGCGCTGCCTTTAGGTGCTTCAATGCTTTCTACCACGTCACCGGCGCCATAAGGGCGGGGTGGTCTGGTGGCCAGCACCTCCACGTTATCGCCTGCGCGTATCACGCCGGTATTACGGGCAATCATGTTCTGACCGAAATCAACATCGCCATCGCTGGCCGTACGGTAACTTTGCAGCGTTTTCAGCGGTTCACCGCCGGGATGCTTGCGCCCCTTCTCAATGCTGACCGTCGTGAAAATACAGCGACTACAGGGTTTGACCAGATCAAAAATAACCTCGCCGATCCGGATCGTCTGCCAGGTATCTTCGGCATAAGCCTCAGCGCCGCTGACCACAATGTTCGGGCGAAATTGCTCCGTTCTGACGCCGACCGGACAGCGACCTTGTAAATCCAGCATGGAGGCTTCATTAATCAACAGATACGGGAATCCGTCGGCAAACGACAGTGGCACGTCAGGGTGTTTTTTTACCCGACGGGTCGGTTCTTCACCGACCCAGCGCAGTTGCACCTCACGCTTTAAATAACCACTTAACCAGCGATTTACCGGTTCTGGCGCGATGAGTGAGGTAAACTGATTGCCCCAGACTTCTGTCGGCGCGTTCTGACCATTGAATTCAGCGAATTTGACACTGATGCTGTCGCCTTCTGGTGCGGCAATCATCAGGCCATCGGGTAACAGAACCGGGGTGAACAACACCAGATTCGGATACTGCCGGGCAGTAATAAACATGCCCTGAGGATCCGTCAGCATAAACTGGCGGTCAAACGCCAGACCCGTCGCCGTGACCAGCGCATGTGAAACTTGCAGGCCGCGCATGGATTTTATCGGGTGAACAAATAAACGTGAAAGAATGGGCACTTAATATCGCCTCTCTGATTTTTGATCCTAAAAGAGAACCAGAGACTTTATGACAAGCGCCCGGGATTAGCTATAATGCGCAACTATTTTATTTTTGGTGATATGTCGATATGAACTCTTTGTTTGCCAGCACGGCGCGTGGACTGGAAGAACTGTTAAAAAGCGAACTGGAAACGCTGGGTGCGCAAGCCTGCAAAGTTGTGCAGGGAGGGGTGCATTTTGAAGGTGACGATCGCCTGATGTATAAAAGCTTGCTGTGGAGCCGTCTGGCTTCGCGCATCCTTCTGCCTCTGAACGAATTCAAAGTCCACAGTGACTTAGACCTGTATATGGGCGTGATGGCGATCGACTGGCCGGAAATTTTCAGCGTCGATAAAACCTTCGCGGTCCATTTCAGCGGCCTGAACGACGAAATTCGCAACAGTCAGTACGGTGCACTGAAAGTCAAAGATGCCATCGTTGACAGCTTTACCCGCAAAATGGACGAACGTCCTAACGTCGCGAAGCAGTTGCCTGACATCCGCGTTAACGTCTTCCTGCAACGTGACACCGCCAGCGTGGCGCTGGATCTGAGCGGTGAAGGCCTGCATCAGCGCGGCTACCGTGATCTGGCCGGACAGGCACCGCTGAAAGAAAACCTCGCAGCCGCGATCGTGATGCGTTCCGGCTGGCAGTCGGGCACACCGATGCTGGATCCGATGTGTGGTTCCGGTACTTTGCTTATCGAAGCGGCCATGATCGCTGCCGATCGCGCGCCGGGCTTGCATCGCCCGCACTGGGGTTTCACCGGCTGGAATAAATTTGATACCGAACTGTGGCGTGAACTGACAACGGAAGCGCAGGTACGCACCCGCCGCGCCGTGCAGGAAACCACCTCGCGTTTCTTTGGCTCTGATATCGACAGTCGTGTGATCGAGATGGCGCGCTCCAACGCCCGTCGTGCGGGTGTTTCAGAGTTGATCAGTTTCGAAGCCGCTGAAGTCGGTAAACTGGTGAATCCGTTACCTGAAGGCCCGACCGGCACCGTCATCAGCAACCCGCCATACGGCGAGCGTCTGGAAAGTGAACCGGCGCTGATTGCGCTGCATAACCAGCTGGGCCGCATCATGAAGATGCAGTTCGGCGGCTGGCAGCTGTCTCTATTCAGCGCATCGCCTGAATTGCTGAGCTGCGTGCAATTGCGCGCCGACCGCCAGTTCAAAGCGAAAAATGGCCCGCTGGAATGCGTGCAGAAAAACTATCAGCTGTCGGAAAATCCGACCGGCGCTGCGGGCGTGCAAATGGCCGAAGATTACGCCAACCGTCTGCGCAAGAACGTCAAAAAACTGGAAAAATGGGCCAAACAGCAGGGGATCGAATGTTATCGCCTGTATGACGCCGATTTGCCGGATTACAACGTGGCCGTCGATCGCTATGGCAGCAAAGTCGTGGTTCAGGAATACGCACCGCCAAAAACGGTTGATGCGCAAAAAGCCCGTCAGCGTCTGTTCGACGTGATAAATGCTACGCTCTCCGTGCTGGATGTTTCATCCAGCCAGCTGGTGTTGAAAACTCGCGAACGTCAGAAGGGCACCAACCAGTACGAAAAATTGGCGCAGAAAGGTGAATTCCAGCTGGTTGAAGAGTTTAATGCCAAGCTTTGGGTGAACCTGACCGATTATCTCGATACCGGTTTATTCCTCGATCACCGCATCGCGCGTAAAATGCTGGGCGAGATGAGTAACGGTAAAGACTTCCTTAACCTGTTTGCTTACACCGGCACCGCCAGTGTCCATGCAGGTCTGGGCGGCGCACGCAGCACTACCACCGTAGATATGTCCCGTACTTATCTGGAGTGGGCGGAGAAAAACTTGCGCGTTAACGGCCTGACCGGTCGTCAGCATCGCCTGATTCAGGCGGATTGCCTGTCTTACCTCGGCATGTGCGACGAACAGTTTGACGTGATCTTTATCGATCCACCGACGTTCTCTAACTCCAAACGCATGGCCGAAAGTTTCGACGTTCAGCGCGATCATCTTTCATTAATGAAAGATCTGAAGCGTATCCTGCGTCGCAACGGTACCATCATGTTCTCCAACAATAAGCGCGGTTTCCAGATGGATCTCGACGGACTGAGCAAGCTGGGTCTGAGCGCGAAAGAAATCACCAGCCAAACCCTGTCACAGGATTTCGCCCGTAATCGTCAAATTCATAACTGCTGGCTGCTGTCCCATGCTGGCGAGGAAAAATAAAGTTTATGTCGTTAATTAGTATGTCAGGTGCCTGGCTGTCATTCAGTGACTCGCCGCTGTTGGATAACACCGAATTGCACATTGAGCCAAACGAGCGCGTTTGCCTTGTTGGCCGTAACGGCGCCGGTAAATCGACGCTGATGAAAATTCTGAACCGCGAAGTGCCGCTCGATGACGGGCGCATCGTGTACGAACAGGATCTGATTGTGGCGCGTCTGCAACAGGATCCGCCACGTAACGTTGCCGGTACCGTGTTTGATTTCGTCTCTGAAGGCGTATTTGAGCAGGCTGAGCATCTGAAGGCCTATCACGCCATTTCGCATCTGGTCGAAACTGACCCGAGCGAAAAGAACATGAACAAACTGGCGCAGGTGATGGAGATCCTCGATCATCAGGGCCTTTGGCAGCTCGACAGCCGGATCAACGAAGTGCTGTTGAAACTGGGGCTGGATGCGGATACCGAATTGAAATCTCTGTCCGGCGGCTGGCTGCGTAAAGCTGCGCTGGGCCGTGCACTGGTCAGCGCGCCGCAAATCTTGTTGCTCGACGAACCGACCAACCACCTGGACATCGAGAGTATCGCGTGGCTGGAAGACTTCCTGAAAGAGTTTCAGGGCAGCATCATCTTCATTTCCCATGACCGTTCTTTCATCCGCAATATGGCGACCCGGATTGTCGATCTCGATCGCGGTAAACTGGTGTCCTATCCCGGCAACTACGAAGCTTACCTGCTGGCGAAAGAAGAAGCGTTGCGTGTTGAAGAACTGCAAAATGCTGAATTCGACAAGAAACTGGCGCAGGAAGAAGTCTGGATCCGTCAGGGCATTAAAGCGCGTCGTACCCGTAATGAAGGCCGCGTTCGTGCTCTGAAAGCGTTGCGTAAAGAGCGTTCAGACCGTCGTGAAGTGATGGGCACCGCCAAAATGCAGGTTGTTGAAGCCTCAACGTCCGGCAAGATTGTCTTCGAAATGGAAGATGTCAGCTACGCGATTGCCGGTAAGCAGCTGGTAAGCCACTTCTCTGCACAAGTCATGCGCGGTGATAAAATTGCGCTGGTAGGTCCGAACGGCTGTGGTAAAACCACGTTGCTCAAACTGATGTTAAGTCAGATTCAGGCCGACAGCGGCCGCGTTCACTGCGGTACCAAGCTGGAAGTGGCTTACTTCGATCAGCATCGTGCCGAACTTGATCCTGAACGTACCGTGATGGATAACCTTGCCGAAGGTAAACAGGAAGTCATGGTCAATGGTCGTTCCCGCCATGTGCTGGGTTACCTGCAGGACTTCCTGTTCCACCCGAAACGCGCAATGACGCCGGTGAAAGCGCTGTCAGGCGGCGAACGTAACCGCCTGCTGCTGGCTAAATTGTTCCTGCGTCCAAGCAACCTGTTGATTCTCGATGAACCGACCAATGACCTGGATGTGGAAACGCTGGAGCTGCTGGAAGAGATGATCGACAGCTATCAGGGCACCGTGATGCTGGTGAGCCATGACCGTGAGTTCGTCGATAACTCGGCGACAGAATGCTGGATTTACGAAGGCAACGGTGTGATCAATAGCTATGTGGGCGGCTATTTTGATGCGCAGCAGCAGCGCCGTAACCAGAAGCCAATCCGTCAGGTTGCGCCGACCGAAAGTAAGCCGTCTGCACAACCTAAAGCAGAACCGGCCAAACGCACGGCGAACAAGCTCAGCTATAATCAACAACGTGAGCTGGAACAATTGCCTCTGCAAATCAGCACACTGGAAGAGAAAATTGAAGCACTGCAACAGCAGATGAGCGATGCGAACTTCTTCACACTTCCTCATGAAGAAACTCAGCAAGTGCTTGCCGCTTTCGCTGCGGCAGAGCAGGAATTAGAGCAGGCGTTCGAACGTTGGGAAGCGCTGGAAGCGCAGAAAAACGGCTAACACTGTACGCTTATCGGTAACCGGTCTAATGGATAACCGGTTGCCGATATCTTTGGCCTTTCCGCTATTGAGGAGTCGATTGTGTGTTCTGATGCCCATGGCCCGCACATTTTATGCCCCCAATGCGACATGCTGGTGGCAATACCTGGTCTGCATATCGGGCAAAAAGCCGTGTGTCCCCGTTGTCATACAACGCTGACAACCCGCTGGAATGAACCACGCAGACGTCCTGTCGGTTACGCAATCAGCGCCTTATTTATGCTGGTGCTGGCCAACCTTTTCCCCTTTGTAAACATGAATGTTGCCGGGCTGAGCAGCGAAGTCACGCTGGTGCAGATCCCGCAGGTATTGGTGTCAGAAGATTACGCCAGTATGGCATCACTGTTTATGATCGTGGTGCAGCTGCTTCCGGCAATCTGCATGATGTCGATCATCATCCTTTATCAGGGGATGAATATTCCCGTCCACTGGAAAGTCAGTATCGCCCGCACCATGTTCAGGCTGAAAAGCTGGTGCATGGTGGAGATTTTTCTCGCCGGCGTTCTGGTCAGCTTCGTGAAACTGATGGCCTACGGTGACGTGGGAGTCGGTACCAGTTTCATCCCTTATGTCCTGTTTTGTTTACTGCAACTGCGGGCCTTCCAGTGCACCGATCGTTTCTGGCTATGGCAGCACATCGAGCCAGCACCGGCGGTGGAGCAACCGGTTCGCGTGGGTGAAAGCGGTCTGCGTCAGGGACTTCGCTCCTGTCACTGCTGCATGGCGATTTTGCCGGTCGATCAGAGCGAGTGCGGGCGTTGTAAAAGTAAAGGACACGCACGGCGTAAGAACAGCCTGCAATGGACGATGGCGCTGCTGGTCACTTCAATTTTGTTATATCTCCCGGCGAATCTGCTGCCAATTATGATCACGCAGGTATTGGGAACCCCGATGCCTTCGACGATCATGGCAGGTGTCGTACTGCTGTGGAGTGACGGTTCGTACCCGGTTGCCATGGTGATTTTTATCGCCAGTATCATGGTGCCGACTTTAAAAATGATTGCTATTGCGTGGCTATGCTGGGACGCAAACAGCAATAAAGAAATCGACCGTGAAAGGTTGCATGTGATTTATGAACTGGTTGAATTTGTTGGCCGCTGGTCGATGATCGACGTGTTTGTAATTGCGGTACTTTCTGCGCTGGTAAGAATGGGGCAGCTCATGAGTATTTATCCGGACATCGGCGCGCTGCTGTTTGCTGGCGTCGTCATCCTCACTATGTTCGCTGCAATGACGTTTGACCCAAGGCTCATTTGGGATCGTGCCGGAATGAAGTCTACAAAGGAGCCACAAGATGGCAGGAAATAATATGGCAGAGCATGACGGAACTGCCAAAGTAGAAAAGATTAAACGCTGGTCACCAGTGTGGATTGTTCCGATTGTCACTGCGCTGATCGGGGCATGGATCCTGTTTTACCACTACAGCCATCAGGGACCGGAAGTCACTCTGATCACCACGACGGCGGAAGGGATTGAGGGCGGGAAAACCACCATCAAAAGCCGAAACGTCGATGTGGGTAAAGTAGAGTCCGTGACGTTGAGCGAGAACCTGCAGCAGGTGATCATCAAGGCGCGTCTGAACACCGGTATGGAAAAAATGCTGCGTGATGATTCGGTGTTCTGGGTGGTGAAACCGCAAATCGGCCGCGAAGGTATTTCCGGTCTGGGCACATTGTTGTCCGGGGCGTATATCCAGCTACAACCGGGCAATAAAGGCGGCGAAAAATCAGAATATAAACTTGATGATTCTCCGCCGCTGGCCTCGCCGGATGCTAAAGGTATCCGCGTGGTTCTCGAGAGTGAACGCTCTGGTCAGCTTAGCCCCGGTGACCCTGTGCTGTTCCGTGGTTTCCAGGTAGGTACGGTTGAAACCAGCCACTTTGATCCGAAAGCCCGTAATATCAAATATCAGCTGTTCATCCGCGCGCCGTACGACACGCTGGTATCTGACAATGTTCGCTTCTGGAAAGACAGCGGCGTGAACTTTGACATGTCAGCCGCCGGTATGCGTGTAGAAATGGGTTCGCTGACCACGTTGTTTAGCGGTGGCGTCAGTTTTGATATTCCTAATGGCTGGACGCAGGGCCAGGAAGCGAAAAACGGCGATAACTACCAGCTGTTTGACGATCAGAAAAGTATTCAGGAATCGCTGTATACCCGCCACATGGATTACGTGATGTTCTTCTCTGATTCTATTCGCGGCCTGCAACCGGGGGCACCGGTCGAATTCCGCGGCATCAGGCTCGGTACGGTTTCAGAAGTACCTTTCCCGATCAATGCGCTGAAACAGCAAATTGCGAACGACTATCGTATTCCTGTTCTGATCCGCATTGAACCGGATCGTTTTGCGCAGTTGCTCGGCAGCGATTTCAACATTGCCGATCATATTCGTGATGGTATCTCGCAGGGACTGCGTGCCTCGATGAAATCAGCCAACTTGCTGACAGGTTCGATGTATGTCGATCTGGATTTCTATCCGAATGAAAAACCGTGGAAAGGGCCGCTGGAAGTTGCCGGACATAAACTGCTGCCGACCGTGAGTGGTGGATTCGCGCAGATCCAGCAAAAACTGATGACCACGCTGGATAAAATCAACAATCTGCCGATCGAACCTATGCTGCGTGAAGCCACCAGTACACTGGCCGAAAGTCAGAGAACGATGAAATCCACGCAGAAAACCATCGAGTCTCTGAATGCGATTGTCAGCAGCAAAGAGATTAAGGCGCTACCTCAGGATATGCAGCAGACGCTGATCCAGCTTAACCGCAGCCTTAAAGGTTTCCAGCCGGGTTCACCTGCGTACGGCAATCTGGTGGGCGATATGCAAAGTCTTGATAAGACCTTGCGCGAGCTTCAGCCGGTGCTTAAAACGCTGAACCAGAAAAGTAACGCTCTGATTTTCGCCGCCCCAGGGCAAGATGATCCTCAGCCGAAGAAGGCCAAATAATGAAAAAATGGATACCCGTCGTCTTTGCATTATTCCTGACTGCCTGTAGCAGCAGTGACCAGAAAACCTACTATCAGTTGCCTGTGCTGAGCAGCGCACCGGCAGAGGGCAACGTGTTGTCATCCGGCATGGTCGAGCAGCGTAAGCTGTGGGTTGAGCACGTGAGCGTGGCTGATTATCTGGCAGGTTCGGGGCTGGTGTATCAGACTAATGATGTGCAATACACGCTGACGCAAAATAACCTGTGGGCAAGCCCGCTGGATCAGCAGCTTCAGCAATCACTGGTGACTTATCTGCGCCGGGATTTGCCCGGCTATCTGGTTTCAGGTCAGCCAGCCAGTTCTGACGATCAGGATGTGCTGAATGTGAACGTCACTGGTTTCCACGGCCGATATGATGGCATCGTCGTGGTAAGTGGTAGCTGGACGCTGACTCGTCAGGGGCAGACCGTTCAGCGTGATTTTGCACTGAATATGAAACAGGGTGAAGACGGGTATGACGCTCTGGTCAGAACCCTGGCGACCGGATGGCAGCATGAAGCAAGCCAGATAGCCGCACAGGTCAGATAAAAAACTTTTAAGCTTAATTTTATTTAAGCTAAATTATAAAAATCCCGGTTTCTGAATTTCAGACGCCGGGATTTTTTATTTGTGATCAGCCAGATGTGAATCCTGAGACGCGATTTATTTGCGCGCAATCCGATAAAATATCTCAAATTTATGACATTGGCGTGAATTTTGAGCATTGACCTCGTTTGCGATAACGGCTATTTGTTAGAGGTGGACGCAGAAGCGTACCACTGTTTTCTTTCCACCTAGACCTGAATAAATGAGGGATATAAGGCATGAAGAGACAAAAACGCGATCGCCTGGAACGGGCACAATCACGTGGTTACCAAGCAGGTATCGGCGGGCGCTCAAAAGAGATTTGCCCCTACCAATCATTAGATGCCCGATCACATTGGCTCGGGGGTTGGCGACAAGCCATGGAGGTCAGGGCTGTAAACGCTTAAGCGACAGCTCTGTCAGAATAAGGAACGACCTCCGCTGCGCGCGGAGGTTTTCGTTTGTAGGGCCCGGGTGACGCAGTCACGATTCCCGTCAAAGTGTTCTCAATAAAAATAATAAAAACAAAATCATCAGGCATAAAAAAACGGCGAACCTTACAGGCTCGCCGTTCTGTCAAACGCGGTATTAAACGTTTAGAACGCAGCAGCGTCCTTGAACAGACCGACTTTCAGATCGGTTGCGGTGTAGATCACCACACCGTCAACCAGTACTTCACCATCGGCGACGCCCATGATCAGTTTACGGTTGATGACGCGCTTGAAGTTCAGGCGATAAGTCACCACTTTAGCCGTTGGCAGAACCTGACCGGTGAATTTCACCTCGCCGACACCGAGGGCGCGGCCTTTGCCTTCGCCACCGAGCCAGCCCAGGTAGAAGCCCACTAACTGCCACATGGCGTCCAGACCCAGACAACCAGGCATCACCGGGTCACCGATGAAGTGGCAGCCGAAGAACCACAGGTCCGGATTGATATCCAGCTCAGCTTCTACATAGCCTTTGCCATGGGTGCCACCATCTTCTTGCATCTTGACGATGCGATCCATCATCAGCATGTTGCCTGACGGTAACGGAGGACCGCCAGCGCCGAAGAGTTCACTGCGGCCGGAAGCTATGAGGTCTTCTTTCGTATAGGAATCGCGTTTATCTACCATGTTCTATGTAAGCCTTATTTTAATGAAGGGCGAAGATTAGCTTACAGCTGTAAGCTGAACAACTCCGATCAGCTGTGATTAAACCAGTTCAACCAGCGAAGAGGCCAGGGATAACGCGGGCCACCTTGCGATGTTGCCAGCGCAATGCGCTGCTGAATCAACCCCAACAAACTCGGGCGCTCTTCTTCACCTTCCCCTTCGTTTGAGTAAATCAGTCCGGTCAGGATTGGCAGCGCTTCGGCTGCGTTGTCTACTGCCCATAAATGAAACTGGCCTTCGCGAACGGCGTCAAGAACCTGCGGATGCAGACACAAGTTACGCACGTTGCTGGTTGGCAGAATGACCCCTTGCTTACCGGTCAAACCGCGACGTTGACAAACTTCGAAGAAACCTTCGATTTTCTCATTAACGCCACCAATAGGTTGCACGTTCCCAAACTGATCGACAGAGCCAGTCACCGCAATTTGCTGGTTAATCGGCTGCATCGAGAGCGCACTGATCAATGCGCAAAGTTCAGCAAGGGAGGCGCTGTCGCCATCCACTTCTCCGTAAGACTGCTCAAACACAATCGAGGCGGAGAAGGGCAGTGGCTGGTCGAGCTCTAACTCGGATATCAAAAAGGCCTGCATGATCATCATACCTTTGGCATGAAGATTACCGCCCAGTTCCGCTTTACGTTCGACATCAGTAAATTCGCCGTCGCCGGTGTGTACGACACAACTAATGCGTGAAGGTTCACCTAACGCCCTCGGGTGCCCTGGATATTCCAGAACGGAGAGGCCGTTGATCTGACCGACGACTTCACCTTCGGTTTCAATGCGGATCTGCCCCAGCTCAATTTCATCCTGCATGCGTTCCTGCAAATAGCTCTCACGCCATGCGCGGGCATTGGACGCCGCTTCTAACGCCTTAGCGCTCAGAAGCTCGTCTTCATTGTAGAGAGCCGCTTCGCTAAGTTGCATATTCAGCCATACCGGGTCTAATGTCAGGCTGCCCTGATCGGTACTCTGCCGGATTGCTATTTTCAGAAACTCTGGCCACGCATCCGCAGCAAGTCGTGGGACTTCCAGCTCATCCGCCAGCGTATTGACATATCCACACCAGGTTTCCATGTCGCTCAGTTCGGTCAGTGGCAGGTCAGCTTCGAATTCACCGTAGATGGAAGAATCCATCAGCTCCGGTTCCATATCGCTGAGATCTCCCAGAGACAGACGATCACCGACCAGAATCACGCGGATATCCAACGGCATCGGCGGAATGGTCGCGGGCAAAGGGCGTGTTTCATCAGGTGATACCCAATGATATTGCCCTTCAGTAATCATCTGCTTCAGACGTAACCACATCAGTGGCTGAGCGAGCAGGCTGCGAATCGACAATACCAGCACGCCACCGTTGATGTTATGCACCAGACCTGGTTCAAGCTGGATCTGGTCTTTATACACACGGACGCAGCCAAACAGCTGTTCAGGTTCAATCCATTCGCGGTACTGGCAGGTAAACTTGGCTGCAAAGGGATCTTCTGCCGATTTAGCCGCCAGCAATGTCACCTTGTTACCTTCAATATGATAGCGGTTCCCGACGATGTCATCCGGCTCAGGCACCAGATCGCTGACCACATTGGAGATACGGGAAAGATACTCGCGATTTTCTTGCGCTTTAAGGATCATAAAGCGGGGGCGCGAGCGGGGATGACAAAACAGCGTTAAACCATTTTCCAGCCGAGGCTGAGTTCCAGCGAAATCGACAGGGGCTAACTGGGCAGCCGTTGCAAAGATTGCCTCGTAAGGCGCGGAGTCGGGCAGTAAAAGCTGCCAGTCAAGTCGGTTATTGGTCAATGTGTTAGCTGTTTTCTATAAAAAGGGAAAGTGCGATTATACAAGAATAAACACTGCTGCATACAATGAGAGTCACGACCGAATTCGAGTTACTGCACATTGCTGAACGGGTGCGCAAAAAACAAACAAAATATGCGGGTTTATTTGCAGTGAAAAATGAAACAAAGCTGTTATGCTTAGTAAAGTTACGTGGTCACATAAGAGTTCACGATGAAATATCAGCAACTGGAAAATCTGGAAAGTGGTTGGAAATGGAAGTATCTGGTCAAAAAACACCGGGAAGGTGAGCGGATCACCCGCCATTTAGAGAACAGCGCTGCCCAGGAATCGGTGAATCAACTTCTCAGTCTGGAAAGTGAGCCGGTGAAGGTCATGGACTGGATTGCTAACAATATGAATCCGGCACTGGAAAATCGTCTCAAACAAACTATTCGTGCGCGCCGCAAACGCCATTTCAACGCCGAACATCAGCACACCCGTAAGAAGTCCATCGATCTTGAGTTTCTGGTCTGGCAGCGTTTGGCTGGGCTTGCGCAACGACGTGGTGCGACGTTATCCGATACAATTATTCAACTGCTCGAAGACGCTGAACGTAAAGAGAAATACGCTAATCAGATGTCTTCACTGAAAGAAGATTTGCAGCAGATTCTGGGCAAACAAGACAGCTAATCTGCTCATCATTAGTGTGTCATGAATAATACTGAAGTTGCTGAACCAAAATCCACCTTCAGTCATAAAAATAAGACATAAAAAAACCCCGCCTTGGCGGGGTTTTTGATATCTGTAGTAAAAGCTAAAGAGTGTTATTAAGCCTGTGGCTGAGTAACAGTATCTTTGTAGCCTTTAACTTCGATTTCTACACGACGGTCTGGTGCCAGGCAGTCGATCAGAGCAGCACGGCCTTTAACGGAGTCACAGGTAGAACCAGTAACTGGGTTAGATTTACCCTGGCCTTGTGCAGAGATCTTGTTAGCAGGGATACCTTTAGATACCAGGTAATCTACTACGCTCTGAGCACGTTGCTCAGACAGTTTCTGGTTGTATTGTTCTGAACCGATACGGTCGGTGTAACCCAGAACGATAACAGAACCGTCTTTAGGATCGATTGAGCTCAACTGGCTGTACAGCTGATCCAGAGCCTGTTGGCCTTCTGGTTTCAGAGTCGCTTTGTTGAAGTTGAAGAGAACGTCAGATTTCAGAGTGAATTTCTTAGTCTCTACAACTGGAGCTGGTGCTGGTGCTGGAGCAACAACTGGAGCAGCGGCTTCATCTTGACCGAAACGGTAAGAAACACCCACAGCCAGCATGCCGTTATCAGGACGTGCGCCAACAGTAGCTGCGTCACCAATGTTGTTAACCCACTGGTAATCCAGACGGGTAGCCCAGTTTTTGGTAACTGCGTATTCAAGACCAACGGCTGCCAGTGGAGAAACACCGGTGTCGTGGTCGCTGATGCGGCCAGCTGCGCCATTGTTGAAGTTACCTTTAGAGTCTGCACGCCAAACCATACCACCCAGACGGGTGTAGATGTCCAGTTCGTCAGTCAGTGGGTAGCTCAGTTTAGCAGCCAGCTGAACGCCTTGTGCTTTGAACGCGCCGTTGTTTACGCTGCCTTTAGAAGGCATGCGACCAAGCCAGTCATATCCCATTTCAAAGCCCAGGTATTGGTTCGCTTGGTAACCCAAGAACGCACCTGCACCCAGTTGGCTTTCGTGGGTAGGGCCGTTGCCGATACCTTCGTAAGCATTTGCGAAACCAGTGTCATGGTATTGGGACCAGCCCAATTTACCACCGGTATACCAGGTGTTATCTTTAGGGGCGGCTTGCGCTACGGTAGCGAAACCTGCCAGTGCCACTGCTAATGCGATAGCTGTCTTTTTCATTTTTGCGCCTCGTTATCATCCAAATAGGCAATTGAGCTTTAAGCTGTAAGCCCTTGGTTAAAATCCTTACGCCAAGGTTATTGCGTCAATTAGGAACTTGCCACTTTACGTTGGCATTATAGAGCAACCTTGGCGTTGTAAAGTCTACAACGTGGCGCGAAACTTACAAGCTTGAAGTGTTAACACCGTGGAAAAAAAGGGAAAAATGTACACATTTCTTAACGTGTTTGACCTTTTGTTGACAAAACTTGGAGGATATCTGCGTCAGGAATGCCCGTTTTTACTGGCTTTGGCGCTTGTTCCAGCACAAATCACTAAGTTCCGTATTATTTTCATCAGAACATTCCTAATTTGAACTAATGATATACAGAAGAGTGAATTTTTACTGTTGAGTGATGTCCATTGGCTGAACTTTGCTCATTTGTTGGCTTCATAATGAACCCGTAAGCCCCTCCCTGACGTGCTGCAATTTGCAGTCTTTCTCTCTCCATATCGTTCAATTCGGGTAGCCATCCCAACACCACGCTGTAATTTCCTGTTTGCAGCGCTTTTTCCATCGCATCTACTGTCGACATTGCCGTAATTTGATTCACCTGAACCATTTTATCGACAGGTAAGCCCGATTGAGACAACCAAACACGACTCAGTTTTTGTTGTGGCGTAAGCCATAACAACCAGCGGGACTGTGTGCCGAGATGTTGAAGCAGAGGCAGCAATAACTGGGCAAAAGCAGGTTGGCTCGCACTATAGACGAACTCAGTGATCAGACCATTATTCAGGGATGCAGACGTATTTACCTGTGGATGACTTACCGGCAAAGCAAGCTGACTAAAATGATGATTTGCATGTTGTTGAGTTCGCATAGTGATGTACCCCAGTGAGTTACTGTATGAATGTACAGTACTCTGGCGATGAACAAAGATCAACCCAATTTTTTCCAAGATATCTCGCAAATTTCGAAGGTAACAGGCTGCAAATGCATTTTGTATTTGGCGGGATGCGTCGCATTGCGTATTTTGATTTTAGCTGTTTAGCTAACCCATAAATGGGGTGTATGGAATTAATATGAAAAGGATAACGCAATGATAACTCAGTCAAAAAAACGTATTCTTCAATGTATGGAACTCTTCGCTTCATTAGGTAATATTCGCGCCCGCTCCCAGTTTGGAGGGTACAGTTTATCGGCTAATCGCGTGATGTTTGCCCTGGTCTCAGACGGTGAACTGTATCTGCGTGCGAGCCAAGAAACCGAACAGTATTTTTGTGAGCAGGGCATGGAAAGGCTGATTTATCGTAAACGCGGGATGGCCGTCCTGCTCCGTTATTTTAAGGTGAGTAAAGCCCAGTGGGAGAAGCCCAGAGCATTGCGTCGGATGGCAATGCTTTCTCTGCGAGGAATGCAGCGTGATATCGACAGACGAAAAAACAACGAAGCCGGGCGGCTCAAAGACTTACCCAATCTGACGCTGGCATTAGAAAGAATGCTGTGGGAAGTGGGTATCGAAAACTCAGATGATCTTCGCCTGCAAGGGGCGTGCGTGACGTATGAAAAGCTCTGCGCAGTCAAAAAGGATCTGAGTATCAACATATTGATGGCCCTTGAAGGCGCAATTCTGGGCTTTCATGAAGCGGCTCTGCCAATGGCATCCCGTGAGTTGTTAACTCAGTGGTACAACCATCAGCAAGAGCAGCTGGAGCAGCAACGACAAAATACACATAACGTCGCAGCTAGTTGACTCGCACGGGGCATGCTTATCAGAGATGACTTTGTCCGGGCAGAATTTTGTTGTTCAGGCTGGTGAGCTCAGGTAAATGAGCCACCAGCAAACCAATCTGCTGCAGTACGAGCTGTTCTTTACTGTCGGATTCTGTCGTTCGTAATTGGATCCGCGCAGTCAGATGATTAAGCGCACGCTGAATCCGGTCTGTTTCTGTCGGCATATGATTGAGAGCACCATCCACACAACATGCCGCATCATCGAGCAGGCGAAGTGTTTCCGTATCTTCAAGTTTTTCCCGGTGCGCACCGAGTGCTGAAATGTAGCTCAGCATGGTGTGATTGAGGCATAACAGTCTGAACGCAGCTTCGAGCGTAGCAGGATCGTTATTTTTCTCTGAGCTCATGTTGGAGACCACGGAAGCCAATTCGGCATCGCAGTTGTGCGCATCACGACGTGCCAGACGGTAATCCAGGCTGTTATCTTTGCCCTGATGATATTGGACCAAAATAGCATCCAGATAGCGGCAGTTAGCTTCAAAGGTTTTGCTGACCACTTTGTCAATCTGGCGGAATTTCCAGTCAGGCCAGATATAGGTCACTGCCGCCCACGCAATCCCACAGCCAATCACCGTATCGATAATACGCGGTATGGCCACTTCGAAACCTTCGCCCAGCAAATTGAAACACAACAACACCAATAGGGTGATAAACATGGTGGCCTGCGCATATTGCACGGTACGAAATGCGAAGAATAACAGTCCACTGATGACAATCAGGATCATCTGACCGTCAACGGAAGGGACGAAATACAGGATCGGAATACCGATCGCGATACCGGCCAGTGTGCCGATAATCCTCAGCGCTAAACGACGACGCGTCGCGCTATAGTTGGGCTGACAAACAAACAGGCTGGTCAGCAAAATCCAGTATCCGTGATTCATTCCGCTTACCTGAATAAACACATATCCGACAAAGAGTACGACGGACATGCGAATGGCGTGGCGAAACAGCACCGACTGCGGCGTAAAATGCCGCGAAATGCGCAGCCAGATATCATCCAGTCCGGTTAACCGATCTTCGGCAAAAGGACTCTTGCCGGAATGATTCTCAGGTTCTGACTGCTCTGACTCAATGTTTGCCAGCTGTGCATCGATCGCATGCAGGTTGCGTAAAAGATGACGCAATGCCTGTAACATTTCCCGATGATCCCCCTGCGCTTCCAGGCGTTTTAGCGCTTCTTCGAGTCGCGCAAAGGCACGCTCGAACTGGCTGTTGTGCGAGTAGGGCTGACGATAAAGAATGCACTGTGAAAGTTGAGAACAGGCGCGCGCTTGCATACTCATCAGGCGTTGGAAGCGAAACAGGATGTCGCTGTGGTGGAACTGTTCACTGAGTTTCAGGTATTTCACATGGGAAGAACTGGCGCGCTCGTGAATATCCTGCACGACAAAATAGTAATGCAGCGTGCGGCGCGTGCCTTTCTGCCCACGGTCACCTTTCAGGCGGGTTTGCAGCGTATTTTTGGTCTGGTTCAGCGTGGCAACCAACTGCCCGTTGGCCATCGCGAGTTCCACCAGCTGCTGATTATTGTCTTCCTGATCGGGGTCGAACAAGGTCGCCTTGGCTTCCAGATAGGCGGCCAGCTGAGTGAAACAGCGGGAAATCTGATCCTGAAGGGGGCGGATAGGGTAGATCAAATGCCCGGCAAGAGTCAGCAAGTTATACCATATGGCACCTGCCAGCAGGAGCAGCGGTTGCTGATACCAGATATGGTACATACTGGTGCCAAGCATGGTGTAAATCGCAATCAGTAACGCGCCAAACGCGATAGTGGCGTAGCGCTGACCGAGTGCGCCCAGCAAAATGAATCCGCAGGTTGAGAGCATCAGGCCGGGCGCAAACAGCCACGGATGGGGGAAGAGCAGCTCTATTGAAGCCGATGCAATAAAAAAACACACCAGCGTAATCAGCAAATTGCGCAGACGGCCAGCCAGCCGGTCGTCGAGGTCGGCGAGCGCTGCGGCAACCACGCCCAGCGTCAGGGGTATGGTCAGCGTAGTCTGACCTAACCACCATGGCACCGCTGCGGCACCCGCCAGAGCAATGAAAATCCTGATGTGATAAAGAACATTGCTGTTATAGGCGTAACGCCTTAAACCTGGTGCAATAGAGAGCACGAAAACCCCACGTTAAACAAAAAAAGTCACGGTCATTAAAAAGCAGTTTTATTCAGCGAATACGGCCATTTTCACGAAGGCGGGCGGCATTGGCCTCACGCATCTGTTTGGCCAGCTCGACAGAGACCACGCGGCGGCCGACAGGCCAGAGAGCGATCGCGGCGATTTTAAAATTCGCGATGCCAACAGGAATCCCGATAATACTGATACATTGGGTGATACCCGCAACGATGTGAGAAATACATAACCACCAGCCAAAGAAAATCAACCAGAAGATATTCAGCAGGGTGCCACCGCCGGAGAGCACGGCATTACGTCTCTCAGGATATAAATCATCGACATGGACGGCTTCATTACCAAACGGCAGCAGTGACAGGCGGGTGATTTCCCAGCAGGAGCGGGTCAGCGGCAGGGTAAAAATCAGCACAATACTGACCAGCGTGGCGAACAGCCAGGCGAGCGTGGTGAAAAAACCACCTAAAACAAAGTTAAGAATATTGAGTACAGTGCGCATGTTGGGATCTTCCCGAAGTTATTAAAAATGTTAAAAGATTTCATGTTCACTAAATGGAAACACCTGCTTTATTCTACCTTGTTTTGTGGAGCGGATCGCCTCTGCTGTTCAAAGGGGAACTCCTAAATACGCTTTACCACTCTGAAGATGTAAAATAACGCATACTATTTTTCCGTCAGGAATAAAAAGAAAACACGGTGTGATGATATGGAATTGAAATCGACTTCTTTCGGGAAACATCTGGCACAGCACCCTTACAACCGGGTACGCATGCTGAACGCGGGCGTTGAAGTCAGCGGCGACAAACATCACTATCTGATCCCTTTCAATCAGTTGATCCAGATCCGCTGCAAACGCGGCATTGTCTGGGGTGAGCTGGAATTCGAACTGCCGGATGAAAAAGTCGTGCGCCTGCACGGCACGGAATGGCAGGAAACGCAGCGTTTTTATCAGCATTTGCTCAAGGTCTGGCAGAGCTGGAGCGTTGAAATGAGCGACGTCAGTGCCGGGGTATTGCACGGGCAAGTTCAAAAAATAGAACACATTGAGCAGCAGGATAAATGGTTCAAACGTGTCGATCTTGCTGATGTGCAAAAAGACATCGCTGGGGCTTTTACCGCCATACCGGTACCGGTTGAGCGTTTGAATGATTTTGATAACTGCCGCGATGATTATCAGACCTGCCTGCGCTGGCTCGAACAGGGTAAGCGCAGCGTAGAACGGCGCAATCTGGCCTGGACTGAACGGGTGATTGCTGAGAATCGTGACTTCTTCGACACCGTTGAAGCTTCCGGGCTCAACGACAGTCAGTGCCGCGCAGTTGTCAATGGCGAAGATGCGGTTCTGGTACTGGCTGGCGCGGGCAGCGGCAAAACATCGGTGCTGGTGGCGCGCGCTGGCTGGTTGCTGCGCCGTCAGGAAGCACACCCGGAGCAAATTCTGCTGCTGGCGTTTGGCCGTCAGGCCGCTGATGAAATGAACACCCGCATTAAAGATCGTCTGCACACCGACGGCATCAAAGCCAAGACGTTCCATGCGCTGGCCTTACAGATTATTCAGGAAGGTAGCAAGAAAGCGCCGAAGATAAGCAAACTGGAAACCGATGCCAAAGCGCGCCGCAGCCTGCTCATCAAAACCTGGCAACAACAGTGTGCCGAGAAAAAAGTGCAGGCCAGCGGCTGGCGTCAGTGGATGACTGAAGAGCTGGAATGGACGGTGCCGGAAGGCGATTACTGGAAGAATAAAGCGCTGGCCGAACGTCTGGGCAGCCGTCTTGAACGCTGGCTAAGCCTGATGCGCATGCACGGCGGCAGTCAGGCGGAGATGATTGAGGCCGCGCCGGAAGAAGTGAAAGAGCTTTTCCAGAAACGTATCCGCCTGATGGCCCCGTTCCTGAAAGCGTGGAAAACTGCTCTCAAAGAAGAGGGCGCCGTCGATTTTTCCGGGCTTATCCATCAGGCCGTTAATATTCTGGAGAAAGGCCGTTTCGTCAGTCCGTGGAAACACATTTTGGTGGATGAATTTCAGGATATTTCGCCACAGCGGGCGCAGCTACTTTCTGCGCTGCGAAAACTCAACAAACACACCAGTCTGTTTGCCGTCGGCGATGACTGGCAGGCGATTTACCGTTTTAGTGGCGCTGAGCTTTCACTGACAACGGCGTTTGCAGAGAACTTTGGTGAAGGCGCGCAATGCGCGCTCGACACCACATATCGCTTTAACGATCGCATTGGTGAAATCGCCAATAAATTCGTCCAGCAGAATCCGTATCAGCTCAAAAAACCGCTTAACAGCCTGACGAAGGGCAACAAGAAAAACGTTGTGATCCTTCCTGAGGATCAGATGGAAAAACTGCTCGATAAGCTCAGTGGTTATGTCACGGCAGAAGAGCGAATTATGGTGCTGGCGCGCTATCATCATCTGCGCCCGCAAATTCTGGAGAAAGCGGCCACGCGCTGGCCGAAACTGAACCTGGAATTTATGACCATTCACGCCAGTAAAGGTCAGGAGGCGGAATACGTGATTATTGTCGGGCTGCATGAAGGCAATGACGGATTCCCCGCACCGGCGCGTGAATCGGTGCTGGAACAGGCGTTACTGCCGGAGCCGGAGAATTTCATGGATGCGGAAGAGCGGCGCTTGCTGTACGTGGCGATGACCCGTGCAAAGCATCAGGTCTGGCTGATGCAGGATAAAGCGCGCCCGTCGGTGTTTATCGGGCAACTGGAAGATATCGGCGTACCGGTGCAGCGGAAACCATAACGCAAAGGCCCGGATTGCCGGGCCCTTCGAGAAATTATTCTTTTAAGCGTGCCCACAAATAGCGCTGATAATCAGGGATGGTAATTTCAACCTCTGACTGGAATAGCGGTGACTGGATCAGAAAGTCAGCGGTAGACAGGTTAGTGGCGACGGGGATATTCCACACCGTTGCCAGACGCAGCAGCGCCTTGACATCCGGATCGTGCGGAACAGCATTGAGCGGGTCCCACAGAAAAATCAGCATATCAATTTTCCCTTCCGCAATCAGCGCACCGACCTGTTGATCGCCGCCCATCGGGCCACTTAGCATACTTTTGACATTAATCCCGGTGTTGCGCTGAACCAGATTCCCCGTCGTGCCGGTGGCATAAAGGACATGCTTAGAAAGTTCAGCGACGTTTTTATCCACCCATTTCATCAGAGTATTTTTGCAATGATCGTGCGCGACAAGAGCAATATGTTTTTTTTTGGCGATCGTGCGGGTTGTGAAGTCCATCTAATTCCCTTCAACGCGAAAGTAAGAGTGGATCACAGAATACTGAAACTGGGTTTTACTGCATAGGGCGGGGGCAATAATTTGGCGTTAAGAAAGAGAATGCGTGATGCAGATTAAGTTACGACGCTTGTTCTTGTTTCACCGGCAGTTTAAACCAGAGCAAAAACTGTTCGATGCCGGCATTGGCGGCGAGACGCGTCCACAGCGGATGCAGATAAGTTATCTCAATCTGTGAAGGCATTTTGCGAGCCATTACCGTTTTTCTTTCAGCGTTATTTTTGGCAAACGACGGCACGGCTGCGCGTGCACCGGACAGGTTGTAAGTCATCATGAGTTTTTCAGCGTCAGCGACCTGTTCGGGATTAAACATATTCAGCACATCTCGCTGAGTTTTAATCTGACGTCCCTGTTCATTGACCAGCTGATAATTCATCACGTGGGTGAACTGAACGGTTTCTTTTTCGCTGTCTAATGAAGGCAGAACGAAGGAAACAGAGCGGTGGCCTTGCGCGTTAAAGGTGACGATAAACGCCGGAGAATGGTAAAGCAGAGGCGTTTGCGGTGCGGCAGAATGGACACTTTTGCTGACCTGGAACAGGATCTGATGCTGACCGCCATCGAGTTCGAGGCTTTCAGCACCTTTGAGAATAGCACCAGACATCAGTTTGCCGTCGATCACCAGAACATCTACGTCTGGCGAAAGTTTGAGGGAGGTCGCCGAAGCTGACGCCATCAGGCTGAGACTCGCTAATGCGACCAGCGCATGACAGACTTTCATTCTTCTCTCCTCAAACACAACGTTCTTCATCGTCTATTATTCAGCAACGCTGATAGTGTGTCAAAGTTTTACAAAATGTTTTAAATTCACACGTTTCTGATTGAGGTCTGGCTATCCTTTTATGAGCGCCGCACTGTCGGAATCCGGATGCTGAGTTACACTTAGCTCAGACAGGTCAAAGGAGATAATCCCGTGCAAGACAATGAGATCCGCGACATTCTGCAGAATGTGAAAACCATCGCACTGGTCGGTGCCAGTGACAATCCGGGGCGTCCGAGTTACGGCGTCATGGCTTACTTACTTTCTCAGGGCTATGAGGTCACCCCGGTCAGCCCTAAACTTGCCGGGCAGGAGCTGTTTGGGCAGAAAGTCGTCGCTTCGCTGGCGGAAATCCCGCATCCGGTGGATATGGTCGATGTGTTCCGCAATGCCGACGCCGCTTACGGCGTGGCGCAGGAAGCGATTGCGATTAAAGCGAAAGTCCTGTGGCTGCAAATTGGTGTGATCAACGAACAGGCCGCAGTGCTGGCGAAAGAGGCCGGGTTGAGAGTGGTGATGGATCGCTGCCCGAAAATCGAAATCCCACGCCTGGGCATCGAACAATAGTTCTTATCGAACAATCTTTTTTACCGTCGTTTACGGCAAAAATCGAAATAAAAAAACCGGCTGCGATGGCCGGTTTTAATGTGCTTTGCTGATGATCAGTTACGCAAGCGTGGCGCCTGAAGCTGGCTGCGAACCGATGCGGCCAGATCATCCAAAGACGTTTGCTCTGGGTGCGCCCGTGCTGCCTCGTGATCAATCTGAATTTCAGCCAGATAGGTATGCACCGGCTGGCCCTCATCATCTTCCATCACCACGTGATACCAGGGTGCGGCTCGCAGAGAGTCGTCGGTCGCGAGTTCAGCGACATCAGGCTTTTCCAGCGAATACTCCGCGTCGACATCGATTACCACGCCTAAATAGCCCAACATTCTGTGGCGGACCTGCTGGCCGATACCAAATTTACTGGCAATCATAGTCATCTCCTGAAATTAGTGTCTTATCTTCTATATGGAGATAAAACGCGCTGTTTCAAGTTTCGACCACTTAATCCGCTAAACATTCGCCGGTGTGCTGCCAAAACAGCACACCGTGATCAATCAGTTTGTCACCAGACAGGCGAAACCTTTCAGATACAAGCCTTCCGGATAAGCGCCGGTGACCGGATGGTCGGCGGCCTGACGGAACTGTTCGACGAACTGAATTTCGCGGTGGGCGTCCAGTGCGGCGTCGGCCAAAATCTTCTGGAAAAGATCTGTAGGCAGCAGACCGGAACAGGAGAAGCTCAGCAGGATGCCGCCGGGGCGCATCAGTTGCAGCGCCAGCATATTGATATCTTTGTAACCACGGCAGGCACTCGCCAGCTGGTTCTTGTTCTCCACGAATTTCGGCGGATCCATGACAATCATGTCGAACTGTCTGCCTTCGGCGCGATATTTACGCAGCAACTGGAAAACGTCTTCGCGCACAAATTCTGCTTTGGACAGATCCAGCTTATTCAACTCGACGTTCTGACGCGCCACATCCAGCGCCGCCTGAGAGGTATCGACGTTGGTGACTTTAGTACAACCGCCCATCAGCGCCGAAACGGCAAATGCACCGGTATATGAGAAGCAGTTCAGCACGTCACGGCCCGCGGCATAGTTGCGTGCGGCAAGACGGCTGTCGCGCTGGTCGAGGTAAAAACCGGTTTTATGGCCTTCTTTAATATCCACCAGCAGGCTCATGCCGTGTTCCTGAATCGGCAGCAGGGCAGGAGGCTCACCGCCCAGCACATGCCCCTGCACCATTTCCAGACCTTCTTTCTTACGCACGGCCACGTCGGAGCGATCCCAAATCGCACATTCCGGGTAGCAGTGTTGCAGGGCGGCAATCAGCGGCGCGCGCTGATATTCCGCACCGGCAGACAGCAATTGAAGGACCAGAAAATTCTGGAAGCGGTCGATGGTGATACCCGGCAGACCGTCAGATTCACCGGCAATCAGGCGGTAACCATCCAGACCGTCGCGTTTGGCGATATAATTACGCCAGTTCTGCGCCTGCTGTAAACGGCGGATAAAGAAGTCGATGTCGATCTCTTCGTCCTGGCTGAAGGTCCAGACGCGGGCACGAATTTGAGATGATGGCGAATAGGCACCGCGCGCGAGCCATTTGCCCTGACTGTCTACAATATCAATAGTGTCGCCGGAATTGGCTTTGCCATCGACGCGCTGAACAGCGCCGGAAAACACCCACGGATGGCGGCGCAGAAGGGATTTTTCGCGGCCTTTGGCCAGAATTAAACGTGCAGTCATAGAATTAGGTTCTGTCGGTTCGGAGACAAAAAAGAGCGACATTGTCCGGTCATGCAGGTGAAATTGCAACGAACCATACCGCTAACGGAGAGATTATTATGGCAACAGTCAGTATAGCCGCCTGGGTGCACGGCATGGTGCAGGGCGTCGGTTTTCGTTTTTCCACGCAACATCAGGCCACCGCATTAGGGCTCACCGGTTACACCAAAAACCTGGAAGACGGCAGCGTAGAAGTGGTGATGTGCGGCGAGCAGGAAAAAGTGGATCAGTTGTTAGCCTGGCTGAAACAGGGCGGACCGAAACATGCGCGGGTGGATCGGGTGCTCAGTGAGCCAACCGCACCCGGCAATTACAGTGATTTCAAAATCAGATACTGATTCAACGTGTTAAAGGCATTTTACCGGTTTTGGCAGGCCTGCAATTTTCGTGGCCTGTTTGGCCGGGCCTTTCGGGAACAGCCGGAACAAATAGCGGCTGTTGCCTTTCTCTTCGCCATATTTTTGTGCCATGGCTTTCACCAGCATGCGCACGGCGGGTGACGTGTTAAATTCAAGGTAAAACTCACGCACGAACCGCACAACTTCCCAGTGCGCTTCGGTCAGCTCGATACCTTCTTCTTCTGCCAGCAGCGGCGCCATGCCTTCCTGCCAGTCTTTACTGTTTTTCAGGTAACCCTGTGCGTCGGTTTCAATAACCTGACCGTCAAACTCCAGCATACAACCTCAAACCTGTAAAAATGCAGCGGCCAGTTTAGCAAAAAGCCGTGCCTGACAAAATAAAAAGCCCCGCGGGAAGCGGGGCTGCAATTTACTTCGGACAAATCAGCAGTGGATTACACCTGATAAAGCGTCATCAGTTACGCGATGACAGACCGAGAATACTCAGCAGACTGACGAACACGTTGTACAGCGAAACATACAGGCTGACGGTAGCGCGAATGTAATTGGTTTCGCCGCCGTGAATGATATTACTGGTTTCCCACAAAATCGCGCCCGCCGAGAACAGAATGAACAGGCAGCTGATGGCCAGAGACAGCGCCGGAATTTGCAGGAACAGGTTCGCTATCACCGCAACCAGCAGGACAACAAAGCCAGCCATCATCATGCCTGACAGGAACGACATGTCTTTACGGGTGGTCAACACGTAGGCTGAACAGCAGAAGAACACCAGCGCAGTACCGCCGAGCGCCAGCATAATAATATCACCCGCACCGGCGGCCAGCAGAGAGCTCAGCAACGGCCCCAGCGTGTAACCCATAAAACCGGTCAGGGCGAAGGCGGAAAGAATACCTGCCGGGCTGTTTGCCGTGCGATAGGTCAGGAACATCAGGCCATAGAAACCGACAATCGTCAGCAGAAAGCCAGGCGAGGGCAGACGCAGAACGGTACTCGCCGTAGCAGTAATGGCCGAAACGCCTAAGGTCAGGGCCAGCAGGAAATACGTATTACGCAATACCCGGTGTGTGCTTAACAACGAGCCTGCGCGCGATGACGAAGAGGCAACGTAACGATCCATAATAAAATTCTCACTCTTATAAGATGATGGAAGTCGGTGAAAATACAATCAGACTGGAGTGTAAGTAGTTGCGCAGCGTCATTAAAGTCGTTTTACCCTTCTTTACCTCGCCGAACGGGGCAGGGCGCGGATTCCTGACGGCAAAATCGCCGTAATGATGCATAAATCGTCATTTGCGATTTGAATGCCTGTTTTTCAGGCAATTGAACGGGATCAGGCTTTACAAGAGGATCGGCACTGTTTATAGTTCGCTTCGTTGCGGAGGGGTGGCCGAGCGGC
>NZ_JYDE01000014.1 GCF_003263515.1 Rahnella inusitata | reverse complement strand
TGCAATGCTGGGGTTGGCCCTGCATCCTTCAATCTCTACCAGCATTCCCTTACTAACGCCTGAACGGCGGGAAAGCTCATCAAGCGACATTTTTTTCTGGCTGCGGTAAAGCTTTACGTGCGCGGAAACGGCCTCGTTTACCCTGGCTGCACCGGCGTCGGTCGTTATGTTGACTTTTTTGGTCATCGGTCATTATCATGTAATAAATCAGTCATTACAGGATTATCGTATGCCAACCGTGTCACCGTCAATCAGCCCCGAAATTTACCGCATCGCACCAGGATTTCGGGCACTTAGTATCAGCGTGGAAGCGACAACCGTGGCTGATGAACAGGTTGGAGAAGTCGCGCTGCGGGAAGCCTGCGAGGCAGTTCTGGCAGGACATCCTGCCTGGGCAGAGGCGCACCTGAACGCATGGGCGGAGGTATTTCGCGCCTTTGGGGCAAAACCTAAACGAACACCCTGTTCAGCGGAAGCTTTGCGCAAGCGGGTTCTTAAAGATGGCACAATGGCCTCTCTCGATCCGGTGGTCGATCTGTATAACGCCGTTAGCATCCAATATGCCGTTCCGGTTGGCGGAGAAAACTTTGCGGCTTACACAGGAAGGCCACGACTGATTCTGGCAGACGGTACCGAAATCTTTGACACGATGAAGGACGGCCAGCCTGGAAGCGAGTTACCGGAGGTGGGTGAAGTTATCTGGCGCGATGATACCGGCGTAACCTGCCGTCGGTGGAACTGGCGACAGGGCATCCGGACCCGGCTGAGCGTGGCAGATAGCAGAATGTGGTTTATCCTTGAGAGCCTGCCTCAAATGCCGCTGGAAGAGCTGCATTCTGCCGGAAAAATGCTGACAGACGGTCTGGAAAAAATGATGCCGGGTGCGCGCTGTCATACTGTTCTCATCAGCGAGTAGCTTTGAATCGTCAGAACTGATTCGGATAAAAAACAACGAGAGGGTACTTTCCATGTTTCTTAAGATGTACCAGGTGGACGCTTTTACTGACCATGTCTTTGGCGGAAATCCCGCCGCCGTTCTGGTGCTTGAAAACTGGCTACCGGACAGCCTGATGCAGTCTATTGCTGCCGAAAATAACCTGGCTGAGACGGCTTTCGTCAAACGCAACGGTGAAGGCTGGGATCTGCGGTGGTTTACACCCACGGTGGAAGTCGATTTCTGCGGGCATGCCACGCTTGCAACCGCACACGTGCTGGTCACGGAATATGAAGTAACGGGTCCGCTCTCATTTTCAGCCCGCGTCGGGCAACTGAATGTTGAGGTGAAAGAGGACGGCTACCTACTCGATCTGCCCTGCATTCCCCCGGAAGAAATGACACGGCTTCCGGAGATCATCCAGCCTGTTTTCAGCGGTAGGGCAAAGCACTGGTTCAGAAATTTCGAAAATATTTTTGTGGTTCTTGACGGAGAAGACGCGGTCAGGTCATATCAGCCTGATTTGCACCTGCTTGCCAGACTCGGACCGGTTGGCGTGGTGATTACAGGTCAGGGGTCGGGAAGCCAGTACGATTTTGTTTCCCGTTACTTTGCGCCGGGTGCGGGCATTCCAGAAGATCCTGTGACCGGTTCGATTCATGCAACGCTGGTGCCCTACTGGGCTGAAAGACTGGGAAAAAAAAACCTTTCTGCATGGCAGGCTTCCCTGCGAGGGGGACACCTGATTTGTGCGTTAAAAGAAAACAGGGTCGTTATTGAAGGTAAGGCCGTTACGTTTATGAAGGCGGGGATTTGCGTGCCTGATTGATTTTGATTACAGGCCACAATGTCCGCTGGTCGCTCAAAGCTGCCTGTCATAGTTTGTACCCACCATGAATCTCGGTCTCATAGCCACACACAAGACTGTTGATTGCAAAGCCATGCCCAGCTTCTTTCCTGTCAGTAGCATATGGACACCGGCCTGTGCCGGGAGAGCGGCGTTAATCACGCCGCAATAGAAGGATCACACCAGGTCTGTATTGGCGTTGAGCGGTTCACCGGTGGCGTAAAACTGGCCGCCCGCGATGTAGTGCAGGCTGCGTAAGGACGGATCGGCTTCTTCGAAATGCCAGTGTCCGTCTTTGAAAACGCGCGTATCTGCCCATGCGCCGACAATCTCGCCGATAAACAAATCATGCGCCTGCTGGTTGTGCGGCTCGGGGATCAGCTTACAGGCCAGCCACGCGGTGCAACCGGCAACGAACGGTAAATCGCCCTGACCTTCCATGCGAAACAACTCTGTACCGCACTTCGCCAGTTTATCGGCATCGTCACGCAATGTACGGTTGCCGAGATCATAGGTCATTTGCAGCTGTGCCACGGTAGGCACCTGAATCACGAAGTATCCGCTCTGCTCGATAAGCTCACGGGTTCTGGCGATTTTATCCAGCACCACGGTCAGTTTTGCCGGTTTGAAATCCAGTCCGCATACCCATGAGGCGGACATCACGTTGTCCACGCCCGCATGATGCGCAGAAACCAGCGCGGTGGCGCCGTGGTTAATCAGACGATAGGCTTTTGCCAGTTCGACAGGAGCAAATTGTTGGGTCATTGGCGTCTCTCAGAAAGTAGTCCGGCGTACAGAATCGCAAAACTCTGCCCGCAACACTAAGCATTCGGTGCGGACTGACGCGGTTTAACGGATTTGCGCAGCAGATGAACGGTGAGCGCCAACAGGAAAATCGCCGCCTGAATCAGCACAATCGTCGGGCCGGTTGCGGCATCAATATAAAAGCTGATAAAGGTGCCGGTAACGGCGGCGATCAGTGACGCGGTCACGGATACCGCGATCATCTTCGGCAGGGTTTTGCACAACAGAAAGGCTGTGATACCGGGTGTGATCAGCATCGCCACCACCAGCACCACGCCGACCGCCTGAAGTGCGGCGACGATGGTCAGTGCCAGCAGACACAACAGCGCGTAGTGGTAGAAACGCACCGGCAGGCCGATGACCTTGGCCTGCACAGGGTCGAAACAAAACAGCATCAGATCTTTGAATTTAATGACGATAGCCAGCGTCACGACAACGGCAATGATCAGGGTTTGCAGCATTTCGCTGTCAGTCACACCCAGCACATTGCCGAACAGAATATGGCTCAGATGCTGCTCGGTATTCACCCGCGAGAACAGCACCAGCCCGGCGGCGAACATGCCGGAGAATACGATGCCCATGACCGAATCTTCTTTTACCCGACAATGCTCTTTGATAAAACCGGTGGCGACCGCGCAGAACAGACCAGAGCCAAATGCGCCGATGACCAGAGGGATGCCCGCCAGATACGCCAGCACCACTCCCGGCAACACCGCATGAGAGATGGCATCGCCCATCAGCGACCAGCCTTTGAGCACCAGAAAACAGGAGAAGATCGCGCAGACGATGCTGGTCGCGGCGGCGGTCAGCAGAGCGCGCTGCATGAAATCGAAGCTCATCGGCTCCATCAGGACATCCATCCAGCTCATCATGCGCGGCTCCCTGCCCGTTTAATGCGGAAATGATTCACCAGCCAGCCGTGTTTCGGCGCAAACAGAAACGCCAGCAGGAAGACGGTGGTTTGCAGACAGACGATCACACCGCCGGTTGCGCCATCAAGGTAATAACTCAGCCAGGCGCCGACCGCGCTGGTTACCGCACCGATAATGACCGAAATAATCAGCAGATGTGAGAAACGGTCCGAGAGCAGATAGGCGGTCGCACCGGGGGTGATCACCATCGCGATAACCAAAATCGCGCCGACGGTCTGTAAGGCCGCCACGCTGCATGCGCTGAAGATAGTGAAGAAGATAACTTTCAACCACAGCGGCGACAGGCCCACCGAGCGCGCGTGCGCTTCATCAAAAAATACCGCCAGCAGGTCGCGCCAGATGACGCACAGCACCAGCAGGGAAACGCCGACGATGATTTGCACCTGCAAAATATCGGCGTCGTCGATGCCCAAAATGTTGCCGAACAGAATCGACTGGACGTTTACCGACGTCGGATTGAGCGACACCAGCAGTAAACCAAGGGCGAAGAAAGTGGAGAACACGAAGCCGATGATCGCGTCTTCGCGCAACTTAGTGAAATGGCGCAGCAGCGTCATGGAAAGCGCCGCCAGAATGCCGGTGCCGAATGCGCCGATGGCGTACGGGAAACCCAGCGCATATGCGCCCGCCACGCCCGGAACAACAGAATGCGACAGCGCATCGCCCATCAGCGACCAGCCTTTGAGCATCAGATACGCCGATAAAAACGCACACACCGCGCCCACGCCCGCGCTGACCCAGATAGCTTTCACCATATAATTGTAGTGAAACGGCTCCAGCAGCAGATCAATCATTTCACCCGCCTTACCGGTGAAACGGTTTCAGCCATCATCTCCTTGCCGACCAGATAGCTGATATTGCGCAGCGCGCCGCCGAAAGTATTTTCAAGATTATGATGGGTGAACGTGGTCTCGAGGGGACCGGCGGCGATCACTGTCCGGTTGATCAGCACCACCCGGTCGCAAAAATCCGGCACGCTGGCGATGTTATGCGTGGAGACCAGAATCAGGTGGCCTTCTTCGCGCAACTGGCGCAACAACTCGATAATGGCGTTTTCAGTTTTGATATCGACGCCGGTGAACGGCTCGTCGAGCAGCATAACGCGCCCCTGTTGGGCCAGCGCACGCGCCAGAAACACGCGTTTTTTCTGGCCGCCGGAAAGCTCGCCAATCTGACGCTGCGCCAGTTCAGTCAGGCCGACACGCGCCAGCGCCGATGCCACCTGTTTTTTATCTTCCTGCGAAGGAATGCGCAAAAACGACATTTTGCCGTAGCGCCCCATCATCACCACATCCCGCACCAGTACCGGGAAATTCCAGTCCACTTCCTCGGACTGCGGCACGTAAGCGATCAGGTTCTGCTTCAGCGCTTTGGCGACGTTGAGGCCATCGAGAGTCACGCTGCCGTGCGTCGGGCGGATAATTCCCATGATGGTTTTGAACAGGGTGGATTTACCGCTGCCATTGACGCCGAGCAGCGCGCAAATCGAGCCGCCACGAAGGCGGAATGATGCCTCTTCAATGGCGGTGTGACCGTTGTTGTAAGTCACCGAAATGTTGTCAACGTCGAGTTGCAGCGCGGTATCACTCATTGGCCAAACCCTTCTGCAATGGTACCGACCGTCACTTTCAGCAAATCAATGTAGGTCGGCACCGGGCCATCGGCGGTGGACAGCGAATCGACGTACAGTACGCCGCCGTATTTCGCGCCGGTTTCCTTACTGACCTGTTTCGCCGGTTTATCCGAAATGGTGCTTTCACTGAACACCACCGGGATATTTTTCTGACGCACCAGATCGATGAGCTTTTTCACCTGCTGTGGCGTGCCCTGTTCTTCAGCGTTGATCGGCCACAGATAGGCTTCTTTCAAATCATAATCTTTCGCCAGATAGCTAAACGCCCCTTCGCTGGTCACCAACCAGCGTTGCTGTGCCGGAATTTTAGAGAGGCGTTCGCGCAGCGGCGCATCCAGCAGGGTTATTTTTTCGGCGTAGCTTTTGGCGTTACGGTCGTAGATCGCAGCGTTGTCAGGATCGTATTTCACGAGCGCGGCACGGATATTCTCGACGTACACCAGCGCATTTTTCGCTGACATCCACGCGTGCGGATTCGGGTTGCCGAGATACGGTCCTTCCTGGATTGGCAACGGTGCGATGCCATCGGTCACCGTCACGGACGGTACGTTTTTGATATTGGCAAAGAAGCGACCGAACCAGCGTTCGAGGTTAAAGCCGTTCCACAGGATCAGATCGGCAGACTGGGTTTTGACGATGTCGCGTGGCGTAGGCTGGTAATCGTGGATTTCAGCGCCGGGCTTGGTGATCGACTCTACCGTGGCAGCATCACCGGCGACGTTCTGCGCGATGTCCTGAATCACCGTGAAGGTCGTCACCACTTTGAACTTTTTTTTGTCTTTTTCCGCCGCCGTTGCGCTACCCGTAATCAGCGCGACGATCATGCCAATCAGCATGAGGCGCAAACGAAACGGCGAGTGGCCGAGGTGTTTCGCGATGCTGTGTCCATTTCCCATGAATTTTCTCCTGTCACTCTGTGCGTCAATCGGCGGTTTATTATTCAGGTATAGCATAGGCTATACTCCATAGCCAAGGCAAAGTTTGCAGAAATTGGTAGATATGTGGAGTTGGTTTACAATGCGGTTCGTTGTCGCGGCTTAGCGGCGACGGTAAGAAACCGTTGAGCAAGAAAGAGGCAGGCGTTGTGAAAGAGAAAAAATTAAATCCGTTGCTGGATGTTGAAGAACACGCTCAGGGTTTTTTACAGGTGCGCGAGGCGCATCGCCGGGAATTAATGGATGATTACGTGGAGCTGATTTCAGATCTGATCCACGAATTCGGTGAGGCCCGTCAGGTCGATTTGGCTGCGCGCTTAGGCGTTTCGCAGCCGACCGTGGCGAAAACGCTGAAAAGGCTGGCGAACGCCGGGCTGGTACACCAGTTGCCTTACCGCGGCACGTTTCTGACGCCGGAAGGCGAGAAACTGGCGGCAGAAAACCGCGAGCGTCATAACGTGGTCGAAGCGTTCTTCATCGCACTGGGCATCAGTGCGGAAACCGCCCGTCTTGACGCCGAGGGCGTCGAACATCACGTCAGCGATGAAACGCTTGAAGCCTTCCGCCGCTTTACCGCGCAAAAACAGTCCCAATAATCCCCCGCCTTATCAATTTGTTACACAACCCCAGCGTCGCCGAAACGGTCCGGCTGCGTTGGGGTGTTCAGCAACATTGCCGACGTCAGTGACATCAGTTCTGCCAGACTCGTAATATTGAGCTTTGAAAACAGCGTTTTTTTCTGCGCGCTGATAGTCTTCGGGCTGCGGTTCAGCATCTGGCTGATCTCATTATTGCTTTTCCCCTGTAACAGCAGGCTCATGACCCGGCGTTCGCAGCGGCTGATCTTTTCCACCCGGCTTTCATTTTTGAATTTTTTACCTTCTGCGCCCTGACGGACAGACTCGGGAAACCACGCGTGGCCGAGCGAGACGGCTTCAATGGCACTCACCAGCAGTTCCAGCGACGCGGTTTTGTGCACATATCCTGCCGCACCGGCCTGTAAACAGGTATAGGCAAAGTGATGATGTTCCTGTGCGCTGAAAACAATAATTTGTGGATGTTCAGGCGCGGCCATCAGATGATAAATCACTTCGATACCGTTCACGCGCGGAATATCAATATCGAGAATAATCACCGAAGGACGGTATTTTTCTGCCATGAATAACGCTTCTTCGCCATTCGTGGCTTCAGTGATGACATCATATCCTTCACTTTCAAGAAATGTTTTCACACCCAGCCTGACAATAGGATGTGAGTCGGCCAGTAATATCCTTTTACTCATCATAAACTCCTTATTTTTTATATTCAGGATGCGCTGAAAATATTCATGGGAAATAGTGTGTAATTGTATTCGATGGCTTCCAGAGCCAGCGAAAGCTGCCTGACGTCCATCGGCATTTTGATGAATGCATCCAGTGACAACGGTGAACCGTGATGCCTGAACATCTCCTCCGTGCGCCAGGAGAAACCAATAATCTTAATCTTATCAGAGATACCCCTCACCTTAGCGATAAAGCGCGAGAAGTCGCCTTTATATAAATCGCAATTGACCAGCAGGATATCCGGCAGTTGATGGTTCAGGATTTCACCGGCATCAGAAAAATCACTTAAGGTAATGACCTGATATTTTCTGACATCAGCAATAAAGTAAATTCGCGATAATGAATGTTCGCCTTTATCAACAACGACTATTTTTTTCATTGCAACACCTTGTTGCGGGGAAGATGTATAAATACTACGTCAGTAAATTATAATTTGCCCGACTCCTTGGGGTGTAATCGGGCAAATAATCCCTGTCCTACAACCGCGTAGGAAATACAGGGGTTATTTCTGTGAGGCCAGCGTTTCCTCTAACACGTTCAGGAAAATATCGATTGCCTGTAATAACGCATTTGCCGCCTGCTGAACCTCCACCCTTTTCGGCGGCAATGTTTTGCAGGCTGATTCCAGCGTCTGGCAGGCGGTGACCAGCGAGGTGGCCGCGACAATGCGCGCACCACCGCTGATTTTATGCGCCAGTTCGGCCAGTTCATCGACGTCCAAATGCTGCAAGGCTTGTTGCAGCAGCGCACGATCTTCCCGATTGCTGCGCTGCAATTCCTGCGTCAGCTGCACCATCAGCGCGGAATCACCGCCGGTCAGTGCAGCCAGCGAAGTGACAAAATCACCGGCGGCGTCACCGGGTTTTGCGGATGGCGGCGATACCTGATCCAGCCAGTCCGCCAGATCTTGCAACGTACTCGGTTTAAACAAACAGCCGTCCATTCCGGCATTCAGGCAACGGGCGGTTTCTTCCACCTGGGCGTTGGCGGTAAAACCGAGGATCAGGCAACGCGCAGCGCCGCTCTGCTGCTCGGCTTCACGGATGGCTTTCGCGACCTGATAGCCGTTCATGCGCGGCATGTTGCAGTCAGTGATCACCACGTCAAAACGCGGTTCACGCTGCCAGCATTCCATCCCTTCAAACCCATCGGCGGCTTCGCTGACCTGATGACCGAGGTAGCCGAGCTGTTTGGTCAGCAACAGGCGGTTCGCGCGGTAATCATCGATGACCAGAATGCGCAGCGGCGACGTCGCAGCACGCGGTTCGCTGACCGGCGCAGCCGTTTGGGGGTTGATGCGATTGCCCTGCGCGACCCACTGGGCCATCACGCGTGCTTCTACGCGGGTGCCGAAATCGGGCTGGCTTTTGATGCTGATGCTGCCGCCCATTTTCTCGCACAGAGTTTTGCAGATAACCAGCCCAAGGCCAGTGCCATGACGTACCTGTTGCGCGTAATTCCCTACCTGCGTAAACGGCGCAAACAGTTTTTTCAGATCGGTTTCGCTGATACCAACGCCGGTATCGCGCACCTCCATAACGATTTCGCGCTGCAAATCTGTGTCCGTGGCGCGTAGGGATACACTGACGGTAATGCTGCCGGATGCTGTGAACTTAATGGCGTTGCCGATCAGGTTTGAAAGAATCTGTTTATAGCGCAGCGGATCGATTTTCACCTCGCAGTCGCAGTCATCGCCGAGGTTAAGCGTCAGCGCCAGCCCTTTCTGCATCGCCAGCCCTGTGAAGACGCGGATCACCGATTCGGTCATGGCGCGCACGTTAGCTGGTTCATTATTCAACTCCAGCTTGCCGGATTCGATGCGTGCGATATCCAGAATATCGCCCACCAGTTCTACCAGCCCGTTGGCCGAATTGAATGCCACCTCCATGGCCTGCAAATCAACGCGGTCTTCTTCGGCGGCTTTGATCGACATTTCCAGCATACCGATAATGGCGTTAAGCGGCGTGCGGATCTCGTGACTCATGGTGGATAAGAAGGTAGTTTTCGCGCGGTTGGCCTCCTCGGCCTGTTCTTTGGCCTGGCTCAGCTCCTCCAGCAATTTTTTTCGGTCACTGATATCCAGCCAGCCGCCAATCACCCCGCGCACCGTGCCGCTTGCATCGCGGTACGGCAGGATCCAGTGGAACAGCGTCTTGATTTGGCCGGTCACCGGATGGGTAAAACTGCGATCCTGAAAATCAGGCTGGCCGCTTTCCATCACAGCCAGAAAATCGCGGTAATACTTGTCCGACTGCACGCGGTCGCCGAAAAGATTGTCGTCGGCGATATGCTTGCCGAGCACTTCATCGCGGCTGACGCCGATATCCTGCAAGTAACTGTCGTTAAACTGGCTGAGTTTGCCGTCGCGGTCGCGGATATAAATAGCGTGCGGCGTACCGTTGATCATCTCCCGCATTAATTCGAGCTGATCGTTAAGGGCGTTTTGCGCGCGCTGTTTCAGCGCAACCTGACGCCGCAGCCACGTCGCCCAGAAGAGGGAAACCAGCAGCAGACCGAGGGAAAAACCGATGGCGGCGTAAATCGACGTGCGATTTTCACGCCAGAAATTGTCGCTGGCGACCATGTTATTGGGCCGCCACAGATTGCCGATCACGTCCAGTTCGTCCGGCGAAATGCTCAGCATAACTTTGTCGAGGATCGACAGCAGCGCCGGGGACATATCCGGCACGGCAAAGGAGAAATAAGCCGGTGATGCGCCTACTGTGGAGACGATGCGCAGCCTGTTGCGATAGTAGCGGGCAATCTGGTATTCGGAATTCACCAGCGTGTTCAGCGCGGCGTCGGCCTGCCCTTTATCCAGCATTGCCAGCACGTCGCTGGCGTTCTCCGCTTCCACCAGTTGGATCTGAGGATACTGCTGGCGGATTTTATCAATCATGCCGGTGCCCTGAATCACTGCCAGTTTTTTGCCGGTCATTTCGCTGAGACTGGCCGGGCTGCCGGGCACCTGTCGGGCGACCATGACGAACGCGTTAGTCATATAGGGGCGGGTAAACAGCAGCTTTTGTTTGCGATCGTTACTCGGCGTCAGTGCACCGATCATGTCCGCTTTGCCCTCACTGACCATCTGCCTGAGTTCGCTGACGCTGTTCGCCTCGCGAATTTCAAAATTGATGCCGGTGCGCAAACGGATCTGCGCCAGCACGTCGATAGTGATCCCGCGATAGTTGCCGTCGTCATCCATAAAGGTCATTGGCGCAAATCCGTTGATCACCGCCACCCGCACCAGCGGATGCCGCTCGATCCAGGCTTTTTCGTCGTCGCTGAGCTGGAATATTTGCTGACTCAGCAACATCGAACTCCGCCCGATGTGCCAGCGCTGCAAAATACTCAGTTGCTCCTCAGTGCTTACCGCTGCCAGCGTGTTGTTAATGATGCTCAGCAGTTGCTGATTGTTATCACGGGTGGCGAAGGAGAAGGTTTTCGGCGGGAAATCAGCGAATTTCAGCACGCGCATATTATTGAGGAAGTTTTTGCTGATCGGGTATAAATCGCCGAGATAGACATCCGCATTGCCAAACGCCACGGCGGCAACCGCTTCACGGTAGCTGGGGAATATGCGCAGGCTGGCTTGCGGGTATTGATCACGCACCCAGTCCGCGGGTAAAAATCCTTCGGCCATAGCCAGTGTGCGTCCGGCGAGATAATGCCCCATTGCCCGCTTTTCATTGGCGCGCGTAACCAGCACCGATTGCTCGCTGGCGTAAGGCTCGGAGAGCAAAATATTGGCGTCGTGCTGATCAAACTGAGTGGCGCTGCCGAGTAAATCAATCTCACCGTTCTGCAACGCTTTTAGCGCAGCACGGCGGCTGCCGAAGATTTTTACGTCCACTTTGACGTGCAGCATTTCCTCAATCAGTCCGATGTAATCGGCGGTGATCCCCTCAAATTCGGCGCGGTTATTGGTGATATCAAATGGCGGTAATTGCGGATTAGAAATCCCCAGCGTCAGGACTTTTTTCTGCGCCAGCCAGGCCAGCTGTTCCGGCGTAATGATGGAAGAAGGAACGACGTCGTGCTGCGGTGAACGGCTCAGCAGTTGCAGCGGCTGGGCATTTTCCGCAGCCGGCACCGGCGTTTCATCAAATACCAGCATCAGCGCCAGCGCACACAGCAGCATCACGCCTTTATTCAGAATGCGTTTCATCCATGACATCCGCTATTCGACCAGCCCATGACGCCTGGCGACGTCAATCAGATCCACCAGCGTGGTGGCCTGAAGCTTGTGCAAGAGACGGGTTTTGTAGGTACTGATGGTTTTGTTACTGAGCATCAGCTCTTCGGCGATCTGCATATTGCTCCAGCCTTTTGCCAGGTAGATCAACACCATCATTTCGCGGTCTGACAGCGAAGCCAGTTGCGATGCTTCATTCTGCTGGCGATTGTGAGAATTAGGTGTAGCGCCAGAGGGCAGCGAATCGTGCGGAAAATAGCTGTAACCGGCCCGAATGGCCTTAATAGCATCAAGCAAATCGCTGAGTTCTTCAGTTTTGGTAATAAAGCCCGCCGCCCCCGCCTGACGGCAGCGCGCGGAGAAGGAAGAGGCGGACTGAGACGTCAGCACCAGCACTTTCACCGGCACATCCAGCAAGCGTAAGCGGCCAATAACTTCGAGGCCGTCCAGTTTCGGGATCGAGATATCGAGGATCACGATATCCGGTTGCAGGCTTTTCGCCAGCTGCACAGCTTCCAGCCCGTTGCCGGTTTCGCCGACCACCTCGATTTCGCCGCGTTGCAGCAACATGCCCACCGCCAGCCGCACTACCGGATGATCGTCCACCACGATTGCTCTGTACATCCGATTCCTTACTTTTGAAGTTGGATTTTAAGAAAAAGATTTTTCTAAAGAATAGTACTGATGGGCTGATTTTGCGGGGGTTTTGTCCGGATGAACAGACAGTTGCGTCCTGCAAAGATGTAGGACGCGTCTGAAGATTAGGCTTAAAAGAAATTTTCACACCTAAGAAGAATTTTTAAGGGTGACGGCTTCGGATATTTATTCTGCAGGGACCCACAGGCTAAGGTCTCAGGTACTTCACTGACAGCAGGCTGTGTCCGGTGCGAGCGTCAAAACTAAAAGGGTATAACACTATTTTTATCATTGTTTGTGCTAGTAATCGCTTGGGAATTTCTTTAGCACTTTGATGAGCTTGCCTCGTTGAATATCAACAAACTCCCCTACCCGCAGTGCGGCGAGTATCTTCATCACCCCGCTGCGGGCCAGATTACTGCGATCCAGAATATAATTAGCGACGCTCATTTTAAGGCGTTTCTCGAGCGGATATTGATACAGCTCCAGTAGTAAGCCGCAGACTATTTGGTACGAGTTCTTATTAATAAGGAGATTATCGCGGCTGGACATAATGTCATAAAGCCAGGTCTGGTGTTCAAGTAAATCCCGCAAAGCACCATCATGATGTTGTACCAGATCAATGGCCTCCTCACGCCCGAGAATAAACACCTCGCTGCCCTTCGTCGCTTTAAGCCGGTATGTTTCATAACGGAAGTGAGAACCTTCAAGACCGAATAAATAGGGGGCGTTTGGCCAGGCAAAAAGCAAATCTCCTGCCTTGCGATACACCACGATTTCACCACTGAGCAATAATACGACAGGAAGCTTATCGTCATACTTTGCGGGATTCATCAGATCGTTGACGTCCAGCTGTGTATCAACTTTATTCGCATGAGGAAGAAAAAGCGCAATGAGATTTTCTACGGCCTGAACAGGTTTAGCGATGGATGTATCCGGTTGATATATTTGAATAATTTCATTGTCAGCATTCATTAAAAACCTCCACTATGTTTTAGCCATACTGATATAGCTAAAAGGATAGCAGACCTGTTTTTTGGCGTGAGAGATTAAATCAGATTAGTATTAAAATCCTGCGGCAAACAATCAGTTCATCCCTGAAACCCTACTGAGATCCCATTGCCGATGTTCACCAGCGTTGAGGTGCCCATTGCAGACACCCTTTTACACTGCAATGTAATCGAGTAGAAATCAGGATGATAAATCAATACACGGTAGGGAAACGTTTATTGACGCAGATTAGCTTTCCATAATTAATATCGATATAGCCACCAATGCGCAACTCAGATAATATTTTCATCACCCCACTACGCGCCAGATTACTGCGATCAATAATATAATTCGCCACGCTTATCTTTAGCCTTTTTTCTTCCGGCACATCGGCCAGCTCCATTAACAGCGTGGACACAATTTCATAAGCAGTACTGTTTATCAAAAGATTACCGCCCTTCGCCTGAATATCAGACATAAAAGAATGAATGGTCAACAACTCTCGAATAAGCGTGTGTTTGATAATTAAGTCGATAGCCTGCTCTCTGGGAAGAATATAAATCTCACTGTCTTTTGAAGGAACAAACTTGTAAGTATTAAAACGTAATGATGAGCCCAGCAAGCCAAAGACATTATGTCCGCTGGCAGTGGCAAATAACAGGTTATTGGATGCGGTTCTGTACAACTCAATCTCGCCAGAAATGAGCAGGATAACAAAAAACTCAGTGTTGTTTTTACTCTGTTTCACCAGGTTTATCGCCCCCCCTTTACGGGTGTCTACCTGTGTTGCAACCGGTAGCAGGCAATCAATAAGACGCTGGATTTCTGCCAGCGGTTTTTCTATAAGGCCGGGCTGACTGTGAGCAGAATGAGTATTCATTGTATTAAGCCGTTAACATTGAAGATAAAAGTCGCATAGCCACTGGCTCAACGCCATTTACTCATCAGCGTCCGGGAGATTATGCAAGAATATATAAACCTTGTGAATATAATGAGATGTACCATCCAAAAATGGTGACTTGTCATTTATTCAATGATACCAAAATTGAGAATTTAAAAACTATCCAATAATGGAGTGTTATTCTTGTATTTACGCTGCCTCGCGAAGATTCATCCAAAGATAGATGGTTATAAATCTTATCAATGTGTTACCGGGCGTTTATCATGTATTCATCAGAAACATGACCACAGCGATATGATTGAAATCAATAAATCAGCGGGAATCATTTGATTGACAATAGTGAAACACTCTCTTCGCTAAAATAAAAAACCAGAACCTATGCAAAAAAGGTGTAATCAGTATGCGTGTTGATAAAAATGATTCTTTACGAAGTATTCTCGGTTTGGAACAGCCCGCTTCCCATGCAAGAAAAAAATTCGATCTAAATCTGCTGCCAATATTTATTGAAATATATCAGCATAAAAGCGTGAGCAAAGCGGCGCTGATACTAAATATGACGCAATCATCCGTCTCTCTGGCATTGGGAAAATTACGCGATTACTTTGATGACCCGTTGTTTTTTCGTGAAGGTCAGCACTTTACGCCGACGCAGGCAGCCGCTCAATTTTATGCCTCCATTAGTGTGAGTTTTGGCAGCGTTCATCGTGAAGTTGCTAAGGTGGCCGAAGATAAAGTAAAAAGTAAAATCATTATTCATGCATCCCCGTATCTTTCGATGCGGCTGCTGCCCTCTTTATCCGAATTCATCTGGTTAATGCAAAATGGGTGTGAAATTTTGCACAAATCAACCACCCCGGCAAATGATTCTAAAGAAACATGGGCGACGGATGTTATGCCCGATATCACTTTCGGGTTCGCCCGCAGTACAAACCCTCAGATGAACAGCCAGAAACTGATGAGCGAACCGCTGTGCTTTGTTTGTTCTGAAGACCACCCACGTTTAACACATGAACTGACCAACGAAAATGGTAAGCATGAGACTTTTGTCACCTTTGAAAGACTCTGTAATACGTTTCTGCAAAACAGAGCGAAGCCAGACACTTTGGCTCCGGAACGTATATCTTCGATGAAGAGCGATTCATTATTTGCACTGCTTTCAGTAATAGGTTCCTCCGATAAAATTGGCGTGATTCCGGTTTGGTTATTTGAAAAATTCAACGCCACCTTTCATCTAAAAACGCTTGCGACAGAAATACAGCTCAACCCGTTAACGGTTTATATGATTTATTCAAGCACAGCAATCAAAACGCCGGTTGTTGGGGATATTATCAGCCAGTGGGCCGGGGATGTTTGCACCTGTGAATAAAGGGACTTCATTGACTATTTACGTCCCCGAGGCATTGCGATGAAAAATTGGCATGGCTCTGCGGGATTTACTTTTTCATACTTCTTCAATAAAAAAAAGCTGCCCAACGTGGCAGCCTTTTCATTTTAACAGCGTCAGGTGTCAGGCCTGATCGAATGGCGCACGTCCATTTAACCAGTCATCAATCACTTTCATCACTCCTTCTTCACGGTTGGACGGCGCGCGGTACTTCGCGGCTGCTTTCGCAGGCTCTGACGCATTCTCCATCGCGAAACCGTAACCGGCATAGCTCAGCATTTCCAGATCGTTGCCGCTGTCGCCGAAGGTCATGACTTCTTCATCGCGGATGTCATAACGCTGCTGGATCTTCTTCAGGCCGTTTGCTTTGTGATTACCGGTAATAATGAGATCGATTGAACCGTGGCCGCTGGTGACCGGCGCAACGATGTTACCCAGCTGCGCGGTGATTTCACCCATCAGCGGATACACATCGTCTTCGACATAGCTCAGTGCGAATTTAAAGATGGTGTCATCAATGTGGGCGTAGGTGGGGATTTTATTCAGGCGGTGATAATAGTGGCTCATGCGCTTGATGAACTCTTCATCGGTGCCCTCAAGCACATACGCCCCTTTTCTGCCACACACCACCGTGTTGATGCCGGGCGTGCGACCAATCCACTGCAACACGCCGGTGACCTGTTCCCGCTCCAGTTTAGCGCAGTACAGTTCCTGTTTTTTATCGACCACGTACGCGCCGCCTTCGGCAACGTAGGCAATCTGATCGTCGAGTTCATCGAAAAAAGATTTCAGCTGGTAATACTGGTTGCCGCTGGCGACAACAAATTTGATGCGGCGGCGCAGTAATTCCTGATACTGCTCGCTGAAACGTGCCTGATTATATTCACTATATTCATTCAGGAACGTGCCATCCATGTCGACGGCGATAAGTTTTACGGCCATTGCAGCTCCTACAGAGGTCAGATTTTAAGAAGTGATCATCGGAAAAGGCTGGCGGTTTTCCTCACGCCAGCGCTTCAGTGTGACTCAGTTAATCGAAAACCATTAATATTTTAATTTCCAGGCACCGAACGTGATGATGAGGAAAGCTGCGGCGACGCCTGAGAAAGCTACATACAGGCTGGAAAGATGGGCGATAAAACCGATCAGCGCCGGGCCGCCAAGTACGCCGAGATAACCCAGCGTCGCGACCATGGCTACCGACATATTCACGGGCATCACTTTTTCCTGCCCGGCCAGCGTGATCAGAACCGGTACAATGTTCGCCGCGCCAATCCCCACCAGTGCAAATCCGCACAGCGGCAGGATCCAGCCTGGCAGCAGCACTACCATCAGATAACCCACGATACCGAGAAGACCGCCGACCACCAGCACGCGTTTGCGCCCCAGCGCACTGACAATTGCATCGCCGGTCATGCGCATCAGCGACATTGCGATGGCGAACACAGCAAAGCCCCAGCCAGCATGTTCCAGCGCCAGACCCCGTTCGCGCGTCAGGAATACACCGCCCCAGTCGAGCACCGCGCCTTCGGCCATAAAGCAGATCATTGCCATGACTGCCATCAACACCAGACGGAAGTTTGGCCGTGGTTTCGCTTTCCCTTCCACATGCTCTTCTTCATGCGCACCAAACGGCAATAGCCCACGGAAAGACCAGGCGGTGACAAGGATCACCAGCGCGATGGCGCAAAATGTACTGCCGAGCGGCGTTACACCTGCACTGAGCAGCAACGAACCGCCGCCCGCACCGGCGATACAGCCCACGCTCCACAAGCAGTGGAAACCGGACATCAGCGGTTTGTCCGCCGCCTGCTCCACCAGCGTCCCCTGCACATTCACCGCCACATCCGCCAGACCGATGCCCATGCCAAAGATAAACAGGCTCAGCGCCAGCAGCCAGATATCGCTGAACGTCGCCAGCAGCGGCATCATCAGGCAATACAGCACGACAGAGGCGATGATCACCCCGCGGCAACCGAACCGGCCGATTAACTTGCCGGAACCCAGCATGGAAAGCAGCGAACCCGCCCCGAGACACAGTAATAGCAGGCCGAGATCGCCTGCTTCTGAATGCGTGCGCAGTTGCGCATAAGGTACGAGCGCCGCCCACAATCCCATCGCCATGCCGGTAACAAAAAAGATTGCCCGCGTGGCAACCCGTTTAACCGGGCTGCCGACGTGCGCTGTGGTATGAGGTAGTTCAGATGACAGTGACAATAGTGTTTCTCCGCTGGCCTGATGAGTTATTAAAAGTCTTTTAATAAGTACTGAGTATATTGGCGGCAAAGAAAGAAAGTCAATGCGTGCGCCGGTCAGATACTGAAAGCGACGTGACGATTGTAGTTGTTCAATGTGAGTTCGGTGATGCCTTGCAGGTAATCCTGACGCATTGATGGCCGGTAAACCAGTTCAGGCATATGCTGCGCAGGGATATGAAGATGACAACGTTCGAGCAGGTCGGGGATCAACGCTTCGCTGATTTTCGGTCCTGAAAGCGCGATGGTGACCGGGTTAACAATCGCGGCGAGCGAGACGATCACTTTGGCCATTTCGTCCGCCACCGGCAGCTTATCCATATCAGTAAACGGCAGATGAGAGACCTCCCCGGCAAACTGGCTCGCACCCTGCAAAACCTGCCCGTTTATCACCATTCCGCAACCGAGACAGGGCACTTCCGGCTTGAAGATATACGCCACTGGCGCGGTGACGTCCATGCAGCTGCTGCGATAAAACCCGTACGCGGTATAGTTCATGTCGTTATCCGCCTGCACATAAATCCCGAACCGTTCCCGCATCTGTTGCTCCACCGGCACACCGGCGAAAACGCTGATATCACAGGTCGCGACGGTGCCTTTTACGATCACACCCGGCAGCCCGACCCCTGCCGCTTTAATGTTCGGAAACTCCGTCAAAATACGTTGAATAAGCTGATAAAACGTTTCCAGCTGGAGCGGTAAAAATCGCTCTTCGCCCTGCGCCAGACAGCCTCCGGTCGCCGAGTTTACCGTCCAGATGATCTGCGCCGCAGCATCACTGCCCTGCGCGTAAATGCTCAGCACCGAGAAGTAATCCGGATTGTAGGCATACCGCTGCGCTGGCCGTCCGCCACGTGAGACTTCGCGCTCCAGCGCCAGTACTTCGCTATTCCTGCTGAGTTCATTCAGCACCGTGCCGCAGGTGGCAATACTAAGCCCGGTCGCGACTGCGAGCTCCGCTTTTGTCGCCGATCCCAGTGATTTCAAAGCATGGGTGACCAGCACCACATTGTTGATTTTCATTTCACGGGTTGTACGGTTTAACGGAGTGATCATGGTGCCTCGGACGGAACGTAAATAAGGGTGGCTAATTTAGCATAAAGCGGCGGAATTCATCTTTCCCCGGCGAGCCTGACGGCTTCAGCTTCAGGAACGCCTTCATGTGAACCGGCGGTGAAGCATGCCACGGTCAGCGGGTCTTTCACATCAGGAAAATGATAGACCGCGTTGACGCAGGAGGGCCCGCCGCCCGAATGGCCAACCGCGCGACCCGCCTGCGCCATTGCGCCCATCATCAACCCGATGCCATAGCCGCATTCTGTCCAGGGCCGCCCTTCAATCGCGCCGCCAAGCGGATAGCGCACCTGCATTTGGGCAAGTGTTTCCGCACCGATAAGCCTTCCCGAGAACAGGCCCTGCAAGAGTTTTGCAGCGTCCGGCACGTTACCCGTCAGACATCCGTGATACACCCAGCCCGGATGATAATGTCCGGCGGCCTCGCAATGAAGCCGTGAGAATTGCTCAGGGGTAGTCGCCAGCGCGATACTCTTCAGACCCAGCGGCTGGCAAATTATCTCATCTGTCAGACGTGAGAAACTCAAACCCGATGCGGCCTCAATGTGCTCGCGCGCCAGCATGTAACCCACATTGGAATATGCCCAGCCTTCCCCCGGATTGAACAATGTTCCCTTCGCCATCACCGCGCTCAGCAGGTCATCCCGTGACCAGGGTGCCTCACCCGCAGCGACGGCCTCGTGATAGGATTTCAGGATTCCGTAATCCGGTAATCCGGCGGTATGCGCCAGCAGCTGGCGAAGCGTGAAAGGTTCGCCATCCAGTGTTGAGTCCAGGTTTAGTAGGCCGTTCTCACTCAATTTGAGTGCGCAGATCGCGATCGCCGTTTTGGTAAAACTCCAGTAGGGAAAAAGTGCAGATTCACTTCCCTGCCCCCACTCTTCGCCAGAAGCCGAAAGACAGTAACTGTGAAAGGTGGTCATCAGTGGATCTCCTTAACCGGAAAAGTTTATGTATTCATTGATCACGGATCGTATAACAATTTCAAGAAAGTCACCGGTAATGGTTTCTCACCTTATATTTATCACGCGATTCAGTACAACTTCACCGACGACTTTGGGGGGGAAGCGGGATCAGCATCCCGTCTGTTTTCGTCATCAGCGTACAGTGGATCTTCGGATAAGCCTGTATACGCAAAAGCCCCTGCGGCATTGACCTCCACAGGGGCTTTCTCAAGACATCGACATTACAGTAACTTATTTACCGAGAATGTTGTTCACGGCAGCGGTGTGCCCTGCTTTGTCTTTTGCGCCAGAGATCACCTGAATCACGGTGAACTTTTTCTCGCCGGCAGCCAGCAAGGTAGCCTGCAGAACATCTTTGCCGTCCATTTTATCTGTGGCTTCGATGTGGTCAACTTCCAGCCCTTTGACGTTTTCCATCTTTTCGCTGGTCACAGTGTAGCTTGGTGAAGCCTGTTTCTGTTTATCCTTGATCGTTTTCATACCTTCAAGGAAATCAGCATCGCTGGCGGCACGGGCAACCAGCGGGATGTCATCTTCGCCAATCAGCAGAACGCGTTTTTCCTGCTTGCTGACGTACATTTTACCCGGACCACCGCCCGGCACAGGCTGCACTTCATAACCCGTCAGGTTAAATACCTGTTTACCGTTGAGCAACGTCACAGTTTGGGTGGTGGCTGCGGCTGCCGGTGCTTTCACTTCCGCTGCGCTAGCCAGTGTGGCTGCGCCGCCGAGTACCGTCAGCAGGCACAATGATCCCATCAGATTGATTGATTTTCTTAACTTCATGTAGAACTCCCTTCTTCCTGTAAAAATTCTCTGTATGAATTACCCTGCGACAGTGCGCGGAGTACCCATAATATAGAGAGGGTTATTTCATCAGATCGCGAATACATATTCCCGAGCCGACTAAAAACAAAATAAGTGGCCAATACCGTACCGGGATAAAAAAGAATTTGTGCGTTCTTTCCGGTTCAAACATCGGCTGACTGTCGGTCATCTTTGCCACGTACGCCAGGAGCTTTTCCTGTTTGATCGCGTAGACAAAAATGCAGCACAGAATAGATGCCAGTATAAATGTAGCCCCTGTTGCCCATAAATGCGCAGAAAAATAACCTTCCTGCCAAATGATATCGACAATCCATTTTAAAAATACGTAGGTAATCGAAATCAACACGGCGATAAAAAACCCTACTCCGCTCCATACTATCATGGCTGATATCCTTGAGTTTCAAATCGAATAATGCATAATCTCTGTCGAAATTAGCGTATTTTTTCGATAATGGCGAGGAGTTCTTGCATGCTGATATATCGCGGCGCCGGTATTATGACCCTTTTAATGCCGATTGTTACTGTACTATTGTTAATGTGGTTATGGCCCGATCCGAGTGTGAAAAAGGGTGATGTCTCATTAATGCAGTTCCTGTTAGGCGTGGGCATTGGCGCGGCTATCAATACGGTTATGGGATTGATAATCAACAGAAAAATTATGATGACGGTGTTCGACACCACTTCTTTTATATTCCCATGCAGTGGCCTTCCCTGGCTATGGTGGTGGTTTGCGGCATTATTGGTTTTATCAAACATTGAATATTCATGGCCATCAGACATGATGGTTTATCCGCCTCATTTCCGGCATCGAATCAATCCGATGAAATAAAACTTAACTCAAATTACCCTCGCCGTTTCTGAAACAATTGCAGACTGCAACTGCAATGCGCGCTATTCGCAAGGTAAATAATCCGAAAAACAAATAATAGCTTGTCGCGACGGATAAAATATCGTCTTATAGCAACGCTTCACAATTCATAAAGTTAATATAGCTGATGCACGCCAGAGAAGGATCTCGCGCATTTCCCCTTATGCCGTTAATCCTTCTTTCGGTATTGCCTGATATAAGCAGCTTGTCCCTCTAACAGACAGTTAGCGAGTTTCTATTTTGAATAAATTAACGGCATTGAAAAAAGGTTATGCAAAGGTATTCTTCTGGCTTCTGGTCACGCTATTTTTGATCCCCGCCATCACGCTGGTATTTGCTGAATACGGCAGTAATCAGCTTAACCAACAATATACTCAGATCTTTATTGATGACGCCCGCGGGCAAAATCAGGACGTCGGTAAACTGACGGATTTCCTGCAACAAAATCCACCCTCCAGCGTCTGCGGCCCCGTGTCGGAAGATCTGCTCGATTATAAAAATGCGGTGTGCGCCGAGAAGTCCGAACTGTGGCAATTCTACATGATGGACAAAGTGGCATTCTGGACGCTTATCGCCAGCGCTGTTGTGCTGCTGATGGTGTTGCTGTTCAGCGCCCTCGCTTTCAGGAATCGCCAGGGACAATTGCTGAGCCTGACACTGGCCCGTCATTTCCTGATGCTGGCCAGTGCGCTGGAAGTATTAGTGCAAGGTGCGATGCTGGTCTGGCTCTCGTTCTGGGGCACGGCATTCTTCACGCAAACCTACTATCCAAAACTGGTGATGGCGGTCGCCTGCTGGTGCTGGCCGGGATGTTCTACATGATCAAAGGCATCTTTAAAAAGCTGCCGCGTGAAGACGGGATCGAAGGTGAAGTCGTAACGCGCGACGCCGCGCCCGCGCTGTGGGCACGTATTGATACGCTGGCGGCCAAAGTCGGAACGACACCGCCTGACCATATCATTGCCGGCATTGATACTAACTTCTATGTGACCGAAGCGCCGCTAAGCGTCAACGAGCATCCACTGAGTGGCCGCAAGTTGTACGTCAGTATCCCCCTGTTGCGCCAGCTGACCACCGCACAGGCCGACGGCGTGATGGTGCATGAGCTGACACATCTGCATGAAGGCGATACCGCATCAGGCGCGCTGCTCGGGCCGAAGCTGCACCGTTTTGATATGTATACGCACCTGATGGGTCAGAACGTCGCGACGCTTATCGTCTTTTATCCTCTGTGCCTGTACCGCATGTTGTTCGAACTGGCATGGCAGCGTAACAGCCGTGAACGTGAGTTCATTGCCGATCGCAGCGCAGCGACGCACACCACGCCTGCCGCGATTATCGAATCACTGATTAAAATCTCAGCCTATGCCAGCTATCGCAGCGAAGTCGAACGTACCCTGTTCGATAACAAAACCCTGCATGAGAACGAGTTGGGGATCAGCAAAGCGATAGCCGCAGGTCTGCCGCAACACGTCAGCTCGCCAGACTTTATCAGCCTGATGCGCGAGCAGGATGTACCGCACCCGTTTGACTCCCACCCGCCGCTGACGGAAAGAATGCGCAACGTCGATTACCACGTGGAAGAGTTGGGCTATGCCGCGATTGCAGCTGAACCCCCTGCTGAAAGCTGGGTGGATCTGATGCCGGTTGCCGAACAGATTGAGCAGCAGCTGTGGCAGAAGTACGAGCGTGATTTCTCATCGGTACATGAAGAAAGTCTGGCGTGGCGTTATCAGCCTGAGGGCGAAGAAGAGACGGCGCTGGTACTAAAACATTTCCCGCCGGTGGCCTTTACGCTGAAAGATGGTTCTCAAATCGAGATCACCTATCAGGGCGTCGTAAAGCCTAAAACGGGGGAATTACTGGAGTGGGATAACGTGAAGAACATCAACGTGATCCGCCAGTTCGGCACTGAGGTGCTGTATCTGCAACACGTCCAGCCGAATGCGCAAGGGAAAAAACGCAGTGAGATCCGCCTGCCAGGTCTGAAAAAGGAAATTGAAGGGTTTAAAAATACGCTGGGTTATTACTGGCATCGTCACCAGACGGTGCGTGCGTTGCAGCAAGAGGAAGAGGCTGCCGCTGCGCAAAGCTAAAAGCCGGTAACGAAAAGCCCCGCTGAACACCTTGTGAGATGTGTTCAGCGGGGCTCTGTTTTTTCATCAGGCCGCTTTAATCGCGCGAACCTTTTTCGTTTTTACAGCGTCTTCGGTGTATTCTGCCACGTCCGCGTCTTCAACAGGTGTCTCTTCTGCTGTTTCAGCGTCGGCTTTCACGTCGGCAGGTGCCGTTTCTGCTTCCGGCAGTTTGCTGGTGCGCAGGATATGCTGAACGGTATCTTTCTGCTCGGCAAGGTGCAGCGCAATGTTTTCCGCCAGAACCTCGTCGATCTCGATTTCGCTCTGTAACAGCCAGTCAGTAAAAGCATCTGCCATGTCGAGCATTTTGTCGTAGGCGTCCGCTTCTTTCTTATTGGCAAATGTCATTTTTTCTTCACCTTTTCTGACGACAACAAATTTTGTTTCAACAGCCATGATTCTCACTCCTTATACTGTAATTATATACAGCATATCAACAATGGATGACGTTGACATCATACATTTAAATTTTTACGTTAGTATTTTAACGGGCTCATTATACGGTGATATCAATGAAAGATGTGCAATGCTGGACGAAAGACGGGTACCTCATCACCACAGACATTGAAAAGATGGATATTTCAGCCATCCAGCATTACCTGACCCGTTCGACCTGGGCGGAAGGTATTGATGAACAGACCGTGCGCGATGCCATCGCCAATAGCCTGAATTTCGGGTTGTTCGACGGAGACAAACAGATTGGTTTTGCCAGATTTATCACCGATTATGCCACCTTTGCCTACCTGTGCGATGTGTATGTTCTCGAGGATTATCAGGGCAAAAATCTGGGGGGATGGTTAGTGGAATGCTGTCAGTCACACCCGGTTACCGCGCGATTGCGTCGCATGATGCTGTTTACCACCACGGCGCCGTGGCTTTACAAGAAGTTTGGCTATGAGCCAGTCAATACGCCGGATTACGCGTGGGCGATCGCGTCCGGACATCTATCTCAACAAACACTAGTTGCTGCACCTCTGACGCCCGAACCGCAGGCGTCAGAAGTTTCACGTTTTACCTGAAAATATTTCCCGGATTTTAGAACGTCTCCCAGGAGCCTTCGTCAGTTTTATCAGCCGGTAAACGCGCGCGGCCAGACAACAGTGCAGGTCTTTTCAGCGGCGACGGCTGGCGTAGCGCAGTATTTACCGCCGCGGCGCTGACTTTAAAGATGCTGATCGATTCCGCCAGACGCTCGGCCTGCTCGTTCAGCGAGTACGCTGCCGACGAGGCTTCCTGCACCAGCGCGGCGTTCTGCTGCGTCACTTCATCCATTTGTGTAATGGCTTTGTTGATCTCTTCGATTCCGGTGCTTTGCTCATGGCTGGCGATAGAAATCTCGCCGACGATATCCGTCACGTTCTTCACGCTGGACACCACTTCTGCCATGGTGGCACCGGCTTTGGCGACCAGTTGCGTGCCGTTATCGACTTTCGATACCGAATCGTCGATCAGTACTTTGATTTCTTTCGCCGCAGAAGCAGAACGTTGCGCCAGATTGCGGACTTCAGAGGCCACAACCGCAAAACCACGCCCCTGTTCACCAGCACGGGCAGCTTCTACCGCGGCATTCAGCGCCAGAATGTTGGTCTGGAAGGCGATGCCGTCAATCACAGAAATGATATCGACAATTTTGCGTGAAGAAACGTTGATTCCCTCCATGGTGCTGACCACCTGCCCGACCACTTCGCCCCCTTCGACGGCCACGCGTGATGCCTGTGCCGCCAGCTGATTAGCCTGACGCGCGTTTTCGGCATTCTGTTTTACGGTGGCGGTTATCTGTTCCATCGCCGAGGCGGTTTCTTCCAGTGAACTGGCCTGCTCTTCGGTACGCGAGGACAAATCCAGATTACCGGCGGCGATCTGGCTGGACGCGCTGCTGATCGCCTGCGTGCCTGAACGGACCTCAGTCACGATGCGCAGCAGATTTTCGTTCATATTTTTCAGCCCCTGCATGAGCTGGCCGGTTTCATCGGAGGAGGTCACGCGGATTTCTGTGGTCAGGTCTCCGGCGGCCACGCTTTCAGCCACCTGCACGGCGGTACCGAGCGGACGGATGATCGAGCGGGTCAGGAAATACCCCATGATCATTGCCAGCAGCACGGCAATCAGGGAGAAGACCAGCGTCAGCTCAATCGCGGTTTGTCCATCGGCGACGGCTTTTTTACCTTCGGCTTGTAACTGCGCATCCTGAGAATCAGCAAAGGCGGTCGCCAGCCCCAGATAGGCATTCTGAGAAGTGGTGAGTTTACGCAGCACATATTCTGTCGCGCCCTCCACATCACCGGCCTGGGCTAAACGTATCAGTTCTTCTTTACCCGCTTCAAAGACATCACTGGCATCCTGCAGTGCTTTAATTTTTTGTTTACCGGTCGGGGTGGACTGAATAGCGGCAATTTTATCCATCGCGAGATTGGTTTGTTTGATGGTGTCGTCGAGCTGTAAATAACGTTTTTTATTTTGCTCCGGATTTTTAGTATCAATGACTATTCCGCGCAAAAACTTTATCTGGTCATTCACCCCGTCGCGAACATCAAATGCCAGACGGACTTTCACATAACGGTCGTTTACAATTTGCTCAATACTGCTGTTAATACTGCTAATTTTTATGACGGCGGTGGCACTGACGATGATTAAAAGCAGGATGATGAGGCCGAATGCGGCACCTAAGCGGCTGCCCACGCGCATATTGTTGATCAGTTTAAACATGTTATTTCCCTTATTTCCGGGCCAATAAAAACAAATACAATGAAAAATAATTCAAAATATTGATGATTACATAGCGGGACTACTTTCTAATGATTATTAAATTCAAATGAGTTATCGGTATGAATAAGGGGAACTTTAGGCGGGATATTTACGGGAAAGTGTAAAGAGAGGTGAATGAATTTATAACGTTACTGAACAAAGTAACGTTATAAACGGAAATTACGCTTTAGGGCAGCCAGTCACCTGCGGATAGGCAGTACACACTAATTGCAGTTTGTTGACCGGTTCAAAGCCCTTTTCATCCATACATTTTTGCGCCTGTGCAGCGCGACCAATGGAAGGTGAAACCGGGTTCGATCCCAGCGGATGTGGATAACCACAGGCGTACATAACGGGTATTGCCTCTCGTTGATTTTCACTGACATGCGAGAAATGTTGTGATGCGCCTTTTCTGCGCCAGCTGACCTGATCGTATTCCTTCATTCCGCTTTCAGGTTTGATGTCATAAAAACCTCTGTCAGCGTCAAACGGCAGCGCCTCAAGTTCTTTCAGGCTGAGTTCATGCCCGCGCTTTTGCGCTACACAGGCCGGAAGCTGTGTTCTGACGTCGCAAAAATCGAAACCGCCTTTATAGGTAAATCCCTGCTTATGCATACACTGAAAGCGCAGTGCGGTGAAATTATCCGGTTCGTAGGTCACGGTTCTGAACTGATAGCCACATTTGACCATCGCCGCCCGTACGCCTTCCTGTGTCGTTGAAGGCCGTTGTCATTGCTCATTCTCATAAGGTGGCGGGCAACCGGTGAGCAGAAATACCGACGCCACCAGCGCCGGGAGGGTGAAAAAGTGCACTTTGCGTAACATCATTCTTCCTTGTGATCAGGCAGTCAGGGTTTCTTCCAGCCAGCCGACGCGCATTTCTGGCACCGAACGCAGCAGTTCGCGGGTGTAATCATCCAGCGGTTCCACCAGTGTAGAAGCAACCGGCCCCTGACGCACAATCCTGCCTGCTTTCAGTACCGCAACGTCGTCTGCAATTTCGCGCACCACCTGCAAATCATGGGTGATAAACAGATAGGAAATGCCGGTGTCCTGCTGGATTTTACGCAGCAACGCCAGCACGTCGCGGGCGACCAGCGGATCGAGTGCCGACGTCGGTTCATCACACACAATCAGTTTCGGCTGCGCCGCCAGCGCCCGCGCAATACAGACGCGCTGCTTCTGGCCGCCGGAAAGCGCAGAAGGAAATCGTTCCGCCAGTTCAGCGTGCAGTCCGACCTGCGCCAGCAACTCACTGACGCGTGTGTCGCGCTGGCTGCGGCTGAGATCGGAGAAACAGGCCAGCACGCGGGCGATCTGGCTGCCGACGCGTTCTTTCGGGTTCAGGGCGGTATCCGGGATCTGATGGATTAGCTGCACGTCGCGCAGTTGCGTACGGCTGCGCTGCCGCAAACTGGCGGGCAGTGTTTGCCTTTCCAGACTCACTTCTCCGGCTTCCGGGCTGAGCAGCCCGCAAATGACTTTGCCGAGCGTCGATTTCCCCGAGCCGGATTCACCGATCACCGCCAGTGTGCGACCGCGAGGCAGGGTCAGTGAGACATTCTGCAAAACCGCCTGCGCATGGTAGCGGGCACTGATGTTGTCGATAAACAGCGCGACCGGTGCCTCGCCGGTTTGTGGCTTTTTTACCTCGCCCTGCGCATGCAGAAGGCGGCGGGTGTAATCCTGCTGCGGCTGGGTCAGAAGCTGTTCTACCGGTGCCTGTTCCACGGTTTTGCCCTGCTGCAATACCATAATCTGATCGCTGATTTGCGCGACAACCGCCAGATCGTGACTGATATAAATCGCCGCCACGCCGAAAATGCGGATCACATCACTGATGGCTTTCAGTACGCCGAGCTGCGTGGTGACATCCAGCGCGGTAGTCGGCTCATCGAAAATCAGCAGTTCGGGTCCTGCGCACAGCGCCATAGCGATCATCGCGCGCTGTAACTGCCCACCGGAAACCTGATGCGGATAGCGCTGATAAAACTGCTGAGGCTGCGGCAAACCGAGCAGTTCAAACAACTCAATGGCCTTCGCCTGCGCCTGCTGGCGGTCATACACTTTATGCCTCAGCGACGCTTCAATCACCTGTTCGCCCAAGGTGATCGCCGGATTAAAGGCCGCGCCAGCGGACTGCGCCACATAGGCGATATGCCGTCCGCGCACCTGCCGTAAGCGGCGGTCGGACAGCGTGGTCAGCTCCTGCCCGTTGAACAGAATACTGCCGGTTTCAATGCGCATCCCCTGACGGCAATGCCCGAGGATCGCCAGCCCGATGGTGGATTTCCCCGCACCGGATTCACCAATCAGCCCCAGCACTTCGCCGCGTTTGACCGTGAAAGAGACATTATCGACTAACGTGCGCGGGTTTTTACCGGCGGAAACCACAGACAGTTTTGTTACGGTTAACAGGCTCATCCTTTTCTCCCCCACACGCGGGTGGTACCACTCATCAGCCAGTCCGCCACGGCGTTCACCGCCAGCGCCAGCACGGCAATCGCGCCGCCGGGCACCAGCGCCGCCCAGACGCCAAACAGAATGCCGTCTTTGTTGTCACGCGCCAGCCCGCCCCAGTCGGCGGTCGGCGGCTGAATGCCTAATCCGAGGAAAGACAGCGCCGACAGGAACAGCAGAATAAAGATAAAACGCAGGCCGAATTCGGCGATCAGCGTCTGTAGCGCGTTGGGTAAAATGACATGCCAGAGGATCCAGCCGAGGCTTTCGCCTCGCAGACGCGCCACATCCACAAATTCCATCACGCCGATATCCACCGCCAGCGATCTTGCCACGCGCAGGACGCGGGTGGATTCCAGCAGACCCAGCACCAGCGTCAGCACCGGAATCGTTTTTGGCAGCACGGCGAGGACGATCAGCGCCAGAATCAGCGTCGGGATCGCCATCACAATGTCGTTACAGCGAGAAATCACCTGATCCAGCCAGCCGCCGCGCAGACCCGCGATAAAGCCCAGCGTACAGCCGACCGCAAACGCCACCAGCGCTGCAAGCGCGGTGACGCCGAGCGAGACGCGCGTGCCCCAGATCAGCCTTGAGAGCAGGTCGCGACCGAGATTATCGGTGCCCAAAATAGCGTTTAGCCCCGGTAAATCCCAGGACATGCCGAGCGTCTGATCTGGCGCGTGCGGTGCCAGCCACGGCGCGAAAATCGCGATAAGAATAAAGAGACTCAGCACCAGCAGGCCGAGTATCGAGGAAGGTTTTAAAGCAGGCATTGCAGCAATTCCTAAAAGTCAGCGGTTGTGGCGTAAACGCGGATTGGCGACCAGCGCCATCACATCTGCCAGCAAATTCAGCAGGATATAAATCCCGGCCAGCAACAGCGCACAGTCCTGCATCACAGGAATGTCACGTTTGCTGATGCTGTCGACCATGTATTGCCCGAGCCCCGGATACACAAAGACGTTCTCGACAATCACCACACCGACCATCAGATAGGCCAGATTGATGGCCACCACGTTGATAATCGGACCGATGGCGTTCGGCAGCACGTGACGCCAGAGAATGCGCGACGGCGCAAGCCCTTTCAGCAGCGCGGTGTCTACGTAGGCTGAGCTTTGCGCGGCAATCAGCGCCGCGCGGGTCATGTTGCTCATGTGTCCGAGGATCGCCAGCACCAGCGTGGCACACGGCAGTGAAATCGCCGAGAGTTTAGCGCCCAGCGGCATGTCTGCCGTGATGCTGCTGTTGCTCGGCGCCCACGCCAGCGTGATGGCAAAAATCAGGATCAGCAGATAGCCGGAGAAAAATTCCGGCAGCGCCACGGTGGCACGGGTGACGGCGTTGAGCAGCGTATCGACCCAGCTGCCGTGATAGCGCACGGAGATAAAGCCGATTAAAAGCGCCAGCGGAACGGCGATGGCGGCGGTGCATCCGGCCAGAAACAGCGTGTTACCCAGACGGGTAAACAACGGGCCGCTGATGGCTTCACGGGTAGAGAAACTGGTGCCGAAATCGCCGTGCAGAATGCCAAACAGCCAGCCCAGATAGCGGCTGACCGCCGGTTTATCCAGACCGAGTTGCAGGTTCAGTTCGCGGATAGCGTCAGGCGTGGCGCTCTGACCGAGGATCGCCGTCGCGGCATTACCCGGTAACAGTTGCACCCCGGCGAAAATCAGCACGGAGACCGCCAGCACGATCAGCACGCCGTAAAACAGGCGCACCAGCACCATGCCGAAAAGCGACGAACGGAGGAGCGAAAAACGGCCCGCAGGCCGTTGAGTTGTATTTGGTGAGGACAAATCAGACATTATTTTACCCGGCTCAGCCTTCGATCCAGACTTTCTCTGCCGCACGGTTGCCACTGAGCGGCATTCCCGGAACGGAGGTGAACCCTTTAATTTTTGTTGAACAGCCATCGAGCGCATCGGCATACAGCGGAATGATTTCACTGCCCTGGTCGACCAGCATCACCTGAATATCATGGTAAATCTGCTTACGGCGGGCTTCGTCCGGCTCACCGCGCGCGGCTTTCACCATCGCATCAAAGGCCGGAACGTGCCAGGCGGACTCATTCCACGAAGACTGGCTGGTGAACACTAAAGAAAGCAGCGCATCGGCGGTCGGACGGTTCGCCCAGTTTGACGACACAAAGGCTTTCTTCTGCCAGATGTCATTCCAGAACGCATCGTCCGGCACGCGCACCACGTTAAGATTGATCCCGGCTTTCGCGGCAGATTGCTGATAAAGCTGACCGGCATCGACCGCGCCCGGAAAACCGGCGTCGGCGACGTTAAGCGTCAGCGGGCCGCTGAAGCCAGATTTCTTCCAGTGGAACTGCGCTTTTTCAGGGTCATACGGACGCTGCGGAATATCTTTGGCGAAGTAACGGTTCGACGGGAAGATCGGATTGTCGTTGGCCACGCTGGCGTAACCGCCAAGCACAGTATCAATAATTTGCTGGCGGTCGATCGCGTATTTCAGCGCCAGACGGCCATCGACATTATCGAACGGCGCCAGATTCGACAGCCCTGGGAAGGTATAAATCATGCTGTCTTTGGCGCGCACCAGTTTCAGATTTGGCATGCGTTCGATACGGCTGACAATGCGCGGGTTCACGCGGTTAATGAGCTGCGCGGAGCCGCTGACCAGCGCCGCAACGCGTGCGGTGGAATCGTTCATCGCCAGCGTTTCTACCGAATCCACGTGGCCGCGTTCGCTGTTCCAGTAGTTCGGATTGCGTTTGGTCAGGGTGGTCACGCCCGGCTGGAATTTCTCCAGAATGAACGCCCCGGTGCCGATGCCTTTATCGAAACTTTCGTTTTCGGCGGTGATCGCAAAATGCACGGCGCTCAGCAACCAGACGAATTCGACGTCCGGCGCGGTCAGTTTGATGGTGACTTCATATTCGCCGGTCGCTTCAATCGAGCTGGCGGTTTCCAGATAGCCTTTCACCGGTGAGGTGGATTTCTCGCCACGGTGGTGATTCAGGGAGTACACCACGTCTTTTGCGCCAAGCGAGCGGCCATCGTGGAACTGCACGCCCTGACGGATTTTCAGCACCCAGGTTTTGCTGCCATCGGTCGATGCCCAGGATTCGGCCAGCGAAGGCGCAAGTTTGGCGCTCTCGTCGATTTCGACCAGATTGTTGAACAGCTGCGAGCCGACAAAGTACATGTAGGTTTCGAACCAGAACGCCGGATCCAGACGGTCGGTGCTGGAGGCGTTATCGACGCCCACCACCAGGTGACCGCCCTTCTTTGGTTTTTCCGCTTCGGCGGCAAAGGCTTTGCCCAGCCAGGTGGAACTGGTGGCGGCGGCGATGGAAAGTGCCCCCGCGCTTTTAATAAACGAACGACGATCGATCATGTTTTATCCCCTGTCACTGAGGGCATTCGCCCTCAAGCTCTGATTCAATAATTTTTATTTTTAATGATGCTATTTACTGAACGCCTGTTTCAGCGCGGCAATGTGTTCCGGTCCGATACCACAGCAGCCGCCAACCAGCGTCGCGCCCTGCGCCACCCAGTCCTCGGCGAAATCCAGATAACCAGCAGGATCCGTATCCTGACGCATTTTGCTCAGCCCTTCATTGGCACCGCGTTGGTTATCTGAAGGCTCGAAGGCGTTGGCGTACACGCCGATATCCAGTGCAGAATTTTCTGCGTTAAGCGCAGCGCGTGCGGCCTGCACCGCGGCAGCCATCACTTCCGGGCGGCTACAGTTGAATAAAATCGCGCTGGCGGATAAACGCAATACTGCCGCAACCGCCTCTTCGATGGATTCACCGGAGCGCAGATGCGCGCGGCCCTGTTCATCCAGCTGATCCTGCAAGGTAAACGAAAACCACAGCGGACGCGGGTCATCGCCCAGCACGTCGCGCACGGCTTCCACTTCCGCCACCGAACTCTGGGTTTCTGCCAGCCAGATATCCACAGTACTGGTCAGATTTTCCACCAGCACCTTGAGTAATTTTTTCGCCGCTACCGGCTCGAACAGATCCGGGCGGTAAGAGCCCAGCACCGGAGGAAGAGAACCGGCCACTTTTACCGGCGTCTGCGCGGCATCGGCGGCTTCACGCGCCAGCTTGCCGGAAAGCGCAATCAGCGCCGCACCCTGCTCAGCAAATACGGCGTCGCTGATATGAAAAGGCACCACAGCGTAGCTATTGGTTGTAATCACCTGAGAACCGGCGGCAATAAAAGCATCATGGGCGGTGCGGACAAAATGCGGGGCTTCAATGAGCGCCAGCGCCGACCACTCAGGCTGACGAAACGGCGCGCCCATGCGGGCCAGTTCGCGACCCATGCCGCCATCGAGGATTTGAATGTTATTGATCATTGTGTCGTCACCTGGTGTTTTTCGTAAGCGAATCAACGTCCGCCCCAGCGTTTCCCGAAAGTTGGCACCACTCTACAAAACGAACGTTTAGATGTCTAGATTTCTTAATGGCTAAACTAAGCGAAATTCATTCATTGTGTTTATTGGATGCAATGAAAATATAAATAAACACGATACCCGAAACACATTCCACGGGCTTTTGTGACAATTATTTCGCTTAAGTCTCGCTAATATAAACCCTTCGTCTTTTCTGCACTTTTTCCCAATTCCGTCATGAAATTTACCTTTGTTATATTTATTTACACCTTAAAGCTCAATGCGTATTATTCTCATTCGTTTTATTGACTGCACGCTCGAATCCCCCTTCCGGCCTGTGTTTTTGCGGGTCTGGCGGATGTGTTTAGCAGGGCAATCACGCGATAAAAAACTAAAAAACAGTGGCGAAGTAAAAGCAGTATCCAAAAATAAAATAATCGTTTGGAGAATCACAATGTTGTCCGTTTCAGGGATCCATCCAGTTCAGTCAGCGCAGAAGAGAAATAATGCAGGCCGGAAACTTTCACTTTCCGTGATTGCTCTCTTTGTTTCTTCTTCCCTTCATTCCGTTCATGCGGCAGAAACCACGGCACCCAAAGCCGCCGACGATACGGTGGTTGTGACCGGTCAGACCGGCGGCAACGACACCGGCAGCACCGCGCAGGATTACAGCGTGCCGGTTACCACCGCAGGCACCAAGATGCTGCTGACGCAGCGTGATATTCCTCAGTCGGTCACCATTATCAGCAAACAGCGTATGCAGGATCAGCAACTGCTGTCCCTCGGTGACGTGCTCAATAACACCACCGGCATTTCACAAAGCGTGGCCGATATGGATCGCCGGACCTATTACTCACGCGGGTTCCTGATCGACAACTATATGACTGACGGCATTCCGACGGTCTTCGAACCGCGTTGGAATCTGGGCGACGCCGAATCAGATACCGCGTTGTATGAACGTATTGAAGTGGTGCGCGGCGCGACCGGCCTGATGACCGGCCCTGGTAACCCTTCCGCGTCGGTGAACATGGTACGTAAACACGCCGACAGCAAAGAGTTTACCGGCAATGTATCCGCCACCTACGGCAGCTGGAACAAACAGCGTTATGTCGCCGATCTCTCTACGCCGCTGAGTGAATCCGGCAACGTGCGTGGCCGTCTGGTCACCGGCTATGAGGACAAAAACAGCTACGTCGAACGCTACGGCGCAACAAAAAAATTCGTCTACGCCGCCGTGGATGCGGATCTGACCGATTCGACCTTGCTCTCCGCCGGTTATGAATTCCAGCAAAACGACACCGACAGCCCGACCTGGGGTGGAATGCCGCGCTGGTACATCGACGGCAGCAAAACCAGTTATCGCCGTGGTTTCAACTCTGCGCCGGACTGGGCATACAGTAATAAAGAGACTAAAAAACTCTTCACTACGATCAAACAGTCATTCGATAACGGCTGGACGCTGACCCTGAACGGCACGCATAACGAAACGATGATCGACAGTAAAATGCTGTACATCGACGGTTACTTCGATAAAAACACCGGCGCGGGCGTCTCTTCTTACGCCGGTTATCCGGTTGTCGGCGGCACCGGCTACAACACCGGCAAGCGCAAAGTGGATTCCGTCGATACCTTCGCCAGCGGCCCCTTCGAACTGTTTGGCCGCGAGCATGAGCTGATGACCGGTGTCAGCTACAGCAAACAACAAAACACTTACTACAGTGCCTTCGCCAATATCTCCTCCGAAGAGCTGGGTAACTTTAACAATTACAACAGCCAGTTCCCTGAAACCGACTGGGGCCCGCGCTCGCTGGCACAGGAAGACGTGATCCGCCAGAAATCTGGCTATATCGCCACCCGTCTTTCTCTGGCAGATCCGCTGCACATGATTTTGGGCGCGCGTTATACCAACTGGAATTCACACACGCTGACGGATCAGATTGAGAAGAACAACATCACGCCGTACGCCGGCCTGGTGTTCGACATCAACGACAACTGGTCAACGTACGCCAGCTATACCTCGGTGTTCCAGCCACAGACCTACCGCGACATCAACGGTGCTTACCTGTCACCGGTCATCGGCAAAAACTACGAAGCGGGCGTGAAATCCGACTGGTTTAACAGCCGTCTCACCACCTCGGTGTCGGTCTTCCGTGCAGAGCTAGATAACGTCGCGCAATCCACCGGCCGCGTTATTCCGGGCACGCAGGATTATGCGTATGAAGGTAAAAACGGCACCGTGAGCCGTGGCGTTGAGTTTGAAGTGAATGGCGCAGTGACGGACAACTGGCAGATGACCTTCGGCGGCACGCGTTACGTGGCCGAAGATGAAAATGACGATGCCGTGAATCCGGAACAACCGCGTACTCAGTTGCGCCTGTTCACCAGTTACCGTTTACCGCAGTTGCAGGATCTGACCATCGGCGGCGGTGTGAACTGGCAGACTCACGTCTGGAGTGATGTTGCCGGTCCTGATGGCGATGGCACCCGTCATGCCGAACAGGGCAGCTACGCGCTGGTTAACCTGTTCAGCCGTTACCAGGTGACCAGACAGCTTTCCGTGCAGGCGAACATCAATAACCTGTTCGATAAGGAATACGACACCAGCGTGAACCAGTATGTGGTGTACGGCGAACCGCGTAACGTGTCGGTGACGGCAAACTACAGCTTCTGATTTTTCTTCTTTATATAAACACCGCGACCGGCATGATCACTCTGCCGGTCGCGGCTTTTCCCGCCCTAGTGTTCCTGCCAGTCGACAATCAGCTCGCCATACAGATATTCCGCTTCCGCCAGACGGCTCAGCAGACAATATTCATCTGTCTGATGCGCCATACCCGGCTCACCCGGCCCGAGAATAATGCACGGCGGATGATTCAGTGCCGGTAACAGCAACGACGCATCGGTGAAATACGGCATGATTTTCGCCTCAAGCGTGGCGGCGTGCAGCGACTGACATCGCCGGTAGACGTTGCTTATCCAACTGTTATCTTGCGCACTGAGCACCGCAGGCAAATCGACCAGCGTGGAAATCGTGACGTTGTCACCGAGTGCAGTGGTGAGATTCTGGCGAATGGTCGCATGTTGCAGGTTTGGCGCGGTGCGGATATCCACGTCAAATTCGGTATGATCGGGCACCGAATTGATGTTCAGCCCGCCATGAATACGTCCGACGTTCAGCGTCGGCTTTTTCATCAGCGGGTGCGACGCGCCCGGTTCGAAATGCTGAATTTTTCCCAGCGCTTCAGTGGCGAGATAAATAGCGTTAACCCCCAGCTCCGGCATCGCGCCGTGGGCGGTTTTACCGCGCGTTTCGCAGCGCAGCCATAACGCGCCTTTATGGCCAATAACCGGATAGTTAGCGGTCGGTTCACCGACGATCAGCGCCCCGACCGGTGGCAGCATCCCTTCGTCGATCAGCGCTTTCGCCCCGTCGCAGCCGGTTTCTTCCCCACCGGTAATGATCATGACGACGCCCTTTCCGGCGCGAATGGCGGTCTGATGCGTCACGCAGGCTACGGCAAACGCCGCGACCGCCGCTTTCATATCGCTCGCCCCCCGTCCGTACAACTTTTCGGCAGTGACGTCTGACCCAAAGGGATCGTGCTGCCAGGTCTGATTCCCCAGCGGCACGGTGTCCAGATGGCCGGTGAAGGCCAGCGGTTTGCCGGGCTGGCTGCCCGGCATTTTCGCGATCAGATTGACACGCTTTTCGCCAAAGCCGCTGAGCGTGACGTCAAAACCCTGCGTCTCCAGCCAGCCGGCAAAAAACGCCATGCAGGCCGCTTCGTCGCCGGGCGGATTGATGGTGTCAAAGCCGAGCAGTTGCTGTGCCAGCGCTAACGTGTGGCCGGTCATCAGGCTTTACCCGTCAGCCAGTCCAGACAGTTCACCCACAGCTGGCGGTAGCCCGGCCATGCGGCGAACTCTTCCGGCAGCCAGTGCGCGGACATATCACTGGTCCACACCAGCGATCGCCCCTGCTGATATTCCCGCACCGCGACCAGCGGATGCTGCGTTCCGGCCACCGTTGCCAGCAGTTTGCCTTCCGGATGCATCTCAACTTCGTTGTAGCCGAGCAGCCACGGCCAGTCACCGGTGATATCGGTAAACACGGCGTGCGGCTCTTTGATGTCAGGATAAATACCTTCCGGGGTTTCGATGCGGTCATCCCACGCCAGACAGCGCACCGGCAGCACTTTTTCCACGGCGGTATTGCGATAACGCGCGCCGCCGTTGATCCCCTGAAAACTGTAATACCCGCCGATCATCATCAGGCTGCCGCCTGCCGCCACGTAATCATGAATAAGCGTCAGGCGGTTGGCAGTGCGCTGACTTTTCAACCAGGTATCCGGGTGCAGCAGCAGCGTATTGGCGCCGATATCGGAAAGAATGATGGCGTCCCACTCCTGAAGCCGGGCGAGTGTGAGTGGAAAACTGACCGGCGCGTCGTGGGCGGTCATGTGGGTGATCTCATACTCGCTGTCCGCCAGCGCGGCAAGAAAACCGGTCGCGCCGTTGTGCCAGGTCGCTGTGGCAAACTGATCAAAACCTTTGATGTGCGTGGATGTGCTGGTCCAGGATTCGCCCACCAGCAGGATTTTCTTCTTCATCACTTTCTCCTTATTCCCCGCCAAAGACGCGCTGCGGGTTTTTAATCATGAGGTTTTCCAACTGCTCGCCGCTGACGCCATGCCGACGCAGACGGGGAACAAAATGCTTCAGGATGTAGCCGTAACCGTGCCCGCCGTAGCGGGTTAACATGGTTTTTAAAAATACGTCCTGCGACAGCAGAATCTGCCCGATGAAACCGTCATCAATCAGCTCGCGAATCGCCCGCGCATTCTCTTCGTCAGACGGAGATTGAGCAGATTCATCGGCGTAGTAGTAGCTCATGCCGATCATGTCGTATTCGAGGAACGCGCCGCGTTGCGCCAGTTCGCGCTGATAGCGTTTATCCGCAAAGCTTGGATTCATGTGGCACAACACGGTGTGGCGCAGATCTGCCCCTTCGTGTTCGAGGATATCCAGCACTTTGTGGCCAAGCCGTTCCCAGCCCGGCAGATGTACCTCGATCGGTACGCCGGTAGCGGCGCTCGCCCTGCCCGCCGCGCGCAGCGATTTTTCCTCATCCGGCGTAAAACGGCTGGAAACACCGATTTCGCCAATAAGCCCGGCAATCACCTCCGGCTTATTCTCCGCACCGCCGACGTCATAAATCAGCTTTTCGGTCAGCTGTTCCAGCGAGATACTTTTCACCCATTCCGGGTGCGACGGCTCGAGATACAAACCGGTGCCCATCACAATGTTCAGGCCGGTGAGGCGTGAAATCCGTTGCAACGCTTTAGGATCGCGGCCAATACCGATATTGGTCGGATCGACCACTGTTTGCCCGCCCAGCGCGCGGTACTTCAGCAGCTCCTCAATCGCCACGTCCACATCGAACAGCTGGCAGTTGTCGCGGCTCATCAGCGGATTGAGTGACAGCTCGCCCAGATTTTCGATTGAGACCGGCATTTCGGCGACGTGACGATCGCTGCAACAGCACGGCGCGACCCACTTACCGGAGGCATCCAGCAGAATGTGTTCATGCATCAGCGTTACGCCCATTTCGGCTAACGGCATCGGCCCAAGCACGGTCATCACCTGACCGCTGCCCACGCCCACCGGCAGCGGATCGGCGTGACGAAAAATTGATCCTTTCATCGGCTATCCTTTCGACGGCGATCGCGCCGGATTGAGAATGCGGGTGTTCAGCCAGATGGCCAGCAGGATGATGGTGCCGGTAGCAATCTGGGTGTAGAACGGGGAAATGTGCGAGAGAATCAGGCCGTTCTGAATAATCGCAATCGACATCGCGCCCAGCAACGTGCCGATGATGGTGCCGAAACCGCCAAACAGGCTGGTGCTGCCGAGCACCACGGCGGCGATGACCTGCAATTCAAAGCCTTCACCCTGATTCGACGACCCGCTGCCGAGCCGCGCGGTGATAATCATCCCCGCCAGTGCGGCGGCCATGCCGCTGATGACATAGACACGAAGCGTGACGGCTTTGGTGTTGATTCCGCTGCGGCGCGCGCCTTCAGCATTCGCACCAATGGCGGTCACATAGCGGCCAAAGCGCATGTGATTCAACACGATATGTCCGACGGCCAGCGCAATGATGGCGATCAGGGCAGGCATTGGAATGCCAATAACCCAGGCGCGCCCCATAAAGGCAAAAAGGCTGTCTTCCGGGATCGGAATCGAATATCCCTGGGTAATCAGTAGCGCAACGCCGCGTACCACCGCCAGCATGGCGAGGGTGACGATAAACGCCGGAATGCCTTCGTAGGCGATAAAGAATCCGTTGATGGCACCGACCAGACCGCCGAGCACTAACCCGCCAACCAGCACCACCGGCCACGGCAATCCCCAGTAATTAAGCGCAATCGCCGACAGCGCACCGACCAGCGCCAGCGTGGAGCCGACCGAGAGATCGATACCACCGGTCGTGATCACCAGTGTCATGGCGGTGGCGACGATCAGCAGCGGCGCACTCTGGCGGACGATGTTCAGCCAGTTAGTGCTGCTGAGAAAGTTGTTGGTGATAAGCGAAAAGACCACGCAACAGAAGATAAAAAACAGCGCAATGCTCACTACGCCCGAGTGGTTATGCAATATGCGCCGCGGCAGCGAGTGCCGGATAACCCGTGAACCACTTAAGTTGATCATACTCATCCTGTTTTACCTCAATGCGCGGCGGCAGATTGTGCGGTGAATTTCTCGCCGACAATCAGATTCACAATGTCACCCAGACTGGTTTCAGCCACCTTGCGATCCGCGACGTTGGTGCCTTCGTACATCACCATGATGCGGTCACAAACCAGGAATAAATCCTGTAAACGGTGGGTGATTAAAATGACGCTAACGCCACGGGCGCTGACCCGGCGGATCAATTCCAGCACCGCTTCGACTTCGGCCACCGCCAGTGCGGCCGTGGGTTCATCCATGATCAGCACTTTCGGATCGAACGCCGCCGCGCGGGCAATGGCAATCGCCTGTCGCTGACCGCCGGAGAGATTGCGTACCAGCAGATGAGTGTCAGGAATCGAAATCCCCAGTCCTTTGAGCATTTCCCGCGCATCGGCGTGCATTTTGGTTTGATCCAAAAAGGGGATCCCGAGCAGATGTTTCATTGGCTCACGTCCCATAAACAGATTTCCCGCGACATCGACGGTGTCGCACAGCGAGAGATCCTGATACACCATTTCGATATGGCAACGGCGGGCATCCGCCGGATTGGTAAAGTGCATCTCTTCGCCGTCCACGCGGATGGCTCCGCTGGTCGGCACCACCGCGCCGGACAGCACTTTGGTCAGCGTCGATTTCCCCGCACCGTTATCCCCCACCAGCCCCAGCACTTCGCCCGGTTCCAGCTTGAGATTCACGCCGCGCAGTGAACGAATTGACCCGTAGGTCTTGGTGATATTGACCATTTCTACCCGCGGTACGCCGGGTTTAGCCTGTTGCATCTGGAACTCCTGTCACCCGATTTCGGTTGTAAGGGGTTTGAAGGCGGGGAGAAAAAAAGTTCTGCTGTTCACGGCTTACACCCTTGTAAACCGGTTTACCTGAATAGCAGAACTGTCTCCAGTGCCCGTGGGACAAAACGCTTTACTACTTACCAGCCGAAGTAGACTAAGCAGCTTCCGTGCCAGAGCGCAGGGGCAAGAGGATCCGGGTTTTCTAACTGGCTGTAATTGCGTTGAATAATTTTTATCAGGCCAGTAAACCGGTTTACTGACTCAGAGGTTTTTAAAGCGGGGAGAACAAGGATTGCGCTAAAACTGTGCGCATTTTGCGCTATTTTGGATCAGGTAACAGGTTTTGAATGGAATCTCGCCCTACCCAGCTGACCGGCAGGCGCGTTTCTGCGGGAACATTTTCCTCACCGTTGAGCAGGCGCAGCATCAGACTGACCGCCGTCCGCCCCAGTTCCCGTGCGGGCTGGCGGATGGTGGAGATGCGCGGCTGGGTGAAATCGGCATAGCTGGCATCATCGAACCCCACCAACGACAACGCCTGCGGTGCGCGCAGTCCAAAGTCGCGCAGACCGTCGAGTAAACCGAGCACCAGAAAGTCGCTGGCGGCAAAGACGGCGGTCGGGCGTTGCGGTCGGCTGAACAGCTGGTGAAGCGCGCGCTGGCCGAATTCGCGGCGGTAATCGCCGTACATCACCCATTCCGGCGGCAGCTCAGCCCGGCCTGCGCCAGCGCGGTGCAAAAGCCCTGATAGCGTTCACGCACGCTCATCAGCGCATCCGGCCCGCCGATAAACGCGATCTCGCGGTGCCCGGCGGCGATCAGTTGTTCAGTCGCGAGCCTGCCGCCCTGCTCGTTGTCAGCAAAAACTTTCGGCGCGCAGCTGCCGGGAATGTCTTCATCGAGCAAGACAATTCGCTGATGACGCTGAATTTCTTTGCGCAGCGAACCATTATCTGGCCGGTTGGTGGCGAACAGCAAACCGTCGACCTGGCAGGTATCCAGCCAGTGAATAAACTGGCTTTCCTTCTCGGGATTATTGCGGGTGATGCACAGCACCAGGCTGTAGCCGTTTTCGAACGCAGCTTCTTCGGCGGCGTCCGCCAGTTCGGCAAAGAAGGGGTTGGTGATATCCGACAGGACCAGCCCGAGTGTTTCGCTGCCGCCTTTGCTCAGGCGGCGCGCGAGGCTGTTACCACGATAATCGAGCTCGGCAATGGCCGATTCAATCCGGGTGACGGTGGCCTGCGGCAGAACGATGCTGTGATTCATATAGCGCGACACCGTAGCCTTGGAGAGGCCTGCCAGGTTTGCTACATCGGATAACAGCACACGTTTTTTCATCATCAGACCACGTTGGATAAAAGGTATCAGTAACATAACTACGCGCAAGAGTTATAGCATTTTCCACCGCCTGCGCGCCGCTTAAAAATAGCGCTTGACAAAAAATCCTAAGCAGAGAATTGTAATAGCCAGTTTACCTGCACCACCCGGGAAGCAATTCCCAACCGACCTGAAGCATTTTATCCACGCACCGAAACGGACCGGTCGCGAAAATGTTTTTTGACGGCCTCTGCGGTCAGCCTGTTTTTTTTGAACAGGTTTTACGACGATCACTCTGCTATTTGTCCTGCCAACACATTCTGTGCTCAGCGATTATTCGCCAGGGCAATGCTGGTTATATCTCAATTCCCATGAGGACAAAAACAATGATATTCAACACCGGAAAATTTCGTGTTTTAGCACTGGCCAGCGCAATATTTGCGTCAGGAACTTATATGTCTGGCGCAATAGCCGCAGAGCCCACTTATGCACTGGTGCAAATTAACCAGCAGGCGTTGTTCTTTAACCTCATGAATAAAGGGGCCACGGACGCAGCCAAAGCCAGCGGCAAAAATCTGGTGATTTTTAATGCCACCGATAATCCGGTAGCTCAGAATGACGCCATCGAAAACTATATTCAGCAGGGTGTGAAAGGCATTCTGGTCGATGCCATCGACGTCAACGGCATTATGCCCGCGATTAAAGAAGCGGCAGCGGCACACATCCCGGTGATCGCCATTGATGCAGTGTTGCCGGACGGGCCGCAGGCGGCGCAGGTCGGCGTGGATAATATTGAAGGCGGTAAAATCCTCGGCAAATACTTCCTTGAATACGTGAAGAAAAACATGAATGACAAAGCGGACGTCGGCATCGTCGGCGCACTTAACTCTGCCATTCAGAACGATCGTCAGAAAGGTTTCACCGACACAATTAAAGCCAACAAGAAGATAACCGTGGCCGACGTGGTGGACGGACGTAACGTGCAGGACAGCGCGATGACGGCGGCGGAAAACCTGATCACCGCCAACCCGAATCTCACGGCGATTTACGCGACCGGCGAACCCGCGCTGCTCGGTGCCATTGCCGCCGTGGAGAACCAGGGACGCCAGAAAGACATCAAAGTCTTTGGCTGGGATTTGACGGCGAAAGCCATCACCGGCATTGACGGCGGTTACGTCGCCGCTGTGTTGCAACAGGATCCGGAGCAGATGGGCGTACAGGCGCTGAAGGCATTGAACGACATCACCGCCGGTAAAACCGTGCCGAAGAAAATTCTGGTTCCGGCCACCGTGGTCACGAAAACTAACGTCGATACCTACCGCCCGCTGTTTAAATAAACCGGCAAACCGGCCCGCATTATGCGAGCCGGTTTTTGATGTTTCAGGTGGTGCGCTTTAGTAAGGATTTCAGCTCTGCCGCGACAGGAAATGCGCTGTAGGTACCGGGACGCCCGACGGTAATCGCCGCAGCCTGACTGGCGTGCGCGAGGGATAACGGGTCAATGCCGGTACCTCGCAGCAGCGAGGAAGCCAGCATCACCGCCAGAAAAGTGTCGCCCGCACCGGTGGTATCCACCGCCTGAGCGGCGACAGCCGGGCAAAAGGCTTGATCCGTTTGCGTCGCCAGCGTCGCACCCTTTGCACCCTGGGTGATCACCAGATTTTTGACGCCGACAGGTTGCAGTTCTTCCGCTTCCAGCTGGTTAAGCACGGCGATATCCACCCACGGCCACAGGAGGGCGAATTCCGGTTTGACCGGAGAGGGGTTAAACACCGTGGTCATGCCGCGTGATTTCGCCAGCTGAAACAGGCTGCGGGTTTTGTCGAACGTAAAGTTGCCCTGCATCAGCATTACATCGCCGGGCACGGCATCTTTCAGCGCCTGAGTGAGCGTCTCGAGGCTTAAGGAATCGGCCGCAGTGGTGGTAGTAATAATGGCGTTATCGCCATCGGCACAGTTAAAAATCAGCGACGTATCGCTGTTACCGGAGAATAACGCGGCAGGTAAAACGCGCAGGGTTTCGTCACGCATTTTTTTCGTTATCCATTGGCCATTCACATCATGCCCAATGGCGGCGATTAACGTGGTGTCTATTCCACAGCGGGAAAGCAGAATTGCCTGATTGGCGCCCTTTCCGCCAATGTCCTGTGAGACTTTATTTCCATGAACGGATGAACCTTTTGTCGGAATATCGGCAATTGCCCAGTTTTCATCGACAGTAATATTACCGACAACATAAACACGCATAGTGTTTCCTTGAACAGGATGAAGAAGATGGTTTCTATATCAGCAGAAAAAATCAATGCAATACAAGCTATTTTTTCACGAAAGAAAGCGGTCATTGGCGTTATTCATTGTGATCCTTTCCCTGGTGCGCCAAAATACAACGGAAAATCAATCAATGATATTATCGAGCGTGCACTTCGCGATGCCGATAATTATATTTCCGGCGGCGTTCACGGCCTGATTATTGAAAATCATGGCGATATCCCCTTTTCCAAACCCGAAGACATCGGCCCGGAGACCTCCGCGCTGATGGCGGTGATTACCGACCGGATCCGCACCCGCTTTGATGTGCCGCTCGGCATTAATGTACTGGCGAATGCCGCCATTCCGGCGCTGGCGACTGCCCTTTCCGGCGGCGCGGATTTTGTACGCGTCAACCAGTGGGCGAATGCCTACATCGCTAATGAAGGTTTCATCGAAGGCGCAGCGGCCAAAGCATTGCGCTACCGCAGCCTGTTACGCGCCGAACACATCCGCGTTTTCGCAGACAGCCACGTTAAACACGGCAGCCACGCAATTGTCGCTGACCGTTCGATTAAAGAGCTGACGCGCGATGTCGATTTCTTCGAAGCAGATGCAGTGATCGCTACCGGTCAGCGCACCGGCGACAGCGCAACTCTGAGCGAGATCGACGAAATCCGCAGCGCCACCGAGCTGCCTTTGCTGGTGGGTTCGGGCGTCACGCCGGAGAACGTCGGCGAAATCCTCTCGCGCACGCAGGGTGTGATTGTCGCCAGTGCATTAAAAGTAAATGGCGTGTGGTGGAACGACGTCGAGCTGGCGCGGGTGAAACACTTCATGGAAGCCGCGCGTACCGTGCTGGAGGCGGAGTGATGGAAGCGTTCACCGACCGGCTTTTGCGCGAGCATCAGGATGTCTGGCAAAGGATGCAGCAGCATCCGTTTGTCTGCGACATTGAGCGCGATACGTTGCCAGCCGATGTATTTAATCGCTATCTGGTCTTTGAAGGCCAGTTCGTCGCGACGGCGATTGCCATTTTTGCGCTGGCTGTCAGCAAGGCACCGGCTATCCAGCAACAACGCTGGCTGATAGGCGTGCTGAATGCACTGGTGGATACACAGATCGCCTGGTTTGAAGACGTACTGGCGAAGCGGCAGGTCAATCCGGCGGACTATCCGGACTGTCTTCCCGGCGTCAGAAATTTTAGCGACAACATGCTGAAGGTGGCACAACTCGGCAGCTATGCCGAAATCATCACGCTGATGTTTGGCGCAGAGTGGATGTATTACGCCTGGTGCCGTCGGGTGAGCGAAAAAAGTCAGCGCGACCAGGACATACGCCGATGGATAGAAATGCACGCAGAAGACGAATTCTATCAGCAGGCGTGCTGGCTAAAAGCGGAACTGGACCGCTGTGCAGAGGAACTGACACCGGGTGAACAGACCTCGCTGTCAGTGCTTTACGGCCACGTACTGCAATGGGAAATTGACTTTCACAGCGCAGCGTATAAAACGTAGAAGATCTGTTGGTTTTTGACAAAAACCGATGCAAAAAGCCGCAGGAATGCGGCTTTTTTATTTTCAATAATAGGAGAGTTTCTATGATGTAAATTAATACATTTACTAATTCGCTATTTCCTTCTCGCCTCTTTTTGATAATGGCAGGCAATCAAAACATTAGTTTTTATTAAGTTATTTAGAAAACAAACTTAACCCTTAATTCATATTCAACCTATCAATACATGATTCAATTAGCCATCAATATTATCCATTAACTTAATAACAACAGTCCGATACTGGACACAACAAAAAACAAAAAAAACTAGATTGAAAATCATTTTATGGTAGCCTTTGCTCCTCACTGAGCACTCCCGATAACGCAACCATATTACTTTGGTGATTAGTTTTCATTATCGACGAGTGGATAAATAGCGTACTAATCTCAAGGCCGACGACAAAAAATAAAGTATTATATTTTATTTGGCGAAATAAAAAATATTATCATCTAAAGTTTTTTGTGAAAATCACGGCTTTTAAGATAGTAAATTTATTCGCTCGTAAATTACGCTTAAAAATTAACTCATCATACTACCCAAATAATGCCGGATAAATCTATGAGTAATACACAGCATAAATTAGATAAAAACAGACCTCCCCGCGTACAAATCACCTATGACGTGGAAATTGGGGATGCTCAAACGGTAAAAGAATTACCTCTTGTTATCGGTGTCATGGGCGACTTCACACAAAGTGAAGATAGCCTGCGTGAGCGAAAATTCCTCAACATCGATAAAGACAATTTCAGCGGGATCATGTCTTCAATGCAGCCACAGGCTGAGTTTCTGGTTGAAAGCACATTACCGGAAAAGGAAGGAAATCTGGCGGTTTCACTGACCTTCAACACGATGGAAGATTTCTCACCGGACAATATTGCCCGTCAGGTGGAGCCTCTGCGCAAGCTGATTGAGCTGCGCGAACAACTTTGCGATCTACGTAACCGTGCCGCCAGTAACGAACGCCTGAAAGAACAGCTTTCAGAGTTATTGCAGCAGCAAAACTTAGCGTCTTCCAGCGTAACCAAAAACCAGGGAGACGAAGAATGAGTGTTGAACAAACTCTGAATGCTCCCGCCGGACAAGCGCTGAGCGAAGATTATCTCGATAAAATCATTGATAACACTCAGGCAATTCGTCGGGAATCCGATCGTGACCGTATGAAATCGCAGCTGAATAACTTTCTTGCGGAAGTTGTTTCTGGCGCAATGGTTGTATCAAGCGATCTGATTGGCAGTATCGAGAATCGCATTCATGCCATTGATGAACTGCTTTCCAGTCAGGTTAGCCTGATCATGCATGCACCTGAATTCCAAAAAAGGGAATCCTCGTGGCGTGGTCTGCAAAAGCTGGTTGCATCGAGTGTGACTGAAAATACTCAGATTCGTTTACTGCAATGCACCAAACAGGAATTAATCAAAGACTTTAAATCAGCGTCGGATTTCGACCAGTCGATGCTTTTCAAAACCGTTTACGAAAGTGAATACGGTACTTTTGGTGGCGTGCCTTTCTCTGTTTTTGTCGGGGACTTCCAGTTCGATAATACTCCACAGGATATTGATTTACTGGAACAAATCTCCCATGTTGCGGCGGCGGCCCATGCACCTTTCCTGAGCGCTATCGCCCCCGGCATGCTGTCGATGAGTGATTTTGCCGACATGCCTCGCCCGCGAGATATGGCGAAAATGTTCGAGACCACCGATTACGCCCGCTGGCGCTCATTCCGCCAGACGGAAGACAGCCGCTATGTCGGTCTGACCCTGCCAAGGGTGCTTGGCCGTATGCCTTACGGGGCCAAAACTATTGCAGTTGAAACTTTCGGTTTTGAAGAAACAATTCGGGAAAATGAAGTCGGCTCTGATTACCTGTGGATCAACTCCGCCTTTGAACTGGCGGGTCGTATTGTTGATTCCTTCGAAGAAACCGGCTGGTGTGCAACGATTCGTGGTGTAGAAGGTGGTGGTCTGGTTAAAGCCCTGCCGGCGTATAACTACGTCTCCGAAAGCGGTGAGCGCCTGATGCAATGCCCGACGCAAGTCACCATTTCCGATCGCCGTGAGAAAGAGCTTTCTGAACTCGGTTTTATTCCACTGGTTCACTGTAAAGGCACGGATTATGCGGCTTTCTTTGCTGTGCAATCTGTTAATAAACCACGCCTTTATAAGTCTGATCAGGCCAACGCCAACGCACGTCTGTCAAGCCAGTTACAGTATCTGCTCGCGACTTCGCGCTTTGCTCATTACCTGAAATCTATCGCACGCGACAAAGTCGGTAGCTTTATGTCACGCACCGACTGCGAAAACTATTTACAAAAATGGATCATGCGATACGTGGTGGCTTCAGATAACGCGGGCCCTGAAACCAAAGCCCGTTACCCCCTGCGCGAAGCCAGTGTTGAAGTTGTAGAAGTACCTGGTTGCCCTGGTATGTATCGTGCGATTGCGTATTTAAAGCCTCACTTCCAATTGGAAGGACTGAGCATGTCGTTACGACTCGTCGCCGATTTACCTGGCACAGCCAGTAATTAATTATTATTAATAAACAACAGTAAGGAAATAAAAAATGGCAAAGCTCCAAGAGTGTCAGTTCGTACAAATCAGTATCGACGGTAAAGCTGTTAAAGGGTCATCTGAAGAGGCCGGGTATAAAGAATGGATGGAAGGTTTTGCTCCTTCCGGTTTATCGACTTATTCAGGTCAGGACGGCGCGATGTTTGACAGCTGTCATATCTCTCTTCAGGTAACGAAAGAAACCAGCAACCTGTACGAGAAATATTTACAACGTGGCTATAAAGATCTCACGATCACAATCGTTCATCGTAGTTCTGACCACTACAAAGAAGATTATGAATGTCAACGCACTGTTTACCATAACTGTAAAATCAGCACGATGAACTTCGAAAAACGTGATCAGCTGTTTTTGAATATGTCCTTCAGTTTTGAAGGCGCAGTGGAAGTCACCTTCTATGCACCAAATGCCGACGAAACTGCGCTGGATCAAATTGGACCAATCAAATACGACATTCCTAAAAAAGCGCTCGTATAACCTTAGAAAAATAAAGCAGTGCATTTGCACTGCTTTACTGTAAAGAGATATTACCATGCCATCCTTATTACTTCGCCTGAGTGATAATACGCCTTACGTAGAAAAGGATAATTACCGGAATGAAGACAAAAGCACCTGGTTGCTCGATGAGCTTAAGATGCTTTTTTCTTCACGTTCGAGTTTTGCATATCTTGAAACCCTGCCGTTAGTGAATGCGTCGATTTTAAATTACGGTATCAATGAATCGGTTTCACAAATTCATGACACAGACAGACGAAAAACAATCATCGAAGAACGTATTAAAAATACATTTCAGCGCTTCGAACCACGTTTATCCGGCGTGACGATCATCACTAAAACAAATAATCCCTCTCACGTCATTTTTGAAATAAATGCTTTGCACAACACATTGCCGGTGAAATTTGACCTGGTGTGGGATGACTGTACCGGTAAGTTTTATTTCGATGAATAAGCTGCTGTCGTATTACCAGAAAGAGCTGGCCTTTTTGAAACAGCATGGCATAGCCTTTGCCAGCCGTTTCCCTAAGATTGCCCGCCGTCTGGGCATGATCGAAGGCGAATCCGAAGATCCGCACGTTGAACGCATCATTGAATCTTTTGCGTTATTAACATCGCGTATCCATCAGCGCCTGGATGACGATATGCCGGAGCTCACTGAAGCGCTGCTCACCACCATTGCCCCGCAGTTTTTACGGGTGATGCCCTCTACGTGCATCGTCTCCATTGAACCCCACCGGCTGACCAGCGGTATTACCGATAAAAACACCATCGCCGCCGGTGCCTCGCTGTTTACCCGGCACATCAAGGACGCGGCGTGCCAGTTTCAGACCGTGTACCCCGTGGTTCTGTTGCCACTGTCGGTGGATCAGACCCGTTTGCATTTTGACGAGGAAGATCTTAGCTGGCATCTGCACCTTAGTTTTCAGGTGTGGTCCGGTGCGACGGTGGCGGGCGAATCCCTGCGGTTGTTTTTGCATGGTCCGGGTAACGCGGTCAACATTCTCTATACCCTGCTGTGCTCTGAAATTAACCAGCTGAGTGTTCATCAGGGCGACGCATCTTATCCGTTGAAAAGTACGGCGGTAACCCCGGCAGGTTTTAGTCACGAAGAGGGCCTGCTGGGGCAGGATCCCCGTGTGGCGCCGATTCATGCGCTTCTACAGGATTATTTTTTCTTCCCGCAGAAGTTCTATTTTCTGGATATCCGCCTGCCGGAGACTTTTCACGCCGCCGCCAATTCTGTGTTCAGTTTTGAAGTGGTATTTAACCGCACGCATCTGAATCATCATCTGGAAAAGCTGGCGAAGATTATCGACACTTCCTTTTTCCGCCTTAACTGCACGCCAGCCATCAACCTGTTTGCCCAGCGTGCAGAACCGATCACGCTGACGGAAAACACTGCTGAATACCCGGTCATTCCTGATATCCGTCGCCAGCAACAGATTGACGTCTGGGCGATTAACCATGTCTTTATTCAGGGCGGCGAAGATAAGGACAGGACGATGGTGCCCGTCCAGCCGCTGTTTGGTATCGACCACTCGCGCATTGAGGGTGATGCAGGCATTTACTGGCAGAGTTTTCAGCGCGAAACCCTGAACGCCGCCGGGTCTGAACGTAAAGTGTTTATCGCTTTTGCCAACCGCAATAGCCAGGCCGCTGCGCCGCAAGCCGAGATGGTCACGCTGAGCTTAACCTGTACCAATCAGACCATTCCGTGTGAGATGAAAAACGGTCATCCGGACGGCGATTTTGACTCAGATTTGCCGCTGGCAGACTTGAAAATCAGCGCCCTCAACCGTCCGACGCGGCCTGTCCAGCCGCCCGATAAAAGTGCTATCCGCTGGCGTCTGATTTCCCAGCTGTCCCTCAATCACATGTTGCTCAGCGGCACTCAGGGCGTACAGGTATTGCGGGAAACGCTGATGCTGTACAACTTTCATGATCTTCCGGCTATCACGCGCATCATCAACATGATCCTGCATCTTGACGTGCAGCCGATCACTACGCGTCTGGTGGCCAGCGATCCGCAGACGATGGCGCGCGGTATCGCGCTGACGCTGACATTTGCCCATGACGCATTGAACGAACCCGAATACTTTCTGCTGTGTTGTTTTCTGGATCACTTTCTCGGGCTGTATGCACCGGTCAATAGCTTCACCCGCGTCACAACGTTGATTGAAAATGAAGAACACACACGCCGGATCTGGCCGGTGCGGGCAGGGAAACTGTCATGGATTTAACACGCATCACCAGCAGGTTCAGTTTCTACCAACAGGTGCGCACGTTGTTGCACAAGCTGCGTGGCAAACACACCACCACAGCTGACACGCTGGATGCAAAGCTGCGGCTCGTCTCTCCTCTTTCTCTGGAAGCGCCCTCCGGTCAGATTGCCGGTATCGAGCAGGAAAATCCTGACGATCCGCTGCGCATCACCGTCTGGCAGAACGGGCTTACCGGTGCGCAAGGCGCATTACCCACGGCCTACACGGAATGGATGATCGGACGTCAGTATCGTTATGGCGACCGCAGCGCCAAAGCCTTTCTGGATATGTTTGGCCACCGGCTTTACTGCCTGGATTACCTCGCATGGCAGAAAAACCATCTTTACGCCCTCGCCGAATCACAAACTCAGCAGCCCTTACAACAGGCAACGCTGGCGCTGACCGGTTTACTGACGTCGCAGTCAGTCTCAGGCGGCGAAAAGTATGCCCATTTGTTTTCATCGCCGGTTCGGTCGCTGGTCAATCTGGAAGTGTGGCTCGGCCAATATTACGGCGTGCCGGTGCATATCACGCCGTTCACCGGCGGCTGGAAAACCGTTGAAGAAACCGAACATTGTCAGCTGGGAAACCTGACGCACACCCTGGAAACCGCGCCGATGATTGGTCGCGTGCGCTGGGAAGTTCAGTCGAACTTTGATGTCACCTTCGGGCCGATGAGTCAGGCGCATTCGCAACGCTTCACGCCGCAGGGCAAGTTTTATCAGGAAATCTGGGGGCACATTGGCGAATACGTCGGGCCGGGGCTGGATTTCTCAGTCCATCTCACCATCAGCAGCGACAGCAGCCCGCCCGTGCCACTGGGTGGCGGTCAGCTGGGTTTGGATATTTGTATCGGCCAGCGCGACCCCACCGCCCTGCGCCACGTTTGTCTGCCGCTGCCTGCATAAGCCAGCAATATTGCCCGATGTCGCGACTGTTCCGCCATCACGCAGCACTTCAAAAGGAAGATGAGAATGTTATTAACCGCACAACTAAAAGAGATGCAGAAAAATCACTTCCTGCACTGGAACGGCGCCGTTGCCTCGGATTTCTTACTGCTGTCACTCAACGGCAGCGAGACGGTTTCCACGCCTTTTTGCTATGAACTGCGCTCGGTGACGGCGCTTGATGAGAAAGGCATTGCTGCCTTACATGGCAAAGCGGTGTCCTGCGAGATTGGCGACGGTATACATAATCTGCCCCGGCGCTATCTGCACGGGATTGTGACCCGCATTCAGCGCAAGCGAGATGCCTACGGCCAGACGGAATGCCTTTTCCGGCTGGAGCCCGCCTTTGCGCTGTTGCAGTCAGGGCGCTCGACGCGCGTCTGGCAAAACATGACCGTGCCGGATCTGGTCAGCAAACTCCTGGGCGAGCACAACATCAGCCAGGTGGATCTCCAGCTGCGAAATAGCTATCAGAAACGGGAATATTGTATTCAGTACCGTGAGTCCGATTTCGATTTCATCAGCCGCCTGCTGGAAGAAGAAGGTATCTATTACTTTTTCAAACATCAGGAAAATCAGCACCAGATGGTACTGGCCGATCATCCGGCCGGACACCCTTCGGCCAAAGCGGGCACGCTGCCCTGGCACCATCAGGGGCAAGTTCTGACCCCCGGCAACATTGAAACCTGGTCTATCAGCTCGTCGCTTATTCCCGGCGAAGTCGCGATGACTGGCTATAACATGCAGAAAGCGGCGGCGGTGGCCGACAGCAATAATTCAACATCGAAAACGCACAGCGTCGACCATCTGACCTTTACTGACGTCACACCGCTCGCCGAACGCGCAGAGATCACCAGCAAAGCTAAGAACGCCATGGAGGCGTTTGAGGCCAACACCCAATTGTACGACGTCACCGTTAACGCCCACTGGCTCAGCTGCGGCGAAGTGTTCAGCCTGACCGACCACCCGACAGACAACGACAGTTACCGCATTCAGGCGCTCAGCTTTGAGGCCACCAATAATTTCGAAAGCAGCACCAGCAGCTACCACTGTGAAATTCAGACACTGCGCAACAGTGTGAAATGGCGCCCGGTTTGTACCCGTACTGCGCCGGACATTGTGGGCGTGCTGATCGCCAAAGTCGTCGGTCCTTCTTCTGAAGAAATTCATACCGACGAATACGGCCGCATCAAAATCCAGTTTCCGTGGGATACCGAAAACAAAAATGACAACAACAGTTCGTGCTGGGTGCGTGTCTCGCAACCCTGGACCGGCAGCAAGTTCGGTTTTCAGTTTATCCCGCGCATCGGCAGTGAAGTGCTGGTCAGTTTTATTCAGGGAAATCCTGACTTTCCGCTGGTCACCGGCTCGGTTTACAACGGCCAACACAAACTGCCCTTCACTCTCCCCGACGAAAAAACGGAATCCGGCTTCGCTACGCGCAGCACCAGCAAAGGTGGGATGGAAGACGGCCATCGGCTGAGTTTTAACGATAAAAAAGGCGAAGAGAAGCTGACAATCGTCGCGCAAAAAGACCTGCTGATGACCGTGAAAAACGACGTCACCAGTGAGGTCACGCGCGACGTTAAAAGCAAAATCGGTGCGAACCGCGACACGGAAATCACCAAAGGCAACGACACGCTGGTGCTCAAACAGGGATCTCTGCACATCACCCTCGATAAAGGCGATATAGAGCAGAAAGTCACCGGCAACGTCACCACCCGCCTGAATAACGGTAATTACTCCCTCACGGCGACCGGCGGCAGCGGCAAGATTAAAACCGACAAAACCTGTGTGATCGAATCCACGCAGTCCATCGAGCTGAAGGTCGGCTCCAGCAAAATCGCGATTTCGCCAAGCGGCATCACCATCAGCGGCACGATGATCAAAATCGAAGGCTCCGGCACGGCCGAACTGAAAAGTGCGATGACCACCGTACAGGGTAGCGGGATGACGCAGATTAAAGGCGGCATCATCAATATTGGCTAAGGAACACAGCTTAAGGAGACAGCATGTCTGATTACGATTATCCCCCCGCGGCGCACGGGCAAAGCAATATGCAGCAAAGTGCCGACGACCAGTGGGAACAGGTGCTAACCCTGTGGGTGAAGCAGGCCGACCCGCGCGCGCTGAGCCTCTGGCTGCTCGGCTGCCTGCGCCACATCGCACACCCGGCCAGCGCACAGGTGCTGGACGAAATGCAGCGCTGGTATGCCGAGCCAAATGAAAAATTACGCTGGCAGATTTTTCACCACGCCGAAATCCTGGGTTTCGACACCCCGGCAGGTGCGCTCGCACTGTCACTGTTCTGGTCGCAGGGCAGCATGAGCCCGGAAGGGCTGGAACCGGTGTACCCCGAACCGCACCTCAGCGGCGAGATGCGCCGCTGCGTGTTGCTGATGCTGGCGACGCGCAACACCGACAATCCGGCAGACGGCACCCGCCGCCTTCTGGCGCAATGGACTCAGGAGAAAGCCTGATGGGACAACCCGCAGCTCGCGTTTCAGATATGCATGTTTGCCCGATGGTCACGCCCGGCCTGCCGCCGATCCCTCACGTGGGTGGCCCGATCCTGCCGCCCGGCGTGCCTACTGTACTGATTGGTGGCATGCCCGCCGCAACCGTCGGCTCAATGGCCGTCTGCGTGGGCCCTCCGGACAGCATTGTCATGGGCAGCGTCAAAGTAATGATCGGCAAAAAACCGGCTGCCCGCATGGGTGACAGCTGCGCGCACGGCGGCACTATCGTCATGGGCTGCCCGAAAGTTCTTATTGGATAGTTTTGTTTTAATTGGAAAAAGATATGTCAGTAATGCAACCAGAAATAGCCGCTATGTTGATGCCCATCAGCCCGGAACAACCGGCAGGGCTCAATCTGGAATACGAGCAAATTTATGATGATATCCGTCAGTCTCGCGAAAGCGACCCGGACTATCTTCCGCAAGATGAATGGACTATGGCTGAGCCGCGCCGCGCTGACTGGCACAAAGTTCGCAAGCTGTGCGTTGCCGCGCTTTCCCAGCAAAGCAAAGATTTGCAGGTAGGCTGCTGGCTGGTTGAGTCCCTGACTCACTTACAGGGCATTGAGGGCGCAGAAACTGGCTTTCAATTCCTGAGTGAATTCATCACGCACTTCTGGTTTCAGTGCTGGCCCACGCTGGATGACGAGGGCGCGGCGGTCCGCTACAGCAAACTCAGCCGACTCGATCGCGATATTAGTCAGCTGCTGTACACCCGTCCGCTGATCCGCCAGCCGGAGTCTTCTTTGGCGCACTGGCACAGGGTGCTCGCCTTCGAACATAAAATCTGTACGTGGCCGGATTCACGCGACGACATGATAGCCAAAGAAGGCGATCTGAGCATGGAGACGTTCGATGTGCTCGCCGCGACGTTTTCTTCCATCGAAATCAGCCAGCGGGCCGGTAGCCTTGAGCGCCTGAAAACTCAGCTCGACCGGCTGGAAGCCTGTTATTTCTCGCTGAGTCAGGAAGAGCCTCACGCCCTGTTTGCTCAAACACGCCAAAGCCTGTCAGACAGTACGGATTTTCTGCAACGTCTGGCACAGCGGGCGATCCCGACGGGCAGTGAAATGCTGAATCTGGATTTCACCGATCTCACCGACGAACCTGTCGCCTTTGAGATGGGGGATGCTTATCAGGCACCGGGCCGCAATCAGCTGCTTTCGCGTGAACAGGCCATCAGTCAGATGCTGTCTATCGCCCACTTTTTCCGCCAGACCGAACCCTCCAGCCCGGTGCCGTTCCTGATGGAGCGTGCGGCGCGCTGGGCGAACATGACACTCACCGAATGGCTTGACGAAATGCTGACTGACAGTGGAAGCATGCGTGAAATCAACAACGTACTAAAAGGACAAAAAGAGTGAAAGCCCTAAGCACAGCATTATTACTTTTCATCGCCAGCACTCTGCTGTGTGGCTGCGCGGGTGAAAAGGCCAGTAATAAGGTCTCCGCCGAACAGCAGGCCATCGATCAGGTGGCCACACCGTTTGCTCAGGGCGCGATCGCCCTCAACATCACGGCAGATCCCGGCCTGAACAGCTGGAATGAGATTGCCAACAGCTGCACTTTGCTGGTGATTCAGGCGCAAAATGCCAGTTCGTTGAATAAAGTCCTGTCTAATCCGGCGCAGTTGAAAAGCCTGTTTAACGGCGCGGGCGCCGAAAATGACATCCTGAAAGTGGACCGTTACGCCACCATGCCCGGTCAGCAAATCACGCTGCACATCGACCGCAGCGAGAATACCCGCAAGGTGGCAATCGTCGCTGGCTATTACCCGTTCCCGAAAAAACAGCATATGGCGATGGTCAGTATCCCGGTCACTCTCACCAGCACTGGCTGGTGGACACCAAAGTGGTCCGCACAACTCTCTCCGCTGGTCCTTAACGTCAGGCTTGGCAGTCAGAGCATTACAGAGCTGACGAAAAATTCATCGCCACATGACGTTCAGTCGCCAGCAGACTCTCAGCCAGTGCAGAACTCGCCTGTCAACGTCCCGGCGGGGGGAGAGAAATAACATGTACCCAGAACAGCAGCAGATTTACTGGTACTCCGGTTTGTATCTGCAACCACAGCATTTTCAGTCGGTAGATCTCCATCACAGCTACATGCTGGCGCAACAGCGCCAATTGGCACAGCCGTGGAACGTCGGCGTGATCGAGTGCGACATCAATCATGAAACGCTGGTCGATTTTTCGCTCAAAATTGACCATCTGCGCCTGATCCTGCCCTCGGGCTATTACCTCGAATATCCGGGTAATTGCCTGATCGAGCCACGCCAGTTTCGTGACGCCTGGAAACAGCGCGAGAAGCCTTTCACCTTGTGGCTGGCGCTGCGCCGTTTCGACCCGGATCATCCGAACGTCAGCACCGGCACCAGCAGCCGCTGGATCAACCAGGCCGATGACGGTGTGATGAAAGACGTTTATCACAAAGGTCCGGAAAGTGCCGTGCCGCGGATTGCCTACAACGTTCGCATCCTGAGCGAGGCAGAGAAAGAAACCGCCGTCGATTGCGAGTGCCTGCCGCTGCTGCAACTGCGTTATGACAACGACCGCGTGATTTTCGATCCGCGTTTCAGTCCGCCAGCGGTGACGCTGACCGGCTCCCCGGCGCTTAAAACGCTGCTGGAAGGCCTGCGCGCCGAACTCAGCAGCCGTGCCCACAAACTCGAAGAATATAAACGCCCCGATCAGCTGAGCAACGGCAGTAAAAGCGCCGGTGACATCACGCAGCTGCTGGCAATGCGTTCCCTCAACCGTGCGCTGCCGCTGCTTGAGCATTACTGCCGTGCGCCGATCATTCATCCGTGGCAAATCTATGGCCTGCTGGTGCAGCTGGTGGGGGAGATTTCGTCCTTTAACGACATGTGCTCATTCACCGGCGAATGGCTCGACGGTGGCGCATCGCTGTTGCCTTACGATCACTACAACCTGATCGACTGCTTCAGCAGTGTCAGGAAAACACTGATCGCCCTGCTCAACGGGCTGGCGCTGGAAGACAACACCTACATCACCCTGAAATCTGACGAACAGCGGATTTATCGCGGCGAGCTGATGCCCGGAGAAATCCCGCCGGCCAGTCAGGTATTGCTGCTGCTGCGGTCCGAAAAACTGGCGTCGTGGCACTTAACCTTTAAGACGGGCGGGGAATTCAAAATCGCACCGCAGAACGCCATCAGCGCCCTTATTCAGCACGCTCTGCCAGGTATCACCTCGGTGTGGGCGAACCCTTCACCACGCGGTGTGCCCGACCGAAAAGACTCCTGCTATTTTGTGCTGAACCGGCATGAAGATGGATGGAAAAGCGTCGAACAGCAAAAAAATGTCGCTTTTTACTGGGCTGATGCACCTGACGACTTACAGGTGCAACTGGTCTTTATGGTGCCCAACCAATGACACTCCTCGACTGCTATCTGCCCGTATTCAAACTGGCCGCCGAATTCGCGTATCAGTCTGCGCTTTTTGCCGATTACGACACCTTCCGCGCGATCTGCCTCTCCCGGATCGAGGGCGCAGTGAAGGACGCCGAGTATCAGGACGTGACCGATTTCGAGCGGGATCAGGCGTTCTTTGCCGTGGTGGTCTGGCTCGATGAAACCGTTCTGTGTTCGGCACAGCCCTTTGCGCAACGCTGGCGCTACGATTTGCTGCAACGCAAATACTTCCAGACCTCCATCGGCGGCGAGATGTTCTTTGTAAGGCTGAACGACCTGAAAGAAGAGCACCTTCAGGTGCGCCGCGTGTTCCTGTTTTGTCTGCAAAATGGATTCCACGGGAAATATAGCGCCGCACAGGACGGTCATGCTCTGAGCGTTCTCATCGGACAACAGCGCCAGCATTGCCTGCCTCATGCCTGGCAACAGTGGCCGAACGACGCACCGCTCACGCCGGTTAGCGTCAGAAAACGATCGTCGCTCGCCTCCTCAAAGGGCAACGTTGTGCTTGCCCTTCTGGGGCTGGCGGTGTTTTACGCCACCCTGGTGCTTCTTCAGGCCCTTTATTTTTCATAAGAACGTATGCTGAAAAAATTATTCATTTTCGCAGGATGGCTGCTGCTGCTATGTCTGGTGTTTCTCTTCTGCTGCACCCTCGGGCTCTGGCGCGAGTGGAGTACGGTCATGATTTTTGCAGTCTGGATAAGTGTGATGTTCGCGGCCTTGGTGCTGTGGAGCGCACTGCTCTGGCTGACACAGCTGATTAAAGAGAAGAAAGCACACCGCTTTTTCGAAAAATTTCGCCTTTCGCGCCGGGAATACGTGCTGTTTCAGCACTGGAAATCTGGCGCAGCGGTGGTGAAACGTATTCAGCGTAAACGTCCGCCGATCCCCTGGTATTTGTTGCTCGGCGACCGCTGCGGCAAAACGTCATTGCTCGCCGGATCGGGCCTGCCGATGTTCTCAAGTGATGAACATGATAATACTGTGGTGCCGACGCATACCCTGCGATGGTGGTTTTTCCGCAACGTTTGCATCCTCGACCTGTCCGGTAACTTCCTCAACGGGACACCCACTTTCCACCGGGCCTGGGGGAAAATGGTCGGTTGGATAGCCCGTGCGCCCGCGCCATCAGGCATTCTGATTGGTCTGTCGGTCACCGATCTCATCAATGAAGACGTCAGCGTGCTGCATGAGAAGGCGCGTAAAATCCGCGCCCAAATCGAACCCCTGACGCGCAAGCTTATGCGCCAATTGCCACTCTACATAATGGTGACACAGTGCGATAAATTCCCTGCTTTCAGCCTCTGGACGAAGCAGCTTTCCCCGGCTCAGCAACAGCAGGCGCTGGGATATTACTGGCCGACGCCGCCGGAAATCGACGGCAAAGACGTCTCGACGCTGCTGCCGCTTTTTACTGCGCTGAAAAAGGGCTTCGATCTTGCCCGCATCAGCATGGCTGGCGCGCCCGTTTCGGCAGAGGCAAAGGCCGCGCTGCTCGCGTTCCCGGAATCTTTCGCCCGACAGGAAGAGCCGCTGCGGGTTTTCCTCGCCTCGCTATGCGAACCCAACGCTTACTTCACTCCGGCTACGCTCGGTGGCGTGTGGTTTACAGCCAGTGAGCAACAGGATTTGAACAAAAGTCGCCGCACCACGTCCTTTGTTCACGATTTGCTGACGCACCATCTTCCGGCGTTCAGCGCCACTCGTGACGTGCAGTGGAATCACAACAAAAGACTGCGCGTGGTCCTGGGGGGATTGTTGCTACTGGGTTGCGTCGTTGCGCTGGGTTACAGCGCGCTGAAAAGCACAAAACTGATGCAGCACGACACGGCTTCGCTGTCCGCGACAGAGCTGGCGGAATTGCTGATGAAGAACGAAACGCATCGCGATGCACCGCTGGTGTATCTGCCTTTTGCGCACGTACTTAACCATCAACATCTGTGGGTTGAACAACGTTTGCGTACCCGGCTTCCGTCTCAGCCTATGAACACCAGCCAGCAGTTCGCGGCGTATGAACAACAATTTTTGACTGCGCCGTTGCAAACCCGGCGCCAGATGGTGATCCGTCTCGCTCAAACCCTGATTACCCGTCAGGCGATGCGTGACGGTGCCTCGCTGACGGCGCTGAGCCTGCGACCGCCTATCCCCCACGCCCTGCGCCTCAACGCCATCGATCCTTCCGCATCGCCGCACGCGCGACTGGCAATAGAGCGCTGGGAAATGCAACAACCGGGTGGCGAAAACCAACTGGCGGCTCTGCGTCGCCTGCTGTCAGTCCTCATCAATGATGACCGTACGCTGGCGTGGCTGACCGCGCCGGATAATAGCCTGCCTGCCCTTCAGGTCAGTGATTACTGGCCGCAGGTGCCCGCTACGCTCTCTGGGATCTGGACACTTCAGGGCGAAGCGCAACTCAACGCATGGGTGGATCTGATCGCGCAGGCAGGGAGCAAAACACAGCCGGAGCCGGCGCTGCAACAGTTTAAGCAGTCGCTGCCGGCTCTGCGCCAGAACGCCTGGCGTGATTTGCTGCTTACCGTGACTCCGTTGGTGCAAAATCAGGCAGCTCATTCCCTGACGCAAAACCAGCTGATTGCCATCGTTCAGGGGCAGAGTCCCGCCATGCTCTTTGCCCGGCGAATCGCTCTCGAACTCGACGATATTCCTGCGCAAAGTGCTCAGCCATGGCTGACAGAACTGCAAAAGTTACAGAATCTTCCGATGCAGGCGGCAGAAAATCCAACCCTGAAGAAAGTGCAACAGGTTGACACCACATTGCGTGGCGGGCTGACCAAATGGTTACGGGGCGGAAAATTACCGGCGGCCTCCCCTCTCGCCACGCCACAAACCGGCGCATGGAAGAAGTGGCTGGAATCGCTGAATGCGGCAGCATCAGAGGCGCTGAATCAGGCCGCTCTGAGTCCGGCGCTCACCAACGGGCTTTTCGCCACGGAGACGGATGCCAAAAACATTAATCCGCTGGTCACCCTGTTCGCCAGTTTTGAAAAGTTGCGCAAAATGTCGGAACCGCACAGTCAGGGAATTGGCGTGGAAGCGGTCTGGTCAATGTACAAAAGCGACGCCAGCGCGCTGCTTGGCCATGCGGTGTCCCGCTCCGGCTGCTGGCTCAATCAGCAGTGGCAAAGCAAGGTGCTGTGGGCGATGCGTAAGAATGCCCAGGAGGAGGATTATGACGCCCAGCAGGCGCTGACCTGGCAGTATCTGGCTGACTTCGTCCGTGGCCCAGCCAAAGGTTTGCTGGTGGTCAGCGATCAGGGGCCGCAGGCCGGTGAATTCCAGGGCCAGACGGTCCCGCTGACCGATGAGTTTGTGCGCATTGCCCGTCACATGCTGAACCCGGAAGACGTACTTGATGTGCCGCAGCGCCAGAACACACAAAACGCCGACCGAGTTACGGTGCTTAACGATCAGATTATGCAACTGACCGGGCAGCAAAAAGCGCTGGAAATCAAACCTTACAGCGTCGGCATTGTCAGCCAGCCAGCGACCGTACCGGAAGGCGCACGACTGATCCCCATTGGTTCCCGCCTGACGCTGGAATGCCAGAGCGGTGTCCAGGTGCTCGACAACATGAATTTTGCCGAAGAGGCACAGTTCATCTGGCTGCCGGGACAATGCCAGAGCGTAAAACTGGACGTCAAATTCCCCGAGTTCACCGCCAGCTACCGCTATAGCGGCAGTAGCGCATGGCCTGACTTCCTTCAGGCGTTTGCCCATGGCGAAGCGTTGATCGACGCCCATGATTTTGAAGATAACGCGGAGGCCATGACGGCGTTGAACATCCAACATGTGTTGCTGCGCTTTAAGATTTCCGACCAGAAGACGCTGCAAAGGGCGTGGATGGACTGGGCAAAGCTGGACGACCAGCTCGCGGTTCTCCAGGAACAGAAACAGGCGCTGGAAGAACAACAGCCAAGCGAAGAACCTTCTGCCGCGCTGCGCGGACAACTCTCCGGCTTGCCGGCAAATGCGGCTGAATGCCGGTAATTTACGTAAAGGATTTTTTATGAGCAGCTATTTAAAACGCATCGTAGACAAACTGACTCCGGAAAGCCGCGGCTGTCTGGATGCTGCCGTCAGTCAGGCCATTTCGCGCACCCATCATGAGGTGGACGTTGAGCATCTCTTACTGGCAATCATTATTCGCCACAGCAGCCTGATGGAAACCCTCAGTCTGGGCGCGGGGTTGCCCTCCGACGCCCTGCTCCGCGCCACGCAGCAAACGCTGAGCACCTTGCGAAGCGGCAACAGTCGTGCGCCGGTCTTCTCCTCCGGGCTGGTTGAGTGGCTGGAAAAAGCCTGGCTTCACGCCAGTGCAGGATGGGGACACACGCAGCTGGCACCGGCGGCGCTGCTGGCGTGCCTGCTGGATGCAAATACCGTGTCGCAGCTGAGCGATAGTGTGCAGAAGGCACTGAACTGCAATCGGGATGCGGCAGAAGCACTGCTGCTCGACGCCTGCCAGCCCGCAGAGGGCAGTGCGATGTCTTCGGAACACAACCACCACACCGCGCTCGGCAAATTTACCCGCAACCTCAGCGAACAGGCGCGTAACGGCCAGTTAGATCCGGTGCTGGGTCGCGAAGCGGAAATTCGCCAGATGATCGATATCCTTCTGCGTCGTCGTCAGAACAACCCGATCCTGACAGGTGAACCGGGCGTCGGCAAAACCGCGCTGGTGGAAGGTCTGGCGCTGCGCATCGCCGCCGGTAATGTGCCGGACGTGCTGAAATCGATGGAAGTGCTAACGCTGGATCTCGGCCTGCTTCAGGCAGGTGCCAGCGTAAAAGGTGAGTTTGAGAACCGCCTTCAGGCGCTGATGAAAGAAATCGCCAGCGCCCCGACGCCTGTCATTCTGTTTATCGACGAAGCCCATACTCTGATTGGTGCAGGCGGTCAGGCCGGGCAAAACGATGCGGCCAACCTGCTGAAACCGGCGCTGGCACGCGGTGAGCTGCGCGTCGTCGCGGCCACCACCTGGGCAGAATACAAAAAATATTTTGAGAAAGATGCCGCGCTGACCCGCCGCTTCCAGCTGGTGCAGGTCGCGGAGCCAGGTATCGACAGCGCCACCGCCATGCTGCGCGCCATTGCCCCGGCGATGTCCCGCCACCACGGCGTGCTGATCCTCGAAAGCGCGATCCATGCGGCGGTTTCACTTTCCAGCCGTTACATCGCAGGAAGACAACTGCCGGATAAATCCGTCAGCCTGCTCGATACCGCCTGCGCCCGCGTGGCGGTTTCCCAGTCGCATCATCCGAAAGAAATTGAGGATATTAACGCGCTGCTCACCAATCTGCGCACCGAGCGTGGCGCGCTGCAAAAAGAAGGTCAGCACGAGAAACGGCTGGCCGCACTGGCGCTTCGGGAAGGTGAACTGCTGGCCGATCTGGCCTATATCCAGCCGCTGTGGGAGCAACAAAAGACGCTGGTGCAACAATTGCAGGAAAGCCGTGATGAAAGCGCGATTACGCAGTGGCGCAATGAACTGGCGCTGTTGCATGAGGCCCACGCGCTGGTATTTGAATGCGTTGACGCGGCCTGTATCGCTGACGTGGTCTCCGGCTGGACGGGCGTTCCGCTCGGACGCATGGTGGAAAAAGAGCATCAGCAGTTGAGCGGGTTGCTTCACCGGCTGGAACAGCGCGTCATCGGCCAGCGTCACGCGCTGTCAACTATCGCGACGCAAATACGCATCAGCCGCGCCAACCTTAACGATCCGCTGAAACCGACCGGCGTATACATGCTGGCGGGCTCATCCGGCATCGGCAAAACCGAAACGGCGATGGTGCTGGCGGAGTTGTTGTACGGCGGCGAGCAAAGTCTGGTGACCATCAACATGTCGGAATACCAGGAAGCGCACAGCGTCTCCGGCCTGAAAGGTTCCCCGCCGGGCTATGTGGGTTACGGTCAGGGCGGCGTGCTGACTGAGGCGGTGAAACGCAATCCGTACAGCGTTGTTCTGCTCGATGAAGTAGAAAAAGCCCACCCGGATGTGATGGAGCTGTTTTATCAGGTGTTCGATAAAGGCGTGCTCGAAGATGCAGAAGGCCAGCTGATTAACTTCCGTAACACGTTGATTATCATGACCTCCAATCTGGCGAGCGCGAAGATAACCACGGCCTGCGCCGCAGGCGACGTCTCGCCGGAAGCACTTTGCGCGCTGATCCGCCCCGAGTTCGATCACGTCTTCCGCCCGGCGCTGATGGGCCGTGTCACGCTGATCCCGTATCTGCCGCTGGATCCTAAAACGCTGGCGCAAATCATCAGGCTTAAGCTGGACAAAATCTGCCTGCGTTACCACGCCGCCAGCAACGGCGAAGTACAACTGACTTACAGCGAGAGCGTGGTGACCTGGGTCGCCGGGCTGTGTCAGGTCAACCAGAGCGGTGCCCGCGATATTGATCAGGTTCTCAGCCAGCATACGCTGCCGCTGCTGGCCGACCAGCTGTTGCAGGAAGAAAAGGTCATTAAAGGCGGCCTGAAACTTGGCGTCAGTAAAGACAAACTGGTGACGTGGAAAAGCCATGAAAAAGATTAATCCTTCCGTGACGCCAGCCGATGTAAAAATCAGCTGTCACGATCCCCGCCATCATCAGGAATTTTTGCTGCTCAGCAACAGCGTTTACGGGTGGAAAGGTCACGTTCACGACCGTTCATGGTGGCTGACGCAGGAAAACCAGTGTCTGGAAATTTTTGAGCGCCACGGCTATGACCTGCAAAGCGGTGTCTGGTTTTGCCTGATCAGCTGCCAGCGCCACGGCTGGGCCGGTATGGCCAACGCGACATTGTTGCTGGCCGAAGCCTTTGGCAGAAAACAGCGTCAGTGCTGGCCGCCTTTAGCGGCCACCGATCTGCGCCAACAGATTATCGAATGGTATGCCACCCACGCCGCGACCAGTGTGTACGGATTGCCGCTAAACAGTGCAGAAATCGAAACTCTTACGCAGCTTGAAGCCGCAGTGTCGATGATGCTCGTCCATGCGCTGAACCTGCAATCGCGCAGTCAGGCGGCGTTGCGCAACCTGCTCGATTACCTTCAGTCGAGCCGGCAATCGCTGCAAAAACGGGCGCTGACGGTAAAACCCGCTGTTCCCGTCCCTGCGCCGTTGCCTTTCGTGTCCGCTGCGCAACCTCTCCCTGTGCAACCTCTCTCAGCGCTGACGCAGCTGCCCCCGCCGCGCCCGTGGAAAGCCTGGATAACCGGCGGCATGGCCGGTATCGCCCTGACACTGTGCGCGGTAAGCGCGGCTCACTGGCTGGTACAACCTTCGACAGCTTTACGTTTAAACGCGTTCTGGCCGGACAATCCGTTATCCGCACGCTGGCAAAACCGCTTCGCGGAACAAAACGCCAGTCTGCCGAAGATCAACAGCTGGGCATTGGTGAATAAACAGCTGAACGAGCTGGAACAGCGACTGCTGGACGCCGAGCAAAAGCGCAAATCCTATATGACGATTTCGGAACTGAAAACGGCCATCTATCAGATGCGTCAAACCCTCCAGCAAGGCGGCGAACCGGTTCTGGCGCAGCTTGATGACGTGCAGAAAAAGCTTGATAACAAACAGCCGGTCAGCAATGCAGAAATCAGCGCGATCTCTCAGCGACTGGAGGCGTTAAATAGCCGGTTGACTCAGTTGACAAATAAATAACACAAAAGCCAGAGCGTTTTTGCTCTGGCTTTTTGAGAGGGTGACAATCTTATGAGGATTTTATATTACTTATCATGCTTACCCACTGAAAACATCATCACTTTATGTTCACTTTGACGGACGATGAATTTCATACGTTTATCTTTCGATAACCGTCCACTCCAAAGTTCATACTTATCTTTTTGATTGGTTAATTTAATGTCCCATCGGCGTTTTTCGAAATTAATATCTAACGGTGACATATTACTTTCATTAACTGCCCGCACAAATTCTTGATATTTTTTCATCGCCGCACCATCAAGATCAATGCTCGTGAGTTCACTCATATCCACAGTCCAGCGGGGTTCATTTTGTGTGAATTTAGGTGCGCTGCCTCCTTTCTTTATTGCTCCCCGCGACGTCTCTGGCTCGGCAAAGACATGGTTCGATGAACGCCATCTTTTCTCGGGTTTAGGCTGTGGCGAAGGGGGGATCGATTTCGCCGAGACAGTCCGGTCATTAAATGGAGGAATAAAATCAGGCAGTCTGGGCAGAACATTGGCAGCAGAAAAAAATGGATGTTGCACCAGTTTTTGCTGAGTCACACGTTTTGATGCTTTTCTGCGGTCTCTGAGCCGATTCTTCTTAAAGAAAGGTATTTCAGCCGTAACAGGCTGTTCTTCTGAAGCGGAAAAATATACCTCGTCCGAATCACTTTCGTAGAAAAAATCTAACGCATCCTGATATTCTGTGTCATGTATAGGCATGTCATTCATAATCCATTATGTGAGTTTGTTATTATGAAGGATTTCACGTCGCCGGGATACAAATATCAATATACCAATGCGACTTCCATCAGAATAATAAATATCTGACATTCTGCTGAGATGACTGTGATAACAAAATTGCAAAAACTTTCCAAAATAGCGGCAACGCGCGCGAATGATTTCAGCACGCGTTACCTTTATTTCCCTTCCATGTACGCCTTGAAAAGTTACTTCAGATTCTCTTTGAAGAACGATGCCAGTTTGGCAAAGGGGATCAGATCGGTACGGTCGTATAGATCTACATGACCCGCACCGGGAACGATATACAGCTCTTTCGGTTGCCCCGCGAGCTTATAAGCGTTTTCACTGAATTCTTTGGAATGCGCCTGATCGCCAGTAATAAACAGCATCGGACGCGGCGAAATGGTTTCAATATCGTTAAACGGATAGAAGTTCATGAACTTCACGTTGCTGGTCAGCGTCGGGTGCGTGGTCAGCTGTGGGGAAGACCCCTTTGGCGTGAATTCGCCGCGCGGAGTACGGTAAAAATCGTAGAACTCTTTGGCTATCGGTGGAGAGTTTTCATCAATTTTATGCGGCGTGCCGCTGGTGTATTTGATTTCACCGCCGGTGAATTCTGCGTAACGTTGTTCAGCCGCTTCGGCGATAATTTGCTTGCGCTGCTCCAGCGTTAAGGAATTGTTTAGCGCGTGACGGTTCGCCGACCCCATGTCATACATGCTGACGGTCGCAATCGCTCTCATGCGCGGATCAATTTTCGCCGCGCTGATCACGAAACTGCCGCTTCCGCAGATCCCTAACACCCCGATACGATTTCTGTCGATGAACGAACGTGTGCCGAGGTAATCCACTGCGGCGCTAAAATCCTCAGCGTAGATATCCGGCGCAACGGCGTTACGCGGCTTCCCTTCACTTTCACCCCAGAAAGAAATATCAATTGCCAGTGTCACAAAGCCCTGCTCTGCCAGTTTTTGTGCATACAAATTGGAACTCTGCTCTTTTACTGCCCCCATTGGATGACCAATAACAATGGCGGGATTTTTGGCGCTCTGATTCATATCTTTCGGAATAAAAAGATTCCCGGTGACGTTCATCTGGTACTGGTTTTTAAACGTCACCTTTTGCTGCGTCACTTTATCGCTTTGGTAAAAATTATCTGCACCGTTCGACATATCCGCAGCAGTGGCCGCAAACGAGCTGATCAACAATCCGAACAACATACTTAAAGCTCTCATGAGAATATCCTCAGTAGGTTTCGTCAGTGGGCGTACGTTCGCCCGGTTAAAAATACGCTCGCCGTCAGCGTGCACGGCAGTGAGTGATAAAGGTCAGGATGGCCGCCAGTGTCAGCAATGCGCCGCTGAGACCGAACGTGCTCTGCCAGCCCACGTGGTCAAAGGCCAGTCCGCCTGCGGTAGAGCCCAGAGCAATCGAAAGCTGCACTACGGCGACCATCAGTCCACCACCGGCCTCGGCATTGTCAGGGAAGGTTTTCGCCACCCAAGACCACCATCCGACCGGTGCCGCCGTCGCCACCAGCCCCCAGAGACCCAACAGCACAACGACCAGCCAGAGCGTATGGCCGGATACCATCAGCATCACGGCAATGACTGCCATCACCAGCGGAATGGCAGTCAGCGTCGGGTAATGGCCCGCACGCAGAAAGAAACCGATAATCAGCGTCCCGATAAAACCGGCAATGCCGATGCTCAGCAAAATAAGTGACAGCGTGGAGACGTTGACGCGAGTCACCGTTTCAAGGAACGGGCGCAGATAAGTGAACAGTGCAAACTGGCCCATGAAAAACAACCCGCAAGCCGCCATGCCGAGAGCGACCAAAGGATTTTTGAACAGACGCAAGACATTGCCTGAGGATTTTTCACCCCGCACAGGGGGCATTGAAGGCAGGCTGACCCCCTGCCAGATAAACGCCACCAGCGCGACCGGCACGAGGCAAAAGAAGGCACCACGCCAGCCCATCACCGAGCCCAGATAACTGCCGAGCGGCGCGGCAATCACCATCGCCAGCGCATTGCCGCCGTTAAAAATCGCCAGTGCGCGGGGCACCTGATCCTCAGGCACCAGCCGGAGCGCCAGCGCCGCCGACATCGACCAAAATCCGCCGATGACAACCCCGATCAGTGCACGCCCCGCCATGTAGGTGAGATAATTGGGGGCGAGCGCGATCACCGCGCCGGAGAGGGCCATCAGTACCGTCAGCCCTAACAGCAGCAGCTTGCGGTCAATGTTTCCGGCCAGCCGGGATATCGACAAACTGGTCAGCACGGCCAGTGCGCCGGATATCGCGATCCCCTGTCCGGCCAGCCCTTCGCTGACGCCCAGATCGCGGGAAACCGGTGACAGCAGACTGACGGGCATAAACTCCGAGGCGACCAGCGCAAATACACACAGGGTTATCGCCCACACCCCGGTCCAATGCGCGCTGGTGCTATCGTCCGGCAGGGTGTTATCAATGGAAGTCGTCACTTTTTATTACCTTTTTCATTTGGCCTGATAAATTTTGGGCGAGCCGGTGGCGGTCTTTATTCAGGGAATAAAAACTTAAATAACATAAAGTTACCGGAATTAAGCAAAACTCCCGATTCTGATCTTTTCGGGTTTCTGCTTGCTGAGAATTCTACAGCGAGAGTATATTCTGACTAGGTAATGAATCCTTAATGGGGTTATAAGCCCTGCTTATAAATAGAAATCTAAGAAGGTGTAATGAAGCGTAATCTCAACGATCTGATGGCATTTGTGACGGTCGCGCGTGAGGGCAGTTTCACCCGCGCAGCCGCCCAGCTTGGCGTCACGCAGCCCGCACTGAGCCAGACCATCACCGCTCTGGAGAATCGTATGGAGATCCGGCTGCTGACGCGCACGACGCGAAACGTGTCACCGACGGTGGCGGGCGAGCGCTTGCTTGCGGCGATTGGTTCCCGCTTTGATGAGATTGAAGCAGAACTGGATATGCTGACGGAGATGCGTGATAAGCCTGCCGGTACGGTGCGTATCACCTGCGGACCTCATGTTCTTAAAACCTTGCTGTTACCCAAACTGTCGCCGTTATTGCGTAATTACCCTGATATCCATCTGGAGTTTGATGCCAACCACGGTTTTCGCAATATTGTTGCCGACAGGTTTGACGCCGGTGTGCGACTGGGCGACACCATCGATAAAGATATGATCGCCATGCCGATCAGCCCTCAGCTGCGCATGGCGGCAGTAGCCTCCCCGGAGTATTTCAGTTCGCATCCGATTCCGCTCACGCCGCATGATTTGCTGGATCACAACTGCATGAATATGCGGCAGGCCACGTCGGGAGGGCTTTACGTCTGGGAATTTGATAATGAAGAGGGGCCGGTGAATGTGCGGGTTAACGGCCAGCTGACGTTTAACACCTCTGCGCACATGGTGGATGCAGCCTTAGCCGGGCTGGGCATCGCATTTTTACCGGAAGAAGAGTTTGCCCCACACCTTGAGGAAGGCCGCCTGATCCGGGTTCTGGATGCGTGGTGTATTCCCTTCCCCGGTTATTACCTGTATTACCCCAGCAGAAAACAGCACTCTCCGGCGTTTTCACTGGTGATGGAAGCGCTGAAGCTGACGTGATGTGAGTCTCCGGCAAGGTTGTCAGTGACTTTCCCGGACATTCATTACTTTGCGCAACTGGGCCACATCTTTCAGCGGCGGCAGGCCGAAGACGCGGGCGTAGTCACGGTTAAACTGCGGCACGCTGCGATACCCCACTTCCTGGGCCACGTAGGTAACGCTTTGCTGTCGTCCTAACAACATCGTTCTGGCGTGCAACAGCCGGACGCGTTTTTGATACTGTAACGGGCTCATGGCGGTGACAGCTTTAAAGTGACGATGAAACGCTGAGACGCTCATCGCTTCCCGCCCGGCCAGTGATTCCACCACAAACTCTTCGGCAAAATTGTGTCGCAGCCACTGGATCGCATTGCTTATCCGCGCCAGCATGGTGCCCGGTGAAGCGATGTCCCGCAGCATCCAGCCATGTGGCCCTTTCAGGACGTGATAGAGAATTTCGCGCTCGTAGACCGGCGCAAGTGCGGGAATGTCATCAGGGGTTTTCATCAGACGCAGCATTCTCACCCACGCATCCAGCAGCTCCGGCGTTACAGACGCCACCGAGAATCCGCCCTCCGGCCTGTTGTTCATCATCGACGGCGATAACCCCTCCAGCAATGTCGCCACGCGCTGAGGATCAATGGTCAGGCTCACCGCCAGATAAGGTTCGCCGGTGACTGCCGGATGGACTTCACCCACCGCCGGTAAATCCACCGACATCACAAAGTACGAGGCCGGGTCATAGTTGAAGACCTTTTCCCCCACCGTCATAGTTTTGCTGCCGGTGAGGATCAGATTGATCATCGGCTCGTAGACCGCCGCCAGCGCCGCCGCCGGGATTTTGCCTTGCACCATTGCCACGCGTGGAATGCCCGTCTCTGTCCGCCAGTTACCGGCGTGGGCGGCCAGGCCGCGCAGTTCATCGAGCTGGAATACTGGATCCATGTTCTGCCTCCCCGGCATTTTCGTTGTGGCGAGCTTAAAGCAGAAACAGGCAAGAATCGAGCAGGAACGCGGAAGCCGCTGCGCCCTGAGTCCCATAGTCTTACTGCACACAAGCAAACCGGCAGGAAACATCATGAAAGTTATTCTTATCACAGGCGCCAGCAGCGGCATTGGTGCCAGCACCGCCCTTGAGTGCGCAGCGCGCGGCATGGGCGTGATCCTCACATGGCACCGTCATCCACAAGCGGCTGAGCAGGTGGTCCGCCAAATCGAAAAAGCGGGCGGTCAGGCCGTAGCGGTACAACTTGACGTTTCGCGCTCAGAGACCTTTCCGGCGTTTCGCGCACAGCTGGAAGCATTGTTGCCGCGTATCTGGCATCGTTCTGATTTTGACGTGCTGATCAACAACGCCGGTTTTGGACTGTTTAATCCGATTGAAACCGTGACGGAAAGCGAATTCGACAGCCTGTTCAATGTGCACCTGAAAGGACCGTTTTTCCTGACGCAGACGCTGTTGCCGTTACTGGCCGGGGGCGGCCACATCGTGAATGTCACCAGCGCAACGACACGCGTTGCCACAGCGGGCGTCGCACCTTATGCCGCATTCAAAGGCGGACTAGAAGTGCTGACGCGCTATATGGCAAAAGAGTTCGGCCCGCGCCGTATCCGCGCTAATTCCATTTCACCGGGAGCAATCCGTACCGGGCTGGGCGGCGGCCTGAACGATGAGTTTGAAGCCTTGCTGGCTTCGCAGACCGCACTCGGGCGCGTTGGCGAACCAGAGGATGTCGCGAAGGCGATTGCCGGGCTGATTTCAGACGACAGCCGTTGGATCAATGCGCAATCCATCGAAGTCGCCGGTGGCTACCATATTTAAGGTTAAAGGAGATTCTATGCTCGATCACATTTTTATATCAGTCAGTGATACCGCCCGCTCGGTGGCGTTTTACACCGCCGCGCTGGCTCCGCTCGGCATTACCGCCCGCGTCGATTACGACGGCAAAGACGGCCCGCCGGGGCATCCCAACCTCAACGGTTTTGGGGCGAAGGGTCGGATATTCTTCTGGTTGCGGGAAGGCAAAACGGCGGGCGATGCGACACATGTCGGATTTGTCGCCAACAATAAAATGGAAGTGGACGAAGCCTACGCCGCCGCTATTCGGGCGGGAGCTAAAGATAATGGCGCACCGGGCGTACGGCTTTATTACGATCCCCGCTATTACGCCGCCGGGGTTATCGACCCGGACGGCTACACGCTGGAGTTTGTGTATAAAAGCTGGCAACACGGGTCATAAAGCCCCATTCGCCTCACGCACAAAATCAATAAACGCCTGCAAAGGCGCAGGGATCAGGCGGCGGTCGTTGTAATAAAGATACAGTCCGGAGAATGACAGCCACCACGGCTGCAATATCGCCTCGAGCTGGCCGCTGTCGATAGCGGGCCGCAGCCACTCTTCGAAAAGATAGATGATTCCGGTACCGGCAATAGCCGTTCCCAGCGCCAGATCTACCGCGCCGCCGACACTGACCACCAGCGGCCCTTTCACCTCCACGCTGAGCCTCTCGCCTTCGCGCTCAAATTCCCAGGGGGGCATAACGCCGCTGGCGAAGCGTCCGCGTAGGCACTGATGCTGTATCAGATCACGGGGATGCGCCGGTCGTCCATGCACATCGAGATACGCCGGGGACGCCGCAGCGGCAAAGCGCTGAATACGCGGTCCGATGGGAATGGCGACCACATCCTGCTCCAGCCGTTCGTCATAACGGATCCCGGCATCGCAGCCGTCGCGAAACACATCCTGCACGTTACTTTCGGCGACGATTTCCAGCTGAATATCGGGATAACGCCGCAAAAACTCCGGCACCAGCGCCGGCAAGACCAGCCGAGCAGCGCTGACCGGCACATTAAGTCGCAGCGTGCCGCCGGGAGTGTTGCGATAACGATTAAGGGCATCCAGCGCGGCATCCACTTCGTTCATTGCCGGTAACAGACGGTCGATTAACGCCCTGCCCGCTTCGGTCAACACCACGGTGCGCGTAGTTCGGTGAAACAGCCGGATACCGAGTTGCTGTTCCGCGCGGCGCACCGCGTCACTTAACCGCGATGCATTACTGCCCGTCACCCGCGCCGCCTCCCGAAAACCACCGGCTTTCGCCACTTCCACCACCGCGTGCAGCAGTGCGATATCCATCGACATTGTGCGTCACTCCGTACAGTTTGTCCTGATTTCACCGGATAGTTGCACAGCCAGTTCCCCGATACAATCAATGCACACTTACAGGAGAACCCCATGTCAAAACCTACAATGACTTACCGTCTCGGCGATCGTGAAGTTGGGCGCTTAGGCTATGGCGCAATGCAGCTCGCTGGCCCCGGCGTTTTCGGCCCGGTGAAAGACGAAGCACGGGCGATTCAGGTATTGCGTGACGCCGTCGCCTCCGGCATTAATCACATCGACACCAGCGACTTTTACGGCCCGCACTACACTAACCAGCTGATCAAGAAGGCACTACACCCCTATTCCGACGATCTGTGCATCGTCACCAAAGTCAGCGCCCGCCGCGATGAAAAAGGCGGTTGGATCCCGGCGTTTAGCCCGGAAGAGCTGACCAGCGCGGTCGAAGATAACCTGCGCAATCTTGGGCTGAAAAGCATGGAAGTGGTGAATTTGCGCAGCATGCTCGACATTCACCAACCAAAGGAAGGATCGCTGGAGCCTCAGCTGGAAACGCTGATTAAACTGAAAGAACGCGGTTTGATTCGCCATATCGGCCTGAGCAACGTGACCGCCAGACAGGTCGCCGATGCGCGGAAAATGACGCCGATAGTCTGCGTGCAGAACATGTACAACCTCGCCAATCGTCACGACGATGCGCTGGTCGATCAGCTGGCCGAACAGGGCATTGCCTACGTACCGTTCTTCCCGCTGGGTGGCTTCTCGCCGTTGCAGTCCACGCAGCTCAATGAAGTGGCCGCTGAACTTAATGCGACGCCTATGCAGGTCGCGCTCGCCTGGCTGCTCAAACGCTCCCCTAATATTCTGCTGATCCCCGGCACTTCATCCCCGCAGCATTTGCAGGAGAATCTGGCCAGCGGTCAGCTGACGCTGTCGGATGACGTGATGGAAAAACTGAACGGGATGGGAAGTTAAGGGAAACCCAAATAGGGGCGGAGATGGCATTACCGCCCCTTATTCATTCGTGAGATATTTTTCTTGAGGAAATTATTACGCGCGTATCTGCTGCACATCAGAATGCTTAATATGACATTAGCCCTACGCCAGAGAATATAAACAGGTTCATAGTAAATTATGGATTAATGCTTATAAGATTAAAGCTGAGAATACCCCATTAAAACCTCATGCAGTTTATTTACCCGCACTTACTGAACAGCCTTGCTGGTATGTCCGGCGACCTTATCCATCAATCCACAAAGAGAGTTCTTTGGAGGCCAGGCCGGAGGGTCTTTGCGTAACGTCTGTCGTCATCACGATATGACTATTGCGATCAAAAAATAATTTTAACAGAACCTGCTGCCCCTTTGGGCCCACTGTATAACAACTGTCTCTGAATTTATCCGCCTGTACTGCGGTGAATATTTCTCAATCTTTCTCTCGCCTTTCTTACGGAAGAAGGTGATCGATATCTGCCACCCACTGAAAAAATGAGGAAAAAGTATTATTGTTCATAAACTAATGAAAAATCTTACCACAGTGAGTCGATGACTTTACTCCCGCCATTTAAAATAAAATTTTTGAAAAGATTTTCTTGGGCTCGGGGAGGTTGCCTATAACTTCATTCACCTAATAAATGAAATTGGTTTAATGAATTCAAGAAAATAATGTTTTGTTGTGACAGTAAAGAAAAACTCTGAGCTCATCGCTATCTCTCTTGAAACAGGCAGGGGATTTTCTAACGGAAACTCTTAGTCTGATATTTTTAGATTTTTTTAAAGAAAACACTTTATGATTTCATGTTAGTTAATTCCCTAAAAATAATAGCGGAATGAAATAAATTCCTATTTTTTCAATCTGATAGTTATTTTTGGTGTCACCATTAAGAACGATTAAATAGAAACCCTACTGTAAGTCGAAAAACATGTCGCATCATCCTTATCATGATGAGTATTGCTTAATTTTAGTTAAGTAATATCATACTTCCCTTGACGCTAAATTAAATGTATCAGTATTGGCGCTTTTATATGTTTTACATAATCCGTTCGTGGCCTTGCAGGAAGCAAAGCTCTATTTTTCTGCATGTCGCAAAATAATAATTTCTCACCTCGTCAGCGTTACTCATGACGTCTCTAATAAGAGTCCGATTTGATTAGACCGTTACAACGGTCATTATTTTGATTTTGACCCTAAAGTGTCATCAAACAGTGTCATCTTTCAAACGTGGTTCATTTCACGGACTTATTTCCTCTGATGAAATATATTAGCTATATAACAATGAGTTATGAGTGATTTACTTTAAAGGAATATGTAATGCATCTTCATAAAAAAATGATTTTGGCTCTGACGCTGTCTTCGCTTTCTGCCATGACCTTCGCAGCATCTCTCCCGCTCTCCCCGCAAATCATCGCCCACCGTGGCGGAACCGCCGATGCTCCGGAAAATACGGTTCCGGCAATCAAACTGGCGCTTGAGAATAAAGCTGATGCAGTCTGGATCACCGTCCAGCTTTCCAGAGATGGCATTCCCGTCCTTTACCGGCCTTCAGACCTGAGCAGTCTGACCCAGGAGAAAGGCGCCGTTTCGCATTACACCGCGAAAGAGCTGGCGCAGATGGACGCTGGCTGGGCATTTGGAACCGCAACAGATCATCCGTACCGCGATAAACATATCGGTATTCCGCAGCTGGACACTGTTCTGAAGACTTTCCCGACGACGACGTTTTATATCGACATCAAAACACCGGATGCAGATCCTCAGCAAATGGCCGCAGCATTGAGCAAGGTCTTGCAGGAGACTCACAGCCTGCAAAGAACACGTATTTATTCTACAGACTCTCGCTATCTCAGCGTACTTCCCGCCACGTTGCCGAAATTTGAAAGCCGCGATATGACGCGCACTGCGCTGGCGAATATCACGATGGCGCATCAGTGTCAGATCAAAGCCGACAAACAGCCGCGCTGGTATGCGCTTGAAATGAAACGGGAAGTGGAAGTTGTCGAAAAATACACATTAGGTGAGGCGCGTTCAAAAGCCACGCTGGAATGGGATAAAGAGGCGATGGATTGTTTCCGCTCGCAAGGCGAGGCGCACATCATTTTAATTGGCATAAATGACGAAGCGGATTATAAACAAGCGAAATCACTTGGCGCGGACGGTGTGCTGGTAAACTCTCCGGCGCTGTTTAAAACGCTTCTTCGTTAATAAAAAAGCCGGAAGTTCCCCCACGAAACTTCCGGCTCTTACATCATAACACTTTGCTTAAGAACTCTTTGGTACGCGGATTGGTCGGCGCGGTAAACAGTTGCACCGGTGGCCCCTGCTCCTGAATCACACCCTGATCGATAAACACCACCCGGTCCGCCACTTCGCGGGCAAACCCCATCTCATGGGTAACGATCACCATGGTCATGCCTTCGAGCGCCAGCTGTTTCATGACGGACAGTACTTCGCCAACCAGTTCAGGATCGAGCGCAGAGGTCGGTTCGTCGAACAAAATGATCGACGGTTCCATCGCCAGCGCACGGGCAATCGCCACGCGCTGCTGTTGACCGCCGGAAAGACTGGAGGGCCAGGCGTCGATTTTGTCGATAAGCCCGACCTTTTGCAGCAACTTTTCAGCGCGCGAAACCGCTTCTGCTTTCGACAAACCTTTCAATGACATGGGTGCCATGATCAGGTTTTCCAGCACGGTCATGTGCGGGAAAAGATTGAAGCGCTGAAACACCATCCCGACGCCGGAACGCAGCGTGTTCAGGTTGGTTTTCGGATCGTGAACCGCATAACCATTAACCACCACTTCGCCGCCGTTGGGCTTTTCCAGCGCATTCAGGCAGCGCAGGAAAGTGCTTTTGCCGGAGCCAGACGGGCCGATGATACACACCACTTCTTTCTCTGCGATATCACACGAGATGCCGCGCAAAACGTGGGTTTCACCGAACTGTTTCTGTAAATCCTTAACGTGAATCACTTTTGCCAAACCTCTTTTCCATGTGTTGAACGAGCAGACAGTTTAAAGTTAAGTAACATAATGATTTTAAATAATTATTTTTGAGTTTGGTTGAGTAAAAACAGGCGAAAGGCGAAGTTTGCAAGTCTCTGAATTCACGATGAATTAAATTAGTTTTGCAGAAGAGGTTTTAGAAGGCAACGGATTTTCTTTACGTGATTTTTCTACTCGTAAATGAGGTGCTTACGACTGGGACTTAACATATTAAAAAAATGAAAATAGCATTGAAGATGACGCAGCATCAGCGCGAGGGATATAATTTAATTGATTGATTTTTAATGATAAAATAAATACATAAGTAAGCAAGCCAATGAAAAAACTCCTCTTTGCAAGTTACTGATTTATTGCAGTATAAATTTTGTTTTGCAGAAGGAATTTTTTCTTAGAACCGTCTAAGATGAGTTTAGCTGACACAAGATTAGCAAGCCTGCCAAGGCCATGAGTACATGCCTACTGATAGCCCGCCGTTGACGCGGGCTCTTTTTTAAATACAGGGCTTATCGCCAAACACATCATTCTTGGCATCGTAGATGATATGCGTCAGCACCAGCTCGTCATCTGTGAATACTTCCCCGAACTAAATGAAGACGTTTTGTCTGCCAAAGACTCGAGCCCGTGCCGCAGAATTGTCACCAGACGCCAATTCTCCGTTGATTCGTGCCAGTAGCAAATGAGCGCAAATAGAAACTCGGCTACCGAGCCGGTTTTTTGTGCCTGTAATCTGGAAAAATCACCGCCCTGCACTATTCTCATACCAGCTGGCACAAGATCAGCAAGCCTGCCAAGGCCGTGAGTACCTACCTACTGATAGCCCGACGTTAACTCGGGCTTTTTTTTCGATTCAAATCTGGCAATCAGCGCACCGCAGACTACCCTTAACTCAGCTGACACAAGATCAGCAGGCTAATCAAGGCCATGTTCTATTCATACCCTTATAAAAGCCCGCCTAGACACGGGCTCTTTTTTTACCTGTGTTATGGTGAATCTCTAAGCATTAGCTAATCTTTAGAATGGGTGGAGTAACCGCCATCTAGAAGCGTAATATTGATACCTTTGATTTTTGCCCGCCTTTAACGCGGGCTCTTTTTTACTAATCAAAACGCTGGGATTTCTTTAACTACTAAACCATATTTCATAAGCCAAATTTTCAAGAGCTACTATTATGCTTTCGGGAGCATCGCTCTCGTTCCGAAACTAAATTTTGTGATAATTCACTGGCCTTCGTTCGCGAGGGCTTTTTTACGCTCTAACACTTCCCCATTGAGCGAACACAGCCACTTTTGAGTAGTTATCCTATAGATTGAATAATTATTACCGCGCTATGCTTATCATGTTCTACCCGAACAAATTTCCAATGTAAAAACTGATGTTTATTGCCCGCATGTCGCGGGCTTTTTTATGATTTCTTTATCAGTAAGTCTACTGCATGCCTATATCTGTTCTTGTATTGCATATGGGTAACTTCTTGATGCTGCCTTTCGAGATATGTAATGATATTTTCTACACTCACCACTTTCCCTTGCTCAAGTACAGCCAAGACTGCGTCGCCTATTTCTTTTCTTACTATTAAATTCTCTTCTTCAGTTTGCATATCTACCTCAAGTATTTTTTAACTAATATTAGCACACGGAATTTTCTTAACCTTTCACATGTATGGCGTATCGTCAAATACATCATTCTTGGGGACACGAGACCAATACAATTACAGACTTTGTGTAGGACGATTGGTAAGCGTCTACAGGATTCCGATGTGGACTGAATCTCGCAGGATATTGTCAATCTTAAAGTTTGGCAAATTGCTGCGATGAATTGAAAGATAAGACCATAGGCAGCACGTCGTTCTAACCAATGTCTGCTCTGTGCCATTAGCGCTCAGTACAACCAAAACAATATGCTAACGATGGGAAGGAGATTTGTCAGCATGACTTTCCGTTTGCGCTAAACGTGATCGCCGGCAGCGTACTGGCGCTGACAAATCGAACCTGAAACAAAAGAAAGAGAGGGATCTGCTGAGACGCAATCATAACGCCTTTAACCTTATAGGTTGGTACACTGTGTTGGAGTCGAAACAGCGACCTGTCGCGCCGAACACAATTGCTTTGCCTGCAGAGCTAACGGTGTATAAGTTGATAACAGAGTAGCCATTAACGATGGAGCCGCCGCTTAGGAAAGGAACCAACTCCGATGAATAGATTGGATTTTCGCAGAAGGAAATTCGCATCGATAAAATGACGTATGGTCATGTTTATCTCTAACCGGATTAATACTGTTAGTTATTAATGACTAACCTTCATGAATTTACGATTAAAATATTCAGTACCTGTGTCACCCCCATTTATTAGAATAAATATCGCCAAAGTCAAAAAAAACACTTTCTTCTTTTTTCTCAATGAACTGTTATACCTTTAAAGGTAAAAGCATAAAAAACAAGGAAAATACATGATAAGAAAAGTCTTAAATAATATACGGATTTTTTTATGCGGCTAATCTTGTTTAGGCGAACCCACTCACAAAGGTAATTAAAATGTCTATTTCCACTTTGAAAGAATTGTTTATTCATGATTTATCTGATGTTTATAGCGCAGAGCGTCAAATAACTAAAGCACTGCCAAAAATGGCCCGTGCTGCTACCGATCCTAAACTTATCGAAGCGTTTAAATCTCATCTGGAAGAAACGCAGGGTCAGATTGAACGGTTAGATCAGGTAGTAGAGACATCTGACGAAATCCGGATAAAGCGCATGAAATGCCATGCTATGGAGGGACTCGTTGAAGAAGCGCAGGAACTGATCGACTCCGTCGAAAAAGGCGAAGTGCTGGATGCAGGGCTCATCGGTGCGGCGCAAAAAGTCGAGCACTATGAAATTGCAACCTATGGCACTCTGGCGGCTCTGGCAAAAAAATTAGGCTACACTCAGGCGGCAAAATTGTTGGAAGAAACGCTGCAGGAAGAAAAAAATACTGATCAGAAACTCACCGCCATCGCGGGTTCAGCCTCCCCGCAAAAAGCACGTTGATCGATACTCACCAGGAGTGTCAGTACCACGTCAAGAGAGGCAAATGTCTATGACTAAATCAAAGGCGTATGACAATTATGTCGACTGGGTGCGTGATGCCCATGCAATGGAAAAACAAGCCGAGTCCATGTTAACCGGGATGGCAGAACGCCTGAAACATCATCCGCGTCTAAAAGAGCGTATCATGTAGCACATTACGGAAACGCAGGATCAGCAGCGTTTGATCGAAGGGGTGCTGGAGAGGCTCGATAAGTCCCGCTCGGTGTTGAAAGATGCTGCGGGTAAGATGACCGCCATGGGGCAGGCTCTAGGGGGCATGCTTGCCAGCGATGAAGTAGTCAAAGGCGGGATCAGCGGTTATGTCTTTGAACATTTCGAAATTGCCAGTTATAACGCGCTGATCGTGGCCGCGGAAGCCGTTGGCGATATTGAGGGTGCCAAGGTCTTTCAAAAAATCAAAGCTCAGGAAGAACAGATGGCATAATGGCTAGAAGAAAACCTACCGGCGGTCACCGAAAAGTATCTTACTCTGCTGGACACACCTGATAGGGACGCAAGCCGTTAACCAGCCTGAAGCTTTTGAATGATAAACGCCCGCGAAAGCGGGCGTTTATTTTAGTCATTCAGTAAGGTTACCAACCTCGATAGTGAGAAATGTGCAGCCTGATACACGACGCTCTCGGGCGAACCTTCAAAGTGTTGCTTCTCGACCGAGGTTCTTCCTTCCCCTAAATACCAGGCAAACCAGATTGTTCCCGCCGGCGTGCCGTCCTTTCCCCCGTCAGGGCCCGCGTAGCCACTCACGGCCAGTGCAACCTGCGTTTTGGCCATACGGCAAGCACCTTCTGCCATTTGCGCAACCACTTCGGCGCTCACAGCTGTATAGGCGCTGATAGAATCGGGTTTTACACCTAACATAACGGTTTTTGCCGTGTCATCATATGTGACAAACCCGCTGGCGTAATACGCTCCACCTGCAGAAGCCGCACTGAGTGCCGTACTAATCACGCCCCCTGTGCACGACTCTGCGCTTGCCAGGTTAACTCCATGTTTCTTCAATTTTTTCAGGACTCGGTGTGCTTCATTCAACAATAGCAGTTTCACGCTTACTCCTTATCACGCGCCTAATATTAAGAAACCTTGTGGTTTTGTCCTCTCTCTGGTAGGTATTTTTGCCTGGAAATTGCCAGACAGAAGAAGCTTAACTAATCTTTAAGGTGGATGTAGTGACTACCATCCTGAAGTACAAGTAATGTTGATACATTTGATATTTAGCCCGCCCACCGGGCGGGCTTTTTTAGGCATCGGAAAGCTTTCCAATGATATGTTGGTAATAATCGGCCTGCAGTTCGTTAGGACTGCTGAGGCGTTTGTTGGCGCAGATTTTTATCAGATTTTCACGACTAATTTCGTAGCCATTTTGGCGCAAACCAAAGACAATATCCCCAAGAATTACACACATCTCGACGTACTTTTCTGATTCGTCCATATGTTAACCTCATTACTATAATTTGGCTTAACCTTGTTAATAGGTTAGGAAAGCCTGTAATGATCGGCAAGAGAAGAAATTTATATACATGGCGTATCGTCGAAAACGTCATTCCTAGCATCATAGATGATATGCGTCACCACCCCCTCGATCACCAGCTCGTCATCTGTGAATGCTTCCCCAAATTCAATGAAGACATTTTTGTCTGCCAAAGACTCAAGCCCGCGACGCAGGATTGTCACCAGCCGCCACACATCCATCTCACCGTTGATTTGCGCCAGCAGCAGATTACCGTCGACCGGTTTGATTGCCGGGTCTATCAGCAGCATCGTGCCGGAGTTGATATGCTTCCCGTGGTACCGCTCGGCGATGTACAGGCGAGATGCCGGGCCGGTGCAGTTACAGACTTTGTTCAGGTCGATTCGCGACTCAACGTAATCGCTTGCAGGGGATGGAAATCCCATTTCAAAGCCCTCCATTTGGGTTGAAGAGTAAGAAAGTCCGGGCGTCACCCTCTACAGTCGAGACATCGCTAAACGTATTGACGTAAATTTCGATCCATCGATTCGCTTCCCGCAATCCCCAGTGCCAGTTTCTCTTCGCAAGTTCAGCCACGAAATCCTCAGTAGTGACAGTTCGGCGGCCTTTAGAACTAATCTTGATCGCATGCTTAAATGCATCATCTATTTCATATCGCCGCGGCATAAGCCCTCCCTCAAACACTGTTTATTCATACAGTATAATCATGAGTTACCAGCGGAGGAAAGTCCGATCAGAGACATTTCTGTTATGCCGCTGATCGGCAAAGGAAGAAATTATGTGGTGTGTTCTTTTGACATGGCGGCCAGATTTTCAGGCCCGATGTAAGCTTCCATTACTGCAACCTTTTCTGAAAGCTCTTTGATAGCCTGCACTGCCAGGGCAATAACACCGTTGTATTCCACAGTGTATGACCGTTTTGATTCGTCACGCTTGCGGACCAGCTTGGTCACGCTGACCGTTTCAGTCACGCTGGTCGTGTTGCCCTCTTCGTCCATAACTTCCTTCTCTACCTGCTGTTCCTCTGTGCCGTACTCGTCGTTCTCATCGAAGGTCGAGCCAATGGCTTCAGGCAACACTTTCATCAAATCCTGAGCAATCACACCCGCTGATGGTGTGCCGTCCGTCTTCCATGTGAAGGTAACTCCGTCAATGGCGTTAATTTTATCCAGCGCATTGAGGATCGGCGTGATGAAGTCTTTCTTATCACGGTCAGACGTTTGGGTAAGGGACACACACTGAATATTCCTCGGAACCAGAAGATCCCCACTGGCAGTATGTTGGAAATATTTGGGGCTACCATTCACAGCAGTAGCCATTGTCAAATCACCACTGTTCTCTGAGTAAATACGAGAATATGCAAGATTGTTACCCTGACCAGCCATAAAAGTGACGAAGAACGGCCAGCCGCCAGAGGATGCGGAAGCCCTAAGGTTTAACTGTGTCCCTTCAATAGCAACAGTCCCATTCAGAGTTACCCCCCCGGTGAACACTGGGGCTACTGTAGGAGCTGCGCCTAATGCGGTACGCGCTGCGGCTGCTGTAGCGGCCCCGGTTCCTCCATTGCCAACAGGGATAGTGCTCTTTCCTGTGAAAATCGGCCACCAGTCCGACCAATTAGGCGCTGCTGGAGTGAAAGCACCGGTGAGTCCACGGACAAAAGCCTCTCCCTGGAATGTGATATACATTTGCTGGCAGCCATAGGCTGATTTAGTCACATAAAGCGTACCTGCTTTTGCAATCGGGTATCCGTTGGCAACGATGGCATTGGCGTTTGCTGTCTGGTAGTAAATATTGAAATCAGTCACATTCCCCAGGCTGTTTGGCGTTACCGTAGCATTCAGGAGACCACCGTCGGTGTAAGCTTTTGCAATATCAGATGTCAGTTTGGAAAAGCTGCTGATGTTAACAACGGTGTTGTCAGGAGCCGTCACGCTGACTGTGCCAGTTCCCGTCATAATGGTTTGCCAGCCGTCCATCTGAGACTGGTAGTAGCCCAACTGCGCAGCCAGGCGTTTGGAAAAGTCAGGTATCGAATCCGTGTAAAAGCTCATGACCGCGTAAGCAGCTCCAGCGGCCACGGTTCCGGCTGATGTCGTGAGGGTAAGGTGAGTAGCATCCTCTACGCTGGCAATCTCATAGATTTTAACGGTACCTGATGCCGGAAGCAGAAAGGCCTGCCCCGGTCCGATTCCGAATTTGGCATCCAAAAAGTTTGTACCGGTGCCGGTAACCTTTGTTGCCGCTACTGCAACCGTGCCTGTTTTATACCAGGCCATTTTTACGTTACTCCAGATAAAAAAAAACCCCCCGAAGCGGGTCTGTTTAGGTTGGGTAATTTATTTTTCACACGTCGTCGATGTGAAGTTTGATTTGCTGACCCAGCGCCAGCCAAAAGGGTCTCCGGCTTTATATTGGGTCTGACTGGCAACCTTGCGAACGCCATAAATCTGCACGGACGTTTCCTGTCCGCCAATGAGCGCGGTACCGCTACAGACGGGCTGCTGCTTCTCAAGCACGCCTGAGCACCCCGTAAGCATTCCCGCCAATGCAATCGCCAATAAAATCTTTATCATTTTTATGTCCCTTCGATACTGGATATCGGGACGATAACAACGATATTTGGAGAGAGATAATTGGTTAAATAGATCAATTTCACGAAATTGATCGTTCAAAACGATCGTTAAATTCAATTAATTGATTAATAAGGAGATACGTCCATCACGTATATCAGATCGTTAGAGTTCGCATACCCTACGTTCTCAAGCTGGTCACCGCCTGGGCTGGTTGTTTGAGAAGAAGAAACGCGAGTAGTTGTTCCATTAAAATATGCATACGTCTGGATCGGCGACTGAAAGGGTCTCGTTGCTCCACCAGAATGGATCACGCCTACCATGAGCCCAGTCATCTGCGGCATAACCGCGTAGTTACCGGTGAGCGTAGTATCAATGTTATAACCAAGACCCGCTGGGTTACCCGGCGTTCCAACTGCAACGGGCGGATTCATGACCTTGGTTTCATTCGTCAGTATGCACTGCCCCTGCGCGTTATTGATAGCGATCCCCCACGCCGGTTTTGGCTGAGGGATAACGATACCGAATATATAGACGGTGACATTCCCAACACCTCCACCGGCCAATGTTCCTACCGTAAGCGTGTATGCCCCACCGTTATTATCCAGCCGTCCATATACGCCGGTTACGTCAGATTTAAAGGCGACAACAAAGGGGCTCGAAACAGAGACGGCTAAGTTAATCACGCCGCCGCTTCCACCAAAGTTGTATACATTCTTTGAAACCAGACTCATTGGCGTCGTATCCGGCGTAGAGAACGGTATTCCGAACTCATCGATCAGCATTGCCCCATAATTAGCCATGTTATTGCTTCACTAAGTAGACGATCAGCCAGCCCTCTGCCGCTGTGAACGTTCCGGTTGAATAATCAGAACCGGCATTTGAGAGGGATACGCCGGTCGTCGTCGTCGTGATTTTTCGCCGGGCCGATGAAAGTGCGGCCCCCATGACCGGTGACTGCATGGCAGCCACCTTATAACCAGAGGGCACGGCATAGGACCATGCCCCTGACACCTGGTCTTTTGAAAGATAGATAGAGCCCAATATCAGGATCCTAACCAAACCCGTGTTATTTGGGACTCCGGAAGCACTCCACGTTTGAATGCCAAAGTTCGCCAATCAAAATACCCCCGTCAGTTCGCCGATCTGCACGCGCAGCACTCCGTTACCATCTGCAACGCTGATCGTTGTGTTGGTGGTTTTCATCTTGCCGCCGCTGCCGGTACCGAAGTTCACAAAGGTGCCGGCTTTATCCAGCCGCCAGCCGGAAACATTAGCCACGTAGTTAGTTGACTGAATGAAGTTGCCGATCTTGGCGTTATCAATGGTGCCTTCACCTATAAATGCTTCATTCATGAAAGTCTGCCCATTGCGAATGGCAAAAAACGCTCTCGGGACGCCGTTCACGTCCGACATCACCACAAAGTTATTCGCGAGGAACGCCACCGTCGACTGCATGCCGGCAGGCGTATTTTCCAGCCCGATCCCCATACCGGCAGCGTAATACTGGCCGTTGCTGTTTATCCCTAACTTAATGCCCCACTGCGCCGACGCCTTACCATTCAGGTCGACCACTGCGGACGCCGTGGTTTGCACCGTCGCTGATAGCTCAGAATTAGCATCGTTCAGATCCTGAATTGATGCGGATACCGTTTGTTGATATTCAGCGAACGCCTGCTGACCGTCAGCAACTGTCTTTTGCGTTTCAGTAATACGCGCATTGAACTCAACAACCTGCTGTTTAACCTGGCCTGTTGCCTTTCTCTGATCCTTCGAGTCACGGTCATTCGCCAGCGACGTTTCAATGCTGGCGATATAGCTGGACTCATTGTTGTTGATAACTGTTGTCAGGGATTGGTCGGCATCGGTCTGGGCAGTTTGAATAGATGAAATGGACGCTGTATTAGAATCAGTCGCGGCCTTAACACTATCAATCCTTGATCCCAGGGCATTATCAGCGGTCGTCCGCGCTGACACTTCTGACGTAATGGCCGTCGTGTTGCCGTCTGTCGTGGTTTTAACAGCGTCGATACGGGTACCCAGAGCGCTGTCAGCAGAAGTTCGCGCTGTGGTCTCCGACGTAATGGCCGTCGTGTTGCTGTCAGTCGTCGCTTTTACTGAGTCAATACGCGTGCTAAGGGCGCCATCCGCATCGGCTCTGGATTTCGCTTCGGCGGTTATCGCCGCGGCGTTACTTCCGGCTGACGCGGTCACGGTATCGATTCGGGTGCTCAGCGCACTGTCAGCACTCGTTCTGGCTGTTGTTTCACTGGCAATCGCAGCGGTGTTGCCGTCGGTCGTTGCCTTCACTGAGTCAATGCGGGTGCCGAGTGCAGAGTCGGCATCCGCCCTGGCCTTCTGCTCAGTGGTGATGGCCGTGGTGTTGCCGCCAACGGTGGTCGTCAGGTTCGTGATACGGGTACCGAGCGCGGTATCTGCCGTAGTTCGGGCCGTTGTTTCCGTGGTGATTGCGGTTTTGTTGTTGTTCGCCGTTGCCGTGACTGTATCTACGCGGGTGCTCAATGCTGAGTCAGCGCTTGCCCGCGCGGTGGCTTCACTGGCAATCGCTGCGGTATTGCCGTCGGCTTTCGCCACAACCGCATCAATTCGCGTCGCCATCGAGGAATCAACGTCCTGCAATGTCTCGATTTGCGATATGACGTCAGCAATGGATGAAGCGTCGCCGCCGGTGATATCGGTGATCTTCTTCTGCAGGTCTGTATTCACCTGGTCAATGTGAGTATTAGCGGCAGTAACCTTGCCCTGCAGATCCGTGTTCACCTGATCGATGTGGGTATTAGCCGCATCAATTTTATCGTTGGCAGCCCCGACGGCGTCATCCAGCTCTTTGACGCTATCCTCTACAGAATCGACCCGAGAAACCAACTGCTTGCCCACGTCAGAATTCAGCACTTCTTCGGCGATGTCGCCCAGTATCTCGGACACGTCGACCGATGACGTCCCCATGACGAATTCAGTCCACTCCCCTACGTTACCAATCCTGTCAACCAACCGGGCGCGGTACCAGCGGCGAACGCCTGCCGCCATCGGTCCGTGCTGATACGACGAACCCGGATAGGGAACCGTCACCAGCAATGTCGGGTTTTGATGGTCATCAGTGGTGGACTGCTGCAACTCGGTATAGGCGGTATCACCGCTGCCTGCAGGAAATGCCCAGGTCACGTTGATATTCCAGACGACGTTGTCGCTGGCGAGCAGATTTGTCGGCGTGCCGGGTTTACCCACTTTGCCGTTCAGCGTGGTCGAATCAGCGTATCCCCACGGAGAGGACACGTCGACGGCGTTGATCGCCCGGACGCGCACGTCGTACACGCCCGCATAAATTCCCTGAACGGTAAAACCCTGCGCGCTGGTCTTACCTACGTTAACCCAGTCGCCGTTGTCTTTGCGCCACTGCGCGGTGTAGTTGATCGCCCCTTCCACTTTGTCCCAGGACGCCTGCAGCGACGCGACGGTAAGCCCCTGCGCGATATGGTCAACTTCTGTGACCACGATATTTGCCGGCGCCTTCATCACGTTGGTCGGCGTGACAGTGATCGGTGCTGAATCGACTTTCACCCCGTCATCGATGTAACGGTATTTATTCGGGTCGTGCTGCACGCCCGCAATCGTGAACGTGCCATCGTCATTCGATGAGATTGACGTGATACGAAAGTATTGAATCGCTAAGTTATCGCTGTCGATGGCCCACACGGCGCCGCTCACCGGCGTCATGCGGTAGGCAGTGGCAACGGTGAACGTTTTCTTATCGGCGCTGACGCCGCTGATCGTCCGGGTTTGCGCTGTTCCATCGGGCAAATTCACTACCAGACGGTCGCCGATGCCGTAGTCCGCTGCCCGGTCAACGGTAATGTTGTTGCCGTTAACCGCACTGATGCGTCCGCCGTTGGCTTTCCCGGCTCTGAACGGGTCAGCGATGCCAATAATTTCTGCTGGCATGGGAATGTAACCGTCCAGCCCAACGCCAAAGGACACGGTGCCGTCTTTCGCATTGGACAGGATCACCCACCGCCCGCGGCGATGCGCCTCGCTCTGAGATGTGCAGCCAATGGCCGTCAGCTGTGTCTCATTCCAGTTATATCGGGCGACAAGCTCAGGCTCATAAACGCTCTCGATCGTGTCAGAATAATGATTAATCGGATCCGACCAACTGACCTGACAGGAAGAAAAGCGGTTTTTATAGGAGCCCCCGGCGTAGGTAAACATGCCGTCGACCACGTTTGAGCTGTGGTAGGTAAAATCCACATCGTCCTGCGGAACGTCGGCGCGCACGAAAATCTGGTCGTTTCCCCAGAAGGTGATGCCGCGGAAGATGGCGGCCAGATCCCGCAACACGGTGTAGGCGTCTTGCTGGTTCTGGATGAACACGTTGCAGGTAAAACGTGGTTCTGTGCCTCCTGCTCCGTCGGACACTGCAGCGTCACAGTATTGGGCGATGTTGTACAGCTCCCATTTGTCGATCATGGTTGCGTCAACGCGGTTACCCATGCCGTATATTTCATCGAGCACCAGGTCGTAAAAAATCCACGCGGGGTTATTGCTGTAGGCAATTTTGAAATCACCCGCCCACGTGCCGCTGTAGGTTCTGGTCACCGGATCATAGGTGGTTGGTACGCGGATCAGTTTACCCTTTGGCTTGCAGGTGGTTTTCGGCACGCTGCCGTTAAATTGGCTGGAGTCGAGCTCGACATAAAGCAGCGCGGTATTCGGATAGCGCAACTTACTGTCGATGACCTCAGCAAAAGAAAACACCTTGAAGGCGTTAATCAGCTTGGTTGAGGTTGAATCTGGGGTGATGCGGCGCACGCGGATTGTCCAGCCTGACGCCGAGTCAGGCAGATCGATGCGATGGTCACGCTGATATTCTGACGTTGATTTTCCGTCAAACTTACCGTTGACGACCGTTTTATACGCCGCACCGTCGACAGAAAGGTCGATGGCATATTCCGTGACGGTACCGACCATGTCGCCGTTGTCTTTGTACTGGTACTGAATCGGCAGGCTCAGCTTGATCCGGATAGCATCGAGCGTCAGGTTTGAGAATTGCCGGGTCCACGGCGTGGAGGCTTTTACCTCGATGCCCACCGAGGATTCGTTATCAATTTCAGGCATGCCCTGCAGGTAAGTCTGGTCCTGTGTGCCTTTGCGGTAGTCCCACTTCACGCCGGTGAAATTATAGGTGCCGTCATCGTTCGCCAGCGGGGTATTGTTGAGGAAGATTTGCTGCGCGATAAGGTCGCCCTGAATCTCGCCCTCGGAAAGCGCCAGAACCATCTTAAGTTTCGCTTCGGACAACAGATCATCGGCCTGTTCGACCGGCGTATGAGCACTCCCGCCGCCGCCTTTAGCACCCTGAATAATGGTTTCACCGTCAAGAAGTCGCATATTTCACCCATAAAAAAACCCGCCGGGGCGGGTTAATTGAAAATTGTATTACGGTTACTGCTGATCGCTGGAGAAAATCCCCGCGCTGATGATTGCACCACCGATTTCACGCTGGCCGTAAAGCAGCGGTACGGGGTAGCCCATAGCCACCGTATTCACAGGCGAGCCGAACGCATAGTTGGCTTTATTATCAGTACTAGAAGATGCACTGATATTAAAACTGGGCTGAGGCGTTAGCATCTGAACGACCCCACCCAACGTCATACTCAGTCCCACGCCTGTCAAAAGAGTTGCCGCGGCCATAGAGGCAGTAGCAGTCCCTGCCGCGGTGGCAGACACTGCAGCCCCCCACGCAGCCATAGAGGCACCTGCGGTAAAAAAGGCGGCGACTAGCGCGATTGCACCCACTACAATTTGTAAAGTACCTGCCCTTTTCGCCCCTTCAATCACCGGCACCATAATGTATTCGGCCGCCGCCGCAGACATGTCGAACTCCTCGAGCGAGATGTTGTTCTTACCACTGTAGAAAGCGAACTTCATCCCGTTGAGATGGGCGTTTGAAACGTATTTTTTGAAACCCTTCACCTGAGAGCACATCGCGCGCAGAAACTCGTTGATGTCTGCGACGTGGAACCGGTGAACCCTGCCGAATTTCTTACCGATTGCACCTTTAAGGGTCATGGTCTTAAGCATTAACTAACTCCTTCCGCCGGACGACGCGAACCGTCCGATCCCGATAATATTTGCCATAAGGAACGCGTGCAGAGAGGTTGCCGAACATGTGGTGAACCATGATGTTATCACCGAGATAAATCGCCGCGTGATTGGTCACCGGCGCCTGAACGCGCATCATGATCATGTCGCCCGGCTGCATGCTGCTAGCATCGACCTCTACAAACCCTTCCGCCAGCCAGTTATCGTCATAAAGATTTTCTTTGCCGTCGACCCACCACTCACGGTCAACCGAGTAATTATTTACGGCAATGCCGTGCTCCATACGGTAGTAGTCCATGATGAGCGACCAGCAGTCAGCATGGCCCAGCACCCAGCGGCGGCCAGCAAGCTCGCGGTCGCCCCGCGGTGACAGCGTACAAAAATCACCGTCCGGCCACGACATGATCCCCCACTCAACGCAGGAGTGGTCACACTGGACGCGGTCCATTTCTGACGGCACCAACTGCACAACATCCGGGTGCGAGTGGATCACCATGATGACGTCCCCGACCTCGGTCGCCGCCAAATAATCATCCGGCGACAGCGTGAAGGTTTCAGCCATGTTTTCGGCAATGTTGCGACAGGGAATAAAACGCTGGCCGGTACCGGTTTCGACGATCAGCCCGCAGGCTTCGTTCGGATATTCAGCGGCCACGTGCGCGCGGATTTCGCTGATGAGTTTTTCACGCATAATTATTTCCCCTGCAGATTGGCCGCCGGGAAGCCGCCAAAGGGTAGCGGGTTTTCGGTACCAAACCGCAACTTGCAATCCGACATCCGGCCGCCGCACACATCCAGCGCGGGATTGCTCGTCGGCGTGCCGTCTTTCAGAAAGTAATTGGTGCCGTTGTAATCGCAACCGGTCCCCGTTCGATACCATCCACGCATGCACCAGGTGCACACCGGGGTTATCTGGCGGGTTGGCAGTTGCAGGCTTTGAACGTCGAATGGGGAACACAACTCGAAATCGACTTGAATACGTGTCTCGGCTTTTTTTGCGTTGATATAGAAAAGCTGTACGCGTTCTTCGGCAGGACTGGCCGTAGGGTTTCCCGCAGTCCAGTTCGCTGTATCGAGGTATTTGGCCAGCGTGGTGTGCACTTTGACTTTGGCTTTCACCATGTCGTCGTATTGCAGACACAGCGCCGTAACATAGTTGCCCACGTTCCCAATTGAAAGAGTCGGGGTTGGCTGCGATCCCGTACTTGTTAATTCCAGACCGGTTAACTCATAGGGGTGCGGATCATATTCATTCCCCTGCCAAATGATGGAGGGAAGATTTTCTGCGGCAAAAGAATTCCAACCATTAGTGCCTATATTATGAGCATGAAACCGAAGAATTTTATCAAAGCCAAAAATGGTTCCATCTATTTCTATTAATTGGATCAGTTGCCCCGGTTCAAGCCCCTGAACATCTTGAGAGAAGCTCATATTTTCTCCAAAAAAAAAGGCCACCAAAAGGTAGCCAGATTAATTTAATTTTTTTAAGGTGCAAAGGATTGCTCAAAGGTGAAGCTAAGTGCCGCTTTATTACCAGCTGGGAAACTTACTGAAAGTGAATCTGCCTTAACTCTCCAGAGCCGTTTCTCTCCCCAAGGATTGGTCCACCAAAACGAATTTGCAGTATGGCTCCGGAGGAATGTTCGAATGTTTGCAGCCTCCGTCTTTTTCCCCGTCCAATTCAAATTCCAAGTTTCGGCATTAGAATTTATGCCTTTTATTGAAACTTGTTTATAGCCATCACCAAACTGAGATTGTACTAAACTAACACTCTCGGTACCCTGAGCGCTTTTTTGAGTACGCCACGTAAAAGTATCTATTGTCATTAGAACCCCAAGACGAATAAAAAACTTATACCAATTATTTATCTAAAGGCAAGATTTAATACCTTGTATCATCTTTTCTTTAGTTCCCCACAACCTATCACCATTATTATAATAAGTAACTGATGAACCTTTAATATCATCTTTTACATCTGCCAGATATAAAAATGACGCAGCATAAACAGAATAAATCCCATTATTATCTGGTTTTGTCAGCCAAATTTTAGATGGATCTGCCGCATATACATCTTGCCATTTTGTTTTAATGCAGGTTGCAGTAACGTCAGCTGAGTAGCGGGAATGATAACTGCTATCCTGACCATTATATTCACGCGCATCTTGGACGCTACTCATACATCCAGATAGTAAAATAATAGATAGGGGAATGATTTTTTTCATATAATATCCTAAAGTCATTTTTTATAGTGCGTCGCAAATGTCTTAAAGTATATCATCTGTCAGCGAAAAAAATCCCCAATCTAATTACCTTTTATACAAAACCCCACCCGGTGCCATTTCTTTCTTTAGTCTATCCGATATTGTCTGCTGGACTATGCCTTGCACTTGTTTCGCTGTGCTTGTCGTTTCACTGATACTTGCACTGTTGGAAGACTGTCCTTCAATGGTAACGGGAGCATAAACGCTAATGCCGGCAGAACCAAACCTACCCTCACCTAAACCTGAGTTACCAACATAGCCGCCCGATGCATACCCCTTCATCAGGCGATAAAGATTAGCCACGCCCAAGCGGCTGGTCGCCTCCTTGGTGAAAACGAACTCCCCGCCGTGAACGATGCCTTTGGGCTCATATTTACCACCGCGCCCGGTGTAGCCGCCCACGTCGAACTCGCGGATATAGCCGCCGTTATAAGCCAACTGCAAATTATTGTAGGCTCCCGATGAGAAAGATGTGTTTGAGGATGATTTGACACTTCCTGCACTTATCCATCCCATAGCAGATTGAATTGTATATGCAACAATTAACCGGCTGATGACCTGACTAATCATTTTTAAAATAGAGACACCAAACTCTTTAAAGCTGGCTTTACCGGTGGTCGTCAGGCTTGTCAGGCTGTCAGCAAGGCCGTTGAATCCCGCCTGCGCCACCTGTTGCACCGAAGTGAACACATCGGTTGCAGATTCGGCGTATTCGGCCCAGCCCTGTTTCGCGCCCGCCACCCAGTTCGAACGCAGCGCGTCCTCTGCCGCATACGTTGCCTGCTGCTCCTGCAATACCCGTTTCTGAGCGTCCGGATTGAATGCATAGGTTTCCTGCAGACGCTGCAGCGTCGCGGCTCTTTCCGCCTGTTTTGATGAAACGCCATCCGCCTGAGCATCCAGCGCAGCGCGCTTTGCCGACTGCTGCAGCGCAAACTTATCCGCCTGATCGGAGAGCGCATTCAGGCGCTGCTGGGCCGCGACTTTATCCCCTATCGCCGCCAGCTGCCGTTTGTACTCCAGCGTTTCTTCTTTATGCGCCAGCAGGGACTTTTCCTGCACGGACAGCTGGCGGGTGCTGGCCGCCTGCTCCAGCACCGTGTACTGATTCTCCGTCTGCCACAGGTCTTTGCGCTGCTGGCTGATAACGTCGTTCACGCTGGTGTGCTGCTGCAGGACTTTGAGCTGGGCCTGCAGGGTCATCAGCTCACCCTGCGCATTATCCGTCGCCTTGTCCCCCGCTGAGGTGGTGATCGCCTTCGCTTTGGGCGTTTTCGGATCTTTATATTTCTCTTCAATACCCTTTTTAATCTGGGCAATTTCATCGTCGCTCAGCGCCTGATTAAGCCGGCGGCGTTCGGCGATGTACTGATTTAGACGCTGGTACTCCTGCGTTCTTTGCTCTTCCTTGCTCTGGCCCGCGTCAGAAATCGACTGGAAGTGCTGCTGATTCTGAAGCGAGCTGCGCTCAAGGTTTGACTGTTTCTGTTTTTCGTCGGTTTTTCGCTGCTCGGCGTGAAGCTGCTCGGTCAGTGAGGAAACCATCTGGCGTGCCTGGTCACGGGCGGTTTCCAGCCCAAACCGCTGCTGCCCCTGCGCGGCAGTGTTTCTCAGCCCTTTGTCCAGCTCATACAGCCTGTCCGTGGCGTCCGCGAGCTGTTTCTGAAGTGAGTCCGCCCGGCCAATATCCAGCAGGCGGTTCCACATGGATTTAAAAGAGTCGCCGACGTAATCCGCCGCGGTCTCCAGCGCGCCCATGTTCTCTTTAATGTTCCCGGCCATGTCCTTGAAGCCGGCGGCGGCGGCGGTGTTGGCGTAGTTAAGCGCCTCGGTGTACTTGCCTGAGTCCTGCAGGCTTTTCACGTAGTCCAGCTGCTGGGCGGTAACGTGACCATATTGCTCGGCCATCGCCCGCAGCCCGCTTTGCGGATCCGAGGTAATGCGGCCAAACGCCGCCGCCAAATCTTCTACTTTGGTGCCGGTGGCGTCGGACAGGGTAGAAATGGAGGTGGCCACGCCCAGGAAGTTTTCCCCGAGGTTGGCCCCCGCTTTGACTAACGCATTGAGCGCCGCGGTACCGGCGGTAAAGGAGTTGCCGCCCTGCGCAATCGCCTCGGCCATTACCAGCAGGTTGTTGGCAGTTTGCCCCGAGCGGTCACCGGTCATCACCAGCGATTTGTTAAATTCGCTGAGCACCCCCTGACCCTTTACAAACGAATAGGCCACGGCCACCACGGCAACGGCCAGCGCCACAAAGCCCAGGGTAGCCGGCGTGAGCAGGCCACGCACCTTCCCCAGATTTTCGGCGTTCTCCGCCAGCGCATTGGCATTCTCAGATAACGAATCTTCAGACTTTTCAGCCGAATCACTGACGCCAAAGAGCGCGGCCTGAATCGCCCGGAAGAGGTTCGATACGCCGCCGAAGGAGTCTTTAACCTGCCCGCCCTGCTGGAGCATGATAAGGAAGGGGCTTTGCCCACCGGCGAGCTGGGTCGCGATATCGGTAAACTGTGCGGGGAGGTTGCGCAGGGCGTTGTTGTACTGCCCCACGGATATCCCCACCCGTTTTGCCACCAGTTCCTGACGGGAGAAGGACTGCTGAACCTGTGCGGACGTCTCAACGGCGGCGGCGCTCAGCCCGGTGAACTGCTTACGCACGTAGCCGAGCTGTTCATTGAATTTCGCGGCGTCAACGTCAAGATTAACGACCAGATCACCCACTGGCTGGGCCATAGCGCACTCCTCCTGGCAGGCTTTCTGCGATCGCCATTAGTTGTTCATCATCAGGTTCGTGATTTTCTTCCACGACCTTGGGTTTAAGCAGGCTAAAATGGCCCGCGGTCAGTTCTGTTTCCCCGCACACCAGCGATAAAATATGGAGGCTAAGCGAGGCAAAGTGGGCATCAAGTAACGCCTCTTCGAAGTAATGGGTCTGATAGAACTGATGCCACTCCTCGAGCTCGCTGGAGGACATGTTTGAAAGCATGGTGCGCCAGTTGGGTCGTCTCAACTCGCGCGCCAGCTGCATAACAAAGCCCTTTTCACGGGTTAGCGCTTTTCCGCCGTCTCCTCTTCAGCGACGGACTCTGAGGGCGCAGCTTCCGTGGTGACCTCGCCCTGCTCCGGGTTCAGCATGCCGGACAGGATTTTGACCTGCGTATCCGCTTTGCCGATGGCCTCGACCGGCCAGGTGCTCATGACCTGCTGCTGCAGATCGTGAATATCCGGCTTTGGTGACTCACTGTGCCAGAGCGACATGGCAATGATCATCGCGCCGACGCGGATATTGAGCTCGACCAGCGCGGACGTCAGAGTCTGATCATCAGGCTCATCTTTCGGCAGGGCCTTTTCCTGCGCCGCCAGATAGTGCAGCAACTCAACGCGCTGCAGCGCCGAGAGCTCATACAGCGTGGTTTTCGCCCCGTTAAACTCAAACAGTTCAGACTTTAAAAACATGCTCGCTCCGTTAGGCCGCCGTGACGGTCAGGTTACAGATGGCCACTTTCTGACCCTCATTGGTCATGATGATGATTTGCGCCGTGCCCGCTTTGACGCCTTTGGCCGTCACGTTTTTGCCGGAGACGGTGATGGTGGCAACGGAAGGGTCAGATGACGCCGCGCTGAAAGAACCGTTGGTCGCGCCGTCAGGCAAGACCGTGACGCCGATGACGCTGTTCTGCCCGACCACGACGCTCGCGGCGGACGGGGTGACGGTGACGCCCGAGACCGGAACCGCGGCGGCCTGATTGCTCTCCGCCAGCGCCGGCTTGCCGGTGTTGGTGATTTTCACCGTGCGGGTGATCACCTCTTTTACCGGTACCGCTTTGCCCAGGCTGCTGATCCAGCCCCGGAAAACGTCCACGGCGGTGTTGGGGTAACGGATTTTGTACCCACGCACCACGCCGTCGTAGAACCAGTTAACCAGATCCTGCTGGCCGCTTTCGCCCGGCTTCCAGGCCAGCGTAAAGGAGGTGTCACCCGACGATTTAGCCCCCTGCGCGGTGCCGTTCCAGTCGGCGTCGGCGTCATCGAGATAGGTGTCATCGTAGGATTCCGCCGTCATTTCACCCGGCGTCAGCTCCTTGATTTTTGCCAGCCGCGTCCAGTCCTGATCCGATAACGGATTGGCATAGGGATCGCCGCTGCCGGTGTAAATCCAAAGCGTGGTGCCCGCGCCTTTGGTCGGTTCGAGTTGTGTGGTCATAGATTCCTCACATTAAGTAAGTCAGGGTGTAACGCAGGTCAGCAGATCCCCACGTCGACATTTCATCATCACGCTGGTAGTCGTAGCCCTCCGGCGTGATGTTTTCGATAAGGTCTGAAAGTGCCGGGATGTCGCCTACCACCGGATAAATATGCTGCTCCATCCACCGGTCGAGCTCGGTGTCGGGGCTCACCGCCTTGAGAAAAACCTCGACGTGAAGCGTTGCCCGCCATTCGTCTTCATCGAGGGTTTCCCCGGTAGGTTCAGCGCCCGAAAGATAGACGGCGACGGCGGGCAGGTCTTCGGCGGTCAAAAAGCTCGGGCGACCGTCATACCAGGTCACGGAGGGGGCGGTCACCGAAAGCTTGAGCGCGTCCAGCACGGCGTTGCGGATTTTCGGGTGCTTTATCATCGTTTAACGATCAGCCTCAGTTGATTTTTCAGGGCCGCCGCCATCTCTTTGGGCATATCGCTTTGCATCAGGCGGTTTGTTTCCACCGTATAGGCGTTGGTCAGCGGCGTCGTCAGGGGGATTTTCACCACGTCAATCGGGTACCGGCTTTTCCCCGAGCGCTGGAGAACGTGCCAGCGTCCGTTGGCAAGCTGCTGAATAAAGGCGTCGCGGAACGTGAACCGCCCGATTTTCAGCACGCTGCCCTGCCCGCGCACGTTGCCCTTACGCCGGGAGATACGCATTTGCGCGGCCCCGAGCTTGATGGCGGGCAAGTTGCCCCGATTGATTTTTAACGTGGCGACAGGCCGGTTCATCGTGGCCTTTTTCAGCTTTGCGCGCTGCATGACCAGCTTTCTCGGCACCTTCGTTTCCTTCGATACCGACGAACTGCTCCGGCTGATCGCCCGCCCCGCCACCCGGTTCACGGCCTGCGCCGAGGCGCGGGGAACGGCGGTCTTACTGATGTTGTTCAGATTACTGATCGCCTGTTCAAGCCCTTTGATGGTCATGTGCTCCCCTTTATTCCAGCCAGATTTGCGGCTTTCCGTTAAACACCTGATGGCGGGTGACGATGTAACTTTCGCCCTGATACATCACCTGATCGTTACGGTGAGGTCGGTAAGCGGCAGAAAAAATCACCACGGACAGGCCGTCACCGCTGACCGGCCCCATTTCGGGCAAAAAGTGGCTTTCAACGCCGGTAAGCACGGCGCCGTTAATCACCACGTCTCGCCCAAAGCGCGCGACGGTGGTGGCATCCATCCGCGCCGCCAGCGCATCGAACGGGTTAGGCATTGAGTTTGACTTCAACGACGGTCGAACCTGCACCGGCCTGTTCCCACGCGATCCCCGCCGCCACGGCATCCGCCGCCGCCAGCTGGATTTCACCGTCCGCGATATACACTGTTGTCCCCGCCGGAATGGCGTCGGCGGAGACTTTCGGCAGCAGGAATACCCCTTCCGCCATGCCCGTACCGGTTTCATTCGGGGCAATATCCACCAGTGAGACAACGAGCAGGGAACCCAGCACCACGGGGGCGCCGCTCTCAATCACCGCCTGACCGGTATTGGTAATGGAAATGGTCTGCCCTTCCTGCACAAAATTCTTAGCCATAACAAAGCTCCATACGCCCCGCGAAGGGGCGAATTTTAGATATAAAAAAAGCCCTGACGGGCGTGAAGGTAACGCGGGGAAATGTTACTGGCCGCTGGACTTGACCAGGCCGCGGTAATCCAGCGGCGCCACGCCGGCGTCGATGCGCACTTTCGTCGCGATGCCGTCGGTGTTGAAGCCTTCCTGCTGGTCGATGTACGGCAGCTCGACCCCGTTCAGGTAAGCCACCTCGATGGTGTCCATGCCCTGCGCCGCCGCCAGATACCAGGCTTTCGCGCTGTTGTCATCGAGGCGAGGCTCACCGATAACCGTCGCAAAGTTCTGGATCGGGTTGATGATGCCGGCGTTCACGTCAGCCCCTTTCACGCTGGCTGATTTGATCGTCTGGTTGGCGACCGTCTCAAGCGCGGTCGGCACCAGCAGGAAGGCCGGGCGAATATTCAGGGTGCGGCCGGTGGTCGGCTCTTTCTGCACGCGCATCAGCTGGCGAGCCGCATCCAGAGTTGTGACGTCAATGGTGCCGGTTGCCAGGTTTTTGTGATCGCTGCTGAACAACGTCTTACCGTCAGACAATTTAGGGTTGCCGGTAAGCACCGCATACACCAGATCGCTGATGGTGGCCTTCGCCGCGCGCCCCATCTTCATCGGCACGTCGGTCAGCTGGTTCAGATCGTCATTGATGATGGCCTGACGGGTAATAGAGAAGATTTCACCGTAGGTGGCCAGCGCAATGGTTTCGCTATTATCTGCGGTGGTCACGTATTTGTACTCCGCCCCTTCGCGCACCTTACGCAACGACGGGAAGCCGCCCATGCCGACGCGGTGCGCCGTTTTAAAGTCGGAGAGCTGCCCTTTCTTCGTCCAGGCTTCGAAGGTTTCTTCCGACTCTTCCCAGCCCTGCAGCAGGGACTTATTCGCCACGTCCAGCAGGATATTGCCGAAGTCAGAGGTGCTGTGGGTCAGGGAAAGGCCGACCATCTGCATCGGGTTGAAAGCCCCCACGCTGACGCCGCGTTCGGTCAGCGACATGCGCGCATATTCGCGCAGCGTCATGCCGTTATAGACGTTGTCGTTTTGGCGGTCCTCAAAGCCCGCGCGCGCCATCAGCGCCTGACGGATGCCGTCGCCGGTAAAGTTACCGTTCCCTGCGTAGATGTGCGCATTGCCGCCGTTTTTATTCGACGGACTGGCGTCTTTGCCCAGCATGACCAGCAGCTTGTCCTTGGCCTGCTCGACCGTGCAGTCGATGTCTTCGATGCACGTCGCCTGCAATTCCTGATGGCGGCCGCCGAACATCGCGAACAGGTCTTTGATCCCCGTGACGCGCTGTTTCTGCGCCGCAATCACCTGATTACGAATGGTATCTTCATCCAGCGCGGCGGGGGCAGGAACAACCGGGGCAGCGGGCGGATTCTGCGGCGCCGGCGAGTTTTGGGTGGTCGCTTTCGGCTTAGTGATCATGTTTTTCAGTGCGTTTGGCATAGCGTCGAATTCCTCGATACGTTTTGAATTAATGCGGGCCATAGCCTGCACCGCGGTAGAGATCTGGTCGGCAAAACCGTGCTCAAGGCATTCCTGCGCGGTCATCCACGTTTCCTCACCCAGCATCAGGGAAAGTTCGTCGGAGGTTTTACCGGTTTTTTTGGCATAGGAGGGGATCAGCACGGCCTCGACCTTATCCAGCAGGTCAGCGTAGTCGCGCATGTCGTTGGCGTCGCCGCCGGTGATCCCCCAGGGTTTGTGGATCATCATCATGGCGTTTTCAGGCATGATGATGGGGTTCCCCACCATCGCAATCACCGACGCCATCGAGGCGGCAAGGCCGTCGATATACACGGTTTTGCTGGCCGTATGGCTGTTGAGCAGGTTGTAAATGGCAATGCCGTCAAAGACGTCGCCGCCCGGTGAATGGATGTGCAGGTTGATATGGTCGAGGTCGCCCAGCGCTTTCATGCTGCTGGCAAACTGGCGGGCCGTCACGCCCCAGTAACCAATCTCGTCGTAAATATAAATATCGGCGGTCTTATCACCGCTGGCCTTCATGCGGAACCAGCTTTTATCGCCCGCCGAGGCTTTGGGTGACACACTCAGTTTATTTCTTGGATTCTTGCGCACTGGCTTCCCCTTTATCGTTTGCCGGATCCGTGTCGAAGACCAGATCTAACGCTTTATTTTCGTCGACTTCCGCCTTGCGGCGGCGTTTTATATCGCCCGGATTAGCGCCGCGCGCCCGGATCCAGTCACCTTCCGTTGCCGCCCCGCCGCGCAAAAGCACGCGCCACGAATTGGCCTCTTTCATTGGGTCAATCCACGGCATGACCGGTCCGCTGTACACGGCATTAAACAGCGTCGCCGTGTCCACGTCGGGGGGCACGTTGATCACGCCCGCGGTGATGGCCATCTGCAACCAGCTGCGGTACATCGGACGGGTCACGGCGGCGATAAACGCATCCTGAAGAATGCCGTACCCTTCAAAGGACTCGACCAGCTCCTGACGCTGGGAGCTGTAGGTGCCGTTATAGTTGCGGGAGATGCTGGAAAAGCTGCTGCGGCTGCCGGCGGCCACCGCCCTGAGCTGACCGTTGCGGAACGTCTCAAGGTTAGGATTGGGCCGGTCTGATTTAATCATCCCGATCTCTTCACCCGGCGCCAGCTCATCGAAAAGCATGCCGGGTTCGATGTTGAGCTCACGGGGACCTTTGTCATTACTTTCGTCGCCGTATGTCTGGCCGTCGCCTTTTTTCACGTACATGCCCAGCGCGGCGGCAATCCGGGCGGCGGTCAGTTCTGAATCCTCGTACTCTTTCAGCGCACTCAGGCGGATAAGGATGCCGGAGAGCAGGCTGTTGCCGCGGACCTGATGAAGACGGCGCATGAATTTCAGGTGCATCATGCCGTCTGCGGCGATTTCTTTGGTGTTACCCAGCGCCACGCCGGAGGTCACCAGATTCTTATACACGACGTACTTTGTCGGGCATCCCCAGCTGTTGAGATAAATACCCTGGCAAATCCCCCTGCCGGTATCGCTCATATCAAGCGGAATGTAATCCGGCTCCAGCGCCTCGACCCAGAAGGGGATGTTGGCCGTAGGCGTCAGTCCGGGTGCGGCACCCCGAACCATTTGCCCGAAAACCTCGCCGTCGCGCAGCCAGGTTCGCGCCATCAGACGCTCAAGGACCGGGCGGGTAAACTGCCCGGTAACGTCGGGAGAAATAGACCACTCCGCCCACGCAGCACGTATTTGTTTGGACAGGTCATCGGCCACCAGCCCCGTTTTCAGGATAGGCTGGGGATCAACAACGATGCCCCGCGCGCCGACGATGCGCTCTTCCAGCTTGTCCAACAGGCCGATCACCAGGTCGTGATTATTGTCCAGCCAGCGCGCCTGCTCGCGGATCGAACGTCCGGCGAACTGGGTAAGCTGGTTGGCATTGCGGTTTTCGCGCTTCGCTCGGTGCGTGCGCGTCGGTAATGCCGCCTCGTAGGCGTTTATCGCCACGCGTGAACGCAGGCGGGATGCCTTCCAGCCGGGTGAAAACAGGCCAATTGCGTCATCAATCAGGCTCATCGCGGGAACCTCGCCAGCCGGTACTGCGGTCGCCCGCGTTGTGACGCCAGCAGCGTGCTGAGACGTCGCTCCCAGACGTTTCGCCCCTTCTGGATCTCGCTCAGATTCTCCATCGTCATGGACTGCCCGTTGAACGTGATGGATTTCCCCTGCAGAACGGCGCGCTCGGCGGTCATATACTGCTGGATCATGTCTTCAATATCGGCCTGATTCATACCCAGCCTCCTGATGTCGATGGCGCCCAGGCAGAAGGTTTATCCTCTGTCCGGGCGCGGGTTGTTTTCGGTTTTGGGTGATAACTGCGGGCTGGCAAGGCTGGCGGTTCTGACTGCGTGCCGGATGTGGGTTGCGCAATGGGCTGCGCCCACGAAGGCGGTTTTACCCAGTTTATTCGCTCATACCCGCGCAAGATCACCAGAGCATGGGCATAGACCATCAGGTCGAACGCCTCGTTTGCCCCCTTGCCCGGCTTAGTCCACTTGCCGTCAGCGCCCCGTTCTTCATAGGTCAGTTCGTCATAGAACCACTCCCCCAGCCAGTCAGGAAAGTGGACGTAGTTAGCCCCCGGCGTATCGCGCTGAAGGGCGTTACTGATCCGGTCTTTGAGCATGTTGGTCTGCAGAAGGTAAAGCGGCACGTCACCGCGTGCCTCCGCCCGGCGGTTTGGTCGGTCGGTATTGTCCGGCAGTGACTTGGTGATCAGCTTGCTGCGGGTGGTGCTGTCGCCTTTGAAGAGATAAACGCGCTTGTGCACGCCATCGCGGCGGCATTGGCGCCAGAACTCATAGGCATTGCCGGTGACACCGTCTTCACCGCCGGAGTCGACGGCCATCGCCAGCACGGGCAGAGAAACACCCGGATTGCTGTTGAGTGGCCACTGCTTATCCAGCACGTCCGTGCGCAGCAAATCCCAGTCTTCCAGATAGCCAGCCGGGTCAATCGGCAGGCTTTCGCCGTTCGGCCCCGTGCGCATCGACTGTTTAATGTTGTATCGGTCAACGACCCAGCGCTCACCGTGGGCGCCATAGCCGATCACCTGCACAACGAACCGCCGGTTGCGTCCGCCCTGCACGTCAACGGTCGCCACCAGAAAACGCACCCCGTCAGGCACGGTGCGCTTGGTCACGGTCGAGGCGCGCGCCATCAGGGTTTCGGATTTGCGCTGCTCAACGCTGGACTGAGGGATATAAGGCAGCCCCCAGTCAGTATTGATCACCGCTTTAAGGGTTTCTTCACTGCCGTTCGCCTCGTAGTCCTGCTGAGCGGACAGCAATTTGTAGACCAGCTGCGAAAGCGTTTGGTACGCCGCGGCGGGTCCCTCCATCCAGAATGACGCAATGCGCGATCGTCTGGCCGTTCCCGTGACAGTGCCATGACGGTCAATCTGTTCACCGTCGCGAAGCCAGACACCTTTCTGATTAAGTGCGCGTTTCTGCCCTGCTGTAATTTTTCCCCGGCAATGCGGACACTCTATGAATGCCGCCTCGCTGGCGACCACAGGGTCGGCAATATTCTGATAACCCTGCACCACGTCTTTCGCGGGCTGGAAGTGTTCGCCGCAGTGCGGACAAGGCCAGTACCAGCGTCGGCGATCGCCACGGTTATATAAAGAAAGAATGCCGGTGGTCGGCGGCGCCTCATGCAGTGAACTGCGACGCCATTTGGTATCACGAATATCGCGACCCGGTGAGCTCTCGACCAGCGTCATGCCCGAAGACATAAATGTCGTCGTACGTTTTGAGGCCAGCGTAAAAGCATCCCCCTCACCGTCAATATCTTCGGGGAATCGGTCATAGTCCGTCAGTGCAACGCACTTATAATCGGACGAGGACATAATATTAATAGAGGGCCAGCCGATTTTGAGGTAGTTCCCTGCCCGGAATGTCCGGTCGTATACGTTGTTATCATTACGGCGCGGGCTCAGGCGTTTAGCCACTTCCGGGCTGCTGCGAAAGGTCCGGTCAAGGCGCTTTTTGCTGTGCTCACGCGCCTTCTCTTCCGTCATCTGGATAAGCAACATATCCGAAGGGTCACAGACAACGTTGTAAACAATCCAGCCGTCGATCAGACCGATGGTTTTACCTGTTCGGGACGGACCGACGAAGATCACGGCGTCGTACTCGCGGGATGCCAGGCAGTTCATGGGGTCGACAACATACGGTGCCAGATTCGGATCCCAGGGAACGGAGTTTCCCGCCCCCATCGGCACGCGCATATATTGGCTGACCGCATCGGCAACCAGCATGCGCCGCGGTGCGCGAAGAATGCCTGGTACATCTCTCCGGATGCCACGCGCTGAAGCCCGCTTTGCCATCAGTCCTCCTCAGACGTGTCCTCCTCCGGTTCTGCATCAGTGACCTTCTGCGCAATCTGGTCACGCAGATCATCAATAATATTTTGTATACGCATCACGGCGGACGGCGGTAACGCGCAATCTCGCTCGAGTACGTCCGGCAACGTTTCCAGCACCTGAACCACGGCTTTCGCCATCACTGAAAACTCTCTTGCCACATCTTCTGCAGGGATGAGCTGCCCCATGCTTTGTTCAAAGGTCAGACGCTCATTCTCGGCTTTCCAGTGCGCCAGCCGGTCGGACGGCGTCATTTCTGCCACGTCGCCAGAAACCGTCGGGATCATCAATTCGGTTAACACATCGGTGACGGAAAATAATTTCAGTTTCGCGTTACTGCCCGGTGCGGGATCGACGTTTTTCAGGCGCGCCGCGACCGTCTGCCGATGCACACCGGTGATCCCTGCAAGCTGGTTGATGTTCAGTTTGAGCGAGGCGATTTCTTGGTCCATGATGGTGAACACTTTTTAAACGATTCGACATCTTTGCAATTTCGCATACTGCAAAATCAATAGCCTGCGCAGATGATGATGATGACCCTAGATCGCGAAAACTAGCCGTTTTCCGCGAGTCCGCCGCCCCGTGGAGAGGCCCCCTGTCGGGAGTACCTTTCATAAATGATAATCATTATCACAGGCACTCAGTGAATGCCTGCTGTAATGCCTTAGCTATCTTCGATAAAGAATCCCACCCGGTTGCAAAGCGCGCTTAATCGTCTCCTCTACCACTTCAGTTATTGCGACTTTCATTTCAGGACTGTGTTTTAACTTGGTGGCTAACGAATCTTGAACCGCAATGCCCATAGAACTGCTGTATTGAGAAACAGCCTGGTCTATTTCTGCACTTGTCTTATCAGTTTTCATTGAGCATTACCTATTGGATTTTGCATCGCTTCCGGGCTTCAGCGGCGAAGCTCTGAAGGTATTGGATCACTTGGTCGTCTTTGATGGTGCTGGCTCGGAGATCGAGAACAGCCCGTCCACCAGCGCCAGAGAGTTCGACTTGTACTGCATCGCCCACGCCGCCGGTTCCGGTAGTGCTGTTCCCGACGAGCTCGCAGGTGGCAAGGTTTGATGCCGCGATCCGCACCCGGCGAGTGCCGTCAGCAACATCAGCACGCAACCGGTCATTTTTGGCCTGTTCATCGGCTAATTCCTTCGTATGTTTGGCATCCAGTGCCGACAGCGCGGTTTGTGCCGCTTCGGTGCGCTTCTTCTGGTTGGTCAGGTCAATCACTGCCTGATCACTGATTTTCTTCAGCTCTGCGGTGTGGGATTCATTCAACTTAGATACGTCAGTGTCCCAGCGTATTCCTTCAATCCACCAGGTCAGCGCCACGCCGGCCACGAAAGCCAGCACGATCGATAAATTGTTATTCATCCAGCCCCCAGCACGTCAGTTCGCTTTCCTGATCACGCCTGATGACCTGACCCGCGCAGTTGTTCGCCCGAATTCGGCAATCTTTCCCACCGTCCCAGACCCAGCGTTTAATCTCTGCGCAAGCTCCAAGGCGGTCACCGGCGTTAATTTTTCGGTAGAACGTAGAAGGGAAGCATTTGCTCGGCCCGATGTTCCAAGGGCAGAACGAGGCGATCCCTACCTTCTGGGGAGGAGTAAGCGGAACGTGAATGTTTTTATCAACCCACGCCAGCGCTTTTGCCTGCTCGGCTTTGTCGATAGCATCGCACTGTGAGCGCGTTAGCTTCATGCCTTTAAGTACAGGCTTGCCATTCACATACGTCACGCCGCCGCAGATTGTCCAGATGCCACCCTGATCAGGGTAGGCAATGAGGCTTGTGCCTTCCTTCTCGTCCTGAAACTGATGCATCAAAGCCGGGGCCGAAGCGCCAGCAGCAATCAGCGCCAGCATTGCGGCACTGAGTTTTGTCTTAAGCTTTGCCAAATCAGACCTCGTTGGTTTTCTGTGCGAGATCATTCACCAGCTGAACCGTTGCTGATGGGTTTTTGGCATCAACCTTATCGGCGATTTCTTGGAGTATCCGGGTGCGCTTCATCTGTTCGCGACGATTCAGGAAATACGTCAAAGCAGTAAAGAGCGCCCCGATCAGCACGCCAGCGATAAAGCCCCAATCCTGAAGGGATAAGCTTGCAAAGAAGGCCGTAATTCCAGCACCACCGTATGTAGCGTTACTGTATTTTTCGTCCATTTTCATAGTCTCCCCCTCCGGTTTGCCGGTTGGGTGCGCAGTCGAAATATAAGAAGGGATTAGCGGCTCAGTCACTTTGGGAAAATCATATGGTTAGCTGATTGACTGGCCGCTAAAACGAGAAAAAGCCGCCGATTTGGCAGCTTTTGTTAGACTGTTTTCAATATGAGCTATTATTAATTCACTGCTTATAACGAGGAAAGATAGATGACATCGGCTGCAAGCTTTACTGGCGCTTCAATATTCATTCTCATCGGAATAGTGATGATTTTCATCTTGTTTCGAAATTACAAAAGTAAGAGTAATGGCAAGTTGCTGACGCCAAGCAACTGTCTTTTATTCACTCTTACGGTGGTATCTTTTGTGATAGCAACAATATTTTTCAGTTCCTCTTCCTCGTTGTAACACCACTGTAAAAAAGGCCGCCATAAGGCAGCCTTTAGATAGTAGGTTTTAAGTTATGTTTAAACTGCGCCCATAAGCTGTGTCCATTCCTCTAACTGAGGCCGATAAATGAATTTGGCTTCATCAGGTTCGAAAAGACTTGGGCCTTTAACAATACAAGCGATACAGGGAAACTGCTCAGGCATTTGAGCTATAAGCTCCCGCTCAAGCAGGTCATAATCAAACAATGAACACAGACCATCGTCTAATCGCAGAAAGTCATATGTCATCCACATTTTATAATCAAATTCGTTTTTCAGCAGTTTCATAGCACCTCCTTTTTTTCTAAAAAGGATAGCAACGAATCAGAAAAACAATCATTTTTTTTGTCAAAATTAATCAAAGGGCCCAAGTGAGCCCAGTGAAATTTGATTCAGATTTAATTGATAATGCCTAAAACTTTAGCCCATTTCTCTACCTGGTCACGGTAAATGAACTGCAAAGTCTCAGGCTCAGAAGGTCTGGGGCCTTTCACAGCGAAAACTATGCAGGGAAACTGATGTGGCATCTGATTTAAAAGTTCCCTTTCCAACTCATCGGGCTCGAAAATTGATGGGAATTTATCATCAAATTGGAAGTACTCCTTCTCCATCCACTGCCTGTATTCAAATTCTGTATTCAATACCTTCATGCCAAGCTCCCTTGTCAATGTCTACAAACAGGATAGCAGGCATCAGGCTACTGAACGATGATCAAGATTCACACTCTCGTCACATGCCTCACAAAAGACAAAACCCCGCATGAGCGAGGTTCTGGGATTGTCTAAGCTTTGTGACTAAGTGACCACTCTTAACAGGTTACAAGAGTTTTTGCGTAGCGCACTAGAACTTTTTTAAGCGACTTCCGCTACCCTGATTTTCTGGGTGTAAGCGTCCATCTCAAGTACCGCGCCGGTCATCGCAAGACAGCCATCGATAAACCCTTCAGCTACCTGCAACTGTTGTCGAATTAGACCCTCGCTCACTTTTCGCATCTTCGCTATTTTTCGTTTTGACAGGCCACTGCGATAATGAAGCATGATCAGGTCCACTTCTTCCGGTTTCCGAACTGCGGCCAGGCGGCCGACGGCGGCATCCACAATCAGGCCATCATTATCACAGCAAGATTCTACCTTGCTGGATTCGGTGGGAAGCAGGCCTTTGAAACCAGCGGCAATCGGTGACCAGCTAACGCCAGAGTTATCTCGAGCCCACACCCCGTAACGAGCCAGTACCAGTTGAATATCACGCATTATTCTCTCCACACTCTTATTTTACTTTGCCGGTAGCGATAACACCCATCGCCAGCGCGCGGTCTAATGTCGTCAGTAACAGATGTTCCTGTGTACCGTGTTCTGCTTCCCAATCCTGGGTATTCGCATGAAGTGAGTCATGACACCGTCTGCACAGCGGGATCACGAACAGGTCATGCGCTTTTGTCGCCATACCGCCAAAGCCATTTCCGGCGATGTGGTGCGGATCATCAGATCCGTTACCACAGGCACAGCAGGGCTGGCGCTTTACCCACTGGGTGTATTTTGTGTTCTCATACCGGCGGCGCTTCGGGCGAAGCAAATAGGACTCAGGCGTCTCCGGATCGATTGCCAGCGCCAGTACCGGTTTGATGTTTTCCGCCAGCACTTCACCAGGCTGTTTCGCCCATGGATTCACGTCCGCCTCTTTACGCTGTCCACCAGGTACGTCGTAAGGAATTCCCATGGCTTCACTGATAATTTTCTGCGGTAACTTGTCAGCTATGCCCTTTCCGATCGCCCACCAGCACAATTCGCCCAGTGATATTTTGTGACCAACAGGCTCGCCCAGCCAGCGGCGGATCCTTTCAGTGACAAATTCCATGGTGTTCGCCAGAGCTAAGTCATCCAGATCGACTGATTCTTTGTTCCGTAACTGAGTGTCGTGATACCAGCATAGGGATATAACTCCGCGCTTCCGGCGTGCATGCGTCATTTCGTGGTGGTGATATCCAGCATGATCGGAGCAGTGGCAACCGCGATTGTGTTTAACCCAGTTAGTCATCTCCTCCCATCCGCCAGCAGCATAAAGAACGGGCTCTGACGCAAGAAAACTGCTTATCAGTGGGTGTTTGGCGATCGGCTGCACTTCTGGAAGAACAAGCCCTTCTGGCGCATTACGCAAATCAGCGGGCTCGTCGGTGATCAGCAGGCGCTTCCCGCTGAAGTGCTGCAGCATGTCAGCCGGCGGCCGTAACAGCACGATCCCCAAATCCTTCTGTGGGTATGGTTTCAATAAAGCTCTCATTCAGCGCCCTCCCCTGCCTTGACCAGGCTATTCAGTACAGCATCAGCATGTTCCCGCGCCGCTGTGTAATCAGTGGGATGCAGCTCCCCCTCCGGGGAGACTGCTTTTAACCAACCGCGATAAGCATCAAGCCAAATATTTTGGAGTTGATTCACGCGGCCACCTCTTTATCAGCGCCGCACATTTCCGGCAGATTAGCGCGCACCAGCGCTTCAGCGAACGGCGGCGGTACGGCGTTCCCGCAACGCGCGACCTGCTTATCTTTGGCGTATTTCTTGCCTCGGTAGTCCTGATCGATGATGTACCAGCTCGGGAAACCCTGAGCAGCGTAAAGCTCATGGGGTTGCAGCATGCGCATGCCGATATCAACGATCTGGTAATCCATGCCCTCGACCGTGACCAGGCCAAACCGGTCATTAGTGGTAACGGTGTGCAGGGATTCATCCAGGCTGACGCCTTCTTTTTCGTTGCCGTAATACTTGAGCAGGAAAGCGCGAACCTCACCGATATGCAGGCCACCGGCCGTGATGGTTGGGGCTGGTTGAGTGACTGGCTGACCGTCTTTGCAGGTGCCACGCAGCTTAATCAGATTGGAAATGACCAGCGCATGATGATCGGTTGTGGTTACTGTATGTGCCGGTGCATCCATTGCCGCGCCAGCACCGGTGTAGTTGCCCCCGAAGTGTTTCGCGAGGAACGCGGTACATAACTGACTTTTACCGCCACCGCCCGCCGTAATTGTGCCGTTTGGCTCATCAGCTGCGTGACCGACACTGTTGCCGAACTGGCGAGCAATCACCGGAGCAACCAACAAATGTTCTGCTTTGCTGGTTATGGTTGTCAGTGGCTTGCCAGCTTCATACGCCATTCGATCGCCGCCGAAACCGGTTTGTCCGATTCGTGCAATGATCGGCGCTACCACTGCAAATTTATTTCCACCAGCCGTTACTGTTCCGATCGGCTTTTCGATATTTAGAGCACGGGGGGCCTGTCCTTCACGTTCGCCATACCCCATCTGGATAAGTGCTGGGGCGAGTGTCGCCTCAACCATTCCCAACGCATGTCCATTGCCCCCCGGACGTTCTGAGCTGCCAGCGGTGATCGTCGGCAATGGCTCATCAACTTCCTGACCAGTCGCACCGGTGCGGAATTTGGTGATGTGCGGGGTAACGACCGCATAACCGTGGGTTTTCGTGATCGTCTGAAGGGGCTCATCCAGCGCCTGACCACGGAAGCAGTTATAAACGGTTTTGGTGCTGGTGTGATTGCACTTCACGATAAACGGCGTTGGGTTGTCGATTACAAAGCGCTGGATGCCACGGGCAATACGTCTCAGGGTGTTCTCTGCCAGCGGCTTTTTGCGATCGAAAATGCTCGGGCATGGAATTGACCAGTCTATACACTCGGCAGCGGTACGCCACGGCGCCAGCTTCCCGGTCTGCACATCCAGAGATTTAGGATCCCCGTGGCTCGCAGCAGGCCATTGAACCGGCTGGCCGTCGCAGCGCATCACCATAAAGAACCGGCGTCGTATAGTCGGCGCACCGAAGTCGCAGGCGCGTAACTCGCGGTGATCGACAACGTACCCCAGCCCGGCAACCAGACGGTAGACGTCATTGCTGTTCACATCGATGTTCAGCACTTCGCAGCACTCAGCAATTGCCGGGTGATCCGCTGCAATGCCGGTGGTCAGCATGCCGATGAATGCAGCAAATGTTTCGCCAGCGCGCGCCGGATCCGGATGTTCTGTGCCGTCTTCTGCAGTCAGCAGCGGACCCCACGTTTTAAACTCTTCGACGTTCTCCAGCATCATCACACGCGGGCGCTTCGCCAGTGCCCAGCGGATCACAATCCATGCCAGACCACGGATTTCTTTTTTCACCGGTTTGCTACCCTTGGCTTTACTGAAGTGACGGCAATCCGGGCTGAACCACGCCAGACCGACAGGACGCCCAGCGGTCGCCGCGATAGGATCAACGTCAAACACCGATTCGCAGTAATGCAGCGTTTCAGGGTGATTGGTGCTGTGCATGGCGATCGCGTTCTCGTCATGGTTGATCGCAATATCAACGCTACGGCCAGTTGCCATCTCAATACCGGTGCTCGCACCGCCGCCGCCTGCAAAATTGTCTACGATAATTTCTTTCACGCTGTTGCTCCCATTTTGCGGGCAAGTGTGCCGGCGGTATCAATGATCTGGTCTACCGGCATTCCGTCCATTTTCAGGCGGTTGATGTGGTGACGAAGTTTGTTCTGCAGGTGCGCGTCGAGATTTGAAGACTCGGCGACCAGGTCAAAGAGATGGTTCACTTCGGCTGGCCATACGCGGTTGTTGGATTCCGGTTCCGGAATAATTTCAGGAATATTTTGTTGCTGGGTTTGTTGTAAACCAGCTGCCATGGTGCGGATCTGAAATAGAAATGCCTCGCCTTGCGCCAGCAGTTCTTCACGATCGATGTAGTTGAAGGCAGGACCACGCCACTTCTTATCGAAAACGGCAACAGCGCCAGCAAAGAAAGCGCCAGAGGGGACCTGTTTTTCGTCTGCAGGAACAAACCATCCAGGGAGGTCAAAGCCAATTCGTCCACGGATGAATGAAACGTGGTCAGCGTCTTCTGGCCACCAAGTTTCTGAGGTCGCCGCCTTGATGAGGAACACATACCGGCCGCCGAGCTCACGCATCTTGAATGTGTGGTTCATGATGTGTGACATGCCGGTGACCTGTTGGCCTTCGTGCTGGCTGGCGCGAGAGTATGGTGGGTTACCGAAAGCAGCCCCGTTAAGTTCGCCTAATCTGGCTGACCAGTCGTGAGTCAGTGCATTGTCTTCAACGGTATAGAACGCCAGGCATTTGCTGTTTTCTCCATCAGAAAACAAATCGAGAACAAGCGGGCCGAACATGGCATTGATACCCCAGAAAAGAGCGTCTGGCGTGCGCCACTGGTCGCCAACCTCTTTCAACTTGTGGGCAGTCAAAGCTTTCTGCTCGGTGAGAGCCTTTGAATATGGATTTGTCATGCTGCTTTCACTCCCTGCTGGCGCTGGGCGCACTCTTTCCAAATCTTGGCCCATGTGGTGATGGCGAAATCACTGCGCATGCTGCGGACGCTGGCCTTGCTGGCCTCGGTGCACACCAGTTTTTCCAACTTGCTCGGGGCTTTGGTTGCCGCTACACCGCTGATGAACCGGCGGTATGCCGCGTCGCGTTCGGCGGTATCAACTGCAACTTCACCGTCAGCTGTCCACTTACCGTTCACACAAACCGGACGGCCACTCTTCGCCCATTTGGTCGCGCTGAGCAGGTAACCTTCGAATTTGTCTGGCTGGAACAGGGTTGCCGGGCGCAGATACTCGGCCATTTTTGGAGAGTCTCCCCAGTGAACCTGCTTGTATTCGATAACCAGCTGCAGTTCTTCCAGGGTGTGACCTTCGCGGAGACGGGCACGCATGTTTTGCAGCGAGCTTTTGGCGGGCTGGTAACGTGACCCGGTGATTTGGTTCAGGTGTTTCAGTGCCTGTTTAGCCTGATCAGTAATTTCAACCTCGGCGTCGGTCTGCGCAGCAGGCTGACAAAGGTTTTTTATATCTGATGGATCTTGTTTTGAATTTACTAACGGATCCCCTCCAGATTCTGGACGGTCAAAACCGCTTTTATTCACGTTTTCTGGACGTTCAGAATTTGAATATTCAGAATTGGAACGTTCAGAATCTGAATGTTCAGAAACTGGACTATCAGAATAGAAACCCGCAGCTGCTTCGCGGAGCTTCTTCACGTTCAGGTAATACAGGTTGGTTTTATTGCGGTTGCCCTTGCGGCGTTCTTCGCGGGATAACCAGCCATCTTTCTGCAACTGAGTGATTGCCGTTATGACCGTACTGCGCCCAGCTCCGATCTGGCGGGATATCGTCTCAATGCCCGGATAGCACGTGCCTTCATCGCTGGAGAAATCAGCCAGACGCAGCATTACCAGCAATTGGGTACCTTTCACGCCAGCCTGAGCCAGCCCGTCCCAGACGTATGCGGATAACTTAACGCTCATAAGACCCTCGTGAATTTTCGCCGGAATTGTTCAGTTGGCTGCGCGCATTCATGCGGATAACCGGCGCGCATGAAGATGACGCGATCCCCCGCTCGGTCGAAGCCCACGACGTGTACCACAACGCTCCGCCAATCCTTGTAATGCCGGTCAAGCTTTTGGATTTCTTCAGACATGCGCTCACCTTCCGGCTGTGCTCACAGACGTAACCTACCCACCATGCCGCGAACTGGTAGTTGCAGGGGATCCAGCGGTTGCCTATCATCACTTCGTACGAAAGAGAGCCAGCGGTACCGCCAGTTGCAACACAGCGGATTTGCGGAACTCCGGCTTTTATGAGTAAACTGTTCATGCGTTAATTACTCCACACACGTTTTTAATGCGCCCGACGCCTGGAGCTGCACACTCTGGGCGTCAACCTTTTCATGCAAAGCCACTACTGACTTCACATACTCATCGCGGGCAGCTAAATGCTTACGATGAAGCGACATAATTTCTGTCTTCTCGCTTTCATCAATTACCCCGTCGTCTGCTATCGAAATATTTATCTGCTGATCAACCTTCCCGCTCTTAGCCGCAACCTTTACCCCCTTGATGAACAGATCAACGTTGTCCAGTTCTTCACGATGTGGGATTTCAACGAAAAAGCCGCCGCGGCGCTGAGCGAAGTACTCAGCCAGGTGATTGGCACCGCTGATGTCTTCCATCGCTTCAAGCTCTGCAACCTCGAAGAAGCGACAGCCATTCTTTTCGTACAGGTTGTTGTTGAATTGCGTTTCAGTCATGCCCAAAGCGCCAGCCATTGCAGAGCGCCCACCGGGGTATGCTTTACACATCGCTTTTACTGTTGATTTCAGGTCTACCATTTCGCTTTTCCTTCGGTAGTTATGGCGCTGCGATTTCTGGTTTAACATCCCCATAAATGTCAGGTCGCAATTGACTCTTGGTAACAACACCGGCGGTTTCTTCTTCAAGGCGTTGAGCGAGAGCAAATCCCGCTTTTTTGTAACCGTTGAAGACCAATCTCAAATAACCACTGCTACTGCCGACTTTCTTAGCCAGAGCGTTTTGCTCTGGTTTTGTTAAAGCATCCCAATAGTTTTTAATCATATGTACCTCCGAGATACATTATGCACTATTTAAATGAACCCGCAAGATACTTGTACCCTATAGGTACACGCAGTTTAATGAGTGTATGAAGACAAACGATGAAATACGGCGTGATAACGCCAGAAAGCTCAGGGACAGCGCTGGGGGGAATTCTTCCTTTGCGGGGATAATTGAGCGAGAGCCAACACAGGTCAGCCGAGTGATCGGAAAGAATCCCACGAAGAAAATCGGGGATGATTTGGCACGTCACATTGAAAAGTGCTTTGATTTACCAGATGGTTGGTTAGATAAGGAACATCAGGCTACAAATATAATTTCAGCTCCAGATGTCACTGATACCAATCTTACCATTCAGCTGGTTCCTGTGATTTCTTGGGTTCAGGCAGGTGCTTGGACTGAAATTGGTTATTCCGAGGTCGATTTGAGTTTATCCGAAACGTATCCCTGCCCGGTGCCGTGCGGCCCCATGACATATATCCTTCGCGTCATTGGCGATTCCATGATCGATGAATATCGACCAGGCGATATGATTTTCATCGATCCGGAAGTAGCCCCAGTTCATGGGGATGATGTTATTGCCTTGCTTTTGGATTCTGGTGAGACAACCTTTAAAAGGTTGGTTGAGGATGGTAATCACAAATACCTAAAGGCCCTCAATAAAGGCTGGCCTGAACAATACATCAAAATTGATGGAAATTGTTCAATAATAGGAACTGTAGTTTTCTCCGGAAAACCAAGGCGTTATAGAGCCTAGAAATAATATATCTGCGAAACCTGCCTAGGCAGGTTTTTTTTCGCCTTGACAATGTACCTTAGGGATACATAATGTACCTGTAAGGAACGCATTGTTAAGAGCACTGCAGCTTATTGCGAGTCTGAGTAATTTTAACCTTGGCGGCTGGATTCAACATGGTGGAAGAGGTGGTCTGGCAGAGGCGGAACGAAGGCGATATAGGGAGTGTCCCTAAATGTGACTACTGAGCTCACATCTACTGGGTGGTGGCAAATGGCACAGATGAGGGATGAAACCATGTCAGAGCTGGGGTAATTGGAAGAGGCAACAAAACGTTCAGAAGTACATTTCTCACAAGAGAGTTTTATGTCAGGCATTTTTACAACTCGGGGGATAGGTGCGGGACTTAATAAGAATTATTAAGAATTTTCCTATTCAGGTTTTAGTGTAGCAGGTTTCTCGATTTTCGCCGGATTGCCACAACGATAAGAGCATTGGTTGTTGAGCGTCTCACTAACAATCAACTTCTGAACCACAGAATCAGTGCTCTTAACGTTGTGGCAAGCATCAGGTGATGGCCGGGCCTATCCCGCCCGGTTGCGGTTTCGATTACCGCCGCCCTATCAGATCGACGTGGAACTCGATAATTGCTGTGTGTAGTTGTCTTTCGGCGGTGGCATGACTCTTCAACCTACCCAAGGGGGAGCGAAGATAATGTTCTGATCATGACCACCGCCAATTTTTTTCGCAGACATAGACAAGGGTTCGCTGGCCCCACCAGTATGAAGCTACGAGCCCTTGTCTATGTCTGAGTAAATTAAATTAATTGCCATCACTGGCAAGGGATTCGCTTACGCCGAAATCAGCCAAAGGGGTATTTCATGAAAACTGATATCGCTTTCTATCTGATCCTCGGCGTGGTTATGGCAATCACTTATTTAGGAATGCAGCCATGAAAGTGTACATCGCAGGGCCGATGACCGGCCTACCGCAATTTAACCGCCCTGCTTCCCTCCAGGCTGCGTTGAATCTGTCATTCGAAAAGCATGTCCCGCTTAATCCGGCGATCCTGCCGGACGGCCTGACAGAAGCTGATTACATGGCCGTCGGCCTGACAATGCTTCAGCGCGCAGATGCTATCTACCTGCTAATCGGCTGGCAGAACAGCGCAGGTGCAAGAGCGGAGCATGCCCTGGCCTTGAAGTTGGGGTTAGAGGTAATCGAACAGAGGGCTGAAAATCATGGCTGACCGTTTCTATATGGCATGCCTACGCGAGACTGTCGGCAGCAACATGTCGTTCCACTGTCATAACGGGCAGGGTTATGCCTCTGATATCAATAAAGCCCATGTTTACACACTCGAAGAGGCTCAAAGCAGTTGGAACCGTGGCCGTGATATCGACCTGCCTGTTTCAGCTGATGCAATCGACGCCGCTGCTGTTTGGCATGTTGATCATCAGCACATTCCTGGTGAAAGCGTTCTTGAAGAAGGTTGCGAACGTTACGTGGCTTTCGTGAAAGGCAGGTGGAACGGGAATGATGTGTATTGGTTGTCTGATCTACTGCCTACCGATGATTTCAGCAAGGCCAGAATTTTTGCTGAATCGCCTGACACTACACATAGCAATCTGGTCTGGTTACCGTTTACTACTGCTGACGCAGTGAAGCGCAGGACGTTCAACATCAACCTGCTCAACCGGCGAACCATGATTCAAGGTGCGGGCCTGCGCCAGCCTGACTGGTTTAAACGTCAGAAGCGACGCAAATCTTCAGGAAAGACCCGCTGGAACTGCCCATGTTGCGGAAAAATCAGCTGGCAGGAAAACCCTTATGACTTTGACGGCTGCCGGGACTGGGCATGCGAGGGGCACAGATAATGACTGATACAACCAAACATCAGCTCGAACTCATGCAGCATGCACTGGGCATCAATGAGAACCGCCGTGAACCATACCGTAACTATTTCCTCGCCAGCGGCGGCCACAGTGACAATGCTGATCTGGAATCTCTGGTTGCTGCTGGTCTGATGTCATCACGCACCGCGCCGTCTTTCTGCGCAGAAGATGATGTCGTTTATCACGTCACTGAGGCTGGCCGTGAATTGGCAATTGCTGCACTGCCAGCCCCAAAGAAACGCACTCGCTATGACGATTATTTGCGGTCAGAAGTCTGCGAGTCATTCGCGGAATGGCTGGGTATCGATGTGCCGAAAGTCGAATATGGCTCCTGGTATCCAAACAGCGGGAAGATTCGTATGACTTCTAGCCGTGCTACTGGAGCTTGGTGCTCCACTAAAAAAGAAGCCAAGGCGAGTTACAAACAGGCGCTCAGCGCAAGCAAAGCTCGGCGGGAGGCTGTATGACTGACAAAACTGATATTGCAGCGCTGAAAGGCGAGCAGGTGCCGATGTCCATCGATGCTGACATCATCCGTGACGCTAACAGATATCGCTTTCTGCGCGATGAAGATTCCTGGGGTGAAGACAGCGACAGCTGGGACGTCGAAACAAGAACCGGCCTTATCAGTTCCGAAAATTTAATGGAATTGAGATTAGACCACTTTGACGCAGCCATTGATGCACGCATGGCAGCGTCAGATATTCCATTCCTTAATCCAGTCACCACCCAGCAAAAGCCTGTCATCAGCAAAGAAAAACTCTGTGACTGGTTAGAAGATAATTTCGATATCGATGATAGCCAGCGCGACGCATTCGCTAATTGTTTTGCTCATCACTGCAACTGCATCGTTAAAAAGGAAAACGAATAATGAAAAATTTAACCAACGAACGTCTGAAGGAAATTATCGCGCATCGCTCCCCTTCTCTGCGCTGGGGAGAAGCTGAAGCCATGGCAAGCGAACTTTTGGTTTTGCGACCGTGTGAAGCGCCAGCAGTTACGCCTGAATCTGCGCCATCATTTATTCTGGATTTAATGGCTCAGATCCGCGCCGCAAAATCACCTGAGGAAGTCCGCGCCATTAAAGCAAAGGTCAGTGCCTCTGATTTGGATGTTGCGGTGGAAACTTTCGATAAGGCAATCGAGAAACTTTCAAATCTGTAAGCCGGTGTGCAGCCGGCTATAACTTAAACGTGTGGGGTAATTTATGGCGAGAACATTAACGTTAGATGCATGGGCTCAGGATGAATTCTCCGATCCAATACCAAGCAGGCCTACCCTGATGAAGTATGCAAAGAGCGGCATGATATCTCCACCACCCTTCAAGGCTGGGCGGTGCTGGCGCGTGGAGGCGTCGGCGCGCTTTATTGGCATGGCTGATAAGCCAGTGGTCAAGAAGGATGATAATCCGCGTTTAAAAAGGATTCTCGAAGATGGCTCGTCCACGTAAATATAACGTGAATATCCCCGGCCTTTCTTGCTATACCGACGCCAGAACCAAAAAGGTTTACTGGCGTTATAAACACCCTGTTACCGGTAAGTTTCACGGTTTAGGCGATAGTGAGGAGGAAGCTCGTCAAATAGCGATCGAGGCAAATACTCGTCTTGCCGAACAGAAAATGAAGCACATGTTCACCATCAGGGAAAAAGTCAGTCCGAAATTTGGCATGTCTTTAACCGTCACCAGTTGGCTCGATCGTTATTTAAAGATACAGGTAGAGCGTGTTGCTGATGGCGAAATAAAAAAGCAAACACTGAAACACAAGTCGGGGCCGGTCGAAATTTTTAGACGTGAATGTGGCCACATGGAATTGAAGGCTGTAGGAGCAAAAGACATAGCGGCGATCATCGATCAGCACAAAGAAAAAGGTCATAGACGAATGGCGCAAGTCGTCCGCTCGGTTTTGATGGACGTCTATAAAGAAGCGCAGCACGCAGGGGAAGTAGATCCGGGATATAACCCGGCGGCGGCCACCAGGCAAACTAAGAATTCAGTACAACGAGAACGTTTAAATTTTGAAGAATGGAAAACCATTTACTCTGCCGCTCAACACGAACAAGTATATGTTCAAAACTCAATGTTACTTGCAATCGTGACCGGCCAAAGGCTTGGTGATCTGGCGAGGATGAAATTTACCGACGTTTGGGATGACCATCTGCATATAGAGCAAAGCAAAACCGGTATGAGGCTCGCCCTCCCTTTATCGCTTCACAATGACCAGGTTGGAGTTACATTGCGTGAGGTTATTAACCGCTGTCGCGACTTGGTAATTAGCCCTTATTTACTGCATATACACCATGCCAAAGGAAAAGCTAAAAGAGGTGGTGCGGTTTCAACAGCATCAATTACAAAGTCATTCGCAAAAGTTCGCGATAATAGCGGCCTGACCTGGTCAGAAGGATCACCACCATCGTTTCATGAGCAACGCTCATTATCAGAGCGCCTATATCGCGCACAGGGCATCGATACACAAAAGTTACTGGGTCACAAAAACCAGAAAATGACTGATTTGTACAATGATGACAGAGGGAAGGAATGGGTTACCCTGGCTATTTAATCTGTACAAATTTTGAACGGTATTGCAGAAGAGTTTTGCAGGGGTTTTGCAGGAGCTCGAAGTTCAGGTTTTAAAAAGCGGCAAAGACTCTTTACTTTGCCGCGTATATACAATCACTTACCATGCTTTATTTATCGAGCGTCACTCTTGCCAAATCTCTTTTCCATGTGCTGAACGAGCAGCGAGAGCAGGAAAGTCAGCACCCAGTACACCAGTGAAATCGTCAGGTAGGGTTCCCAGTAGGTGGCGTAAGCGCCCGAAACGGTACGCGCGGCGTAGGCCAGATCGGCCAGACCGATTGCCGAAGCCAGCGAGGAATCTTTCACGATCGCGATGGCGTTGTTGCCCAGCGGCGGCAAAATGCGGCGGAACGCCTGCGGCAAAATCACTTTGCGCATCGTCTTGCCCCAGCCCATGCCCAGCGCGCGCGAGGCTTCCATTTGCCCGCTGTCGATCGACTGAATACCTGCGCGGAAAATTTCCGACACGTAAGCGCCGGCGTTCAGGGTGATTGCCACCACGCAAGATAAAAATGCGCCGTAGTCAGAGCGCAGCATACGGGCGAAATCCGAAGACATCAGGCCGTTGGCGACGAGAATGCCGTCGCGCGGATTGATAAACAGCGGCACCAGCGCGAAGTGGACCACCATAATCTGCACAAACAAGGGGGTGCCGCGAAAGGCGCTGACATAAACGCGCACCGGCCATTGCACGGCAAAACGCAGAATATGTTTCCACGGGCCATCGTCGGCGCGCGCCATACGACCCAGGCCGAGCAGCAGCCCCCACGACGTTCCTAAAATCACGCAAATGATGGTGCACTGAATGGTCATGATCGCGCCCTGCACAAACAGCGGCGCATATTCTGAGATTATCTCCCAGCGAAATCCGGTCATACCTGTCCTTGTTCAGGGGCTTTATAGCCCCTTGTCATGATGATTATTGCGCTGGAAGCGTGGGAACGTTGTTATCGAACCATGTTGCGTAGATTTTTGCATAGGTACCGTCAGCCACGATTTTCTTCAGACCGGCGTTGATTTTGCCCAGCAGTTCGGTGTTGTCTTTCGCGACCGCGATCCCGAAGTACTGACGCTCGAACTTGCTGTCCGGCACCAGTTTCAGGGCTTTCTCAGGATGGGATTTGATGTAGTACTTCACCACCCCAACGTCGCCGACTGCCGCGCCGATGCCGTCTTCCGCCAGCTCCTGCAACATCAGCGGTGTGTTATCAAAACGTTTGATGTCGGTGCTGTTTTTGCCCAGCGTGTCGGAGACGACGATGTCGCCGGTGCTGGAGTTCACCACGCCAACTTTCTGGCCTTTCAGCGCTGCCACGGAATCCACGGTAGACGCTTCAGGTACCACGATGGACTGCTCAGCCGGGAAATACGGCGCGGAGAAATCGACCATCGCTTTACGCTTGTCGGTAATGGTGATGCCGGAAATGATGATGTCGCGATCACCGGAATTCAGCGTCGCAAAGATGCCTTCCCACGGCGTATTGACCAGTTTGATGTCAAAATTTTCCGCTTTAGCAATGGCCTTGATAATGTCGATATCAAAACCTTCCAGCTGTTTCTGGCTGTTTTCGTATTCGAAAGGTCGGTAAGTGCCGCCGGAACCGACCACATAAGTGGTTTGCGCCGCGAAGGCGGATGTGATTAAAGACGAAAGCAGACACCCGGTGAGGATTAAGGACTTAAGCATGGTCACTCCTGTGTGATTGTGTTTTTATGCATATAATTTGCATAAAAATACACAAATTGACGAAGCGCTTCAACTTAAAGTTGTGTGGCGTGTTACAGGCTGCAAAGAAGATTGTTCCGAGTTCCCCACCGCTGCATTCATCTCGCAGGCCAGATCGGGTATATTGGTACGCAGATCACAAAAATCCCTCAAAGGAAGATACCGAACTATGCGTTATCGTTTTACCCTTGCTGCCGTTGCAGCCGTTTTTGCACTGACAGGATGTGCAAAACCGAAAACCGCAGACCAGGCACCGGCTTTCGATTTCGGTTCGACGCGCGTGACCGTAACGCATATCCCGACGAAAACCGATGATGGCACCAAACTCTACGTGACCGTTGATGGCAAAGATGCCGGCGCGCTGGGGATCGGCGAAAGCCTCGAAGTGCGTGTGCCGGAAGGCTCGCATAAAGTGGGTGGCTATGCCCGTTCACTGATTGGACGCGTGACGATTTCACCTGTTGACGTCACCACCTCGAACGACGCCATCAGCCACGTGACTTATTCGGTGGCGGATCTCAAACCGACGTTCCTGGTTCGCGCGCAAACCCCAATCCCGAAACCTAAGGCAGAAAGCATCCCGCTCGACCCGATCCCTACCCTGCCGAAGATTGAAATGGAAACCCCGGCAGCGGACGGGCAGACACAAGCTGAAACGCCTGTGGCAACTGACGCGACTCAGCCGACGCAGGCAGCAACACCTGCGACGCCGGTTACCACGCAGCAGGCACAAACCGCAGCACCCGTGACGACTCCGCCGACGCAGACTGAAACATCGGCGACACCAAAAGTCACTGAAGTGACGCCGACCACTCAGTCGCAGACCACGCAAACATCGCAAGAGTCTAAAACACCGGAAGTCACTGACCTGACGCAGGCTCCGCAGGCGTAGTTCTCGATATCCTCACCGCGGGTTCACAACGAACCCGCGGTAATATTCCTCAAAACTTCACCACCGCCCCAAGCTCAATCACCCTGTTCGGCGGAATATGAAATTGCTCGGGCGCACGTAGCGAGTTGCGTTGTAACACCTGGAACAGCTTGCCACGGGCTTTTAAATACCACGGACGCGGTTCGCCGAGTGTGAAGGTATCGCGCGACATAAAGAATGATGTCTCGTTCATCGTGCATTTCAGCCCTTCCAGCCCGCAGCGGTAAAGAATATCCTCAACGTTCGGTTTTTCGCGCCAGCCATAACTCGCTACCACGCGCCAGAACGTGGGTGAGAGCTGCTCGATGGTCACTCGCCGGACGTTATGAACGTAGGGTACGTCCGTGGTGATCATGGTCAGCAGAATCACTCGTTCATGCAGAATCTTGTTATGTTTGAGGTTGTGTAACAGCACCAGCGGGACTTCGTACAGACCCCGGGACATCACCACGGCGGTGCCGGGAACGCGTTTAGGCGGTGCTTTTTCAAGTGAGACAATAAGAGATTCCAGCGCTTCGGGATCCTGACGCAAACGGCGCAGCAGCCGCGAACGCTCAGTTTTCCACGTCAGCATAACCACCAGAATGGTCAGGCCGATCGCCACCGGCAGCCAGCCGCCGGAGAACAGTTTGGTCAGATTGGCGGCAAACAGCGGCACATCAATCAGCAACAACAGCGCCATCACCGCTCCTCCCAGCCAGGTTTTCCATCCCCAATTTTTCACCATGACAATGCCGATCAGCAAAGAGGTGATAACCATCGTACCGGTGACCACAATCCCATACGCCGACGCCAGATTGCTTGAGTGCTTAAAGCTGAGGATGGCGATCAGCACCGCGACGTACAGCAGCCAGTTGACCACTGGAATGTAGATCTGCCCGGATTCGACATCGGAGGTATAGATGATGCGCATCGGGGGTAAATAGCCTAAGCGGACGGCCTGACGGGTCAGGGAGAAAACGCCGGAAATGACCGCCTGAGAGGCAATCACGGTCGCCAGCGTTGCCAGTACCAGCAACGGGATCAGCGCCCAGCCGGGTGCGAGCAGGAAAAACGGGTTCTGAATGGCTTCGGGATGACTGAGCAACAACGCGCCCTGACCGAAGTAGTTCATCACCAGCGCAGGGCCGACCAGCGCAAACCACGCGATGCGGATCGGTTTTTTACCAAAGTGCCCCATATCGGCGTACAGGGCCTCACCGCCGGTGACCGACAGCACCACCATACCCAGCGCGAAGAATGACACGGTTTTGAATTCGACAAAGAAATGCACCGCCCAGTAAGGGTTCAGCGCCTGAAGTACATCCGGGTTACGCACAATACCGGCTATGCCCAGCACTCCCAGCGTGATAAACCACACCACCATGACCGGCGCGAAGATTTTTCCCACCGTGGCGGTGCCATTTTTCTGAATGAAAAACAGCAGCGTTAACACGGCGATGGAAGCGGGAATGATAAAGCGGTCGAAGGACGGTGCGATGAGCTCCAGACCTTCAATAGCGGAAAGCACCGAGATAGCGGGCGTGATGACGCCATCGCCGTAAAAGAAACTGCCACCGACCAGCCCGAGAAACATAATAACAGGCACCCAACGCGGACTCAGGTTACGCACGGCCAGCGACATCAGGGTGAGAATTCCCCCTTCACCGTCGTTATCTGCGCGCATGACGAAGATGATGTACTTGACTGAAACCACCAGCATCAGCAGCCAGAAAATGAGCGACAGAAATCCGAACAGAGAACTTTGGGTCAGGGTGATGCCCGCCTGTCCGGTCAGACATTCCCGCAGGGTATAGAGCGGGCTGGTCCCGATATCACCATAAACCACGCCGATGCAGGCACCTGTCGCACTGAGAAGTGACGACTTATTTTGTATTTGTTTCATGAGTCTTCGCCATGTTTTGGGACGACACTTGTCGTCCCACTCTGGCAGTATAGATGCTGTCGGGTATTTATCCCTTAAACAGCCCCATGAAGCTTTTCGCGATTATTTTACCGTGGCTCTCTCTATCAGGTCAGAGAGTATTATTGCACCACGCAGGCCACGCCTTCGTAGACGTCCCGGAAATTCGACGATACATGACCATCACTGATGTACATATACTGGTAATGATTATCGCTAGACTCGTCAGCCGACCAGAAAACCACCCCGGAATGTTTCGCACCTTGTTTGGCAACATCCCCCCATTCCTGCCAGAGTGAATCTGTCGGTATGGTGCGACTCCCTTGAGTAGACAGTTGGTGGATTGAAGGCATGCTATACCCCTGACCTTCACACCATGTTTTCGCGTCATACCAATCCATGTTCCACGTTGCAAAAATAAAGAACAAGTCAGGATTAAAACGGATAGTGGTGCTGTATAGATTGTTGTCAGCGGTAAAGACGACATCGCCTTTTGATTTAAATGTCACCAGGCCCGTTGAAGAAACACTGGCAATATTTTCGTCACTGCTTTTCCACTCGACGTCAGCAGCAGGATTGTCGGTTTCAAGCTGTACTTTCGCGCCATCCCAGCCGGTACGTAGCATGGTAGAGGCAGGAACGGTCCGGCTCTGATCTGTACCCGGTGCGACAATATAATCGGTAATTTTGAGCGTATGTGGATTCACCGGTGCATCGATAATATTATCACTGTCATCATAAGCACCGATCTTGCTGATATTGAGTAGTGTGTTTTCCCTTGGCGTCCCGGTGCTGGTTTTAGGCTGTAAACTCACCCCAATATTGCAGCCCATGTCCTCAGCTTTGATGGTGTAATTCTGGGTACCGGTAGCGATGACACGGCTGCCTTTTTCCGGATGATCACATGTCCATACTGTTGACGGCAAAGTGGCATCAATGTCCTCTTCACTGTCCACTAATAACCAGGCTAATTGCACCTCATCTCCCACATCGAGTTGGTGAGCGGCGTCGTACTGACTCCTTTTACTGATATTTATTTTACCGGGTTCTTTATTGGCATTATTAATTACCGGGGCAGTACCATTAATTATTCCGGTTACCCCTGTCAGGGTATCCGCATAACAAACTGTACTTATCAGTACGGAAAGGAAGAAAAACGCTCCAGACTTTTTAATGAAACTGACCATGTTTAGGGCCCCTGGCTTTAAATCAGGACGGCAAACTGAGCGTGACTGCGCTCAGTTTTCTTCTTTACATCACCTGAAAGAGTATTCATATTTTAAATAGATTCACACCAATACTACAATGCCACCCGCGGGGAAGCAGGTGTTTGAATAATTGAATTCGATATAGAGACATTAATTATTTAGGCAATAAGAGACCGCAGATCATATATAGACCTTTACATAATTAAAAATTCAGATAGCAACAGGTAGAATAAATTCTATAAAGAGACTATACGCCTGTTTAAAAAATTTTAACATGTCCGAAATTGGACTCTTTTAAAATCCAGATAAGGGTTATTTTAGAAAATCATCACTATCAGCGTTGGCACAAAACCTGTCAGAACGACGTTGGCGAAAATCAGAGTGAATGCGCAAACCACGCAAAGCGTAAATTCTTATGATCCCTCATATTTGTGCTAGTTATCTCCTAATACCCTTGCTGAATTGAAGCCTTTTCATACAAATATAGCCTGTGCTAACTTTCTTAGCACCAACTATAACTGATTGAATATTATGGCTTTTTTTATTTAAAATTTTATGGCAAACTGCGCTCCTCATTTAATAAACCGCCTTTTGCCTTGCAAAGGGTCTGACTGGTCTGTTTTATGCAATTTTATACGGTCATTATTCTGGCGCTGGGTATGTCAATGGATGCCTTCGCGGCGGCTATCGGAAAGGGCGCAGCCCTGCACCGGCCACCGCTGAAAGAAGCAATACGCACCGGGATTATTTTTGGGGTGATTGAAGCCATAACGCCAGTGATCGGATGGGCGATCGGTCTTGCTGCGACGCAATTCATCATGGAGTGGGATCACTGGGTCGCGTTCATCCTTCTTTTAGTGCTGGGTTTACGCATGATTTGGGAAGGATTTAGAAAGGATACATCTGAAGAGGTGGACGTCCCGCTTCGCCACGGGTTTTGGTTACTGGTAGCCACGGCAATTGCCACCAGTCTCGATGCCATGGCCGTTGGCGTGGGTCTTGCCTTCCTTCAGGTGAATATTCTGGTGATGGCGCTGACCATTGGTGCGGCAACCACTATCATGGCCACTTCAGGCATGCTGCTCGGCCGCTTTCTTGGCGCGGCTATCGGCAAATGGGCCGAAGTGCTGGGCGGTGTAGTGCTTATCGGTATTGGCTCGTCGATCCTCGTCGAACATCTTGGTTTGCTGAACTGACATCCCGACACAGGCGCAGTTCGGTCAAGAGACAGCATCCACTGCGGTGGTGGTGTTATCGGAAGTGGCACGGTTGAAGCGGCATCATGACAGCGGTTTGCCCACAAACCGCTGCTTTCATTATTGAATCTTCACCTTACGCCGCGCCCATACACCAGCGACTGCGGGCCGATCTCTGAAATAGATTTCGCACCGGTCAGCGTCATCGCCACCCGCATTTCCTTTTCGATAAGCGTCAGCAAATTAATCACGCCCGCTTCTCCCGCCGCAGCCAGTGCGTAGACAAATGCGCGGCCCAGCAACACGCTGTCAGCGCCCAGCGCGATCATGCGTACCACGTCCAGACCAGTACGAATGCCGGAATCGGCCAGGATCGTGATATCCCCTTTCACTGCGTCAGCGATAGCCGGTAAGGCGTGCGCGGTAGAAAGTACGCCGTCGAGCTGGCGACCACCGTGGTTGGAAACCACGATACCGTCTGCGCCGAACTTCACCGCGTCTTTGGCATCTTCCGGGTCAAGAATGCCTTTGATGATCATCGGGCCTTTCCAGAACTCGCGGATCCACTCGAGGTCTTTCCATGAGATAGAGGGGTCGAAGTTCGCGCCCAGCCAGCCGATATAATCTTCCAGAGTCGTGGGTTTACCGCGATACGCTGATACGTTGCCGAGATCATGTGGCTTGCCGTTCAGGCCGACGTCCCAGGCCCATTGCGGATGCGTCACTGCCTGCAACATGCGGCGGGCGGCGGCGTTCGGACCGCTCATACCGGAATGCGCGTCGCGATAACGCGCGCCGGGTACCGGCATATCGACGGTAAAGACCAGCGTTTTCACACCCGCAGCCTGTGCGCGTTCCAGCGCATTGCGCATAAATCCGCGATCTTTTAAGACATAAAGCTGAAACCACATTGGCCGGTCGATGGCGGGCGCCACTTCCTCGATCGGGCAAACCGAAACCGTAGATAACGTGAAGGGAATGCCTTTTTTCGCAGCGGCGCGGGCAGCCTGCACTTCGCCACGTCGGGCGTACATGCCGGTCAGGCCCACGGGCGCGAGGATAACCGGCATCGCCAGTTTTTCACCGAACAGCTCCGTCTCAAGGCTTAATTCCGACATGTTTTTCAGGATGCGCTGGCGCAGTGCGATATCGGCCAGATCGGCGGTGTTGCGCCGCAGGGTATGCTCGTTGTAAGCCCCCCCGTCGATGTAGTGGAATAGAAACGGCGGAAGTTTGCTTTTTGCCGCCGCCCGGTAGTCCGTTGAAGCAGAAATAATCATCGTAGTTTCTCGTTATTGTTGTTTTGATAAACGTTGTAGTGGTACAGGTCGTGCCCAGCAAGTGTAGTTTAGATAAATCAAGGTGATGGAAATTAAACCAACGAGATCGCCATAAACAGACTAAGCTCAGGAGAGACGCTCGCTATCAGGCGTCTTGTCCGAAATGCCTCCCTGCCCCTGACCCCTTTTCTTATTATGTGAACTCTTATCGCAGCTCAGGCAACTGCCTTCTCGGGTCCGCATAAGGAATGTTGACGTGAAAAATGCTGTCTTCAGTTGGTTCAAAAGTAAAGGAGCACCACCTGCATCACCGGCAACCCGACGTCACCGCGCCAGCGCGCTTGCACAGTCCTCGCCGATCCGCGCCGAACTTTTTTCGGCTGACCAGATGGAACGCTACGGCGGAAAACTGGCCCTTTCTCATAAATTATCCAAAAAGAAACTTCCCTACTATTTACTCAAACGCCTCGACGACAACGAGAAGGTGTTAACGCGCAGCTGCCTGATTTTAAGCAGCGGTGAAAAAGCCACTATCACGCCTGCCGGTGAGTGGCTGCTGGATAACTACTATCTGATCGAAGAACAAATCCGCGTCGTGCGCCAGTTGCTGCCAAAGAATTTTGGTAAGGGCCTGCCTTTACTCGGATCTCCGCATTTTTGCCCACGCATTTACGATATCGCCACCGAAGTGGTCAGCCACAGTGATGGCCTGTGGGACATCAAAACGCTGACCCGTTTTCTTTCGACTTATCAGAGCGTCCGTCCACTGACGCTCGGCGAGCTGTGGGCGTTTCCGGGGATGTTGCGCCTGGCGCTGATTGAAAACCTGCGTCGCGTCAGTATTGAAGTGGCGAATGCCCAGAAAGAACGCAATCTGGCGGATTTTTGGGTCAATAAATTGCTGGATAGCGCTGAGAACGATCCGGCCAGTCAGATCATCGTGATTGCCGACATGGCGCGTACTAATCCGCCGCGCACCAGCGCATTTGTCGCCGAACTGGTTCGCCGTCTGCAAGGGCATGGCTCGATGCTGGCACTGCCGCTGACCTGGGTAGAACAACGTCTCAGTGAGGTCGGGCTGACGCAGCGCGAAGTCATCGATAAATTTAATCAGCAGCTGGCGGCCAATCAGCTGACGGTCAGTAACAGCATCATGGGATTACGCCAGCTGACTGAAATGGACTGGGCGGATTTCGCCGAGAATCTCAGCATTGTGGAGAAAATCCTGCGCACCGATCCGGCAGATATTTACGCCACGATGCACTTTGACACACGCGATAATTATCGCCATCAGATCGAACGTCTTTCGCGCAATTCCCCGCATGACGAAGCCGCCGTTGCCGCCCGTGCGGTGGCGCTGGCGCAACAGCCCGGTGATTCTTATCAGCAGCAGCACGTTGGCTTTTATCTGATCGGCCCAGGCCGCGCGGCACTCGAAAAAGATCTCGGGGTGCGCTATTCGTTGCAGATCCGCGCCCGCGCCAAACTCAGCCAGACACCGCTTCTCTCGTGGCTCGGCAGCCTGCTGTTGCTGACCACCGCCGTGACTGCCGATGCGCTGTTCCGTACCGGTCATCCGGCCAGTAACTGGCTGTGGTGGGCGATGCTGGTGCCGGTGGTGTTAGTCGCCAGCCAGTTCGCCCTCAATCTGCTCAGTGAAATCACTACCCGCAGCCGTATGCCGCAACCCTTGCCGCGGCTGGAATTTGCCGGCGGAATTCCCGAAAATGCCAGCACGCTGGTGGTCATCCCCTGCCTGCTCGGCAGCCGCAAGAATATCGACGAGCTGATAAACAGCCTCGAGGTGTGTTATCTCGGCAACGTCATGCCGCATCTGAATTTCGCGTTGCTCAGTGATTTCCATGACAGCAAAGAACAGCATGATCCGGGCAACGATGACCTGCTGGCCTACGCCGCGCAGCAGACGCAACTGCTCAACCGCCGCTATCCTGCCACCGAAGGAGCACGTTTCACCCTGTTGCATCGCGACAGTGAAATGAATGCACCGCAGGGCGTGTGGATGGGTTATGAACGCAAGCGCGGCAAGCTGAATGCGCTCAACCACTGGCTGCGTGAAAGGGGTGAACCTTTCTCGCTGATCGAAGGCAGCACACAGGCACATTTGCGGCAGGTGAAGTACGTCATCACGCTCGACAGTGATACCGTACTGCCGCGCGCGACGGCGCATCAGCTGGTGGCCGCGATGGCGCACCCGCTCAATAATCCGGTATACGACGAACAGCGCCATCTGGTCGTTTCCGGTTACGCGATCCTCCAGCCACGTCTGGCAGAAGAAATTCCCGCTCATGGTCAGGGACGCTATGCCGCCCTGTGCAGCAGCGTACCGGGTAACGATCCGTATTCGTCGATGTCATCGGACATTTATCAGGATTTATTCGGCGAAGGCTCGTTTGTTGGCAAGGGTATTTACGACGTGGATATGTTTATCCGCGCCAACGAAAACACATGCCCGGAAAATCTGGTGCTCAGCCACGATCTGCTGGAAGGCTGTTACGCCCGTTCGGGAATGCTCAGCGATGTGGTGCTGTACGAACAATATCCCGATCATTATCTGGCGGATGTGGCCCGTAAAACCCGCTGGATACGCGGTGACTGGCAATTACTGAACTGGCTGCGTTTTCGGGTGCGGCAGGAAGACGGCCAGCGCTGCCCAAATCCGCTGACCCCTCTCTCGCGCTGGAAATTGTTTGATAACCTGCGCCGTAGTCTGGTCGCGCCTGCGTTTTTAGTGATCATCTTCTGCACCGTGAGCCTGGTGCCCAACAAGCTTTACTGGCTTGGGTTTATCGCCGTAATGCTGCTGTTCCCGGTGCTGGTCGCGCTGGTGCTGGATTTGATGAATAAAGGCCCGCGCCGCAAACTTATCCTGCATCTGAAAAGCGTGGCCTCCGCCACCGTCAGCCGCCTTTCACGCATTTTTGTGACGTTAATGACGCTGCCGCACGAAGCGGTGTATTCCGTACAGGCAATTTTGCAGACGCTGTGGCGGCTGGGCATCAGCCACCGTCATCTGCACGAATGGTCTAGCGTGAAGGTCGGCAGTAAAAGCCGCGCGCGTTCGCCGGAGTATTTCTATCTGCGGATGTGGGCGAACCCGCTGGCGGGGATCGCTGTCGTGATGCTGCCTGCGCTGACGAATCCGCCGCTGGTCTGGGCGGTGTTTCCCGTTGGCGTTTTGTGGTTCCTCGCCCCGCGCATCCTGTGCTGGCTGAGCCAGCCCGCCCCGCCTCCGGCAGCCAATCTGGATGCAGAACAGCGGATATTCCTGCGTCAGGCTGCGCGTCAGACGTGGTCATTCTTTGAGACGTTTGTGACAGCGCAGGAAAACTGGCTGCCGCCGGATAATTATCAGGAAATTCCAAACCCGGTGATTGCGCACCGCACGTCGCCGACCAATATCGGCCTTTCTCTGCTGGCAAACATTACCGCCTGGGATTTCGGTTATCTCACGCAGGGCGAGGTGTTACTGCGCACCGGGCAAACGCTCGATACGCTGGATAAACTCGAGCATTATCGTGGCCATCTTTATAACTGGTACGATACCCGCACGCTTGAACCGCTCAACCCGCGCTACATTTCCAGCGTCGACAGCGGCAATCTCGCCGGACATCTGCTGACCCTCAGCACCGGCCTGCACCTGTGGCGTCGTCAGCCTGCGATGAATATTCCGCAGTGGCTGACCGGCATTGAAGACACTCTGTACATGGCCGAAAATAAATACGGCGCGGCGCCGATGGCCAAACTTCGCGAGAGCTGGACACTGGCGGCTGACGCAAAAGGCGAGGCCATTTTCGATAGCCTGCGCTCGATGCGGGCACTGATCTCTTCATCCGCAGAAGGCTGGCTGCAACAGCTCGCGTTGCAGCTGGATGCAGGACTTGCCGAGTGGAATGAATTTTATAGCTGGCTGTCCCCGCAAGCCCATGACGAACCGCTTCCCACGCTGCTCTGGCTGGCGCAGCAGGACGCGCTGACGTCGCCGGGTTTATCGCGCGCTATCGGGCTGGCGCGTCAGCGTCTGGATATTATCGGCGAACTGGAACAGCGTCTGAATGAACACGCGCACATGGATTTCCGCTTCCTGTACGACAACACCACGCATTTACTGACTGTCGGTTACAACTGCGACGCGCACAAGATGGACAGCGGAAAGTACGATCTGCTGCCATCTGAAATCCGCCTGACCAACTACGTGACCATTGCGACGAACCAGCTGCCGCAAAAAAGCTGGTTCGCGCTGGGACGCTTATTCACCGTGATCGACAAACAGCCGTCGCTGATGTCGTGGAGCGGGTCGATGTTTGAGTACCTGATGCCGCAACTGGTGATGCCAGCTTATCCGGACACGCTGCTGGTGCAAATGTGCCAGACCGCCGTTGACCGGCAGATAGCCTGGGGGAAAGAGAACAATGTCCCGTGGGGGATTTCGGAATCAGCGTATGCCGCATTCGATATCAACCAGAATTATCAGTATCACGCGTTTGGCGTGCCCGGCCTCGGGCTGAAACGCGGGCTCGGCGAAGACATGGTGGTCGCACCCTACGCCACCATGATGGCGCTGATGATCCGTCCGCAAGAAGCCTGTCTGAATCTGGTCGAGCTGGAAAATCGCGGCGCGCGCGGCGAATACGGCTTCTACGATGCGCTGGATTACAGCCCGTCACGGCTGGTTCGCGGACAGATTTATATCGTCGTGCACTCTTACATGGCGCACCACCAGGGGATGGGATTCATCGCGCTGGCCAATGTGCTGCTGGACTCACCGATGCCCGCGCGGTTTGCGGCTAATGCGGCATTCCAGTCCGCGCGGCTGTTATTGCAGGAACGCGTGCCGGATGCGGTCGAACTTTACAGCCCGCGCCGTCACTTCGAGTCTCACGACAGCACACTGCAAAAAGTGAACGTCGAACTGCGTGAATTCGTCGACGTGGACAGCCCGTCGCCTGAAGTTCAGCTGCTTTCCAATACGAATTATCATCTGATGGTGACGCAGGCGGGGGGCAGCGTCAGCCGCTGGAAAGACCTCACGCTCACCCGCTGGCGGGAAGATGCGACGCGCGATAATCGCGGCATCTTCTGTTATATCAGCGATCCGGCGACCGGCGAAGTGTCCAGCAACAGCTGGCAACCGGCAGGTAAGCAAAAAGGGTCTTATCACGCGGTGCTGACCGACTCCGGTGCGGAATTTACCCGCACACAGGGCTCGCTGACGATGAATACGCACATTGTGGTGTCACCGGAAGACGACGTCGAAATCCGCCGCATGACGGTCACTCACCACGGCCGCCGTCCGCGCACGCTGGAAATCACCACCTATGCCGAAGTGGTTCTGGCGCCAGCGGCCAACGATGCCAGCCATCCGGCGTTCAGTAATTTATTTGTGCAAACCGAACTGGTCCCGGCGCAGGAAGGCATACTCTGCCACCGCCGCCCGCGCGAACCGGATGAACAGTGCCCGTGGATGTTCCATATGATGGCGATCCACGGCCCGGTCGAACGGGAAACCTCTTTCGAAACCGATCGCGCCGCCTTTATAGGACGCGGCAATACCGCCGCCCATCCGCAGGCACTGCAACAACCCGGCAAACTCAGTAACAGCGCCGGTGCTGTTCTCGATCCGGTGCTCGCTATCCGCCAGCGCATTCGCCTCAAACCCGGCGTCCCGGTAGTGATCGATATGGTGTACGGCATCGGCGACACCCGTTTGCAAAGCCTGGCGCTGCTGGAAAAATACCGCGACCACCATATTGCTGATCGGGTATTCGAAATCGCCTGGTCCCATAGTCAGGTGGTGCTGCGCCAGCTCAACGCCACCGAAGATGACGCCGGGCTGTTTAACCGCCTGGCCGGTGCCGTGCTGTTTGCCAGTCAGGAAATGCGCGGCGAAGCACAAACCATTATCAATAACCGGCGCGGACAGTCCGGCCTGTGGGGGCTTTCGCTCTCCGGCGATCTGCCGATTGTGCTGCTGACCATCTCCAGCAGCGAGAATATTAATCTGGTGAAACTGCTGATCCGCGCCCACAACTACTGGCGGCTGAAAGGGCTGAAAGTCGATTTGGTGCTGCTCTCTAACGATCCGGGCGGTTACCAGCAGGCGCTGCAAAACCAGATCCTGGGATTAGTCGCATCGGGCGCAGGCTCCAGCCAGACCGATATTCCGGGAGGCATTTTTGTCCGCAACGGTGAACAAATCACGCAGGATGACCGCACGCTGCTGATGAGCGTGGCGCGTGTCGTGATAGACGATCGTCACGGCCCGCTCACAGATCAGCTCAATCAGCGGATGCAGTTGCCACATGTCGCGCTGCCAGCGCTGTTGCCGGTTCGCAGCGACGAGACACTGACGCCGGTTGCCGCCGAACCGCGCGATCTGACCTATTTCAACGGCACCGGCGGCTTTTCACCGGATGGCCGCGAATACCAGATCCTGCTTAATGACGGGGAAAATACCCCCGCGCCCTGGTCGAATGTGCTGGCGAATGCGGATTTCGGTACCGTGATTTCTGAAAGCGGTCAGGCATACACCTGGTATGAAAATGCGCATGAATACCGCTTAACGCCATGGGAAAACGATCCGGTCAGCGACAGCTCAGGCGAAGCGTTTTATCTGCGCGACGAAGAGACCGGCAGCGTATGGTCACCGGCTCCGCTGCCGGTACGTGGCGCGGGCGGCTACGTGACGCGCCATGGCTTCGGCTACAGCGTGTTCGAACACACCGAACGCGGGATCGCTAGCGAGATGACCGTGCTGGTCGCCGAACATGCGCCGGTCAAACTCATTATGTTGACCCTGACCAACCTTTCAGGCCGTCCGCGCAGGCTCTCGGTCACCGGTTATGTGGAATGGGTGATGGCCGATCTGCGCACCAAATCCGCCATGCACATCGTCACTTCGCAGGCGCGTGTGTCTCAGGGTTGCGGCGTGCTGGCGACCAATCACTACACCAGCAGCGGGGCGGATCGCACGGCCTTCTTCGCTGTGACGGGCGCGCATTGTTCGGTCAGCGGCGATCGCCGTGAATTCCTGGGTCGCGGCGGTTCACCGGCCTCGCCTGCTGCCCTGAAAAATCAGCGGCTGTCGGACAGAACCGGTGCGGCGATGGATCCCTGCGGCGCAGTACAGTCGGCGACCACCCTCATCGATGGCGATCAGCGCACTTTCACCTTCGTGCTGGGTCTGGGGCAAAACGTTAATGACGCCGAAACGCTGATCCGCCAGTTCTTACAGGAGGGCGAAGCGCAGGCCGAACTGGATCGCGTGCATCAGCACTGGCATCTGGTACTGGATAAAATTCAGGTGACCACGCCAGATCCCTCCATCAACCTGCTCGCCAACGGCTGGCTGATTTATCAAACCCTGGCCAGCCGGATCCTTGCGCGCAGCGGCTATTACCAGTCCGGCGGCGCGTTCGGATTCCGCGATCAGTTGCAGGATACGCTGGCGCTCACTCACGCTGCACCGCAGAGAATGCGCGAGCAAATCCTGTTGTGTGCTTCGCGTCAGTTTGTTGAGGGCGACGTCCAGCACTGGTGGCATCCGCCAACCGGTAATGGTGTGCGCACACGCTGCTCAGATGATTATCTGTGGCTGCCGCTGGCCATCAGCCATTACATCTCGGTGACCGGCGATCATGACATCGCTGAACAGCAGGTCCCGTATCTCGAAGCGCGCTTGCTGGCCGCAGGCGAAGAATCGGTCTACGAATTACCGGTGGTCAGCACGACGCAGGAAACACTCTGGCAGCACGGCGTTCGCGCTCTGAAATACGGCCTGAAGATGGGTGAACACGGACTGCCGCTGATGGGCGCTGGCGACTGGAACGATGGCATGAATCTGGTCGGCCTCGGCGGGCGCGGTGAAAGCGTCTGGCTGGGCTTCTTCCTGTACGACGTTTTGCAACGCTACGGCGCACTGGCCGAAGAGCGGCAGGATGCTGAAACCGCCACGTTGTGTCGTGAGCAGTCTGCGTTACTCAGGCAAAATCTCAACGATCACGCGTGGGACGGCGACTGGTATCTGCGCGGTTACTTTGACAGCGGTGAAACCCTCGGCTCGCATCTCAACGATGAATGTCAGATAGACGCCATCGCCCAGAGCTGGTCAGTCCTTTCTGGCGCAGGTACGCCGGAGCGCACCGCCAGCGCCATGCGTTCAGTCGATCAGCGGCTGGTGGATAACGATGCTGGCTTAATCAAGCTGCTGACGCCGCCGTTCGACGGCAACGGCCCGAACCCAGGCTATATTCGGGGCTATCTGCCGGGCGTGCGCGAAAACGGCGGGCAGTACACCCACGGCGCAATTTGGGCGGTGATGGCCTTCGCCAAACAGGGCAATATCGAACGTGCGTGGGAGCTGATGTCGATGATCAATCCGATTAATCACAGCCTCAGCGCCGAGGACGTCAACCGCTACAAAGCCGAGCCTTACGTTATTTCCGCCGATATTTACTCGGTGGATCCGCACAGCGGCCGCGGCGGCTGGAGCTGGTACACCGGCTCAGCGGGCTGGACGTACCGTCTTATTACTGAAGCCCTGCTCGGCATCACTCGCCACGGCGACGCGCTCTCCATCCACAGCCACCTCCCGGCGGCGTGGCCGGAAATCACGCTCAGCTACCAACAAGGCAGCAGTTATTACCAGATAATCGTCCGCCGTAGCGAAGGCGAATACCGCGTTCTGCTCGACGGCAATGTCCTGGAAAATGACCGGATCCCTCTGCTGGACGACGGGGTGGCACATCGGGTGGAGGTGGAGTTGGGAGGTTAACGGCGGAAGTCAGTTTTCAGGATGCCCCGTAATGCGGGGCTTTTCTTTTTTCCACACAAGCTAAGCCAATAAAGTCGGTCGCCCGTTCAGCCATCAGCTGTTAGGTTGATAAAAAAACCTGAAGGAAAACATGATGAGTACTCTCCCTGTCGCCGTGATAACCGGCGGAACCAGCGGTATCGGGCTGGCGATTGTTCACGATCTGGCGCGGGACCATCGGGTCTTCGCACTCGGGCGAAATAAAGACAGCCTGCTGGCATTGCGGCTGATTGAAAATGTCGAAGCGGTGGAAATCGATTTGCTGGATTTCACTGCCGTACAACGGTTCGTCGACGCGCTGCCAGAGATTGATGTGCTTGTTCACTCTGCCGCGATTTCCAAACCCCTGCGTCTTGACCAGGCGCGGCCTGAGGACTGGCAGCAACAGTTTTCCATCAACGTATTTGCCCCTGCTGAATTCACCCGTCTTGCGCTGCCTGCACTGCGCAAACAGGAAGGTCAGGTGATTTTTATCGGCTCCGGATCCGGCACCAAAGCTGACGGTGGTAACACGGTGTACTGCGCGTCTAAATTTGCACTCAGCGCCCTCGCCCATGCGCTGCGGCAGGAAGAAAGCGAGTACGGCGTGCGCGTCTCCACCGTCGCACCCGGCCCGACCGATACCCCGATGAACCGTAAAACCCGCGAGAGTCAGGGCAACTTCGATGCTATCGATCCCCGCGAATACAGCGCGCCTGATTCCGTCGCCGCTGCCGTACGGCTGGTCATCAGTGCCAGCGACGACACGCAGATTACAGATATTGCGGTGAGGCCGAGAAGGGATAAAGCGAAGCGCTGAATACTGATTCCCTCACGCGGTTTTAACGGCCAAAGGTCACCCCGCCAGCTTTCAGGCAGTATGAATAACCCGATGGTTTTTAATGAGTGGCATAGCACGCACTAAATGGAAAAACAGGCATTAATGTGTATTAAAGGTAACGGTATTTGAGAAATCGTCGATTACGGTGTAGTATTTCACTCATAATCACGAGGGCATGACATGGAAAATTTAACGTTACAATGTTTTCTCAATAACCACTGGGTTGATATTGCTGCCATCACATTTTCAGGTACAGGTGACAATGCATTGCGCATTACTGAGCTGAACTACCATTCAGACTATGCCATTGAAAACCTTGGGCGTGATGATAACCATGCGGCCTCTCTGAACCATCCTGTCGCTCTGTTCTTTGAGGATGACAGGCAACGCGGTTGGATGAAGTTTCTGGATGACATTATTCCAAGTGGGTCAAGTCGACGTTATTGGGAAAACTATCTGGATCTGGAAGGGCTGACGGCGGACCAACAAAATTTCGTCTTGCTTAAGCACGGCACGATGTCCCCGGTTGGGAATCTGAGGATCAAAGAATCTCTGCCCGAGTACCATGCTCAGGCTGAAAAACTGTTTTTTTCACTCGAAGACGTAAAAAACAGAGCCAGTGATTTTCTGGATTACGCACAACAGCGCGGTGCCGCCGCCGGAGGTGCGACAGGTGCTGGCGGGGAAGCCCCCAAACTTCTGCTCCGTTGCAGCAATGAGCAGCAGATATGGATTGATACCTATCAAAATGATCTCACCAACCGCGATCTCCACTATTTAGTGAAATTTCCCCGTGGTTCAAGAAGTGAAATTGACTGCAACATATTAAGAGCCGAATTTCACTACTACCATGAACTGGAAGCAATGGGATTCGAAACCATATCCACACGGGATATGCGCCTTGAAGAGGGGCTCAGTTATCCCTCACTTTGGCTTCCCAGATTCGATATTTCTTTTGAAAGTGACACTGAAATCAAACGGTTTGGGTTGGAATCAGTCTATTCAATCCTGAGAAAAGCACCGGGTGTCACGCTTTATCATGAAGAGACGATTCGAACGCTGGTCAGTAAGATTATTCAAAGTCACATGGTCACGGAGCAGGGATTTCACTTCGATATCCAGGCATTTGTGATCGAATGGGTGCGCCGTGATTTACTTAATATTATTTTTGGTAATAGCGACAATCACGGGCGTAATACCTCTTTCATTAAAGATGTAAACAGCATCCGTCTTGCACCCATCTATGATTTCGCACCAATGAAGGCTGACCCGGAAGGTATTGCCAGAACCATGAAATGGACACAACCTTTAGAAATTGGCGGTGAATATGATTTCGCCGGGATTTCAGACGTGCTCTCCGATCTCGTACCCGCTCATACATTGCTACACGCGCTGAAAGATACCGCACAGCAATTGCTCGGACTGAAACACAGGCTTGTGGAAAGAGGGGTACCGGCACAGATTACTGATATGTCAGGGATCGGCTTCAATTTTATCTCCGTTAAATTACAACGATGGGGTTTATTGTGAAAAAGGCACCTTACACTGGCGATACGGTGAAGGACACAATCGAGAAAATTCGTTCAGCGCAGAACACTGAGCAAAAAAATTCGAGTGAAAAACGCACGGTATCCAATGATGCATCCTCTTTTTCACTTTACAAATCGCAGCCGCGCCAGCGGGTATCTCATTTATCGAAGCCAGCAGGCATCAGTGAAAGAAACGAAACAAGAATTGCGATTATGAAAGCTCTCTTGTTAGGAGAAATGACGCAAGGAGAAGCACTGAAAACGCTGAGAGTTGACGTGTTAGGCCTAAAGCAGGATATTTTCGCCAAACTGACCGGCGTTTCACGTAAGACATTATCTGAAGTAGAAAATGATAAGGGTAACTATACCTCTGACATTATCAATAAAGTCTTCAAGCCTTTTGGCTTGCAAGTCGGGCTGGTACCCACTTCTCGTCATATGCTGTCAGCGATGTTTAAAGAATAATTATCAAACAAAAAAGCCGCTCTTCTGAGCGGCTTCCTGCATTTTTCCCCTGCCCTTATTCCTTCGTCGCAAACTTCAGCAGCACAACGCCGGCAAAAATAAGTAGCGCGGCGATGACGCGCAGCGGATTGAGGCTTTCGCCAAACATCGTCACGCCGAGAATAAATGCGCCGATCGCGCCGATACCCACCCAGACGGTGTAAGACGTGCCGAGCGGCAGCGTTTTCATCGCGATAGAGAGCAGAGCGAAGCTAAGTAACATGAAAACGATGGTGATGATGCTGGGAACCAGGCGGCTGAACCCGTGGGACTCTTTCATCGCCACCGACCAGACGACTTCGAAAATTCCTGCAAAAAACAGATATACCCAGGCCATGATGTTTCCTTTTAAGAATGCCAGGGTCGTCCCTGAATAATTAAGCCGAATCTCTGGTCGTCCAGTCAGCGAGTTAAGGCTGATTATAATGCAGTCTGCTACACCGGCACAGAAAACTGAAAACACGCGCCGCGTTTCGGTTCTTCGATAAGCCGGATATCGCTGCCGTGCAACTGCAAAATACGGCGGACGATCATCAGCCCGAGGCCGCCTGCGCGATGTTTATTGGCGCTGAGGATTGACGGGCGAACGAACAGACTGTCTTTCAGCTCCGGCGCGATACCCGGCCCGGAATCTTTCAGTTGCACCATCACCTGCCCTTCACTTTTCCACAGTTTGATTTCGATAGTACCGCCTTCCGGCGTGTGGCGGATGGCGTTGTCGAGCAGATTGGTCAGCACACGTTCGATCATGCCGAGATCAGCATTCACCAGCGGAATGCCGGGAGTGATATCCGCCAGCAGTTTTTGCCCGCGTGTTTCGGTCGCCAGTTCGAATTTCGCAAACACATCCTGTACCAGTTCGCACAGCGAGAACGGCTCTTTTTGCGGCTTCACGACGCCGTATTCCAGCCGCGCCAGTTCGAAAAGTTCCTGCGCCAGACGCCCGACTTTTTTACTCTGCGTCAGGGCGATGTTCAGGTAACGCTGGCGATCTTCGTTGCTCAGTTGGTCAGATTTCACCGACAGCGTTTCCAGATAGCCGTGCAACGAGGTCAGCGGCGTGCGCAAATCGTGGGAAATATTGGCGATAAACTCGCGGCGCTGCTGATCCTGCACCATCAGGCTTTGCCACTGCTGATCGATACGTTTTGCCAGCGCGATAAACGCCTGTTGCAGCTGTGACACTTCATCGCGCGGCGCACCGGCGGGCGGTTCACTTTTCGCCAGCGACTGAATGGCGTCCATCCCGCCGCTGTCGAGCTGCGCAATCTGAGCGGTCAGTTTACGCACCGGACGCGTTACCCAGCGGAATGCCAGCGCGGCGGCCAGCAGGCCAAACAGCGCCACCAGCCCCATAGACCGCAGCGCCAGATAAATCGCCGACTGATATTGCGCATCACTGGCCAGCGCGGTGTATTCATCGCCGAGCAAAACGATGTAGACGTAGCCTTTGGTCACACCGTCCGCTTGCAACGGTGCGGCGCTGAAAACCTGACGTGTTTGCGGATCCCGCGGATTATCGCCATAGACCGGCATTTTTGCGCCCTGCAACAGCGCAGTCACCGGTTTGAGATCGATTTTTTGCTGTTGCAACCGGCCTGCCGGTGCAGCATTACCGACGATGTTGCCGTTGTTATCGAGCAGATAAACCTCGACGCTGGGATTCACCGCCATCAGCTGATTGAACAGCGCATGCACCGCTTTCGGATCCCATTCGCCCTGGCTCAGCAGCGGATTGTTGGCCGCGATCTGCGTCGCCAGATTCGCCGACAAACGCTGGATCACCGCCTGACTGTACTGATTGCTCGAACGCACCTGCATGTAGCCGGATAGTGCGCAGCAGGCGAGCAGCAGCAGCGTAAATACCAGTGTCAGTCTTTGTGCCAGCGTGAGATTTTTCATGATTTACCCTTGTGCCTCTTCAGCAGAAGACGCGAATTTATACCCTTTGCCCCACACGGTCAGAATACGTTCCGGCTCGGCCGGATTGGTTTCTATTTTGATGCGCAGCCGGTTGATGTGAGTGTTCACCGTGTGCTCATACCCTTCGTGTTCATAGCCCCAGACCTGATTGAGCAAACTGAGACGTGAAAAGACTTTGCCGGGATTTTTGGCGAAGAAATACAGCAGATCAAACTCGCGCGGCGTCAGTTCCACCGGCTGATGGTTGAGAATCACTTCGCGCGCAATCGGATCGATCACCAGCCCGGTGAAACTCAACGTCCCCGCATCCATCTTCATGTTGCGGCTCATCGCTTCCTGACGGCGAAACAGCGCTTTGACCCGCGCCACCAGTTCAAGCATGGAGAACGGCTTGGCCAGATAGTCGTCCGCACCCAGCTCCAGCCCGAGCACGCGGTGCACTTCGCTGGAACGGGCGCTGATAATAATGATCGGCGTGTACCGCGTCATGTTACGGGCGCGACGGCAGATCTCCAGCCCGTCGACGCCTGGCAACATCAGATCGAGAATTAACGCATCCCAGCCGCCCTTTTCCAGCAACGCCACGCCCAGATTGCCGTCGGCGGCGTGGGTTATCTCATAGCCTTCATCGCGCAGATGAAGGCTCAGTAAATCGGCGATATCGCCGTCGTCTTCCACGATCAAAATCTTCCTGGTCTTATCCATTTTCTTCTCAACCCGATCTTCCAAACCCTTCCCTGAGTCTACACAAGCGCATGCCACAGAGTTATCACATTTAATTTAACTTTGCGTGAGGTCTTCGGGAACAAATCCGCCCAATACTCGTTACATCAACGGGAAAGATGGCGGGCTGACATCATGACGATACACACAGAATTACCTCCGGTCGCGACACGCAAACCGGTCACGGTTCACCCTTTATGGCTGCGCCTGACTCACTGGCTGAATGCACTGGCGGTGCTGATCATGGTGACCAGCGGCTGGCAGATTTATAACGCATCGCCGCTTTTTGATTTTGATTTCCCGTCCACAGTGACGCTCGGCGGCTGGCTGGGTGGCGCGATTCAGTGGCATTTCGCCGGGATGTGGCTGTTCGGGTTTAACGGCGTGTTTTACCTGCTGATGAACATTTTCACAGGCCGAATGAAACAGAAGTTTTGGCCGCTGACGCCGCGCGGCATTTTCAACGATCTGCGGGCGGCATTACGCGGCAAGCTGCAACATGACGATCTGCGTCACTACAACATGGTGCAACGCGCCGCTTACCTGTTCGTGATGTTCGACGGCATCGTGCTGGTGCTTTCCGGGCTGGTGGTGTGGAAATCGGTACAGTTTCCGTTGCTGCGTGAACTGATGGGGGGTTACGACACGGCGCGCTATGTGCATTTTCTGGCGATGGCGTCGCTGGTGGGGTTTGTGGTGCTGCATCTGGTGATGGTGGCGCTGGTGCCGAAAACGCTGATCGCCATGATCCGCGGACGTTAAGGAAAACACATGAAAAACATCATCAAGAAAAGCATCAGCCAGATTTTTAGCCCGTCCGACAGCGAAGCGATTGTGCAGGAAGCGCAGAAACAAATTGTTCGTCAGCTGGATGCGCCCTCGCGCCGCCTGTTCTTACAACGCGGGCTGACACTCGGTGGCGTAGCGATGCTGACCGGTTGTGACATCAGTGATAACGCCAGCGTGGAAACCGCGCTGGGCAAAATCTCCGGTTTTAACGACCGCGTTCAGGGCTGGCTGTTTGGCTCCGTGCGCCTCGCGCCGGAGTACGCCGAATCAATGATCACCCGCCCGTTCCCGTTTAACGCTTTTTACGCCGAAGACGATGCGCCAGACATTGATGGTAACGCCTGGCGCCTGAAAGTCGCCGGTCTGGCGCTGGACAAACGCGAGTGGTCGCTGCCGACGCTCTACAAAATGGCGCAGGTCAGCCAGGTGACGCGGCACATTTGCGTCGAAGGCTGGAGCGCCATCGGTAAATGGGGCGGCGTACCGTTCGGAGATTTTCTGCGCCTGATTGGCGCCGATCTCAGCGCGGAATACGTCAGTTTCAAATGTGCCGATGAGTATTACACCAGTATCGACATGGCGACCGCGCTGCACCCGCAAACTCTGCTGGCGCTGACTTATGACGGGCAGATTTTGCCGCGCAAATACGGTTTCCCGATGAAGTTGAGAATGCCTACCAAGCTTGGCTACAAGAATCCGAAACACATCGAAGTGATTGAAATTACCAATAAGTTTACCGGTGGCTACTGGGAAGATCAGGGCTACAACTGGTTCGGCGGAAGTTAAATCCTCCAAAACCCATACTCTTACCTTATCAAGACCCTAAAGAAGGAAATACTATGAAAAAGTTAACCGCAATAATGATGTCTGCCTGTCTGATGATGGGCGCAGTGAGCACCACCTACGCGGCTGATGCGATGATGAAAAAAGACAGCATGTCGAAAGACTGCATGAAAAAGGACGGCATGAGCAAAGATTCAATGGCGAAAAACAGTATGAGTAAGGACTGTATGTCGAAAGACAAAATGTCGAAAGATCACATGAAAAAAGACACGATGTCGAAAGACTCCATGTCAAAAGATGCCATGAAAAAAGACACGTCCAGCCAGTAAGTTTCGCGCAGTCTGCCTTTTTGTCACGCCTCCGTCCTTTCTGGCCGGAGGCGTTTTACTTTTCCTGGCCGCCAAGAGTTGAGGATCCCCACCTTTCGGCGTAGTATACGGTTCATATATAATTCGTATACTGCTGAGGTAACCCGATGGGTATCATCAAGATTTCAGAACTGATGCATGAAAATCTGCGCATCGCCAGTCTGGCCTATACACGCTCGATGAATGCGCAGGCGGAACATTGGATGAAAATTGGCATGCTGATGGAGACGCATCCTGATATGACGCACAGTGAAATTTCGCGCCTGCTGGTGCAGTGCAGCATGGAATCTGATGAAAATACCGGCAGTATCCGCACGCTGTTAAACGTGGGTGGCACACACAGGAAGGCAAGTAATGAATAATGGTTTAGACAGCAAGTACTTTGTGAACAATAACCGGATGATCAAAACGCCGGAAGGTATTGAGAAAGCCCGCATCGCCGGGCAGTTGGCCGCCCGCGTTCTGCATATGATCACACCGCACGTCGTGCCTGGCGTGACCACCAATGAGCTGGACCGCCTTTGCCATGATTATATCGTCAACGAATTGCAGGCAATTCCGGCGAACATTGGCTACCACGGCTACGAAAAAACCGTCTGTACGTCCGTTAACCATGTGATTTGTCACGGCATCCCTTCGGACAAAGCGCTAAAAAAAGGCGATATCGTCAATATTGACGTCGCACTGATCAAAGACGGCTGGTACGGCGACACCAGCCGGATGTATTACGCCGGTGAACCGAGCATTATGGCTCGCCGCCTGGTGGATACCACGCTCGAAGCGATGATGGCCGGGATTGAAGTCGTGCGTCCGGGCGCGACCTTGGGTGATGTGGGTTTTGCCATTGCCGCCGTCGCACACCGCGAAGGATTTTCCATCGTTGAAGAATATTGCGGTCACGGCATCGGTATGGGCTATCACGAAGATCCGCAGGTACTGCATTACGGTGAGAAAAGTCGCGGTCTGGTCTTGCAGGAAGGCATGCTGTTCACCATCGAACCGATGCTTAACGCCGGTAAGAAGCAGAATAAAGTGCTCGGCGATGGCTGGACGGTCGTGACTAAAGATCACTCGTTGTCTGCACAGTGGGAGCATATGGTGGCGGTGACTAAAGACGGATATGAAATCCTGACGCCCTGGCCTGAAGATAATTAATGCCCTGTAAAAGCAAAAAGCCTCCAGATTAACCGGAGGCTTTTTCTTTTTATCACCTGTTATGGCATCAGCTGCGCTCAATTTCTTTCGTCGCGCGATCCAATGCATCGGTAATTTTATACAGCGTATCTTGCTCGATCGGACCTTTGGCCAGCCGCAGGTTTAATGCCATGCGGATATTATTAATCGCACGCTGCATTTCAGGAATACTGCGGTTATTGGATAATATCGCCAGCGAATGCAGTTTCTCAGTCACTGAATCCAGCAATTCGCCCTGCTGCGCCAGCGATTCTGCGCCTTCGGCCGTGATCGCGTATTGTTTCTTTCCGCCCTCTTCCTGGCTTGACGTGATTAACGCCTGCTCTTCCAGAAACGTCAGATTCGGATAAATAATACTGGCACTCGGCGTGTATTCACCTTTGGCTAATTCTTCTATTGCTTTGATCAGTTCATAACCGTGTGCCGGACGCTGCTGTAAAAAATGCAGCATCAGTAACCGGATATCTCCGGTTTCAAACATCCTTTCGCGGCGGTGTTGTTTGTTCATCAGCATTATTTATCGTGCCAGTACGCCACGCAGCGGACATATGCCGGATCCAGCCCCTGCTCAACGGTGAAATAATCATTCAGCCCTTTCACCAGCTTGCCTTCGCCAGTCGCCCAGACATAGTAATTGCTGTCCGGCAGCGTCAGGCTTTTTACCTTTTGCACCAGCGCTTCGCCGCCGATAACCCATTCGATAGTAAAATCTGCTTCATCTTGCAGATAGTTTTCGCAACCGGCGTCTTTGGTTTTCACCAGCACGGTGATTTTCGCGTCACTTGCCGCCTGTTTCAGTTCGCCAAGGCGACGTTTCAGTGCCGGCAGACCGGTTTCATCGCAAAGATACAGTTGCCACTGATAGTCAGTCGGAATGATGAGTGAACCGCGCGGACCGCCGATGATAAGTGGGTCGCCAGGCTTCGCGGCAGCAGCCCATTCACTGGCAACGCCACCGTCGTGCAGATAAAAATCGAGCGTCAACTCGTTGGCTTGCGCATCAAAGTGCAGCGGCGTGTATTCCCGGTTCAGCGGACGCGGGCCTTCGCCCCAGACAATGCCCTCTTCGGTCGCGACCGGCGCGGTGATGACATCGCCCGGTGTGGCAGGGAAAAACAGTTTGATGTGATCGTCAAAGCCGCGTGAACTGAAGCCTTTGAGGTCTTCACCGCTGAGGACGATGCGTTTAAAACAACCCGCCACGCTTTCGCTGCGTTTGACGGTGAGCGCGCGAAAAGCCAGTTCGTTTTTTACACGAACCGGCAGGTTTGCAGCAGGGGAATCTTGACGAGGTTGTTCCATATTGTTTTCTCTTTCAGGGAATCAGTTGCCTTGAAAGATATATCTTAGGAATATTTTACGCAAGTCTCTTAACGCACCCCACCGCGTAAAAACATATCGACGGCATTAAGAACCAGCTGGCGGATCTCGGCGATCTCCAGCGGCGCAGGGTTTTGCTGATAAAGCCGCATATTGGTTTCCGCTGTGACCAGCGCCAGAAATTGCTGCGCACGCAGAAGTGCGTCGGCCTGCGCCATTTGCCCTTTTTCCATCGCTATCGCCATAAATCCGGCCAGCGCCTGAATAGCCTCACCCGGTCCGGAGTCGTGAAACAGCATGCCGATATCGGAATGCCCGGCTTCGGCGATTACCATGCGGTAAACCGCTAGCGCCTCGCCGTCGTTGGTCAGCACCAGCAGCATTCTTTCGCCAAAGCGCGTCAGTACGTCTTCTAAATCAAGACTCGGGAACGGCGCGGCGAGACCGTTGACCGCTTCCGAAAGATGCCCGGTGGTGCAGGCTTTCACCACGGCAACCAGCAGCGCTTCTTTGGAAGGAAAATAACTGTACAGCGTGGCTTTGGAACCGCCGAGGCGTCTGGCCAGCTCATTCATGGACGCGCGCTCATAGCCCGTTTCTTTAAACAACGTGGCGGCGGCTTCGACAATCGCCTCCCGGCGGGCTTCGGTACGAACTTTCATCCTCACTCCTGTTCACTTTCAGGCCCGGCAGAAGAGACCTGTCGGGCGCTAAACTGTACGGTACAGTTCTTATGACCACTCTAACGGCGGGTTTACGGGTTGTAAAGACACCTGCCTTAACGCAAATCCGCCGACAAAGTGCAAAGATTTCGTTAAGGAAGGCATTTATTCTTAACATTTGTTGATAACAATTATCAGTATCATTATCATTCGCAGTAAGCCGGTGTGGGTATCGCAGACCAATAAACCCATATTTTATAAGGACAAAGGCATTCTCAGGAAGAGATCCTAACTTGCGTCTTAGCATTTGCAGGGCAGTTTTGTTGAGCAGAACTTAAAAAATTAGTGCAGGACTAAAAACACATGTTCAAATCCTTTTCACAGCAGGGTTTGGTGAAAAACGTCGTTTTCATGGGGACGATTCTCACCACCACTTTTAACGTTAACGCAGCGGAAGCCGTTAAAGAAAGTACCGATCTGGCACAAAACCAAACAAAGCCTTCTGACGTGATCAAGAAGAAGCCGGTGCGCACCGCTCAGGATCTGGCGCAGAGCCACGAAGAAGTGATGACCGTGACTGAGACGCTGCCGGATAAAAAACCGGGCTCAAAAACCACAATTTCCGCCGCCGATATGCAGAAAAAAGGCGGCAATGATTTCGGTTCGATCATGCGTTATGAACCGCTGATCAGCGCAACGGGCTCCAGCGGCGGTTCCGGTAACGGTAAAAGCGGCTTCGACCGCGCGGGCTATACCGGCTACAACATCCGTGGTCTGGAAAGTAACCGCGTCAGCATTGACGTCGACGGCATTCCACAGCCAAGTGCCACAGGCCGCGCCTATGCGAGCCGCGCAGGTCTGGGCACATTCGGCATTGGCCGTGATTACATCGACCCGTACATGTACGGTCAGGTAGATATCGAATCCGGTGCCACTTCCGCCGAGCGCGCCAACACCTCCATCGGCGGTGCCGTCTCCTTCCTGCCGAAATCTGCAGACGATTATCTGCGTCCGGGCAAAGAAACCTACTTCGGTTACCAGTCGGATTACAGTTCCTCAGACCGTTCATGGCATAACGGCATCACCGCCGCCGCGGGCGATCAGGAGCTGCGTGGGTTAGTGGCGATCAGTCGCCGCGACGGTCAGGAAACCAGTAACAACAGCGGCACGCATGATGCGTATCCGGCCAACTGGCACTCCACTGCCATCATGACTTCAGGGATCTGGCAGCCAAATGATGAACACAAGTTCACCGGCACGCTCGATTACTACGAGAAAGTGAATCACACCCATTACGATGCGTGGGATAGCGCTGGCAGCAGCGTGCTCGGCACGGCGCAGCAGCAAAGTAATACCCGTCGCTGGGGCGCAAGCCTGAAAGACGAATGGACGCCATTCAACGATTTTGCCGATGCGGTCGTTTCCAAAGTCTATTACCAGTATACGCAGGCGCACGACAACACCTACATGCCGAACTCGGGCAAGCAGATGATGAACGTGTATTCTAACTATGATACTGACACCTACGGCGCGGAAACCAGCTGGCTGAAAACGTTGGGACGTCACGAACTGAGCGCCGGGATCAACGGTCGCGTGTCTGACACCGAGCGTCCGTTCCGCGAAACGCCTGCGCAGAGCATTTACACCACCACGATGCAGCCGGAAGCTAACAGCCGTACCTACGTGTTAGGCGGCTTCCTGCAGGACACCATGAAGTTTGACCTCGACGGCCATAACTTCTCGGTGATCCCGGCGGTGCGCGTCGCGTATCAGAACACCAAATCGAAAAACCTGTCCGATCTGTCCAACAGCGTCGTCTCTGAAGACTCCGTCTCAACCCTGTACGGTAAAGCCAATTCTGATACGCAGGTTCTGCCGTCTCTGGCCTTCACCTATGATCTGACGCCGAAGCTGATGACGTACCTGCAATACAAACGCGGCGCACAGTTCCCGGATGCCAGCCAGCTTTACGGCTCATGGAACCTCGGCTCTTCTTACGCAGGTGCGGCGCAGTACGCGCTGATTGGTAACACCGATCTGAAAACTGAAACCAGCAATAATGTCGAGTGGGGTTTGAAAGGGGAAGCGACGCAAGGCGTGAGCTTCAAAACGTCGGTGTTCTACAACACCTACAAAAACTTCATCGCCAATACCCGTTACACCCGCGCGAAGAACGGCAACATGTTCACCAATGTGCCTTCCAACATTTATACGATTTATCAGGCTGAAAACCGCGATAAAGCGTATATCTACGGCGGCGAGCTGAGCACCAAAATCGATTACGGTACATGGTTCAGCGACGTGAACGGTTTGAGTACCACCTTCGCACTGGGTTACGCGCAGGGTCAATCCAAGTCCAGCTATGCGGGCGACAAATACGTCGATCTCGACAGCGTTCCGCCAATGAAACTGGTCGCGGGCGTGGCGTGGGACGATCCTTCTGGCGTCTACGGCACCGCAGTCACCGCCACCTTCGTGAAAGGCAAAAAAGCCGAAGCGACCAGTCGTCAGAGCTATACCAACAGCGGTACGCCAATCGCAGATTCCAATGTGGATTATATGAATGTGCCGGGCTACGGTATGGTCGATGCCACCGCTTACTGGCAGGTCGCGAAGAACGTGAAAATCAACGGCGGCGTTTATAACCTCACCGACCGTAAATACTGGGATTACCTGAGCAGCCGTACCCTGACCGATACCACCAATCAGGATGCTTACAACAAAGCGCTGGCCGTGATGCCAGGCCGTAACTTCCAGCTGGGCGTGAACGTCGATTTCTAACGGATTTTTAATGCAATAAAACGCTTAAGGGCGCCGGTGAGAACACGGCGCCCTTCTTGTTTTCAACTCAGAACGTTGCTTTCAAGAGCAACCAGCACTGAAGATTGTCTTTGATGACCAGAATAATCGTCATTTGAAGTGGCTGTTATATACAATCCCCATACGGCATAACATTTTCAGAAATCATTTCCGTGAGTACAACATTCGCCGTGCGACGACCTTGCATGCGGTCGTACATTTTGTACATTCTCTGCAACGCACAATCTACGGCATGAATTGCCGTAGGCGTAAAGCTATCTTCGTTCCAGCGGATAATCAATCCGCCCGCGTTAGGATCAAAAATAAATATTTCATCTCCGTTACCGTAGAATGCTATTCCCATATGATTCATCGGATAAATATTTCTATTTAAAAAAGCACAATTATCCTTACGTTTGTAGGTATCCCCCACCGATAAAGCCAGCAAGACCACACCGCAACCTTGCACAAATGGCTTTTTAGGTAAAATACTTCGGGTATATTGGCTCTGAAGATGAAAAATTCTCTTACGAAATATCTCAAACCCTGGTGTGGTCGTATCTTCTAAAATATTTCCCGACACACGAACTGCTCCCATATACTCATGTACATGTTTAAACGCCTGAGCCGGACTCATTGGACGTGACAAACTCTTATCACATTCAAGGAGATGTACCATTAGCGCGATACTGAGCCCGCAACAAAACCCACCCTGCGTTTGTAATTCATACTGACGACTACGAAAACGATTGAGCTCCTGAATAGACATTTTTACATCCCTTTAGAATAAACTTTACCCCGCAGTGTATTTATTAGCGACATAAATAAGTCATAAGAATAAATAAACCATGGAATTCCTACTTTCTTAAAAACTTTTCGATTGAGAACATCAACATAGATGAATATAAACGTAAACGGTCAAAGCTTACTTTATATTTTCCTGTTCATTGATATTACTCATTCTTCAGATAACTATTATAAAAAAATAGGGGAATAACCTGTTCTTAGTTATGGGGTTCATGTTTAAAGAGGCGCTCACCTATACAGCACTAAATCATTCTTACGCTCTGACTTACAGCCCATTCTGGCACTACGTGCGTGCATCCCTGCACATTATACGGACCCTGTCCTTATACAATGAACGGCTTAGTCCGTCAGTTCGATGCACAGGTATTTCATTTCCAGATAATCGTCCATACCGTGACGTGATCCCTCACGGCCCAACCCGGACTGTTTAATACCACCGAACGGCGCGACTTCATTGGAAATCAGCCCGGTGTTAATGCCCACCATGCCGTACTCCAGCGCTTCCGGCACACGCCACTGGCGCGCGGCGTCACGCGTGAAAATGTACGCAGCCAATCCGAACTCAGTGTCGTTGGCCATCGCCACGGCTTCGGCTTCGTCAGTGAACATGAAGACGGGCGCGACCGGCCCGAAGGTTTCTTCGCGGGCGAATTTCATTGATGAGGTAACGTTCCCCACTACAGTCGGCTGGAAGAACGTTCCGCCCAGCGCGTGCGGTTCCCCGCCGGTGAACAGCGTTGCGCCTTGAGACAGCGCATCCGCAATGTGTTCACGCACTTTAGCAATCGCGGCATCGTCAATAAGGGGCCCCTGCGTCACACCTGGTTTCGAACCCTCGCCAACAATGAGTTTTTCCACTTCTTCCACCAGTCTTTCTACCAGCGCGGGATAGATGCCTTGCTGGACATAAATACGGTTGGCGCAGACGCAGGTTTGCCCGCTGTTGCGAAATTTCGACGCCATAATGCCCGCCACCGCGCGTTCCAGATTGGCATCATCAAAGACAATAAACGGTGCATTGCCGCCGAGTTCCAGCGAGAGTTTTTTTACCGTTGGCGCACTTTGCGCCATCAGGATACGTCCCACTTCGGTCGAACCGGTAAAGCTGAGTTTCCTAACCACCGGGCTTTCGCAAAGGACTTTACCAACTTCACGGGCGGAACCGGTGATCACCTGCAATACGCCCGCGGGAATACCGGCTTCGATGGCCAATTGCCCGAGGGCTAACGCGCTTAGCGGCGTCTGTTCGGCAGGTTTGACGATCATCGAGCAGCCCGCCGCCAGAGCAGGTGCGGCCTTGCGGGTAATCATCGCCGCCGGGAAATTCCACGGAGTGATCGCCGCGCACACGCCGATGGGTTGTTTTAGCACCAGCATACGCTGTGTCGCCTGAACCGGCGCCAGCACGCTGCCTTCGACGCGTTTTGCTTCTTCCGCAAACCATTCTATAAAAGAGGCGGCATAGACGATTTCACCCCGCGCTTCCGCCAGCGGCTTGCCCTGTTCTGCGGTCAGCAATGCCGCCAGATCGTCTGCGTGTTCGATCATCAGCTGTGCCCATTTTTGCATCAGCGCGGCACGTTGTTTGGCGGTTTTCTCCCGCCAGCCCACCTGCGCCTGTTCTGCATAAACAATAGCCTGCGCCGCTTGCGCCGTGGTGATTTGCGGAACGCTGCCGAGAACCTTGCCGGTCGCCGGATTAATCACGTTTTCGCGTTCGCCATTTTCGCTGTCCAACCATTCGCCATTGATCAGGCATTGCTGGCGCAGCAGTGTTTGATGTTTCAGTTGCATGAGATCCCTCAGTCAGCCAGTACGCGAGATAAAATCGCCAGTGCATCTTTAAACTGGGCGTCAGGGATAGTCAGCGGATACAGGAAACGAATCACGTTGCCGTGCACGCCGCAGCTCAGCATCAGCAAACCTGCATCCAGCGCCTTGCGCAGATACTGTTTGGTCAGCTCTGGCGAAGGCTTACCCGTCGCAGGATCGTTAAATTCTGCGGCTACCATCGAACCGCGCGCGCGAACGTCCACCAGCGCAGCGCAGGTTCTTTTGGCGGTTTCCAGCACTTCCACCAGTTCTGCACCCAGACGGTTAGCGCGGTCACACAGCTTTTCTTCTTCGATAATATCCAGCACCGCCAATGCAGAGGCTACGGCCAGCGGGTTACCGGCGTAAGTGCCGCCGAGACCACCCGGCTCTGGCGCATCCATCAATTCAGCGCGGCCAGTCACACCTGAAATAGGCAGACCGCCGCCGAGGCTTTTCGCCATGGTGACGAGATCGGGTTTAGCATCGCCGTAGTACTCCATTGCGAACATTTTGCCGGTACGCGCAAAGCCGCTCTGCACTTCATCGGCGATCAGCACGATGCCGTGGCGGTCACAGATTTCACGCAGGGCCGTGACGAAATCATCCGGTGCGATGTTGAAACCGCCCTCCCCCTGAACGGGCTCGAAGACAATCGCGGCGACCTGCGACGGACTGATGTCACTGCGGAAAATACGTTCGATGCTGTCGAGCGCCATTTCCGTACTGACGCCATGCCGGGCATTCGGAAACTGCGCATGGTAAACGGATGCCGGGAAAGGCCCGAAGCCCACTTTGTACGGCACCACTTTGCCGGTCAGCGCCATGGTCAGTAACGTACGTCCGTGAAATGCGCCGGTGAAGGTAATAATGCCCGGTCGGCCTGTGGCGGCGCGGGCAATTTTTACCGCGTTTTCCACTGCTTCAGCGCCGGTCGAGAAAAAGGTCGTTTTGGCTTTTCCCGCCACAGGGGAAATCGCGTTGATACGCTCCGCCAGGGTCACAAAGCTGGCGTAAGGGACAATCTGAAAGGCGGTATGCGTGAACTGATCAAGTTGTTTGCGTACAGCATCGACAATTTTTGGGTGGCGATGGCCGGTATTGAGCACAGCAATTCCCGCTGTAAAATCGATGTACTCCTTGCCCTCTTCATCCCACAACGTGGCATTTTCGGCTTTCGCTGCGTAAAAATCGCACATGACGCCGACACCGCGCGGTGTCGCTTCTTTACGGCGTTTTTCCAGTTCGCTGTGACTCATGTTTTTCTCCTGCCCTGAGGCTGATGTTTTGTAGGTTCGGGGGTCAATAAAGTATGAAAGTTGTTATCTACCCTTGTTTTTTATCCTGTCAGCGGCCCTATAATCCAGAACCAGTTCTGTTTATTTCGAGGATCCACTTTTGCGTTCACTGCTTTCTGACCTCATTTTGCAGCGGCTGACCAGTATGGCCGGCACCACACAGAGCACCCTGAACAAGCGGGTTTATCAGGTATTACAACAGGCTATCTTCGACGGCAGCATCAGCCCCGGCAGCCGCCTGCCCGCTTCGCGCGATCTCGCCAAAGAACTGGATATTTCGCGTAATACCGTGCTTGCAGCTTATGAACAATTGCAGGCAGAGGGATATATTCAAACTCGGACGGGAAGCGGCACCTTCGTTACCGCCGATTTACCCAGTGACGGTGTTATTGCCGATAAGACACTGACGAAGTGCGCACCAGCGCGCAGTCACGTCACGCTATCCAAACGCGGCTCGCAGTTGCTAACCCGAACGGGGGTTGCTTCGCACCAGTGGGGCGTATTTATGCCTGGCGTGCCAGATGTCACTCAATTTCCTCATGATATCTGGCGCAAACTGCAAAACCGCCTGAGCCGACGCCTGCATCCTGAATTCCTCACTTATTCGCGCCACGGTGGTTGCCCGCAACTGCAACAGGCATTGGCGGATTATCTGCGCATAGCGCGATCAGTAGATTGCACGCCAGACCAAATCCTCATCACCGCAGGTACGCATCAGGCTCTGGATTTGCTGGCAAAAATGCTCTGCGACCCAGGCGATGTAGCATGGATTGAAGAGCCGAGTTACTGGGGGATCCGTAACGTTCTTTCGGTGAATGGAGTAGATATTCATCCCATTGCCGTGGACGATAACGGTATGGACCCGCCAGAAAATCAACCAGAGGCTCGTACACCAAAGTTGATATGCGTGACACCGTCACATCATTACCCGTTGGGTTCCGTAATGGGTCTGGCGCGGCGACAAAAAATCCTCGCGCTGGCAGCGCAGCAAGGCAGCTGGGTGGTGGAAGATGATTACGACAGTGAGTTTCGCTATTCCGGCAGCCCGATCCCCGCGCTTCAGGGGTTGACCAGCGATGCACCGGTCATTTACATCGGGACGTTTAGCAAAACATTGTATCCCGCAATGCGTATCAGCTATGTCGTTCTGCCGCGTCAGCTGGCATCGCGGCTGAAAATCGCGCACTCGGAGTTGTATCGAGGGGGGAACGGGTTGACCCAGCTAACGCTGGCGGAGTTTATCCGTGAAGGGCATTACGCCGCGCATATCCGCCGCATGCGCTTGATTTACGGCAAACGCCGCAGTGCACTGACGCGAATGATTGAGCAGGAACTCGGCCAGGAATATATGTGCGAGAACAGCAACGCCGGGCTACATCTGATTCTTTCCTTACCGGATTCAATTGACGATGTTGCTTTGAGCGCGGAGCTTGAACAAAAAAATGTGCTGACACGCCCTCTTTCCGCTTATTACCTGCGCCCTGCTTCCCGGCGAGGATTATTGCTCGGCTACGGATGTGTGGCGGAGGAAGATATCGAAGCGGCTTTTAGACATATCGTGGATTCACTCAAGCCAAGGCTGATATCCTCAAAGTGCAATATCGCAGAATCGTGACGCAGTAAAAAATCTCTGGAGGTGTCATCACGATGCCTCTTATAATCTCAACATCTCAACATCTCAACATCTCAACATCTCAACATCTCAACATCTCAACATCTCAACATTATGTGATTCTGTGATTCTGTGATTCTGTGATTCTGTAACTTTATCTTAGTTGAATCCCATAATCCTGAAATCTTACAATCACCTAATCTCATATTCCCAGAAGTCACTGCAATCCCATAATCTCAGGATTTGCGTTACAGGGTAAGACTCACAGCATCCACATTTTTCCTGTAACTGGATGTCAGGATTAGTTAATCCTGACACGGGCATAATCCCAAGATATTAATCTCAAGATACTAAAATCCTATGATTCTTAAAATTATATTCTGAGATTCTTGGATCATGGAATAAAATCCTGGGATTTCAGGATACTTTATAAATCCTTGAATCTTAGAATCCCAGAAGTTTATTACTTTCATAAGTGATTGATTATAATATAATGATTATAAAATCCTGTAATCACTTGCTCGCCAATAATCTCAGGATTATTGGACTTTAATATAATCACAGAATCTTGAGATTCTTCAGGATTTGCTTCGTGACCGATACGGTAAAACCTCGTCAACCGATGTAGAATCACAGAATCCTGAAATCATAACTTTTAAAATGATTCTACTATCCTGGGATAACTTATAGGTTTGGACTCAATCCTGTAATTCCAGAATCTTGGAATTTTAACCTTCTATCATCTTATAGTTTCTCACTAAACTCACAGAAGAATCCTATAATCATGATGTTCTGTCATCCCACTAGTTCAGGATTTGGTGATTTGGTGATTTGGTGATTTCAGGATTGTTGAATCTCAAAATCACGTAACCCTGCAATCTAATGATGATGAGATTATGAAATCAATATCGTATGAGGATTTTAAGATGGT
>NZ_JYDE01000013.1 GCF_003263515.1 Rahnella inusitata | reverse complement strand
AATCCGGCCCCCGCAACCAACTACTAAAAACCAGTAAACATCAGGCACCTTAACGGGTGTTTTTTTGTCTCTAAATTTTGGCGACAGAATCCTGTCCCCCTTCTCTTCCTGATATCCCTTTACTATTTACCCCCTTGCAGACATTCCACCCTGAGCGAAATAGGCCTTTATCCCTGCCAGTATTGATTCCGCGACCTGCTGCTGAAAATGTGCCGTACGCAGTTTCTTCTCTTCATTAATGTTACTGATAAACGCGGTTTCCACCAGAATGGACGGGATGTCCGGTGCTTTGAGCACTGCAAATCCGGCCTGATCCACTTTGTTTTTATGCAGAGGGTTAATCTTTCCCATCCGCGTCAGCACTTCCTTGCCGAATTTCAGACTGTCGTTGATAGTCGCTGTCTGCACCAAATCAAACATCGTGTGATCGAGATACTTGTCACCACTTTTACTCACGCCGCCAATCTGGTCGGATTCGTTCTGAGTCTGCGCCAGAAAACGTGCCGCTGAACTGGTCGCCCCCTTCGTCGATAAGGCGAAAACGGACGAGCCTTTAGCCGCCCGGCTGGTAAACGCATCGGCATGAATGGAGATAAACAGATCGGCCCGCAACTTTCGCGCTTTGGCGACACGCACTTTCAGCGGAATAAAGACGTCTTCATTGCGGGTCATGTGCGCTTTCATATTCTTTTCACGGGCAATAAGCTTTTGCAACCGGCGGGCAATCTGCAAAACGACGTCTTTTTCACGCGTTTTATATTTTCCGATAGCGCCGGGGTCTTCACCGCCGTGACCGGGATCTAACATGATGACCAGTGGTCTGCTGCGCCCTGCCTGCCCGTCTTTTGCGGCTTCCGGCGGCAAAGTCCTTTCCACATCCCCGCGATTGTAATCTTCCAGTAATGCCAGCAGCGGATCATCCTCAGCGCTGACCGCACCTTCTTCCGGATACAGATCGACGACCAGTCGGTTGTGAAACTCTGCCACCGGTTTAAGCGTGAATACATGAGGATTGATTGAGCGCTTGAGCTCAAGCACCATTCGCACAGTGTTGGCATCAAACTGCCCTACCCGCGCCTGCTGAATATAAGGATCGCTCTGCTGGACCTTATCCCCCAGGCCTTTCAGCACGCTGTTGAGGTGAACGCCTTCGATATCTACCACCACGCGCGCGGGTGAGCTCAGCAGAAACTGCTTATACTTCAGAGGAGTACTGGATTCCAGCGTGATGCGGGTATAAGTCGAAGAGGGCCAGATACGCACGGCAATAATCTGTGAACTGGCAGCGAACCCCACTTTACTCACACTGAGCATCCAGGAAGCCGCTACGGTTTGAAGAAGTCGTCGTCTTCCGGGGTTGTGGTTATCGTCAGTCATGCAGTCTCAAACAGGTTTTAAAAGTCTTAAAGTGTTGATAAAAAGCTCAGTTTGAGAATTTTAACCAATCCTTCCCTGCATGTCATTCCTAAACATTATTTCGATATATCAATTTGTTGTGTGTTTGTAATCGTTGTTAATAGAAAAACAGAGATTTCTTACTTGCCACACAGCCCTAAAAGAATAAAAATACAGAAATTACGAATAAAAATTCAAACGAGGTTTTGCCGTGAAGGAACGTAGTACTGAACTGGTTCAGGGATTTCGCCACTCAGTTCCCTATATCAATGCGCACCGTGGCAAAACATTCGTTGTCATGCTCGGTGGAGAAGCCATTGAGCATGAGAACTTCAGCAATATTGTCAATGATATCGGTCTGTTACACAGCTTAGGGATCCGGCTTGTCGTCGTTTATGGCGCGCGTCCGCAAATCGACGAGAATCTCGCCGACCACAATTGTGAGCCGATTTATCATAAAAATATCCGTGTCACCGACGCCCGCGCCCTCGAACTCGTGAAGCAGGCGGCGGGGCTTTTGCAGCTGGATATTACTGCCCGCCTGTCGATGAGTCTGAATAATACTCCGCTACAGGGCGCGCACATCAACGTCGTTTCCGGTAACTTTATTATTGCTCAGCCGCTGGGCGTGGATGACGGTATTGATTACTGCCACAGTGGCCGTATCCGCCGCATCGACGAAGAAGCGATTCACCGCCAGCTCGACAGTAACGCCATTGTACTGATGGGGCCAGTTGCGGTGTCGGTCACCGGGGAAAGTTTTAACCTGACGTCCGAAGAAGTCGCGACGCAGCTGGCCATCAAACTGAAAGCTGAGAAGATGATAGGCTTCTGTTCTTCACAGGGCGTGATAAACGAAGAAGGCAATATCATTTCCGAGCTGTTTCCAAATGATGCGCAGCTTCGTATTGATACAATGGAAGCCAGCGGCGATTACCTCTCAGGCACAGTGCGCTTCCTGCGCGGTGCGGTGAAAGCCTGCCGCAGCGGCGTACGTCGCAGTCATTTGATCAGCTACCAGGAAGATGGCGCGTTGATTCAGGAGCTGTTCTCACGCGACGGCATCGGCACACAAATCGTGATGGAAAGTGCCGAACAGGTTCGCCGCGCGACCATCAACGACATCGGCGGGATCCTCGAACTGATCCGTCCGCTGGAACAACAGGGAATCCTGGTGCGCCGCTCCCGCGAACAGCTGGAAATGGAAATAGATAAATTCACCATTATCGAACGGGATAACCTGACCATCGCTTGTGCGGCCCTGTATCCGTTCCACGATGAAGGCATCGGTGAAATGGCATGCGTAGCAGTGCATCCTGACTACCGCAGTTCATCACGCGGCGAAATGCTGTTGCAGCGAGTGGCCAGCCAGGCGAAGCAAATGGGCCTAAACCGTCTGTTCGTGCTCACCACCCGCAGCATCCATTGGTTCCAGGAACGTGGCTTCAAACCGGCCGAAGTAGATGTTCTGCCGATTCAGAAGCAGGAAATGTATAACTATCAGCGCCGTTCTAAAATCCTGATTTCCGAGCTCTAAACACTGATTTTCATCCATAAAAAAGGACGCTAACGCGTCCTTTTTGCTTTCTGAATTTCAAATCACATTATTTATCAGTCTGTGATTTCAGGGTTTTCTGCAATGTTGAAGTATCAGTGTAGGTTTTGAAACCTTCCGGCGCAGCGTAGTGCGGCGTTTTACTGTCACTGCCAGAGACCTGAGACAACATCGCCAGACCGTCCTGTTTAATTACGGCCTGATGGAAGTAATCCGCCAGCTGCGTTTGCGTCAGCCCGGCAATCACACGGATAACATTGGTACGCGTATCAAACTGCGCATTCCCCCGGCTGAAATCATTACCTAATCTGTCAGATTCTTCATCCAGCGTTTGCGGGCGTTGCTGCATTTCATTTACCAGCCCTTGTTTGTACTGAATAAACTCCGCGTCTTTCATTTCACGCAGACGTTTTTCGGCCTGTGGGTAAAAGGCCAGATAGCGCTGATACAGATAGTCCGGTTGCTTGCTGTTACTTTGCAGTAAGAAACCGATCCCCCACTGTTTACCGACAGGAATGGGGAACGCAAACACCGCATAACCGAGTTGCTCCTGCGTGCGAAGCTGGCTGTAGAACCACGGCTGAATAATTTGCCCGAGCAATGCGCTATAGCCCATGCTCTGGACTTCATCATAACCGGTCGGTACATACACGGCGGCCAGCGCCGAGTCAGAACTGCTGCCGACACGCTGGATATTGGCTTTCTGAGGCTCAGTCACAACGGCCTGCGTTCCGCGCCACCAATCGGTTCCGTGCGCCCCCAGCTTCTGCATAATCTGCTGGGACATGGCTTTCACCTGATCGCCTGTCATGTTACCCACCACCATGATTTCCACCGCGGCGTGATGAATCAACTGCTCACGGTAGGCATTTACGTCATCGAGCGTGATACCCGCAACCAGCTTCTCGCGTTCTGAACGTTCAGTGTAAGGTACGCGCGAAAGCAGCTGAACCGGCTGCAGTGCTAATTCGAAGGCTTTGCCTTTATCCGCAGAGGCTAATCGCTCCCGATACCATGACTTAGCCTGATCAAGCTGTTGCTGCGTGGGTTTGAAATCAGGATAGCTGTCCACCAGTGCGGCCAGTAAGTCCGGCAGACATTCGGTGAAACCGCTGGCGGTAAACTGCAGCCCGTTGTCTGGCGACGTACCAAAGCTCAACCCGCCGATAGAAGCCTGATAACTCAACTGATCAAACGCTACGCCGGTAAGATAATCCGTCAGGCCATAAAGCACCTGATTTTTCGCCGTGCTTAATGCCTGTTCATTACGAAAGGATACCGTCACGCTGGCTTTCGGTTCATCAGCGAAGAAGCGGCTTGGCATGTAAAATACGCGCAGGCCTTTATCTTCAACCAGCAGTTCAGGTTTTGTCGCTTTCGAATCTCTGGTCACCAGCGCCAGAGAGTCAGGAATGTATGGGTTCAGCTCAGGCAGAGTAAGTTTGATTCCCTCCCCCAGGGATTTCCATTGCTCGAAAGTTTGTGGCGGGACTTTATCGACCTGGTAAGGCGCATTCACAAAGTAAGCGACTTTATTGTGTGGCTCATTTGGGCTGATTATCCAATAACGCGCATTTTGTGGCGTCATTTCATCCAGCCTCGATTCGATCGCTTTCGGATCGTATTGGTCCGTCAGATAAGGCGAATCCAGAACGTGTTCTACCGGCACGCGCAACATGGTATCCACCAGCCATTCGACGTAATCCATATCCCGCGTCAGCGCCGGATAGCGGAAGTCCAGCGCCATCACGTGGGCGATTTCATCAAAATAGGGTTTCTTTATGCCCTGCTCGCGCATTTCATGCAAATAGCTGAAGATGGCGGCAATGACGGTATCGCGCTCGGCGAGACCTTTATCCGTCAGCGAAACTGAAATATTGAACACGCCCTGATTGCGGTTGACCATCGGGTCCGCACCGGCACTGATACCGTCGGCATAGCCTTGTTTTTGCAGCCAGTCAGACAATGTATTCAGACTGCGGTTACCGATCAGGTAGCTGATATAGGTATCCGTTTTGCTGCGAAACGCGGCGCTGTTGTTATCAATGGCGAACTCAACGCGTAACTCTTTGCGCGGCTGTGCGGGAACAAAATGGATATATTCGCCTTTCTGTTTATCCGTTAAGGTCGGCACGGTAATCGGCGGTACGGCAGCATGATGATTGGCAATCTGCCCGAAAGTGTCTGCGGCCAGCTGCGCCAGTTCCGGCAAAGGTTTATTGCTATAAATCACGCCGACCATCAGATTGGCAGAGTAGTAACGATGATAGAAATCCGTCAGTTGATCGTGCAACTTGCTGCCAGGCTTGTCTTTTAGGGTATCGAGATTACCGCCTGAATAGCGCGAACCAGGATGCTCAGGGTTCAGTGTTTCAGCGCGTACCTGTGCCATACGCATTCCGTCGCGTGAACGTGCCATGGTCAGTTCAGCATTCACCGCGTTGCGTTCGCGGTCACCATTGGCTGGGTCTAACAACGGTTCACCGATTGCATCGGAAAGGCGATCTACCGCTTCAGGAAGGGCGTCATTTTCAACTTCCAGATAGAATGCTGTGCGATAGGATGCGGTGCTACCGTTATGGCTGCCGCCATGTTTCTTGAGAAATTCGGAAAGGCTTTCTGGCTGGGGATATTTTTTGGATCCCATCAGCAGCATGTGTTCAGTGTAGTGAGCCAGACCTAACTGTGAGTCAGGATCTTCGAGCGAGCCGACGGGAATAGCCAAAGCGGCGAGAGATTTAGGCGCATCAGGATCAGAAACGAGCAAAACCGTCATATCATTCGCCAGCGTTATCGCCTGATACTGACGCGGGTCATTCTGACTTTTATTGATAGCTTGTGCATAAGGCTGCCAACCGGCGGCACTTGAAACAACAGGGGCCCAAAAGGTCAATAACAACAGTAACCCTGTGAATCGGGTAACCTGTTTAAACATTGCCACTCTCCCTCAATCCAATATACGTGCCACACGGGCAAAAATGACGGTTCAACCACTGATGAACCTCAACCTGCTGTTTTATGCCGTTGAGTCTTTTCAGACCCCGCAGATGCAGGATAGTTGTCGAAAAATCTGTGTCGGGATGTATAACCTGTCGCTGTATCACTTTTAGCAACCGGGGGCGTTATTCCCTCCAGATGAATCACCTGTTTAAACCACTCTATGCAGTTAGGCTGTCATTGCAAGCGGCTTAACGGTATTTCTCCTGCTTAAGCGGAAGGTTTACCTGTATCTGGCTCGCAAACTAAACGCTGCAAACGTGCCTGATATTGTGCCGGTGAACGGATAGTTACACTGACAAGTGTGCATCGCTGGCCGGCAGAAAAACCGGATATCTGATACTCCCAATCTTTATTCATCGGTTGAGTCCCGTTTCCGCTGACCGAATAGGCTTCTAACTCTGAGTGCGCCTCTGACCACGCCTGCTGCACCTGCCACTGACGCATAAAACCCTGACTCAGCGATTGAAAATAGTTGAGCAATCCAAGTACCGATACTGAGAGCAGCAGCGTGGCGATCATCACTTCCGGCAGGCTAAATCCTTGCTGATTGATTTCTTTCTCAGTCATCACAGAACAACTCATCGGCTTCCGGACAGAAATCCAGCCAGCCTTGCCTGAGTGGGGAAAAAATCAGCAAGCCATCCGCTTGTTTTTGCGCGCTAACCTGCTGGTAAAGGAGCACGGGCTCTCCCCCTTCCGACGCTCTCCCTTCTCCGCGCACCACAAAAACATCTTCACGTAGTGAAGGGCGGACACAGGTACGCCCTGACCCCGCAGTCACGATCCCGGCGGTCAACGTCTGACATTGCCACTTTGTCTGTGCCGTTAATTTCCACGGCTCGCTGACTCCCCAGCTCAGTGAAGACGCAGCATTCTCCCAGGCAATCGCATACCGGTGCTGATGGGATGTCAGAGCCAGCCCGGCGGAAAGCTGTTGTTGCAGGGAGTTCAGTGCAATCATACCCAGCCCCATCATCACCATAATACTCAATATCATGGCACTGCCCTGCTGATGGTATTGAGAGGGATCCTTCCTGATTTTCGCCCGGAATTTCATAGGGAATGCCCCGCAACCTGGACAATAATTTTCCGGTGGATCAGGGGATCTTTACTCCACCGTGCCTCGAGTTCCAGTGAGAAAAGGCGTCCGGCAGTCAGGCCAGAATGCTCCGTCACGGCAAACTTCGTGACGTTAACTTCTGCCGGGTCGAGCAACTTCTCCCAGCCAGAACTGTTGCATGTATCTGCACCACGCTGGGTTTCAATACCGCCCTGACGCAGGCGATAACCAAAATATTCAGATTCTGCACTACCCGGTTTTTCCCAGTGCCCGTTTCGGTTCAGATCATAAATCGCGATAACACAGGAGCCTGTAGTTTCTCCTGACGCATTGCCGAGAATGACGGTTTTACCGTCACACACGCCATTGCAGAATCCAGCGCGTCGTAAGTCTTTTTCGATAGTAAAGCTGGTCTGGCGCAGCAATTGATCCAACTGATAATGTCGCCCGAGGCTTTGGCTTCGCTGGCGCATCAGCGGATAAACTTGCGCCGCACTGAGCATCAGCATGCTGCCGACTCCCATCGCCATCATCACTTCCGGCAGTGTGAAGCCCTGCGTCCGACGGAAAATCACTGACAGACTCCGATGCCCAGCATCGGCTTATTCTCACTGCACAGACGCAAACGCCCTCTGGCTGAGAGCACCACACGCAGACTCCCTGCCGCATTTTTCAGTGTCAGATGCCCGGCCAGCGCGGCATTTCGTAGCCCGTAAAAACCCATCGCTTTGTCGGTAAAATCAAATAACTCAATATCCGGTTCACTGACCACAAACACTCTTCCGCCCGCTGCACTGCAAACTGCCGGACGCGCACCTGTACCAACGCACCCGCCGGTACCGCTTATCGCCCACAGTATGGCGGAGCGGTTGTAATTGTTCGCTTCAGCCTGCAAATCATAAAGATACAAACGCAGATGCTGCGCCTGCTGTTCAAGTTTCAGCGCCTGCTGATAGCCGCGCCAGCTGTGTAATCCCCACAGGGTGCACATCGCGACCAGCGCGACAACCACCATCATTTCTATCAGTGACATTCCCTGCTCTCCTGAACGTTCGGTTGTTTTCATACGCTCAGGGTAGGCATTTGAATTTTCACCACCAGTGGCAAAATGATTTTTTCCAGGACATCCCGAGAAGAAAAAGTGCAAAAGAATGCGCGCGACAAAAATGTTGCGCGACGTCTCGCAAAATCAAAATGTGGGATACAAAAGCGATGGGAATCGTCGGGGAAAAGGGTAAAAAGTGTTGCAGAGGGAAGTCAGGATAATGGCTGCCTGACAGGCGTCAGGCAGCAAACAGCGAAGAATCAGATAGCGACAGGCGCTTTTATTGCAGGGTGCGGATCGTACCCCTCAATCTCGAAATCTTCGAAGTTGTAATCAAACAGGGAGGCCGGTTTGCGTTTGATAATCAGTTTAGGCAACGCGCGCGGTTCACGGCTCAGTTGCAGATGCGTCTGTTCCATATGGTTGCTGTACAGATGGGTGTCGCCCCCGGTCCAGACAAAATCGCCGACTTCAAGAGAGCACTGTTGCGCCATCATGTGCACCAGCAGCGCATAACTGGCGATGTTAAACGGCAAGCCAAGGAAAACATCGCAAGAACGCTGATAAAGCTGGCAAGACAACTTACCGTCCGCCACGTAGAACTGGAAGAAAGCATGGCAAGGTGCCAGTGCCATCTGATCCAGCTCACCGACGTTCCACGCAGAAACAATAATACGACGCGAATTCGGATCACTTTTAAGCTGGTTCACGACATTGGTCAACTGGTCGATTTGCTTTCCATCCGCAGCGCCCCAGGCACGCCATTGCTTGCCGTACACCGGGCCGAGATCGCCGTTTTCATCGGCCCACTCGTCCCAGATGCTGACATTGTTTTCACTCAGATAGGCGATATTGGTTTCGCCTTTCAGGAACCACAGGAGTTCATGAATGATGGAGCGTAAATGACAACGTTTGGTGGTGACCAGCGGGAAACCTTCCTGCAAATTGAAACGCATCTGATGACCAAAAATCGACAACGTGCCGGTACCCGTACGGTCGGCTTTAGGGGTGCCCTCATCGAGCACTTTCTGCATTAAATCCAGATACTGTTTCATGTTACCTCACGACAATTGTTTCTGCGGACGGCGGTATGCCCAGACCATCATAATCAGGCCGATGACTACCATCGGAATGGACAGTACCTGCCCCATGCTGATCACGCCGTCGAACAAACCGAGCTGTGCATCCGGCTGACGGAAATGCTCAACAATGATGCGGAATAAACCGTAACCGATCAGGAACAAGCCTGATACCGCGCCCATCGGGCGTGATTTACGAATAAAGACGTTCAGGATGATAAACAGCACGATGCCTTCGAGCAGCAGTTCATACAGCTGGGAAGGATGGCGCGGAAGGACACCATACTGGTTCAGCAGCGGCTGCCATTTCGGGTCAGCAGCAGCGATGGCGATATCTTCCTGACGGGAGCCGGGGAACAACATTGCCCATGGCACATCAGTGGTCACACGGCCCCACAGTTCGCCGTTGATGAAGTTACCCAGACGTCCGGCACCCAGACCAAACGGGATCAGCGGCGCGATAAAATCCGCGACCTGGAAGAAATTACGCTTGGTGCGGCGGGCGAAGACCAGCATTACGACGATCACACCGATCAGGCCGCCGTGGAAGGACATACCTCCGTCCCAAACTTTGAAAAGGTAAAGCGGATTGTCGAGGAAAAGAGGCAGATTATAGAAGAATACGTAACCGATACGGCCACCGAGGAACACGCCAAGGAAACCGGCATACAGCAGATTTTCGACTTCGTCTTTGGTCCAGCCGCTGCCCGGCTTATTGGCACGGCGTACAGCCAGCCACATCGCGAAGACAAAACCAACCAGATACATCAGTCCGTACCAGTGGAGGGATACCGGTCCGATAGAGAAAATCACCGGATCAAACTGGGGAAACGCCAGATAGCTGTTGCTCATCTATCACCACAAATTGTTTATTATTTTAGCCCGGTTAGGGGTCAGCAGGGTGCGAATAGTAGCATAGCCGGGAGGATTTCCGGGGCTAAAGCCGGGGAAAAGTTCTGTAAAAAATCGTCTCATTCTGCGCCGCATTGGGGGCAGGCAGGAATGACGCGGTGGTAAATACCGCGCCTGAGTCCTATTTGCCGCCGCGAATCAGGCCGCCCAGACCGCGCCTTTCCATAAATGCTGCCGTCATATGACGAACATCCGTAGTGAAATGTGCCTGCAAAACCCGGCTGGCAAGTTCTTCGGCATCCATCAGGTCGATGCGGCGCAGCAAATATTTTACGCGCGCCACGCTGCGCCCGTTCATGCTCAGGTTACGGTAACCCATGCCGGTCAGCAGCAGTGCGCCCATCGGGTCGCCCGCCATTTCACCACAGAGGCTGACGTCCAGCCCGATCGCTTCAGCGCTGGTAATTATCTGCTTGAGCACCCGCAACATCGCCGGATGTAAGCTGTCATAAAGCCCGGCAACGCGGGTGTTGTTGCGGTCAACCGCCAGCAGATACTGAGTTAAATCGTTGGTACCAACCGAGATAAACTCCACTCTTCCGGCGAGAGCCGGCAGCATAAAGATCATCGACGGCACTTCAATCATCACCCCGATACGCGTGCGCGGCAGTTCGTAACCGAGCTGCTCCTGCACTTCACGTCCGGCGCGGTCTATCAGACGGCGTGCTTCATCAATCTCTTCGAGGCTGGTGACCATCGGCAGCAAGATACCGAGATTCCCTGTCGCCGCATTGGCACGCAGCATGGCGCGCACCTGAATCAAAAAAATTTCCGGCTGATCGAGCGTAATACGAATCCCACGCCAACCCAGACAAGGGTTTTCCTCGCTGATCGGCATGTATGGCAGCTGTTTGTCAGAGCCGATATCCAACGTTCGCAGTGTCACCGGTTTTTGCGGGAACAGCTGCAACATGCCCTGATACTGCGCCACCTGCTCCTCTTCGGAAGGGAAACCGCTTTGCAGCATGAATGGAATTTCAGTGCGATACAGCCCGACGCCGTCCACGCGACTGCCGAACAGTTTTTCGTGATCGGCGCTCAGACCTGCATTGAGCATCACCTTCACTCTTTCGCCGCTTTTCAGCGCCGCAGGCTGATCAACATCATCCTCTGCGCGTTGGCTCAGCTCCATTTCTTCGCTGATGAGACGCTTATATTCTGCGACCAGCACCGGTTCCGGGTCGATCAGCAGCTCGCCGCGATAGCCATCAACAATCAGTTGCCGCTGGCTGAGTAGCGCAGGCTGAATATCCGCGCCCATAATGGTCGGCACGCCCATCGCGCGCACCAGAATGGCCGCGTGGGAGTTCGCCGCACCGTCGCGCACCACCACGCCCGCCAGCCGGTCCTGCGGAACTTCGGCCAGAAGCGTTGCGGTCAGTTCATCTGCGACCAGAATAAAACGCTCCGGCCACTGTGTATTGCCCTGAATAGTGTCATCGAGATGGAAAACCAGCCGCTGACCAAGTGCACGCAAATCGCTGCCGCGCTCTCGCAGGTAGGTATCCTGCAGGCTGGCAAACTGCGCAGCAAATTCTTCAACAACCTTTTTCACCGCCCATTCAGCAACGGCACCCTGATCGATCTGCGCAAACAGTTCGCGCTTAAGACGGGCGTCGTTAAGCAGGTGTGAATAGAGGTCGAAAATTGCGGCACTTTCTTTTTGTGCACTGGCGGTAAACCGTTTACTGAAACGGCGGAACTCTGCACCGGCATCTTCAAGCGCACGGGTCAGCCGCTCGCGTTCACGCACCGTATCGAGCGTAGACGCCATATAGACGTGTTCAAGTGATGGCTGCGAACTGTCCTGCCAGCCAATACCGATGGCGACACCCGGCGAAGCCGCCAGCGCGCGGACGCGGGTCTGGCGAAATCGGCCATACAGCACGTTCAGCTGGGCCTGTGAAAGGATCGCCGCCAGCTGAGTCGCTAACGTGACTAAAAAAGATTCTTCACTTTCGTCGAACTGTCGATGTTCGCGCTGCTGAATGACCAGCACGCCGAGTAGCTGACGACGGTGAATGATCGGCACGCCTAAGAAGGATCGGAAAAGATCTTCTTTTACGGCGGGAATGTATTTAAAGCTGGGATGACTCTGCGCGTCGGCGAGGTTGATAGGTTCTGCCAGCCGGCCTACCAGACCGACGATCCCCTGATCAAACGCGAGCGTAATAGTACGCCCGCGAGGTTTTTTCAAACCTCGCGTCGCCATCAGGTAATAACAACGACGGTCATTGTCAGCGAGATAAACGGAACACACTTCGGTGTCCATCGCCAGGCAGGTTTCATTGACCAGTACGTCCAGCGCATCATTCAGGCTGGCCGCCATTGCTACCTTTTCAACAATTTCTCGCAAACGCGTGAGCATCTCTTCGCGACTTAGCCTCTTTTACGACGGTAAGCGGGCGATGTCTTGGGAAGGGAAATTTCCTGCATCGGCATAATAGTGGTCGAAAACTCTTTCATCACGCGACGATACACATCGCGCTTAAATGACACCACCTGACGAACCGGATACCAGAAACTCACCCAACGCCAGCCATCAAATTCAGGCGTACTGCTGCGCTGCATATTGATATCAGCATCGTTACACATCAGTTGCAGCAAGAACCATTTTTGCTTTTGGCCGATACAAACCGGCTTTGTGTCCCAACGCACCAAACGTTTTGGCAATTTATAACGTAACCAGTTGCGGGTCGACGCCAGAATACGGACATCTTTGCGGCCCAGACCCACTTCTTCAAACAGCTCGCGGTACATTGCCTGCTCAGCGGTTTCTCCCGGATTAATGCCTCCCTGAGGAAACTGCCAGGAGTGCTGACCGTATCGTCTGGCCCATAACACCTGGCCCTGCTTGTCACAGATTACGATACCAACATTCGGGCGGTAGCCATCATCATCGATCACCGGACTACCTCAATAGCTTAAAATCATAGATGTTCTGATTGTTTCACACTACCAACAGGCGGTAAACCACTGGATAGCGCTGATCCGCACGAATAAAAATGGGATAACTTTCACTAATTGGCAAAGTTATAAACAGATTCAGGTCAGGGCTCGCGATTTTATTCACTTTTTCTGTGGATAGATGTGTGCAGAACTTAAGAGTAAGCAGGGTAAAACTCTCGTGAACTTATCCCAGGCGCGAAAATTAATATTTATAAAAGACATATAAAGCATTAAGTTACGACCGATAAACCGCGTTATCAACCCCCTAAAAAAGTGAGGCACGTCACGCGCAGACATGATCTGGTGAAAGATCCACCAATGACGTTTTTATCCACAGCGATCGTCTAAAAGTTGACGTCGACGGGGTAGAAATTGGATAAAACCCTGTCCGTCAAGCCTGTAAATCGAACCAGTGATCGGATTTATCCAGGGTTATCCAAGAAATCTGTGGATAAGTAGGGGGAAGATCCTGTTCATTGTCGCCTTCAACAGGTGGTCAACCTAAAAACGGCTTGTGATAAACCGGCCAGAAGCCTAAAAAAAACCAAATTAAATCATGCTATTATTCATCCATCTCACGGGTATAACTTTTTATGCACTGCATTACGCAGGGTGAGGTTAAAAATTAACCTAAATTCATGAGTGTTGTTTTTTATGTCTATTCCGTTACCCGCAACTGAACCGCCCCGTCACGAAGATGAGCTGCTGCACCGCGCGCAGTCACTGGCAGGTCACACCTTAGGCGAGCTGGCTGCACGTGCAGGATTGCCGATCCCGGCCAATCTCAAACGAGAAAAAGGCTGGGTGGGAATGTTATTGGAAGTCTATCTTGGCGCGATTGCAGGCAGTAAGCCTGAGCAGGATTTCGCCGATATTGGCATTGAGCTAAAAACTATCCCCATTGATTCGCACGGTAAGCCGCTGGAAACCACATTCGTCTGCGTTGCGCCGTTAACCGGCAATAGCGGCGTGACCTGGGAAAGCAGCCATGTTCGCCATAAACTGGCACGGGTGCTGTGGATCCCGGTTGAAGGCGAGCGTCAGATCCCGCTTTCAGAGCGCCATATTGGCGCACCTTTATTGTGGCAGCCTTCCAAAGAAGAAGATGAACAGTTGCGTCAGGACTGGGAAGAGTTGATGGATTTGATCGTACTGGGCAAAGTTGAAAGCATTACTGCGCGCCACGGGGAATTCCTGCAACTGCGCCCGAAAGCGGCTAACAGCAAAGCGTTAACCGAAGCGATCGGTGAATTCGGTCAGCCGATCCTGACGCTGCCACGCGGCTTCTATCTGAAAAAACGCTTTACCGGCGCGCTGCTGGCCCGACATTTTCTGCTCTGATGTCATCATTTAAAAAAATTTCAGGCACCTTTTGTGCCACTTTTTAAAGGCTTTGCTACGATAGAATGTGATTATGTCCGGACAGAGTCATTTCGGACTTTCTAAAACGTCGTGCACACACAAGGAATGATAACAATGATGAAGAAAATGTTGATGATGACCAGCGCCGCGCTGCTGGTATTCGGGCTTGCAGGCTGCGCCAGTGATTATGTGATTTCAACCAAAGACGGCAATATGATCCTGACCGACGGCAAACCGAAGCTGGATAAATCCACCGGCCTGTTAAGCTACACCGACGAACAGGGCAACGAGCGTCAGATCAACAACGACAATGTCAGCCAGGTGATGGAACGCTAAGTCAGATCCGTGCCCACCGATAAGAGCCGGTTTTGGACTGGCTCTTTCAACGCCTCCCCCGCCCTCTCTGATTACCGGCACTCTCTGCCACTTCCACCTGATGATTCCCTTGTATATAGTCAGATAAGGCACTTTTTCTATCAGCCTGACATTCTCAGAAGAAAGGAAGACCGGCAATGCAATATCACCGTATACCCCACAGTTCTTTAGAAGTGAGCTTACTGGGTCTTGGCACCATGACTTTTGGTGAGCAAAACAGCGAAGCCGACGCCCATCAGCAACTCGATTACGCCGTTGCAGCGGGCATCAATCTGATTGATACCGCAGAGATGTATCCTGTTCCGCCACGCCCGGAAACTCAGGGTCTGACGGAAAGCTATATCGGCAGCTGGTTGAAGGCCCGTGGTAATCGCGAAAAGATCGTACTGGCGAGCAAAGTCTCCGGCCCTTCCCGTGGCAGCGATAATGCGATTCGTCCGGCGCAGATGCTGGATCGTAAAAATATCCGCGCGGCGCTGGATGCCAGCCTGACACGTCTGAATACTGATTATCTGGATCTCTATCAGTTGCACTGGCCACAACGTCAGGCCAATTTCTTCGGCAAACTGGGCTATCAGTACACCGAAGAGCAATCTCCGGTGACGCTGCTGGAAACGCTGGAAGCGCTGAACGAACAGGTTCGGGCCGGTAAAATCCGCTACATTGGCGTTTCAAATGAAACTCCATGGGGCGTGATGCGTTATCTGCAACTGGCCGAGAAACACGATCTGCCGCGCATCGTTTCCATTCAAAACCCGTACAGCCTGCTGAACCGCAGTTTCGAAATCGGTCTGGCGGAAATCAGCCAGTACGAGGGCGTCGAACTGCTGGCCTATTCCAGCCTGGCGTTCGGTACGCTGAGCGGGAAATACCTGAACGGCGCGAAACCGGCTAACGCGCGTAATACGCTGTTTAGCCGCTTCACCCGGTATTCGTCACCACAGGCTGAAGGCGCAGTGGCGGAATACGTGGCATTGGCGAAGAAACACAATCTGGATCCTTCGCAGATGGCGCTGGCCTTCGTGCGTCAGCAGCCGTTCGTTGCCAGCACACTTTTGGGCGCGACCACGCTGGAACAACTGAAGATCAACATCGACAGTCAGGATCTGACACTGGATGCCGAAATCATGGGCGAGCTGGAAAACATCCACAAGCGCTTCACCATTCCTGCACCGTAACCACAGATTACAGACATTAAAAAAGGGCGCTGAGCGCCCTTTCGTTTTTTCAGATGCCCTTCATTTTTCAAAGAGCGCAGGAATGTCTCAGACCTGACGGCGCTTTTGCATAATCTGCCAGATCCACAGCGCGGTAATGGCCAGCGCGAAGACCACGCCGAAGCCGATCCCAATCGCCACCACCGGCGCACCTGCCATTACCACCAGTGAATACAGGCCGAGCATCAGCAGCATCGCAGTGTTCTCGCCAAGGTTTTGCACCGCAATCGCGTTACCGGCACCGACAGAGGCTTTGCCGCGATGCTGTAACAGCGCGTTCAGCGGCACGACGAAGAAGCCACCGAGAATACCCACCACCACCAGGACGATATACGAGCTCAACATGCTGGTTTGCAGCGCGAAGACTACCACGGCGATACCAATCGCCACGCCCGCAGGCAGGCAGCGTTTGACGGTTTCGAGACGGATTAACTTCGCGGCGGCACCGGCCCCGAAGACAATCCCGATAGCCACCATTGCGTTCAACAGCGTCGGAGTTTTGTTATCGGTGATCCCTAAAGCCACCGGTACCCAAAGCACCAGCAGGAAACGCAGCGTGACGCCCGCGCCCCAGAAAAGACTGGTGCCCACCAGCGAGAAGCGGGTTTCACCATCATTCCACAGCGTTTTACACGCCGAGAAAAACGTCCGCGTCATTTTAGCCGGATGCCAGGACTGTCCGGCGCGCGCAGGGGTCAGTTTTGGAATAAACCAGTTGGCTGCCACGGCAGCGCCATACGCCAGTACGCAGATGCCCAACGCCGCAAGAATATTCCAGTCAGCCAGTGCGCCACCCGCCACAGAGCCGAGCAGGATGGCGGCAATCGTCGATGCCTCCATCAGGCCGTTGGCTTTAACCAGCTGCTCGCCGCTGGCGATTTCACCCAGAATGCCGTACTTGGCTGGCGAATAGGCGGCAGCGCCAATGCCCACCAGCGTATAGCCGAGGAACGGATTCAGACCGGCGCAAATCACCGCCGCACCGCCGAGTTTCAGCAGGTTCGCGACCATCATCACACGACCTTTAGAGAAGCTGTCGGCGAACTGCCCCACAAACGGCGCGAGAATGATGTAGGTCGCGACAAACGCCATCTGCAAAACCGGCTGGCTCCAGTCCGGGTAGAGCTGTTGTTTGATAAGCGCCAGCGCAGCGAACAGCAGCGCGTTATCGCCGAAGGCAGATAAAAACTGCGCCACGATCACCGCCGTCATGCTTTTTGACATCAGCGGCGATGCCGCCGCTAAAGGTTTACTCATGCCTCAGTCTCCGGTTTTTCTGCCATTTCGCGCAGGGTGACAAAATCAGGTTTACCGCTGCCGAGCAATGGCAGGGCTTTGACCACGCGAATATCACGCGGTACGGCGAGTTCAGGCAGCCCCAGATCGCGCGCCGCCTTGCTCAGCGCATCGCGACGAAGTTCTGCGTCGGTAGTAAACAGCACCAGTGCTTCACCTTTACTGCTGTCGCTGCGTGACGTCGCGGCATGCTGGCCGTCAGGCGAGGCTTTAATCGCCAGCTGCTCCACACTTTCCAGCGATACCATCTCACCGGCCAGTTTGGCAAAACGCTTCACACGGCCACGAATGGCGCAGAATCCTTTTTCATCGAGCGTGACGATATCGCCGGTGTCGTACCAGCCCGCCTGCATTTCGCCTTCGGCATTTTCAGCCTGCGGCGTTTCGAGTACGCCCGGATTTTCGACGCGCAGATAGCCTTTCATGATGTTCGGGCCGCGCAGTTGAAGGCGTCCGCCTTCTTCGATGCCCGGCACATTAATCAGACGCGCCTCCATGCCCGGTAAAATCTTCCCGACGGTGTTTATCTTCGTCGCCATCGGTACGTTGATCGCCACCACCGGCGCACATTCGGTCACGCCGTAGCCTTCAAGAATGCGGATACCAAATTTGTTCTGCCAGACTTCCTTGGTGCTTTCTGCCAGTTTCTCCGCACCGGCCACCACATAACGCAACCGGGCAAAATCATAAGGATGAGCAAAGCGGGCGTAGTTGCCAAGGAAGGTCGAGGTGCCAAACAGCACGGTACAGTTCTGGTCGTACACCAGCTCAGGCACAATGCGGTAATGCAGCGGGCTCGGGTAAAGGAACACGCGCGCACCGGTCAGCAGTGGCGTTAACAGGCCGACAGTCAGACCGAAGGCGTGGAACAGCGGCAGCGAGGACATGAAACGGTCACGCGGCGTGAAGTCCGCGACGGTGCGGATCTGTTCGACGTTGGCCAGCAGGCTGGCGTGTGAATGCACCACGCCTTTCGGATTACCTTCGGAGCCTGAGGTGAACAGCACCAGCGCGGCGTCGTCGGCCTTTTGCGGCAGCATCGCGCCACGCGGGAAGATCAGGTGGAACAAGATCCACAGCTTGTCTTGCGTGGTAACCGTGTCCTTCAAATCTTCCAGATACACCCAGTTGGCTTCCGGCACGTTCTCAGGCAGATGGGTCAGCTTCCCTTTCTCAAGGAACTGGCGGGAGGTGATGATGGTTTTGATCTGCGCCGCTTTCATCGCACTTTGCAGACCTTTCGCCCCGGCGGTGTAGTTGAGCAGCGCCGGAATGCGGTTACGCATCGAGGCGCCAAACAGCGCCGCCGCCATGATGGTGGCATTGGGCAACAACATCCCGACATGTTCCCCTTCGCGGGTGAACCGTTGCAGGATCCGGCTCACGCCAAGGCATTTTTTCAGCAGTCCCTGATAGGTATCTTCTTTAAACGCGATATCGGCGATGCATTTTTTGCGTCTGCCATAACGCGTTTGCGCAGACAGCAGCGCTTCATACAACGTTTGTGGCTCGCGGGTCGCCATGCGCGCCTGCATCATCACTTTATGCAACTGCTCACCGGCCAGTATCCGGCGTTCACGCGAGCGCGGTGCATCCGGCATCGGGATCGTCACCGGGGGAAGAACGTTGATGGTGATTTTCGGGAACCAGCGGATTTTAAAGCTGCCGAACAGGCGGCCAAACGGCGTGTATTCAGCGCCGTCGATGCGCACCGGGATGACCGTCGCCTGAGACTTCGCCGCCACAAAGGCTGCGCCGTCGTAAATTTTCATTAATGAACCGGTGACCGTGATACGCCCTTCAGGAAAGACGACGACCGGGCGCCCCTTCTCCACTTCGCGGATCAGATGTTTAATTGCCATCGGCTTGGTCGGATCCAGCGGCATGAAGTCCACATACGGCTTCAGCCAACGCATAAACCAGGTATCAGTGATGTTGGAATAGACTGCAAATACGGGTTTGACCGGCAGGAAAAGCACCAGCAGCATGCCGTCAATAAAAGAAACATGGTTGGGTGTCAGCAGTAAACGCGGGTAATCAAATGAGGATTTCGCCGGTGTCACAGTAACCCTGAACGCGATGCGGAACAGCCACCTGAACGCGGCGAAAAGAAAGTTATACATGTTTGCCATCTCCTTATGTGTCATCCCTGATCCTGAAAGAAAAAGGTTGGGGAAACAGCATACTATAAGCCGCTGAGTAATGACGACAGTCAGGAGTGAGTTTAGGAAGACGCTGAGCCAGTTGTCAGCATTGAGGCAAAAAAAAACCTACGCATCCGCGTAGGTTGGTGCAAATTTAATCGGTATCAACATGCAGAGCACGTTGATGATTCACCAATCAATACCTCTGGGACGTTCAATCTATCTGGTTTGTGGTAATCACAGCCAGCAGGCAATCGAAACATAATTCCGCAAAGTGTAACGAGTGGTGAAAATGCTCCCGGTTTTAATCATTTAGTGCTGATTGCGTCACTTCAACCAGGCAACTCATGGCATTAGGCCCCTGCGTTAAACGCGAAGTACCGATATCGAGCGTAAGCACATTCGGGTTCCCGGCCTGTTCCGTCTCCTGCCATTTGGCGCCGAAGCCCGGATTAAACCACGCACCGGTGGACATCAGCACCACACCGCGGGTGATCCCGTCGTTGAATGACACACCGGCCAGACAGCTGCCGCGCGCATTATGCACTTTGACACGATCGCCGTCGTTCAGCTGGCGGCTGGCCGCGTCCTCGGGGTGCATAAACAGCGTTTCTTTTCCGGCAGTCTTGTTCGATTGTGCCAGCGGCGACTGATCGAGCTGGCTGTGCAGACGGTCTTTCGGCTGGATGGAAATCAGATGCAGCGGCCACTCCTTTGCCGTCTCAGCGCCCAGCCATTCCACCGGCGGTTGCCATTCCGGATGCGGTGCGAAATCGGCATAACCGTATCCGGCGATGGTTTCCGAGAACAGTTCGATCTTACCACTGTGCGTACCCAGCGGGTTCGCGCGTGGGCTTTTCCGGAACTCCTCGAAAAACACAAAATCTTTTTCCGGCATCGGCAGCTCCACAAAACCGCGTTCCCAGAAGGATTCAAAGTCCGGCCAATCCACGTTCGTGCCTTTCTGCGCTTCACCGCACTGGCGGTAAATATGGCGCAGCCACTGATCTTCATTGCGCCCCTGCGTGAACTGCTCGCGATAACCCAGACGGTCGGCGATATCGGCGAAGATATCAAAATCGTTACGCGCCTGATGCTGGGGTGCAATCGCCTGATGCATCGCCAGCACGAAGCGGTCACGTGAGGATCCGCCGATATCATTACGTTCGAGCGAAGTGGTGGCTGGCAGCACGATATCCGCCATCTGCGCGGCCGGTGTCCAGACGTTATCCTGCACAATGATGGTATCCGGCTTCTGCCAGCCCTCTACCAGACGGTTTAACTGCTGATGATGGTGGAAAGGATTGCCGCCCGCCCAGTGCACCAGATGGATATCCGGATAATACTGTGTTTCGCCCTGAAACTCATAGGGCTGCCCAGGATTGAGCAGCATGTCGCTGATGCGCGCAACCGGGATCGCCAGGCCGGAAGGATTCGGCCCCGCACTGACCGCAGGACCCGGCGTGTCATAACGCGGGTTGCCGACGCTGTTCATTGAACCGTGGCCGAATGAGAAGCCGCCCCCCGGCAGGCCGACCTGTCCGAGCATCGCTGAAATAGCAATCATCATCCAGTAAGGCTGCTCACCGCGGTGGGCGCGCTGCACGGAATACGAACAGGTGATAAAACTGCGCACACCGATCAGATCATCGGCCAGACGCGCGATGCGCTCAGCCGGAATGCCGGTGATGTGACTCGCCCAGTCAGGCGTTTTCGCTACGCCGTCTTTCTCACCGCGCAGATAGGCGGCCAGTTGCGGATACCCCACGCAGTGGCTGGCGAGGAAGGCATCGTCCTGCGCTTCTTTGCGCTGAATTTCATAGGCGATGGCCATCATCAGCGCCGCATCGGTATTCGGGCGGATCGGGATCCATTCGGCGTTAAGGAATTCCGGGCAGTCATCGCGCATCGGACTGATGTTGATGACCCGCGTGCCTTTCTTCGCCAGCTGTTCCAGCGCCGGTTTAAGAGTATGTTCCACTGCGCCGCCGGAGGCCACCTGCGCATTTTTCAGCGCGAGACCACCGAAGGCCAGCAGGATTTCAGCGTGTTCAACCACGCTCGGCCAGGAGGTCACACGGCCGGTCAGCGGTGTGAAAGTGCCGATTACATAAGGTAGGAAAAACTGCGCCGAGCCCCAGCTGTAGTTGCCTAACTGATCCACGCCGCCGCCACCGGTGAAATAGAAACGGCGCACCAGCGAACGGGCATGATGCAGGCGACCAGCGGAAGACCAGCCATAAGAGCCGTTGAAAATGCCGGACGCGCCATAACGGTCGCGCACGCGGCGGTTCTCTTGCGCGACCAGATCCAGCGCCACATCCCAGTCCACTTCAACAAAATCTTCGCGACCCCGCAGCGAGCGATCGCTGTTTTCGCGTTTTTGCAGCCATGAACGACGCACCGCCGGTTTACGGATCCGTTTATCGGAATAGACCAGCGGCACGATGGAATCGAGTAAGGGCGAAGGATCGGCATCCGCAGAATAGGGTTCGCAGCGGATCAACCGTCCATCTTCTACGACGGCGGTGTATGCGCCCCAGTGAGCCAGTTGCGGATAGCGTTTTATCGACATGTTTTTTATTTTCTCAGCGCAGGTGTTTGACCATAAAAATACCACTCACACAGGCGGAAACTCAAAGCACAAATAATGATAAATAGAATTCTCGGGTCAGGCGGCGTTTGCAAAACTCCCGCTGTCAGCGTGTTATGAAGTTAAAACTCGTCGTTTCAGCACTTGCATCAAAAAGTTGCGATCGTCATCCTTGCAGCCACCTGTCTTTTCCGCAAGACTGGCGGTGTAAACGATTACCCTCACGGAATAGCGGAAGTGTTATGGCAACGATTAAGGATGTAGCAAAACTGGCAGGCGTATCGGTTGCGACCGTTTCACGCGTGATAAATCATTCCCCGAAGGCCAGCGAAAGCTCGCGGGAAGCGGTTCAGAGCGCCATGCAACATCTGCAATATCACCCGAATGCCAACGCCCGCGCGCTTGCCCAACAGGCGACCGAAACGCTGGGGCTGATCGTCGCTGACGTCTCCGACCCGTTCTTTGGCGCGATGGTCAAAGCGGTGGAACAGGTGGCGTATGCGACCGGCAATTTCCTGCTGATCGGCAACGGCTACCACAACGTTGAAAAAGAGCGTCAGGCGATTGAGCAGTTGATCCGCCACCGCTGTGCGGCGCTGGTGGTTCACGCCAAAATGCTGCCGGAAGAAGAACTGACCAGCCTGATGCAGCAAATTCCGGGCATGGTGCTGATTAACCGCACGCTGCCTGGCTTCGAACAGCGCTGTATCGCGCTTGATGACCGTTACGGTTCCTGGCTGGCGACCCGCCATCTGATTCAGGCCGGGCATAAACGCATTGCCATCCTGTGCTCCAACCACGGTATTTCGGACGCCAGCGATCGTCTGCAAGGCTATATCGACGCGCTGACGGAGAATAATATCCCGGTGGATGACAAACTCATCGCCTACGCCGAACCTGATGAAATCGGGGGCGAGAAAGCCATGGCAGATTTACTGGGGCTGGGGAAAGGCTTCACGGCGGTCACCTGCTACAACGACTCCATGGCCGCCGGTGCCTTATCGGTGCTCAGTGATAACAGTATTGATGTGCCGGGCGAAATCTCGCTGATAGGCTTTGATGATGTGCTGATTTCCCGCTATCTGCGCCCGCGTCTGACCACGGTGCGTTATCCGGTCGTGGCGATGGCGAATCAGGCGGCGCAGCTGGCGTTGGCGTTGGCGAATGGTCAGCCGTTGCCGGAAACCACCCACATGTTCAGCCCTACGCTGGTACGACGTCACTCAGTGAGCGGGCCGGCGGTCAGCTAAAAGACTTTTTGTAAACGCGAACTGGCTTATCAGGATAGTCCAGCGCATCGCCAATATAGCGCCAGCCAAAACGTTCGTAATAGCCGGTGAATTCGGCGTAAAGATAGAGTTCGGAAAAGCCGCTGCGGCGGCTGTGCTCCTGAAGAAACTCCTGCAACTGCTGCCCCAACCCGCGCGAGCGGTAATCCTTATCGACGTACAGCGCCGCCAGCCACGGCGTGAGATCCTGACGGCTTACCAAATCGCAGCGCCATAAACCCACCGTCCCCGCCAGCCGTTCACCTTCCAGCGCAATAAAAGTCTGCGGAAGATCTGCCCCCGACAGGCTGCTTTGCACCACGCTGGCAAAAAAATCGCGGCTGTTTTCGCTGCCGAACGCCTGCCACAGCCAGTCGGTCACCTGTTCTTTAAACTCTGGCCGCGCGCTGAGGTTGATGATTTTCATCGCGTTCAGACCATTTTTCCCTGAAAAATCGGCACGGATTCAAACAGATAGCCATCGAACTCCGGCGCATCAACGTCGGAAAGTTCCATCAGGGTATTTTTCACGTTTTCCATGTGCTGCCACATCGCCTGATAGGATCCCATCACGTCGCGGCGGCGCAGCGCGGCCAAAATATTCTGATGATCAGCCAGCCATTTCAGACGATATCCACGCGTGGCAATATGGCTGTGTAACTGTTTCCACAGCGGACTGGAGTCGCGGTGCATCCAGATATTTTTGACCGAATCGAGCAGCATCTGGTTTTGTGTCGCGCCGGCAATTAGCAGGTGAAACAGGCGGTCATTGTCGCCACTCTCATCGTTAGCCACGATGGCGGTTTGTTCCTGCTCCAGCGTGCGGCGCAGATTTTCGATATCAGACTTGGTCGCCATTTTGGCGGCAAACGCGGCAATATTGCTTTCGAGTAACTGCCGCGCCTGTAAAATCTCAAACGGGCCAATCTGCCCCTGATACATCAGTTCATCTTCGCCCTCTTCCTGCGAAGGAATGCGGATCACATATACGCCCGAGCCCTGGCGGATATCCACCGTGCCTTCGAGCTCCAGCATCAGCAACGCTTCGCGCACGATAGTCCGGCTGACGCCATAGGTTTCTGCCATATTGCGCTCAGGCGGCAGACGGGAGCCCACGGCAAACTGCCCTTGCTTGATTTGCTCACGCAGGTCATGCCCGATTTCCTGATACTGTTTTCTGTCCTGCGAAACCACACCTTTTTCCACACGCTCACCTTGCTGCAAAAACAAAAATGAAAATCCAAAATAATTCGGGCTGCAGGCTCATGAACCACGCACCTGCAGCCGGAAGTATGACGGATTACTTTATCAGACTTAATGCCTGATCAAGCACTTTCGCACCATTGAGCGTTCCGTAAGCCATCATATCAATGACATCGATCGGAATATTGTGTTCATCGGTCAGCTTTTTATTTTCTGCCAGTTTGAATCTCACCTGCGGCCCTAACAGCACCACCTGAATATCGCGACCATAGGCTTCGAGTTCATCACGCAGATTATTTTCCGGGATCGCGTAGATCTGAAATTCCAGGCCACGGGCGGCGGCTTCTTTTTCCATTTTGGTGACCACAAGGGAAGTGGACATCCCTGCCGAACAGGCTAAAACGATACGTTTCATAGTGTTTCCTCGGGTTATTTATCTTCGTCGTCCAGCGTCAAAGACAACACGCCATTTTCACTGAGCGATTTAAACCAGCGAGATGATTTCTTCTGATGACGATTCCGGTTGTCATCGAGATCAATTTCAATCAACCCGTAGCGATTTTTAAAGGCATTCATCGGTGAGACGTTATCGGTAAACGCCCACAGCATATATCCCTGACAATTCGCGCCGTCTTCCCGCGCTTTTAACGTCCAGTAAAGATGTTCCGCGATAAATTCAATGCGGTAATCATCCTGAATTTCACCGGTAGCAGCATCGCGGAACTGGCCTTCATTTTCGATACCCATACCGTTCTCGGCCACGAACCACGGAATATTGTCGTATTCCGATTTAATGCGCATCGCCATGTCATACACTACACGCGGATAAATTTCCCAGCCGCGGGATTTATTCATCCGCCGCCCCGGTAATTCAAAATGTTCGTAATAGTAAGCCGGATGGAATGGCGTCTCTTTATTCCATTCGCGGGACGGCGCTTTCACGCGGTGTGGGTAATACAGATTTATCCCCACTTCATCCACGGTATTATTTCGGATGATCGCCAGTTCCTGTTCGGAATAATCAAAATCAACGCCATGCTTTTCGAGTAATTCCAGCAACTCCTGCGGATACTCACCTTTGATCATAGGATCTAAAAACACGCGGTTATAGAACAAATCGTATAAGTGCGCCGCCTTCTGATCGTGCTGCGCAGTCGAACGGGCGTAGGTGACTTCCGGATTGAGGATCACACCTATGGTGCCCGCCGCGTTATAGCCTTTGCGGTAAAACAGCTCGACGACTTTGGCGGTCGCCAGCACTTTGTGGTGATTCCACTGCATCCATTTCGCCGTGTTCTGCTCGAAAGGCCAGCGGATGGCATCCAGATACACGCGGGTTTGCACCACCACCGGTTCGTTGAACGTAAACCAGCGGTCGACTTTATGGGCGAAGCGCTCAAACACTTTTTCGGCGTACAGCACGAACAGTTCGACAACTTTTTTCGAGCTCCAGCCATCATATTTTTCAATCAGATAGGCCGGAAGTTCATAGTGCTCAAGGCACAGCATCGGCGCGATGCCCTGTAGTTTCATCTCGTCGAGCAGCGAGTCGATGTAAGCGGCATACTCCTCATCGACGGTACCCAGTTCATAATCGGTGAGAAAACGCGACCAGTTGATCGACGTGCGGTAATGGCTCAGCCCGCTGGCTTTCATCAGCGCCACGTCTTCTTTGTAACGGTGAATGAAATCCGTGGCTTTCGCCGGGCCGTAGCCGTTGTGCCAGACGTGACGGCTGTTTTTGTACCAGAGATCCAGATACGAATCCTGCCCGTTTTTCTTGCCGCTCCAGCCCTCGGTCTGCCACGCGGAAGCCGCGGCACCGAGGATAAATCCGTCAGGAATGGCGATGGAAACCTTGCTCATAACAGTCCTCTTTTATCCGAATAATTTTGTGCGCTTCAGGCCGTTGCAGCCTGTTTCTTCTGCATCGCCTCAAGCTGTGCCTGTTCGGCGCGGCGCGAGGCCACTTTCACAAACGGCAGATAAATCAGCACTGACACCACGATGCATCCGGCTTGGGTAATGACCGCGCCCATCGAACCGGCGGTGGAAAGCCAGGCATTGATGATAGGCGGTGTGGTCCACGGCACCATGACCACGGCGCGTCCGGCAAAGCCGAGGCTGGTGGCGAAGTAACCGATGGTGCCGGTGATGAGCGGCGTGATGATGAACGGGATAGCCAGGATCGGGTTGAGCATGATCGGCATACCGAAAATCACGGGCTCGTTGATGTTGAACACGCTTGGCCCGAGCGACAATTTGGAGATTTCGCGCATTTCTTTACGGCGGGTGGCGAGCATCACGGCCAGCAACAAACCGATGGTGCAGCCGGAGCCGCCAATGCTCATATACACATCCCAGAACGGCATGGTGATGATGTTCGGCACTTCATGCCCCTGCTCGAACGCCGTCATGTTGACCATGATCGCGCCCAGCAACAGCGGTTCGCGGATAGGTTTGATCATCTGATTACCGTGAATGCCGATCACCCAGAACAGTTGCGCGACAAACATCAGCAGCAGAATGCCCGGCAGGCTTTGCATCACGGATTCCAGCGGACGCTGGATCACCTGATACACCGCATCGTACAGATACATGCCGGTGACCTGATGGAACACAAATCCGAAGGTGGCAATAATCACCACGGTAATAATGGCGGGAATTAACGCCGAGAACGACGCTGAGACATTTGGCGGCACACTTTCCGGCATCTTAATTCGCAGGCCGCTATAGCTTTCGAGTTTGGAATAAATCTCCACGGACAGGATCGCAATAAACATTCCGAGGAACAGACTTTTGGTATCGGAGAATTGCTTCGCCAGCACGTCTTTGACTTCCTGCATCTGACCATTCACCATCATATCGACAGTGGTGGGTGTCACGGCAATAAAACAAATGACCGCCAGCAGGCCCGGAAATAATGAACGCGAACCATTGATTCTGCCTAATTCAATACCGATTAAGAAGACGGCACCAATAGTCAGGAAACTCAGCGTGGCGTAGTTAATACTGCTCATGATCGGTTTGAGCGTGGCCAGCCACGACAACATTTCAAAGTGTGCTAATCCGTTTTTCGGATCCATCACCATGTTAGAAATTAAAACTGAGAATGCCCCCACAATAATGACGGGCATTAATGTGATAAAAGCCGCCTTGATAGCCATAATGTATCGGTAGCTATTGAAGGTGTTGGCGAATCCCCCGAGAGAATCGATAAAACGGTCTTTAAATGACATGACACCACCTCTTTTAATTTTGTGTAAAGCTGTACAGGTGTTTGTTTCGCATTGACCTTTTATACCGCTGGAAGAAAAGGTGCCGCGCGAAGTAGAGCCAGATTCCGTTTCTGAGAGTGATCCTGTCGGCCCGCATTCCGCTTTATTTCGTTCATAAAGCAAAATGTGGCATGCCAAAAAATAGCGGAATGAGAATTAATTTCTGTGACAGCGTTCTCACATGTGAATATTGGAATTCCAATATGATGAATTCACACTTTTCTGGTATACCAATTTGGAGTTTTCGATGGAATTCGATCTGGAACAAACGGTGATGGAGTTATTGATCAACGCCGGAGAAGCACGATCCAACGCGATGATGGCGATTCAGCATGCGCGTAAAAGAGAGTGGGCAGAAGCCGATGCGATGCTCAAAGCATCCGACGACGCGGCGCGCGTGGCGCACAAAGTGCAGACACAGCTGATTGGCCTGGATGAAGGCGTGGGCAAAATACCGGTGAACTTGATCATGGTGCATTCACAGGATCACCTGATGACCGCCATGCTGTGCCGCGAACTGGCCGAAGAGATCGTGTTACTGAGAAAGGAAATGTTTGATAAGTAAGTGCCTTCCCCGCGAAGAGAAGGAGCCTTCCGTTTTTTTAGGTTTGGCTCTTGCTCCTCCCCCTGTGAAGGGGGAGGCCGGGAGGGGGTGTTAATGGCAAAACGGCGACCAAAATAAACGTCAACCGTATGATTTTGTTGTAATACCCACCCCAACTCTCCCCTTTACCGGGGAGGGAGCAAAAAAATTACAGCTCCAGAGCTAGCAGCTCTTCCACCGTCTGTCTGCGACGAATTACACGCGGTACGCCATTCTCAAACAACACTTCCGGCAAGAGCGGACGGCTGTTGTAGTTGGATGACATAGATGCGCCATACGCGCCGGTATCGTGGAATACCAGATAATCGCCGATGTTAACCGGTGGCAGCGGGAAAGTTTCGACGCCTCCGCCTGCCTGCTGGGTAAAGACATCGCCGGATTCACACAACGGGCCAGCGATTACCGAATCCGTCAGCGGTTGCCCAACAAGCTCGCGGCCATCGGCCGGTAACAGCGAAATGTGGTGATAGCTGCCGTACATCGCCGGGCGCATCAAATCGTTGAAACCTGCGTCGCACAGCACAAAGTGACGGCTGCCCATATTTTTCACCGCACGGATTTGTGCCACCAGAACGCCGGATTCCGCCACCAGGAAGCGTCCCGGTTCGATTTCCAGTTTTACGTCATGCCCCAGATGCGCGGCGATTTGCTCGCGGGCGCGGTTCCAAAGACCAAAGTAATGGCCAGTATCAATGGACTCTTCCTCAAAATGGTACGGAATCGACAAGCCACCACCGGCGGAAATCGCTTCAATATCCTGTCCGGTTTCAATCACCTGACGCACCATCGCATCACACACCTGCTCCAGATGACCATAATCCACGCCGGATCCGATGTGCATGTGGATCCCAACCAGTTTCAGGCCGTAACGGCCGATTTCTGCCAGCGCCTGCGGTAAATCGGCATACCAGATCCCGTGTTTACTGTTTTCGCCGCCGGTATTGGTTTTCTGGCTGTGGCCGTGGCCGAAGCCCGGATTCACACGCAGCCACACCGGATGTCCGGTTTTCTGCTGCCCAATCTGGCTCAGCATGTCGATGGAACCGGCATTGACCGGGATATCCAGCGCGGTTACGCGTTCAAGCGTCGGCTGATCCATTACGTCGGCGGTAAAGACAATTTCACTCTGCTCGCGGCCCGGAATAAAACCGGCCACCAGCGCGCGTTCGATTTCACCCAGAGAAACAGAGTCCACCTTCACGCCCTGCTCGCGCATCAGGCGCAGAATGTGAATATTCGAACAGGCTTTTTGCGCAAAACGGATGACGTCGAATTGACGCAGCTGCGCAATGCGCGCTTTGATGATTTCCGCATCATATGCCCAGACCGGGCAGCCAAACTGTTGGGTAAGAGCCAGTAAATTTTCGGCGTTAAGCGCGGTAGTGGTGTCGTTCAGGGCGCGTGGCATAAGGTTTTCCGTCAGGTGAGATCGTGTCTATTTCCCTCAGTATGCCGTGATACACGGTTGCGATAAAATATCTATTTCATGCAAGTCTATTCATTTATGATATGACTTATTGCTCATCATCCGGATGAAAATCATGCCCGCCATTTCCCTGCGCCACATCGAAATTTTTCATGCGGTGATGACCACCGGTAACCTGACGGAAGCCGCCGCGTTGCTCAACACCTCGCAGCCGACCGTCAGCCGCGAACTTGCGCGCTGCGAAAAGTTGCTGAATTTGCAGCTGTTCGAGCGCCTGCGCGGGCGTTTGTACCCGACGGTGCAGGGATTACGTTTATTCGAAGAGGTGCAGCGATCCTATTACGGGCTGGAGAGGATCGTCAGCGCGGCAGAGGGCATCCGCCAGTTTGAGCAGGCGCAACTGTCCATCGCCTGCCTGCCGGTGTTCAGCCAGTCGCTGTTGCCGGCGGTCTGCAAACCCTTTCTGGATAAATACCCTGACGTCAGTTTCAATATTGTGCCGCAGGAGTCGCCGCTGCTGGAGGAATGGTTGTCGGCGCAGCGCCACGATTTAGGTCTGACCGAAAATACCCAGACGCCTGCCGGTACCGAACGCCAGACGCTGCTGACGCTCAACGAAGTTTGCGTGTTGCCTCCAGGGCATCCGCTGGCGGCAAAGCCATGCCTGACACCGCAGGATTTCAGCGGCCTGAATTTCATCAGCTTATCGGCGACAGACAGTTACCGTCAGCTTCTCGATACGTTGTTTGCCGAGCAGCACGTCCCGCGGCGACTGGTCATGGAGACGCACAGCGCCGCATCGGTCTGTAGCATGGTGCGCGCGGGCGCGGGCGTGTCGATAGTCAACCCGCTGACCGCCTTAGACTATGCCGAAAACGGCGTGGTGATCCGCGAATTCAGCATTGCCGTGCCTTTCACCGTCAGCCTGATCAAACCCTTGCATCGCCCCGCTTCCGCACTGGTTACTCTCTTTAGCGAACACTGTCATCAGCAGGCGCAACGGTTTGCCGAGCGGCTGGAGGTGGAGGTTTCGGCCATCCGATAAAAAAGGCCACGCAGAAGAGATTCTGTGTGGCCTTTTCATTGCATCAATCGGATATTACGCGACGACTTTCTCAGTCTTTTTTGCCGCACGACGGAAAGTTATCACGCACAGCACGAAGCCGATGGCACCGAGGCCGCCCGCCGCCAGAGGCACGCTGCTAAGACCCATGCCGCGTTCGATCACCGCACCGCCCACCCAGGCGCCCAGCGCATTGCCGACGTTAAATGCCGCAATGTTCAGCGTCGAGACCAGATTCGGCGCGTTTTTGCCGTAGGTCACCACGTTCACCTGCAATGCCGGAACCGCCGCAAAGTTGACCATCGCCCAGATAAACAGGGTGATTTCCGCCGCCACAAGATGAACACTGGTGTAGCTGAACAGCACCGAGAACACGGCGATTAGCAGGAACGTGGTGGTCAGAGAAACACCCAGACGCCAGTCCGCCAGACGCCCGCCGACCACGTTACCGATAGTCAGGCCGAGACCGATCAGCAGCAACGTCCAGCTGACACCGTGCTCTGAAACGCCGGTGATTTCGGTCAGGATTGGCGCGATATAAGTAAACAGCGCAAACATAGCCGCCGCGAAGAAAATGGTGATCGACAAAGACAACCAAAGGCCGAGGCTGCCCAGCGCGCGGATTTCTTTGCGCAGGTCCGTCGGTTCTTCTTCTTTTTTATCCGGCAGCTTTTTATACAGCGCGAACAGCGACGCCACGCCGATAACGGCGACGACCCAAAACGTTGAACGCCAGCCGAATGCCTGGCCAAGCGCGGTACCCAGCGGAACGCCCAATACGTTCGCCAGGGTCAGACCGGTAAACATCAGCGCCACCGCAGAGGCACGACGGTTTGGTGCCACCAGACTTGCCGCCACCACCGCGCCAATCCCGAAGAACGCGCCGTGGCACAGTGCGGTGATCACGCGCGCCAGCATCAGGAAACCGTAACTGTACGACAGGGCGCACATCACGTTGCCGAAAATAAAGATGCCCATTAACAGCAACAGCGTATTTTTGCGCGGCAGTTTCGCGGTCAGCACCGCCATGATCGGCGCACCGATCGCCACGCCCAACGCATATCCGCTGATCAGCCACCCGGCCGACGGGATACTGACATTCAGATCACCCGCCACGTTGGGCAGCAGCCCCATGATGACGAATTCAGTAGTCCCGATGGCAAACGCGCTTAGCGCCAGTGCCAGAAGTGCAACAGGCATAACAACTCCCCGATATTATATTTAACCAATTTTTGAACGACGCTCAGCCGGACGGACTTTAAAAAGTCAGTCTGGCGAAACAAAAAAATAAGAAAATCAGACAGCAAATCAGCAGCGACAGGAATCGATAACCTTGTGTGTTTTATGGTTTTTATGCTGGTTTCCCTTTACAGAAATACCATGCAGATCACACTTTTGACCATACGCAGTCTGTGCCCTGCGCCCTGAAAAGGGCAGGCATTTTAGTTAAGGTTTTGAATATCAAAGTATTAAACAAATGTGAGTAAAGATGTCAAAAAGGAACCGTCCCCAGCGGGCTGACGTCTTTACCGTGGCTCAGTCTTTCTGCCCGCTCAATGACAGCCAGCGCGGATGGCCTTTAAACCATTCCACCAGAAAATCGAGCAGCGCGCGCAACGCCGCAGGCATCTGCCGCCGCGAGGCATAAATCGCATAAATTCCCATCTCCTGCGGCTGCCAGTTTTCCAGTAACGAAACCAGCTGCCCGCTGGCAATAAGCGGGGCCGCCGAATAGTAAGGCTGCATGACGATCCCCGCACCCTCCACCGCGCCGGTCAGCAATACCAGTGATTCATTGGCACTGAGATTGCCGCTTACCGGCACCGAAATTTTTTCGCCCTGCAGCTCAAACTGCCACAGGCTTTTTCCGAAATAGGAGTACGTCAGGCAGTTATGCACGCTCAGATCCTGCGGATGCTGCGGCGTGCCCTGCGCCGCGAGATAGGCCGGAGACGCGCACACCACCGACGGGCACAGCGCAAGCGGGCGGGCGATCAGGTTTGGATCCAGGTCGTTCGTGATGCGCAGCGCCAGATCGATGCGATCTTCCACCAGATTGATCGCCCGGCTCTCCAGCTGAAGATCGATACTCACCTGCGGATGTCGTCGCAAAAACTCGCTGACGGCAATCACCACCGCGCCCTGCCCAAAAGACTGCGAGCAACTCAGGCGCAGTAAACCGCGCAACGCTTCGTCGGAAGTATCCGCCACGCTGCCCATGTCCGCCGCCACCGCGAGCATCTTGCGGCAGCGCGCCAGCGTATTTTCACCGGCATCGGTAAGGCTGAGTTTGCGGGTGGAACGGTGCAGCAGGCGCGCACCCGACCACTTCTCCATCTCCGACAGATAACGCGTCACCATCGCCCGCGACATATTCAGCGATTCGGCGGCGCCGACCATACTTTTGCGTTCAACAATGGCAACAAACACTTGTGCAGCGGTAATTCTGTCCATGATTCGTCCGATTTATGCAACAAACAATTGCGCATTATCCTGTTTTTCTCGCGGATTATGCAACGTACAGTAGATGCTTACTGAACGTGATTATTTTTATGCCCCTGAGGAAACGTTATGCGTCTTGATCTCTTAAAACCACTGACCCTGATTGCCGCCCTGCTCAGCACCAGCCTGTCCGCTCATGCCGCTACCGTGCTGAAAATGGAGGTCTACAATCCGGGCGAAAGTGCTATCTTCCCGGTATCTTCAGAAATTATCACCGGCGAGAAAGAAGCCGTACTGATCGACGCCCAGTTCCAGCGTAACGACGCCGAAAAACTGGTCGAAAAAATTAAGGCCACCGGCAAAAAACTGACCACGGTGTACATCAGCCAGTCAGACCCTGATTACTACTTCGGGCTGGACGTGATCCACGCCGCGTTCCCGGAGGCAAACATCGTCGCCACGCAGGCGACCATCGATCTGATCAACGCCAGCAAAGACGGCAAAGTCGCTTTCTGGGGTCCGCAACTGAAAGAGAATGCGCCAAAATCCGTGATCGTCCCGCAGCCGCTGAAAGGCAGTTCGTTCGAGCTGGAAGGACACAAATTTGAGGTGAAAGGCGTCGATGCCGCGCGCACCTTTGTCTACATTCCTTCACTGAAAGCCGTCGCTGGCGGTGTACTGGTCAACGGCGACAACATGCACGTCTGGACAGCAGACACCCAGACGGCGAAATCCCGTAAGCAGTGGGTAGAAGCACTGGATGAAATCGCCGGTCTGAAACCTGATGTTGTCGTGCCGGGGCATTTCCTGCCGGGCGCGCCGCATACGCTTGAAGCGGTGAAATTCACCCGCAATTATCTGCTGACGCTGGAAAAAGAGCTGCCGAAAGCTAAAGATTCCGCCGCACTGGTTGCCGCGATGAAAAAACATTATCCTCAGCTGAAAGACGATTCTTCATTACAGTTGAGCGCGAAAGTATTGAAAGGGGAAATGCAGTGGCCTTAATAAATACATTTTCCGTATAATTGAATGAATAAAGCGGCGGGATTATTTCCCGCCTTTTTTTATTTTAAAATCATTAAGAAATAACCGTGTTAAATACTTTCACGGATTTAACCTTATAATTTTCCGAAAAAAAATCAAAAATTCATTATTAAACAACTCTGACTTATTATTTATAAATTGAACCCTTACGTTCCCCATATTAGACTCCCGCCAGATAGCACTCCCCCACCTCAAGGCCCATGGATCCTGTCATTCACACAGGCTAGCCTGACCCTGTCTTATATAAAGGAATATTATGAATTGGTATTTGAAGGTACTTAAAAATTACACCTGTTTTTCTGGCCGCGCACCCAGAAGTGAGTACTGGTGGTTCTCAATGTTTAATTTCCTTATTTCCATAGCATTAAGTTTGATCGCAAGTTTACTGGGAGATGAATATGTAATATCCGGCCTCTATTCTTTATTTATCTTCCTGCCTGGTCTGGCCGTAACGATTCGCAGGATCCACGATGCCGGTTACAGCGGATGGTGGGTTCTCTGCCCCATTTTCAATTTAATCGTCTTGTTTTTCGCAAGTGAAGATGACAACCGTTTCGGCCTCCGCCCGGCAGATATTGCCCGGTAAACTCGCGTGTGTGGGTACCAGCCCTGCATCCGATTTATGGTTTAAGAATTTTTACGGCGCGAACGTCTAAAGATCACATTTTCATAAAAGGTGCTGCGCCATATGCAACACTCTTTATGGATTGCAGAACAAACCGTGGATATCAGCGGATTACACCGGCTGGTCTGAACGCAAAAACCCGCATAACGCGGGTTTTTTTAATGGCTGGCGCAGGCAGAACTTACGGCGTTACCCGTACAAATTCCCCTTCGGCCTGCACGTTATGCCCGAAACCGCAGTCGCCGGTGGTGTGCAATCTGACGTTTTCATCGGCGAAATTCATCTCTACCGTACATTGCCCCTCACCCACTGAGGCGTCATCGGCTTCATGATAAACCGCGTGATTGTCTTTAATCGCGGTCACCACCGAGAATTCGCCGATGTTCGGGCCGTAGTACAGCGACATCTGCCCCATATACTGACCGGAGAAGTCGATTTTAAACTGTGCCTCTTCGGCTTTGACGTCCACCAGATTCCAGCTGCCATAACCGGCGTATTGCCAGTATTCGCCCGCCGCGCTCTCGGGTTTTGGCAGCGCATCGAGTTTTGGCTGGATCTGGCTGAGGTTGTATTGTGATTTTTTGTCAGCAGGCGCCAGCATCAGCCAGGCTTTGGCTTTGCGGTAATTGCCCTGACGGATGTAGGTCAGCGCGATGTTGTTGTACGCCGTGGCAATCTGATCCTGTGGCTTGTGGCAGAATTCGCTCCAGGCCACCTGATTGCGGAAAACTTCGCGCGCTTTGGCGAATTCGCCCTGCTGGTACGCCACTTTTCCGGCAGAGGCATAAATACCCGCTTTCACGCAATCGGCGTTAATGTCCGGCTCATCAATCTGAGCAAAGGCCTGAACGCTGGTAAAACATCCTGCCACCAGCAGAAAATTCACTGCGACTTTCATCAAACATCCTTCTACTTTTGTGGTCTACAGAGCTTCGTGCTGGAAAAACATCCTTACAAGTACTTTATTGCCCTATCGCGCTAAGGCACTCATTCTGGGATGATTAGGCTTCACAACATATCGATTAAACATGGCAATTATGACTAAAAAACCTGGGAAATCGGCGCAATGGGGCGCCGTCTGGCAATTGATTAAGCCTTATTGGCGCTCAGAAGAAAAGTGGCGTGCCTGGGGCATGTTGGCCACGATCGTTATCCTCTCACTGGCAACCGTCTACATCAGCGTCCTGCTAAACGAATGGAACCGCGTATTTTACGATGCGCTGCAAAACAGAAACTACCCGGTTTTCAAAGCCCAGCTGTGGAAATTCACCTGGCTGGCACTGCTTTTCATCGTCATTGCGGTGTACAGGGTTTACCTGACGCAGGGCCTGCAAATGAGCTGGCGACGCTGGATGACAGAAGAGTATATGGAGAAGTGGCTGACCAATCACGCCTATTATTACACGGAGTACCAGCATCAGGTGGATAACCCCGATCAGCGTATTTCTGATGACCTGAATGCCCTGACCAGCGGCACACTTTCACTGGTTCTCGGGTTGCTGTCGAGCGTTGTCACGCTGTTCTCCTTCGTCTTTATTTTGTGGTCGATCAGTGGCCCGCTCAACTTCGTGTTCGCCGGCCATCATTTCGACATTCCCGGCTACATGGTGTGGTTCGCCCTGCTGTATGCGGCGCTGGGTTCCTTCATCATCTGGTGGATCGGTAAGCCGCTGGTCAAACTCGGATTTAATCAGGAATGGTTCGAGGCGAACTTCCGTTTCGGGCTGATCCGTATCCGTGAAAATAGCGATGCTATTGCGCTGTACCACGGCGAGAAAAACGAACGCGACCAGCTTTCCGGCAAGTTTGATTCGATCAAAACCAACTGGTGGTCGATCATGCGCGTCACCCGTCGCCTGAATATTGCCTCCAACTTCTACGGCCAGTTTGCCAATATCTTCCCGATTCTGGTTGCTTCCCCGCGCTATTTTGCCGGTGCTATCCAGATGGGTGCGCTGATGCAAATCGCTTCGGCGTTCGGTCAGGTGCAGGGTGCGCTGTCATGGTTTATTGATGCCTTTACCGATCTGGCCAACTGGAAAGCGACCGTTAACCGTCTTGCAGGTTTTAACGCCGCGATTGATCAGGTTAACGCTCAGCCACGTGGCATCAACGTCGGTGAAAGCGCGGAACATGCGCTGAAACTCGATAATCTGACGCTGAATCTGCCGGACGGAAGCCCGCTGTTCTGCAACGTTTCTGCCGACATGAAACCGGGCGAACGTGTACTGATTGCCGGCCCTTCCGGCTGCGGTAAATCTACGCTGCTGCGCGCCATTGCGGGTATCTGGCCTTACGGCGCAGGCAATATCTCGCTGGCACAGGGCAAGCGTTACCTGTTCCTGCCGCAACGTAGTTATATTCCGATCGGCACCCTGCGCGATGCGCTGAGTTATCCGGATGCCAGCCGCGAATATACCGACGAGCAACTGCTGCGCGTGCTGGAGCAATGCCGTCTGCCGCACTTGGCTTCGGTCGCCATGCTCGATGATTATGCCAACTGGAGCCAGCGCCTGTCGCCGGGCGAGCAGCAGCGTCTTTCGTTTGCCCGCGCCCTGCTTATCAAGCCAGATACGCTGTTCCTTGATGAAGCTACCAGCGCAATGGATGAAGAAACTGAGCATCGGGTTTATGCGTTACTGCTGAGCGAACTGCCGGAAACGTCGGTCATCAGCGTTGCGCACCGTAACACGGTGGCGAAGTACCATCAGAACTGCTGGCGTTTCAAAAATCAGGAAAACGGTCCGTGCGGATTTACCTCGAGCGCCGTTCTGCCTGAATAGCGTCTGACGCCCGCGTATCAAACTATCGAAGCGTATAAAGGTTGCTGATAACAGCAACCTTTTTTTTTGCTTTCATAACCCATTTCAGCGCACAAAACCCGCAACACAATTTGTTCAAATGTATACCCGGCTATACAATTATTCTTAACAGCTATTATTTAGTGACCGGAGGTTTGATGAAAATTGATAAGAATTCGTTCACGCCGCTCTACCTGCAAATTGAGCAGCAGCTGACCGAAAAAATCAGTGCAGGCGACATCAAACCCGGTGATCCGATCCCTACGGAAGCGGCGCTGTGTGAGATTTACGGCGTATCACGCATGACCGCGCGAAAAGCGGTGGATTATCTGGTGCGTCAGGGCAGAGTAGCGCGTTTTCGCGGGCGAGGGACCTTCGTGGTCGAGCCGCCAAAACAGCAGAAAATCATTTTGCCGCTGGACCGGCATCTAACCGCCAGCGAAGTGGCACAGGAAAATAATCAGCGAATTGAAAATCAGGTGCTGGAGTTTCGCCGCATCCCTGCGAGTGAAAGTATTGCTGCTGAACTGAATGTCCCCGCAGGTACGGAAGTCTATTTCATGATCCGGCTGCGCCTGCTCGGCGATGAGCCTTTTGTGTACGAACAGTGCTGGATGCTGTGCGAACGTTTCCAGGATATCACCCGTGCGGCGATGACCTCCTCGAAATACGCCTATATCCGCTCGAAAGGTTTTCAGCCCTCGGGCAGCACCAAACTGATTTCAGCAGAACTGCCTTCTAACGAGATCCGACTCGCGCTGAATTTGTCGCGTGACCAGCCGGTGCTCCATTCTCACGCCATCGTCACCTTTACCGACGGTTCGCTGTTTGAAGTCTCCGACGTGTACTACAACCAGAAAAACTACGGCTTCAGCGTCCATGCCAAAGTCAAAAGTTAGGCGATACCGGAAAGCTCTGCCTTCACCAGATTTGCGACCTGTTCGACCTGCGGGCCGTAAATTACGTGCACGTCAGTTTCAGTAATCCGTTTCACGCCTGCCGCCCCGGTTTTCATCAACGTGCCATCCTGCACCTGTGACATATCTTTCACCTTCACGCGCAGACGGGTAAAGCAGCAATCGACCGCCGTGATATTCCCCTCACCGCCCAGCCCGATAATAATATTTTTGGTTTTTTCACCGGTGCCCTTCGCCGGTTTAGCGCGCTCCTCGGCATCGTTCTCATCCTCACGCCCCGGTGTTTTCACCTGCATGCGCAGGATCACCCAGCGGAAGCTGAAGTAGTACAGCGGCGCGTAAAGTATCCCGAGGATCAGCGGATACCACCAATGTGTTTTGCTGCCGCCGAGCACGCCGAAGATCAGGAAGTCGATCGCCCCGCCCTGCACATTACCGATCATCACATGGAACATTTGCATCAGCACGAAAGAGAGTCCGGTCAGCACGGCGTGCAGGATATACAGCACCGGCGAGACGAAGATGAAGCAAAACTCCAGCGGCTCGGTGATCCCGGTGGTAAACGACGCCAGCCCACCCGCCAGCATCAGCGCTTTTACCCGACCTTTATGCTCGGGACGCGCGCAGTGATACATCGCCAGCGCCGCCGCCGGTAAGCCAAACATCATCACCGGAATTTTGCCCTGCGCCAGGAAGCGCGTCGCCTGCTGGGTCACGGCGTCAGAGATCATGCCCGGATTCGCCAGTGCGGCGTTGAAGATATTGAGCGCGCCGACGATGCTTTGATTATCTACCGTCGTCACCCCGCCAATTGGCGTAAAGCGCACGGTTTCGTTGATGATGTGATGCAGACCAGTGGGGATCAGCAACCGCTCAGAGGTGGCATAAATAAAGGTGCCGACCTCGCCCGTTCTCCCGATAAGCTCGCCGACCCACTGGATCCCCTGCGCAACTGTCGGCCAGATAAGCGACATCAGCACACCGACGATCGGCAGCACCAGAATGGTCACGATCGGCACAAACCGCCGTCCACCGAAGAAGGCGATGGCCGTAGGCAGCACGATGGTATAGAACCGGTTATGCAGCCACATGGTGATAAGCCCGACCAGCACACCACCCAGCACGCTCATGTTGTAGGTGAAAATGCCCAGCGTGTTGGTGAACTCCGCCGCGTAAATCATCGCATCGCTTTCGGTCATGCCTTTCGCGGTGAGCTTCGCAACGGTAATGGTTTCCGGCGTAATACCCTGCGCCAGCAGGCTATAATTAACCCCGACGTGCAACCCGACAAAGCCGATCACTGCGGAAAAGGCCGCCGTGGCCTTCTCTGCATTGGCCAGACCCATCGCGGTCGCCACCGCAAAGAACAGCGGCAGATTAGCGAACAACGCGCCGGACACCTGCCGGATAAACCCGATCACCAGCTGTAACGTTTTCATCTGCGTGAACGCTTCGCCGGTTACCGACGGGTTCTGCAACGCGGCGGCCAGCCCCAGGAAAATCCCGGCGGCGGCGATCACCGAGATAGGCGTCATCAGGGCTTTCCCCAGATCGTGGATCTTGCTGCCAAGTTTCATCATCTGTATCCCCTCAGGTCACTGGCGAAAAAACACACTTTCATTGAGTTAAGTCATAGAATGTATAGTTGTATAGACATAGCAGTCAGGAGTATGAAAGGGATCACATTTTTTGCGGGAAGATGAGAGAGGCGGGATAGATTTAATAATCTCAGCACAACGCAGCCATTAATACCCCCCAACACTCACCAACCACTCATCAAATCCTCTCCTTCCTCATTTGCGCCCTCCGTCACTCTCCCTAAGTCGCTCTATATGTTAAAATTGTTAAAACATTGAGACATTTTTAAGCGTAAGACTTTTGCCGCGCTGCTTCGGCGCGGGTTGATGGTGAGCAATTTAAGGAAACAACATGGGTATCACTCGTCGTGATTTTTTAAATGGTGTGGCAATTACCGTAACCGCCGGTATGACGCCGTTTGAGGCACTGAAAGCATCGCCGCAAACGGCGGCGCAGACGCTGTATTACCCGCCTTCCCTGACCGGGTTGCGCGGGAATCATCAGGGCTCTTACGAGGCGGCGCATATTCTCGGGCGCGAAGGCAAAAAGGTCGATCCTTCCAGTTTACCGGTGGAGGACGAGTTTGATCTGGTGATCGTCGGTGCCGGGATCAGCGGGCTGGCGGCGGCGTGTTTCTGGCAGGAACAGCATGGCAAGCAACAGCGGATTTTACTGCTGGATAACCATGATGATTTCGGCGGACACGCCAAGCGTAATGAATTTCATGTCGAAGATAAAACGCTGCTCGGTTATGGCGGCAGCGAGTCTTTCCAGTCGCCACGCACCAACTTCAGCCCGGTGGCGATGGGCCTGCTGAAAACGCTGAACGTCGATATCGAAACGATGGCGAAGGACTTCGATCAGACGTTCTATCCGGATCTGCACCTGAGCCGTGGCGTGTACTTTGACCGCAAAAACTTTGGCGTCGATAAAATCGTCAGCGGCGACCCGGGCCGCGCAGTGGCCGATGATATTCCGCCGGATCGCCTCAACGGGCGCGATATCCGCGATTTCATCAATGATTTTCCCCTGCCGGAATCTGACCGTAAAGCGCTTATCGCCCTGCATACCGAAGAGAAAGATTATCTGCACGGGATGAGTCAGGAAGAGAAAGTCGCCTGGGTGGACGGACACAGCTATACGCAATTCCTGCGTGAAAAAGTCGGGCTGAGTGAGATGGCAATCCGTTATTTCCAACAGCGCACCAATGATTTTCAGGCAGTCGGAATTGATGCCACCTCGTGCAGCGATGCGCGCATCTGCGCCCTGCCGGGGCTGGAAAGCATGGGATTACCGCCGCTGGATGCCGAATCGCTGGAAGATCTCGACCAGCCGTACATCTTCCACTTTCCGGACGGCAACGCCGGTCTGGCGCGCCTGATGGTGCGTCATCTGATCCCGCAGGTCGCGCCGGGCAATACGATGGAAGATATCGTGCTCGCGAAATTCGATTACAGCCAGCTCGATAAGAACGGGCAGCCGGTGCGTCTGCGCCTGAACAGCACCGGAATGCACGTCGCCAACGTGGAGCATGAAGGGAAACCGGCAGTTGAGGTGACTTACATGACCGGCTCGCAGCTGCACCGCGTCCGCGCCGGACAGGCAGTGATGGCCGGATACAATATGATGATCCCGTACCTGGTGCCGGAGATTGCCGACGCGCAAAAAGCGGCGCTGAAGGAAAACGTCAAAGCGCCGCTGGTGTATACCAAAGTGGTGATCCGCAACTGGCAGCCGTTTATCAAACTTGGCGTTCACGAAATCTACTCCCCCGGTGCGCCTTACAGCCGCGTGAAGCTGGATTATCCGGTGGATATGGGCGGTTATCAGCATCCGCGCGATCCGAATCAACCGATTGGTCTGCACATGGTCTATGTGCCGACGCTGCCTGGCAGCGGCCTGAGCCCGCGCGAGCAGTCGCACAAAGGCCGTGCGCTGCTGCTCGGAACCTCGTTTGATGCGCATGAAAAAATGATCCGCGATCAGCTCCAGGGCATGTTCGGCGAGGCGGGTTTTGACCATCAGCGCGACATCATGGCGATCACCGTCAACCGCTGGTCGCACGGCTATTCCTACTTCCTCAGCGGGATGTTCGACGATGAGGAACAATCGCAGAAAACCATTCAGCTCGCCCGCCAGCCGGTCGGGCGCATCACTATCGCCAACTCAGACTCCGACTGGAGCCCGTACGCTAACTCAGCGGTGGATCAGGCGTGGCGCGCAGTGAACGAACTGACAGCCATGAAGAAGGTGAACGCATGAAACAGCTGATGATTTTCGCCACGCTGATGGCGACGGCAGGATCTGCGATGGCGATGTCCGAAGGAGAATATGTTGCTAAGGCCGCCGACTGCGCGGCCTGTCATACGTCATCGACAGGGGCGAACCTGGCGGGTGGCGTGCGTTTTGCGACGCCGCTCGGTGAAATCTACTCGACCAACATCACGCCAGACGTGAAATCTGGCATTGGCGGCTACAGCTTTGAGGAGTTCGACAAAGCCATGCGTCAGGGCATCGCCAAAGACGGGCATCCGCTGTATCCGGCCATGCCGTATACCTCGTACGTGAAAATGAGCGGCAAAGATATGCACGCGCTGTACGACTATCTGATGAAAGAGGTGCAACCCCAGCCGGTCGCCAACCGCGAGAATGATATCAGCTGGCCCATGTCTGTCCGCTGGCCACTGCACGTATGGAACAGCATTTTCCTCGAAGAAGGCGAATACACCACACAGGCCGATAAAAGTGCCGAATGGAACCGTGGCGCGTATCTGGTGCAGGGCGCCGGACACTGCGGTGCCTGCCATACGCCACGCGGCTGGGCGCAGCAGGAGAAAGCGGTCGACGATCAGAGTACGGCGTTTCTGAGCGGCGGCGAACTTGACGGCTGGTCCGCGCCTTCGCTGCGCGGCCTCAGGGTCAGCCAGCCGGAGCTGGTCACGCTGCTGAAAACGGGTCGTAACGCGCACGACGCCGTCAGCGGTCCGATGGGCGAAGTGATCACTAATAGCACGCAGTTTATGACCGATGCAGATCTCAACAGCATGGCGGTATATCTGCTAAGTCTCAAAGCGGAGCCACAGGATAAACCCGCGAAAATTGCCGTCGCGACACAGGCCGGGCAGCAGACGTTTATGCGCTACTGCTCAACCTGCCACGGTGTGAACGGCGGCGGGAAAGACTATACGATCCCGGCGCTGGCGGGCAATCTGACGGTCAACGCTGAAAATCCGCAAACGTTGCTGCGGGTGATCCTAAACGGTGGCCAGACGCCGGTGACGGCAGCGCATATGTCTGACACCATGCCCGCCTACGGCTGGACGCTGACTGACGAACAGGCCGCAGAATTAACCAACACTCTGCGCGCCAGCTGGGGAAATCACGCGGCCATCGTTACGCCAGAGGATGTGGCGAAAGCGCGCAAAGCCGGGAAGTCACAAGATAGCCGATAAACTAGCACCCCGTCCCGGCGCTTCCCTTGCGAAAGGGGACGCCGGGACGGGGTTTAGCCATCCACTTCACCACTCATTATTTACCCACATCTCCGTTCCAGCCACCGCCCAGCGCGGCGATAAGCTTGACGCTGGTGACCATCTGAGTGCTGACCAGCGACAGGACGCTTTGCTGCTGGGTCAGGCTGGTATTCTCGGTACTGGCGACGTCAAGATAATCAATCATCCCGGCCTGATACTGGTTGTAGGTCACGCGTGCGGATTCTTTGGCGGAATCGGCGGCGTTCTGGCGGGCAATGAGCTCATTGTCCAGCGTATTTAATTCCACCAGATAATCTTCCACTTCCTGCATCGCGGTTAACACGCTCTGGCGATAACCGGCGACGTCGGCGTCATAGGCGGCTTCCGCCTGGGCGACTTTGCCACGGGTCGAACCAAAATCCAGTACCGTCTGGCTGAGTTCCGGGCCTAAAGACCAGACGCGGTTCGGCAGTGAGAACAGGTTATGGAAGGCAGAGCTGGCAAATCCGCCGCTGGCGCTTAAGGTCAGATCCGGGTAATAAGCGGCAGTAGCAACACCGACAGCGGCGTTGGAAGACGCCATGGTGCGTTCAGCGGCGGCGATATCAGGTCGGCGCTGCAACAGCTGCGAAGGCAAGGCATCCGGGATCTGCGGCAGAGTCAGTTTGACGTCGCGCGCGGCGAGGCTGAACTGCGCCGGTGGTTTGCCGACAAGCACCGCGATAGCGTGCTCCAGCTGGGCACGCTGCCATTGCAGATCAAGCGCCGACGCTTTGGTGCTTTCCAGCTGCGTCTGGGCCTGCGCCAGCGTGGCGCGTGAGGCGTTACCGCCTTCATACTGATTCTGGATGACGGTCAGATAACGCTGATACGCCTCGATGCTGCGCTGATACAGCGCGATCTGCTGATCCATTACCCGCAGCTGGAAGTAATCCTGCGCCAGTTCGGACTGCGCGCTGAGCGTGGCGTCGGCAAGATCGGCCTTGCTGGCCTGCGCGCTGGCGTCCTGCTCTTCTGCCGAACGGCGCAGTTTGCCCCACAGATCCAGCTCCCAGCTGGCGCTGAGTTCAGCCGACTGATTTTTGGTGACAGTCGATGACGTGCCGCTGCGCGTGCTGCCAACAGAGGCATCGACGGAAGGATAGAGATCCGAACGCGCCTGGGTGACTAACGCCTGCGCCTGACGGTATTGCGCGGCGTACTGCGCGACGTTCTGGTTGGAAATCTGCACCTGACTCAGCAGCGAAGACAGTTCCGGATCCTGATACACCGTCCACCAGTCGCCTTTGCTCTGGTTATCTTTAGGGATCGCCGCCGTCCAGCCTTTGGCTTCTTTAAACGCCGTGGGCATGGCGACGTCAGGCCGCTGGTAATCCGGCCCGACGGTACAGGCGCTGACCATTATAGCCAGCGCCAGCGGAACAAGTCGGGACGCCATAGTACGGGATTTTTGCAAAGTCATCAGATTCGCTTCAGGGTAAGAATTCATTGTTTTATCAGTCATGTGAACTGACCTCCGGCGACGCTGTGTGCGGGCGCAGGCGATGCCATAAGCGATGCGTCGCCCGGCTCGTGCGATCCATATACAAGTACACCACCGGCGTGGTGAATAACGTCAGGATCTGGCTCAGTGCCAGACCACCGGCGATTGCCAGCCCCAGCGGGCTGCGCAGATCTGCATCGCCGCCGCTGCCGAGCGCCAGTGGCAATGCGCCAAAGAACGCCGCCAGCGTGGTCATCAGGATCGGGCGGAAACGCATCAGACAAGCCTGGGTGATCGCCTGCTGTGGCGAGAGGCCGAGGCGGCGTTCGGCATCGAGCGCGAAGTCGATCATCATGATCGCATTCTTCTTCACAATGCCGATCAGTAACAGGATCCCGATCAGCGCAATCACCGTCAGCTGTGTGCCGGTCATCAGCATCAGCAGCAGCGCGCCAAGCCCGGCAGACGGCAGCGTTGAGAGAATGGTCAGCGGATGAATATAGCTTTCATACAGCACACCGAGAACGATATACACCGCCGCCAGCGCCGCCAGAATCAGCCACGGCATCGAGCTGGCCAGCGCCTGGAACGCCTGCGCCGTACCGGCATAACTGCCCTGAATGGTATCCGGCAAACCGATTTTCGCCATCGCAGTTTTCAGCGCAATCTGCGCCTGTTCCAGCGCGTAACCGTCGGCCAGGTTGAAGGCGATGGTCGTGGTTGCCGTCTGCCCCTGATGCGCCACCGAGAGCGGTGCATTTGCGCCGCTGAACGAGGTAAAGGCCGACAGCGGGATCTGCTTGCCTGCGTCGGTCACCACATACAGCTGATTCAGCACGTCAGGATTGCCGGTGTAATCCGAGGTCAGGTTCATCACCACGTGATACTGGTTAAGCGTTTTGTAGATAGTCGCAATCTGCCGCTGGCTGAAAGCGTTATTGAGTAATGTATCGATCATCCTCACGTTAACGCCGAGCTGCGTGGCACGGTCGCGGTCGATATTGAGCATCACTTCCTGCCCGCCGGTCTGCGAGTCGGAATCGACGCCGGTCAGTTCCGGGAGCGCTGCCAGTGCCGCTTTCACTTTCGGTGCCCACTCGCGCAGCAGGGAAAGATCGTCAGCCTGTAAGCTGTACTGATACTGGGCGTTAGCGCTGCGTCCGCCGATGTGCAAGTCCTGCGCCGCCATCAGGAACAGCTGCGATCCCGGGACTTTAGCGGTTTCCATCATCAGGCGGTTAGCCACCTGATTGGCGTTGGCGGTGCGTTTATCGAAATCTTTCAGGCGAACGAAGAACGTGGCGGTATTGCGTGATCCAAACCCGCCGCTGCCCGCTGAGCTCATTACCGCTTCCACTGCCGGATCGTCCTGGATGATCTTGCTGTATTTCAGCACCTGCGGCTGGATCGACTGGAACGAAGTGTTCTGATCCGCTCGCAACATGCCCATCAACATGCCGGTGTCCTGATCCGGGAAGAAGCCCTTTTCCACTACGGTATACAGATAGAAGTTAAGCAGCACGGTCAGGAACAGCCCGACCAGTGTGATCAGCTGATGACGCATCACCCAGCCGAGCGCCACCGAATAGGCGGCCAGCAGCTTGTTGAGGCCGCGTTCGATCATGCGATAAAGGCGCGGCTGACGTTTTTCCACCGGTGGTTTACGCGTGAGAAAACGCGCACAAAGCATCGGCGTCAGGCTGAGCGAGACCAGCATAGAAATGATCAGCGAGACGCTGAGCGTCACCGCGAATTCGCGGAACAGACGCCCGACGATGCTGCCCATCAGCAGGATTGGGATAAACACGGCGATCAGCGACAGCGTCATGGAAAGCACGGTAAAGCTGACTTCTTGTGCGCCTTTGATAGCCGCACGCACCGGCCCCATTCCTTCTTCGATATGCCGCGTAATGTTTTCGAGCACCACGATGGCGTCATCAACCACAAAGCCGGTGGCGATAATCAGCGCCATCAGCGACAGGTTATCGAGGCTGTAGCCAAGCAGGTACATCACCGCGCAGGTACCGATTAAAGAAACCGGCAGTGCCAGCGCGGGGATCAGCACCGCACGCCAGTTGCGCAGAAAAACAAACACCACCGCGATCACCAGCAGCGTGGCTTCCAGCAAGGTCATTTCGGTATCGCGCAGGGAAGCGGAGACGTTCGGCGAGCGGTCAAGCGCCAGATTAAGCTGGACGTCGCCCGGCAAGCTTTCTTTCATCAGCGGCAGCGCAGCTTTGATTGCCTCGATGGTTTCCAGCATGTTCGCGCCCGCCTGACGCGTGACGCCGATCATCACCGACGGCGTGCTGTTGTAATAGCCGACGTTGTATTTGTCTTCGACCGAATCGTAAACATTGGCGACGTCGCTGAGGCGGATCGCCGAACCGTTGATGTAGGTGATGATCAGCGTTTTGTACTGTGCTGCGGTACTTTGCTGGCCGTTGCCCTCGATCATCCAGGACTGATTCGAGCCTTGCAGCAGCCCCTTCGGCAGGTTGCTGGTGCTGTTGGCAATGGCTGAACGAATGGTGTCGAGGGAAATGCCGTAAGAGGTGACCGCTTCCGGGCGCAAATCAATACGTACGCCCGGCAGCGCGGAGCCCACCAGCGAGACCTGCCCGACGCCGTTCACCTGCGCAATTTTCTGTTGCAGCTGGCTGGAGGCGATATCGTACAGCTCGCCCTTGCTGCGCGTGGCCGAGGTCAGCGCCAGCATGATGATCGGCGCATCCGACGGGTTGGCTTTGCGATAGGTCGGCAGCGACGGCATGCTGCTTGGCAATAACGCGCGGGAAGCGTTGATCGCCGCCTGCACGTCGCGCGCTGCGCCGTTAATATCGCGATCTAAATCGAACTGCAAAATGACACTGGTGGAGCTTTGCGAGCTGCGCGAGGTCATTTCGGTGACGCCCGCGATCTGCCCGAGCGCCCTTTCCAGCGGCGTGGCGACGGTAGCCGCCATGGTTTCAGGGCTGGCTCCCGGCAAACTGGCGCTGACCAGAATGGTCGGGAAATCCACCTGCGGCAGCGGCGCGACCGGCAATAAACGATAACCGAGCAGGCCGAGCAGCAGAACCGCCAGCGTCAGCAGCAGGGTGGCGACCGGGCGCAGGATAAAGAAGCGTGAGATGTTCATCGGTTATCTGCCCGCTGCGCGGCACGACGGTGGCGCGGATTAAAGCGGTGCGAGAGGTTGTCGAACATCAGGTAGATCACCGGCGTCGAAAACAGCGTCAGGATCTGACTGAAGATCAGACCGCCGACGATCACCAGCCCGAGCGGCTGGCGCAGTTCCGCACCGGATCCGCTCGCCAGCATCAGCGGCAATGCACCGAGCAGCGCGGCCATGGTGGTCATCATGATCGGGCGAAAACGCAGTAAACAGGCCTGATGGATCGCCTCACGCGGCGATAATCCCTGCTTGTTTTCCGCCTCCAGCGCAAAGTCGATCATCATAATGGCGTTCTTTTTCACGATCCCGATCAGCAGGATCACGCCGATCAACGCGATCAAGCTGAATTCCGTTCCGGCAAAGATCAGCGACAACAGCGCGCCAACCGCCGCCGACGGTAGCGTGGAAAGAATGGTCACCGGATGGATAAAGCTTTCGTACAGAATGCCGAGCACCACGTACATGGTCAGCAACGCGGCGAGGATCAGCCACAACGTGTTACCGGTGGCACTTTCAAACGAGGCCGCCGCGCCCTGATAACGCAGAGTAATGCTGTCCGGCATCGCGATATCCGCTACGGTGGTTTTGATCGCCTGCTGCGCCTGCTCCAGCGAATAGCCGTCGTTGAGGTTGAAGGACACCGTCACCGCCGGGAACTGGTTCAGTCGCGCCTGCAACAGCGCGCCGGTGCGCATGTGGATTTTGGCGATCGACGTCAGTTTCACCATGCCATTGCTGGAACTGCTGGTGCTGGTGGACGACGTCGAACTGCCGGATGCGGTGGTCGTTGAGGACGCCGCGTTGCTGTTCGAGGTTGTGCTGCTGGTGGCTGACGTCGTGACGTTGCTCGCCAGATAGATGTCATCGAACGAGGCCGGAGACTGCTGGAACTGCGGCGCGACTTCCAGCACCACGCGATACTGGTTGGCCTGGGTAAAGATGGTGGAGACCAGACGCTGGCCGAAGGCGTTGTACAGCGCGGTATCGACGTCTGACGCGGTAATGCCGTAACGCGCTGCGGCGTCGCGATCTAATTCCACGTAGGCTATCTGCCCCTGATTTTGCAGGTTGCTGACTGCATCGCTGAATTCCGGCTGCTCGCTGAGTTTCGCCAGCAGTTTCGGCGTCCATTCCACCAGATTTTCGCTGTCGGAATCATCCAGCGTGAACAGGTACTGGCTCGGCGTGACCTGATCGTCAACGGTCAGATCCTGCGATGCCTGTAAATACAGTTCGATGCCGGGCACACCGGCGGTTTCCTGTTTCAGACGTTCGATGATCGCCGGCGCACGTTCGCTGCGTTCATCAAAAGATTTCAGGCTGATCTGCAAGCGGCCACTGTTCAGGCTGGTGTTATTGCCGTCCACGCCAATGGTTGACGCGACGCTTTCGACGTCGGGATCTTTAAGGATAGCGGCAGCCAGTAACTGCTGACGACGCCCCATTTCGCCAAAGGACACGTCCTGCGACGCCTGCGTAATGCCCTGAATCATCCCGGTATCCTGCGACGGGAAGAAGCCTTTTGGCACAATCACATACAGCAGCGCGGTGAAGACTAAGGTAGCGGCGGCGACCAGCAGGGTTATCTTCTGGTGGTTGAGCACAACGATAAGCATCCGGTCATAACCGGCGATCAGTTTGTCGAAAAACTCCCCGCCCTTGCGGTAGAACTTGCTCTGTTTGTCTTCCGGAGTGTGGCGCAGTAAATAGGCACACAGCATCGGGGTGAGCGTCAGAGAGACGACCATCGACACCAGTATCGACACCGCCAGCGTGATGGCAAATTCGCGGAACAGGCGCCCCACGACATCCCCCATAAACAGCAGCGGGATCAGGACGGCAATAAGAGAAAAGGTCAGGGAAATGATGGTGAAACCGATCTGCTTCGAGCCTTTCAGCGCCGCCTGCATCGGGGTTTCGCCCTCTTCCAGCCGTCGCGAAATGTTTTCCACCACCACGATGGCGTCATCGATAACGAAGCCGGTAGCAATGGTCAGCGCCATCAGCGACAAGTTATTCAGGCTGAAGCCGCACAGATACATCACACCAAATGTGCCGATAAGCGACAGCGGCACGGCAACGCTTGGGATAAGCGTCGCCGCCACGTTGCGCAGGAACAGGAAAGTCACCATCACCACCAGCGCAATCGACAGCAACAGCTCAAACTGAACGTCGCTTATCGAGGCACGGATGGTCTGGGTCCGGTCAGACAGAATGCTGACTTTGACCGAATCCGGCAGCGCTTCCTGCAATTTCGGCAACTGGGTCTTAATCGCATCCACCACCTGAATCACGTTGGCGCCGGGCTGACGCTGAACGCTGATAATGATCGCCGGTTCTTTATTCGCCCACGCAGACAGATACTGGTTTTCAGGCGCTTCAGACAGCGTGGCGATATCGCGCAAACGCAGCGCCGCGCCGTTTTCGTAAGTCACAATCAGGTTGGCGTATTCAGACGCGGTGCGCAGCTGATCGTTAGCATCAATGGTGATCGAATGATGCGGACCGTCGAAACCGCCCTTGGAGCCGTTGACGTTGCTGTTGCCGATCAACGTGTTAATGGTTTCCAGCGTGAGGTTGTGCGCCGCCAGTTTACGCGGATCGACCTGCACGCGTATGGCAGGCTGATGCCCGCCCGCCAGCGTCACCATGCCAACGCCGGAGATCTGCGAAAGCTTCAGCGCTACACGGGTATTGACCAGATCCTGCACTTTGGTCAGCGGCAGTGATTCGGAAGTGACGGCCAGCGTCAGCACCGCGGCATCCGCCGGGTTCACCTTTTTATAGGTCGGCGGATTGGGTAAATCGTTCGGCAGCAGACTGTCGGCGGCGTTGATCGCGGCCTGCACTTCCTGCTCGGCGACGTCAAGAGAGAGATCCAGCGAGAATTTCAGCGTGATGATCGAAGAGCCGCTCGCGCTGGTGGAATACATCTGGCTCAGGCCCGCCATCTGGCCGAGCTGGCGTTCAAGCGGCGCGGTAATGCCAGACGCCATTACGTCCGGGCTGGCACCCGGATAGAGCGTGGTCACCTGAATGGTCGGGTAATCGACCTGCGGCAGCGCCGACGTCGAGAGCATGTTGTAGGCAAAAATGCCCGACAGCAGCACGGCGACCATCAGCAAAATAGTCGCGACCGGCCTTTGAATAAAGAGGCGTGAAGGATTCATTTCGGCCCGCTGTCTTTACCGGTTGTGGCTTTATCGACGCCAGCGCCTTGCTCACGCGCTTTCGAAGAACCGGCGGCGGCGGCATCTTCGGTATTGGCTGTCACCACCTGCACTTTCGCGCCGTTGGTCAGACGATCAATCCCTGTCGTCACCACTTGTTCGCTCGGCTTCACGCCGGACAAAATCGCTACCTGATTGTCACCGAAGTCCGGCCCGGATTTCACGGCGCGGCGCTCGATGGTGTTATCAGCTTTAATCACGTACACGAAATCGCCGTTACTGCTCAGCTGCAACGCCGCAGCCGGAATAACGGTGGCATCTTTGAGCGTGGAAACCTGTAAGCGGGCGTTAACAAACTGGTTCGGATAGAGTTTTTCATCCGCATTGTTGAACAGCGCTTTCAGCTTGATACTGCCGGTGCTGCTATCAATTTCATTACTGATAAATTGCAGCTGGCCCTGATCGAGCACTTCGCTGCCGTCCTGATTAAAGGCGGTGGTCGGCAGTTTATTGCCGCCGCGCAGCGCTTTGAGCAGGGTTTGCAGATTGCTTTGCGGCACGCTGAAGGTAACAGCAATCGGCTGCGTCTGGGTAATAGTGACGATACCGGTCGTTGAGCTGCTGGTGACCATATTGCCCGGATCGACCAGACGTAACCCGACATGGCCGCTGACCGGTGCGGTGATTTTCGCAAACTCAAGATTCAGTTTTGCGGCATCGATTTGCGCCTGATCGGCTTTCATCGCCCCGGCGTACTGCCCGGCGGTCGCTATCTGGCTTTCCAGATCCTGACGCGCTAAAGAGTCCTGCGCATACAGTTTGCGGTAACGCGCCAGCGTCAGTTCGGCACTTCTCGACAGCGCCTGATTCTGCGCCAGGGAGCCCTGATACTGTTCGAGCGTCGCCTGATAGCTGCGCGGATCAATCTGCGCCAGCAACTGCCCCTGCTCAACTTTCTGCCCTTCGGTGAAATACACCTTCATCAGTTGGCCATCGACCCGGCTGGTGACCGTCACGGTGGCGTTGGCCACCACGGTACCCAGGGCACGCAGATAGACTGGCACATCCGCCTGCGTGGCTTTTCCGGCCTGCACCGGCGTATCCATCCCCATCATCATCTGGCCGCGCATCGCGCGCATACCGCCGCGTCCCGGTCCTTTTTTACCCGCGGATTCGGACGAACTCTGATGAAAAGCAAAGAACCAGACCAGGATCGCCGCAATGATGATGGCGATGATAACCCACACGAAGGTGCGTTTTTTAGAGCGAGATGAGGCAGTCGGCAGCATAAATTTCTTGATTTCGCAGTATTGATGAGGAGAAAACAGCTGAAAAATGACCTTCAACCAGAGATTTTATTGTTCGGCGCAAAACCATTATCCCTGAAAACCACGGGTGGCTGTTTTTAGGACACCGTAAAGATTTCGTTAGTAATTAAGAATATGTATTTCAATCATCCGGATGAATTATACCCGCTAATTTAGCCTTTAGAGGTAGCCAATGTTAAGGACTAAATGAGAATGAAAGTTGAAGAAGGGAGCAGAAAATTTTAAGGAACTGTCAACGCCACCCGGAATTTTGTCAGGAATGCGCTGATTTAGCATGAAAAATAAACAACCACATCACCCAAATGGTTTAAAAAAGTAGAGGTAAATCCTGAAAATTGCATTCATTGATAATTTATATTGTTTGCGTCGACCGCCCCTTGTTATGGTTAATTTTCTGGTTGTTTTTCATCTTCATGGCAGGGAATCGGGAGAATGCATACAAAATTTCAATCCAGACCGGTTATCGGGGTCACGCTCGACAGCGAGGAAGCCGGGGGTTACGCCGACTTTCCGTGGTACGCCTTACGTCAGAACTACATGGAAAGTCTGGCAGAACTGGGGGCCGTGCCGCTGGCATTGCCGCATCACGCAGATTTAACCGATGAGTATCTCGCGCTATGCGACGGGATTGTCGTCACCGGCGGCGCGTTTGACGTCCCACCCGAGTTGTTCAATGAGCAGCAAACCAGCAGTCAGGTACGCCTGAAACCTGGCCGCACCGAATTCGAAAAAGCCATCGTCAAAGGCGCGATGCAGCGCAACATGCCGCTGCTCGGTATCTGCGGGGGCCAGCAGCTGCTGGCTGTCCTTACCGGCGGCACGCTGCATCAGCATATTCCCGATGCGCTGCCCGATGCGCTCGAGCACAGCACCACCGTCGATACCGAAAATGCCGGAGGCAAAAAGCGCGCTCGCCATCAGGTTGAGATCGTCGAAGGGTCGCTGCTCAGCCGCTGCGTCGACAGCCTGCACTATGAGGTCAACAGTTCGCATCATCAGGCGGTGAAATCGGTCGGCGAAGGTTGCCGCATTAATGCGTATGCGCCCGACGGCGTGATTGAAGGCATCGAGTGCGAAGGCTATGACTTTTGCCTTGGCGTGCAGTGGCACCCGGAATATCAGCAACATCAGCAGGATACGCAACTGCTGAACGCGCTGGTGTCGGCGGCTTCGCGCTATAAGCATTCTATGCGCAGTTCGGCGCGGGCGATGACCGACGCAATGACACGCAAAGGGAAAGAAGAGGCATGAATCAGGCGGTGCTGAAAACCAAAACAGACCAGATGTTGCGGGATCTTAATATCGACCCGCGGGTTATCGCGCACCGCACGCTGCCGTTCTTCGAGGAAGTAAGTGAGCACTTACTGGTGGACGCTGAAACCGATGCGGCCACCGGTAAAATCTACCGCCTGACCTCACCCGCCGCGCAGGCATGGCAGACGATGAAACAGCAGGCTACCGCCGAAGGCATCGCCATTTACCTGGTATCCGCGTGGCGCAGTGTGGAATATCAGGCGGGTCTTATCCGCGCGAAGCAGGAGGCCGGTATCCCGCCTGAAACCTTCTTTACCTCACTGGCACCGCCCGGATGCAGCGAGCATCACACCGGCTGCGCCGTGGATATCAATACCCCCGGCTGTGATGAAGTCACCGGCGTGTTCGGTGAAACCGACGCTTTCGCCTGGCTGAAAGGCAACGCCGCGCGTTTTGGCTTCGTGATGTCATTTCCGCTGAACAATCCGTGGGGATTCATCTTTGAGCCGTGGCACTGGTGCTGGCACCCGCAATAACGCCATTTGTCTTAAACCGGTGATCTGCCTCTCACTTTCCATAACTAAAATTGTCCCTTAAACATTTTTCTGTTAGGCCAATTTTCTGTTTCATTTTTAGAACAAATAAAACACACTATGTCCTCAAAAGGCTTCCTGAGAAGCGAGCCTGGTCTTTACACCTTCTAATAAGTCATAAATTTCAATGCAATCAGATACCGTTTCGCGCAGGACTGCCTGGCTTCGCGTTGTAATGCTGGCGATCGCCGCCTTCATCTTCAATACCACCGAATTTGTGCCGGTCGGATTACTCTCTGACATCGCCGCCAGTTTCAATATGAAAACGGCGCAGGTCGGCCTGATGCTCACCATTTACGCCTGGGTGGTCGCGCTGATGTCGCTGCCGCTGATGCTGCTGACCCGACAGGTCGAGCGAAAGCGTCTGCTGATCATCATCTTTTGCCTGTTTATCGTCAGTCATGGGCTCTCCGTGGTGGCCTGGGATTTCTGGAGTCTGGTGGCGTCCCGCGTCGGTATCGCCCTCTCCCATGCCATTTTCTGGTCGATTACTGCATCGCTGGCAATCCGCGTGGCACCGGCCGGTAAAAAAACGCAGGCGCTCAGTATGTTAGCCACCGGTACCGCGCTGGCGATGGTGCTTGGCCTGCCGCTTGGCCGCCTTATCGGCCAGTATCTCGGCTGGCGTACCACCTTTATGTGCATCGGCGGCGTTGCGCTGCTGACGCTGATTTGCCTGATTAAACTGCTGCCACCGCTGCCAAGCGAACATACCGGCTCCCTGAAAAGCGTCCCGATGTTGTTCCGCCGTCCCGCTCTGGTCGGCATGTATATTCTGACTGCGCTGATAGTGACCGCTCACTACACCGCTTACAGTTATATCGAGCCCTTTATTCAGACCGTCGCGGATATGGGTGAAAACTTCACCACGTTCCTGCTACTGATTTTTGGTGGTGCGGGGATTTTCGGCAGCATCATTTTCAGCGTGTTCGGTAACCGCTTCCCGGCAGCCATGCTCAGCGGGCCGATCCTGATGGTCACGCTCAGCATGTTGCTGCTGTTTGTTGCGGTGATGAACCCGGTCAGTATTTCGATTCTGTGCGTGGTCTGGGGGCTGGCGATGATGATTATCGGGCTGGCAATGCAGGTACGCGTGCTGGGGCTGGCAAGCGACGCCACCGACGTCTCGATGTCCCTGCTGTCGGGCATCTACAATATCGGTATCGGCGCGGGCGCATTGATCGGCAATCAGGTGAGTTTACATCTGGCGATGAGCGACGTCGGCTACGCCGGCGGATTGCTCGGCTGTATCGCCTTTGTCTGGTGTCTGACGATTTTCAAACGCTATCCGCAGTTAAAAACCACCAGCTGAGTGCGTACTGCTTTGGTAAAAAAACTCACTGCGCCGCAATAGCGCAGTGAGCAATAAAACAATTACTCAGTCACAAAACGTGAAACGGAACCCGCCAGGCTTTGCGCCTGATCGCGCAGCGCGTTGGCGGCGGCAGAAGACTCCTCCACCAGCGCGGCGTTTTGCTGAGTCACGTTATCCATCTCGATAATCGCTTCCCCGACCTGTGAGATCCCGCGGTTCTGTTCATCTGACGCCTGAGCAATTTCATTCAGAATTTCAGTGACATTACCGATGGATGTCACGATGTCGTGCATCGTCGTGCCCGCCTGCTCCACCAGCTCCGAGCCCGCGCTGATGCGCTCAACCGATTCGCCAATCAGCTCTTCAATCTCTTTTGCCGCCTGCGCGCTGCGCTGTGCCAGACTTCTTACTTCACTGGCCACCACCGCAAAACCTCTGCCCTGCTCACCGGCACGCGCCGCCTCGACCGCCGCGTTCAGCGCCAGAATATTGGTCTGGAAGGCAATGCTGTTGATGACGGTGGTGATTTCACCAATTTTGCCGGAACTGGCGGTGATCTCATTCATGGTTTTCACCACGTGATTGACCAGCTTGCCCCCCTTGTTGGCCGTCTCAGACGTCTTGCGCGCCAACTGACTGGAGTGGTGAATATTGTCGACGTTCTGTTTCACCGTCGCAGTTAACTGCTCCATGCTGGCCGCCGTTTCTTCCAGCGCAGCGGCCTGCTCTTCGGTGCGCGCGGACAGATCGTTATTCCCCGCCGCAATTTCGCCCGAGGCAAGACTGACCTGCGTCACACCGCTGCGGATATCCCCGATAATGCGGCGCAGCTCATCGTTCATTGCGCCTACCGCCTGCATCAGTTCACCCAGTTCATCACGACGAGTGGTCTCCAGATGAGCACGCAGATCGCCTCGTGCAATTTGCTGTGCAACGCGCAACGTCGCGGACAACGGCGTGGTGATTTGGCGGGTAATGATGAATGCGATTGCAATGCTTAACAGCACTGCCGCCACCATGATCATCGACATCCATAAAATCGCCTGACTGATATCCGAATGCGTCGATTTCAACTCTTCCTGAAACAGGGAGCTGCTGGCCGTCGTCAGCGCCATGCCTGACTTCGCAAGCATTTTCGTTGCCTGCTCTTCGGCAAGATAAGAAGACAGATACGCCTGCGCGCTTTCCTGTTTCGCGGCCACCGAATGTGCCACGTCGCTTAGCGTATTGGCATCCGCCGGGCTCAGCTGTGGTTTCACGGCCTCCATAAGTTGAATCGATTCAGCGATAAATCGTACTAAAGCCTGTTGCGCCTCTTCAGTATTCTGGAGTTCAAGCAGTTTGACGCGCACCGCCACGCCGTTGAGGTGTTTACCGATTTCATTCAGTGCATTCGCCGTGACCGCCGTGGCCGGATCTTGTGAATACCCCTGCGCCAGACGCGTCACGTCGGCCTCTTCTTTGGTCAGCCCCAGCGAGCCGATAATACTTTCACGTTTGCGGGTTTCGCTGACCGTTTCCGCGCGCTGCTCCCGATAGCCCTGCATTGCGCCCGGTAATGTCCGCAGAAGCTCCTGCTGCTCAGGACGCCACTTGTACGCCTGCAAACTTTCTATCTTAAGATCGACCTGTTTCAGTCCTGCTTCGTTAATGCCGATGAACTTTTCGTCATGGGTTTTGACGTATTGCAGTCTCGCATCTTTTGATAAAGCAAACTGATCGGTGATCACTTTTAGCTGACTGATTTTCTCGGCACGACCGGAGATATCATTAAGGTTTTTAATGCCACAGATTGCGACCGCCACGCTGAGTAACAGAACAAGCCCGAAACCGGTTGCCAGCTTTTTTCCGACTTTAACATTTTCAAAACAAACTAATAACTTTCTCATGATAATTAACGCTCCATTATTTTGTTTATATATGCAGGTGTTACCTAAAGCCTTTGCGTTATCGGCAGGTAAGGAGAATTAATTAATGATCGTTATAATGATTAAGGGAAATATCACCTTATGTAACTATATAAAGTGCAATGGGATGAATATTGATTAATAAAAACGCAGGGAATGGGAATTAGAAAAGGATTACTGATGGTTAGCGACCCGCACGCGGCGGGTCAGCCATTTTATTGCGTACGTATCAGCGCAGCAGCTTCAGATTGCCGGTCAACGATTTAATCCACTTTTCCGGCCCGACCAGCCCTAAGCCGTCGATCACTTCATCATGCAAATCGCGCTGCTTAAACGTATTTTCATATTCTTCATAGGCATGAAGCGAACGGGCAAACGCCGGGAAGGCCACCACACCGCGCTCGCCGCCCGCATCAAGGGCTTTAAACATCAGCGCCTTAATGTGATCCGTGGTGCCCTGCAAAATGGGGACGGGATATTTTGAACTGACATCGATCGTCGCGCCCTTTGCATCGGTCAGTGAGTTACCCGCCAGCATCGGGAATTTCGCCGCCAGGCCAATACCTATTGCGCCCGCCGTGTTCGCCAGCAATCCTGGCGGAAGGTCAGGATTGAGGATAATCGCCAGCCGGAGTGTGTCTGTCATTGTGTCGCCCTTTTCATCATCAGTGATGCATAAAGCATAACCATTCGCTGCTGAAAGGTGCTTTCTTTTGTGGGTCAAAAATGCCCTAATCTGGTTACTCCTTTCTAAAATTGACACTATGAAGGCAAATTATGTCCGCAGAAGAAATTTTACCGGCAGACCTTCGCATCTTAAAGCTACTTCAGAACTCGGGCCGGATGACCAATCAGGAACTGGCCGGAAAAGTCGGCATGGCGGCATCTCCCTGCTGGCGCCGCGTAAAGCAGTTGGAAGACAGCGGCGTGATAACCGGTTATCAGGCGAATATTGACAGGAAAAAAGTCGGCCTCGGGCTGCTGGCGTTTATCCGGGTCAAAATCGACAGCCACAGCGAAGAAGATGCGCGGCGTTTCGAGCAACAAGTTGGCGCGTTGCCCTCGGTGATTGCCTGCTACGCAATTGCCGGAGATGCAGATTTTCTGTTGCAGGTTGTGGCGAAAGATCTCGACAGTTTTTCGAGCTTTGCGATGGAAGTGGTGCGCCGCCTGCCGGGGATTAAAGAGATGCAAACATCGTTTGTGCTAAGGGAGGTAAAACCCCTGGATGTGCTGCCGTTGTGAGAGGGTGTAATGCTCACCCTAAAATTCATCAAAATGGCAGAATATTTTGAATGCACCCCCGATCTGCCATCCTGCTAATTAGATATTTATGCAATAAAATTCACATAAATATGCAAAATGTGTTTTACCTGAACTCCGTTTTGCGATATCAATATAGGCATTGAAACCTTTAACAGACAGACCTCATTCATACAGGATTGAACCGATGACAACTATTCTCAAGCACCTTCCTATCAATCAGCGTGTGGGTATCGCTTTCTCCGGCGGTTTGGACACCAGCGCAGCGCTACTGTGGATGCAGAAAAAAGGGGCGATTCCTTATGCCTACACAGCTAACCTGGGTCAGCCTGATGAAGAAGATTACGATGCCATTCCGCGTAAAGCGATGGAGTATGGTGCAGAGAAAGCTCGCCTGATTGATTGCCGTAAACAACTGGTTGCCGAAGGGATTGCCGCCATTCAGTGTGGCGCATTCCATAACACCACCGCTGGCGTCACTTACTTCAACACCACCCCGCTGGGCCGTGCCGTGACCGGCACCATGCTGGTTGCCGCGATGAAAGAAGACGGCGTCAATATCTGGGGTGACGGCAGTACTTACAAAGGTAACGATATTGAGCGTTTCTATCGTTACGGTCTGCTGACCAATGCTGAGCTGAAAATTTATAAGCCGTGGCTGGATACCGATTTTATCGATGAACTCGGTGGCCGCCATGAGATGTCAGAATTTATGATTCAGTCCGGTTTCGACTACAAAATGTCAACCGAGAAAGCCTACTCCACTGACTCCAACATGCTGGGCGCGACGCACGAAGCCAAAGATCTGGAGTTCCTCGACTCCGGCGTGAAAATCGTCAACCCGATTATGGGCGTGAAATTCTGGGACGAGAATGTGGTCGTGAAAGCGGAAGAAGTGTCCATCCGTTTTGAGCGCGGCTACCCTGTTGCCCTCAATGGCGTGACCTTTGACGACAGCGTTGAGCTGATGATGGAAGCCAACCGTATCGGTGGCCGTCATGGTTTGGGTATGAGCGACCAGATTGAAAACCGCATCATCGAAGCCAAAAGCCGTGGCATTTATGAAGCCCCTGGAATGGCGCTGTTGCACATCGCCTACGAGCGTCTGCTGACCGGTATTCATAACGAAGATACTATCGAGCAATATCATGCGAATGGCCGCGTGCTGGGTCGTCTGCTGTATCAGGGCCGCTGGTTCGATCCTCAGGCACTGATGCTGCGTGACTCCGCTCAGCGTTGGGTCGCCAGCGAAATCACCGGTGAAGTGACTCTGGAACTGCGCCGTGGCAATGACTACACCATCATGAATACGGTCTCTGAGAATCTGACTTACAAACCAGAACGTCTGACCATGGAGAAAGGGGATTCTGTCTTCTCGCCTGACGACCGTATTGGTCAGCTGACCATGCGTAATCTGGATATCACCGATACCCGCGAGAAGCTGCAAAACTATGTTGAGACAGGCTTACTAACATCTTCTGCTGCTACCGGTTTACCGCAGGTGGATAACAATAATCTTCCGCGCGGGTTACAGGTCAAGAATAAATAATTGTTTAGCTTAAACTAAAATACGCAAACAATTTATGCGGACAGGAATGCGGGAAGTGTTACCGTTGTGTAATGAATGACCCTGGAAGGGAAATCAAAACGCGACCTTACTCGTTCACTATTTCATTTTAATATTCACCTGATATACATCAGGTGAATTAATGAATTCTGACTATTATCCAAATATCATATTGGGAATATCATGTCATTACCGGAAGGAAATCCCCCCGACCAAAGAATGGAGTCCTGAAGGATGTCTTGACTCAAAGCGTTGCTCGTCTATTTCTATTTTACCTACTACAACGGTATTAAGGGAGCAGCTGTCACGATAGTGATCGTACCATCCCCCACCACATGTACCAGTAAGCCCACGATCAGACCACTTCTTCATTTTTAATCGCCAGAGCTGGTCAAAATGATCCAGCGGACACACAATTTTAGTCCACGGGTCACAAATCATCGTATTCTCGAGGAGTAGTTTGTTAAACCCCGCAGGCCGGGTGCCAATCAAAACATAAGAATGGTCAACGGGCGCTGGCATATAAACGCGCAAAATTTGAACTTGTCTTCCGGCGGCGCCATCCAGACGACTGGCCCGGTCCAGAAGATAGTAAAATGCAAGAATTGCATTTTCACCACAGTTTCCTGCGTGTGGGATTCGGTTAACGTAATCCCTTTCAAGGGCATTGGCTCTCTCCCGCGGAGACAAATTTTGCCCACGAAAACTGCGCAGAGACTTGAGCCGAATGGCATCTGCTTGTGCCGTATGTAAACTCCAACGCTTCGGATCTTTGGGCATCATATGGCTAACTAAACCTTTATCCCGATAAAGTTTATTCGTTGCCTTCAGAGGTAATCGCGAGCGTGCATACTTAATAGCACCTAATAAAATTGGCGTCATCGCCTGTTCAAACTTTTTATCAATCATAACTAAATCCTTTTACTTTTAATATTTACTGGTGATGAATTATTAATAATTAATTATTAATTACTAAAAATTAAATTATTTTTAAACAGTAAAATAAATATTCATTAATATGATGAATATATTTTATCTTTATTATATAAATTAATTAATAAACAATTAAAGAAGGAGTTTAATTATACATTGCGCCTGTAAACGATTAAACACGTAATTAATACATCAATTACGTGAATATTATCATTAACTAAGGTTTCGACAGGTAATTCCCTGAGCGACGTATCGTCTCCTGCCCGCTAATTTTGACAACTAACCGGTAGCAGAGGACAAGGGTGAAGCAAGATTGTGCATGAAATGACGTATTTACTGGGTTTGGAAGACGTAGTGGGATGTTACTGGAAGACGTAATGGAGCGGGTGAAGGGAATCGAACCCTCGTATGCAGCTTGGGAAGCTGCCGTTCTACCATTGAACTACACCCGCATCGATTTGCGAGGGGCATTATAACCTTAACTCTCTGAGTGACAAGCAGTAAAACACCGCCTGGTGGCGGTGTTTTGAGCAGTCAGATTAGCGGAGTGTGATCTCAGTCGCCAAAGTAACTCGGCGCTTTATAATACTCGACGATTTTCTGCGCCAGCCAGCCGCCGTCGGTACCGTTGGACTGGATGCTGGTGATACTCACCGTCGAACCTCCGCCCCACAAAATCGAGAAGATATTGTAATTGGTCAGATTATTGACCTGCGCCTGGCCCCAGTCATAACCCTGGTCTCTCTGCAAAAACTCGCCGACGGTTTTCACGCCGTAGTTCACCGGATTCAGTGCGGTATCACGCAATGCCTTCAGGACATTGCCGGCATCAGTACCAATGCGTGAATCCCCCATCAGGAAGGTGCCGCCTGACGCAAAGTGGGCGCTGGAAAGCATGCTGGTACCTTCGGATTCTGTCGGCATATGGCCGCCTGGGATCTGCCAGATCATTGCCGGTTTGTTCAGCCCGCTGGCGGTATATTTCACCAGATTCAGGTAGTTGAACCAGCTCGAGGCATTCCAGCTATAGTGCGCGATAGCATCCGGACTGAAACAGTCGCGTTCGAATTTGTCGAAGACGATGAAATCTGGTGCATACGCGCCCTCGTAAACCCCCAGTTCATCCAGATACGCCACCACTTGATCGGCGTACTCCCCCGGATCGACATCATCTTGCAACAACCAGTCTGCTCCGCCGGTTGCCCAGACGTTGGTCTGCCAGCCGAATGCGACGTCAGGCGCAAAGGTGTGGACAATATAGTTTATTGCCTGCAGATAGCCGTAAAGGCTGTCGTCAAAATGCGGTAAAGCCGGTGAGGTATATTTGAGGATTGGCTGGAGATCGCTGACCGCTTTTTTCAGCAACGTATTCACCTGAACGCTGTTAGCCTTACGCAGCGCCGCGTAGACGGACGGTTCCTGCTCCATTGCACCGAGGAAATCCGGATTGAGGACAAAGGTCACGGGTACCGGATGATCTTTATCCTTGTAACTTTGCGCCGCCACGCACTGCGTGATGAAACTGCCGAAATGATTGCGCAGACGCTGACTGTCGGTAAGATCGGATACAGCACTCCCCCCGCTGGCATTGGCCGTATAAACCACCATCACAGGCATTACCGCAAGGCCATTCGCCTGCTCAATCTGACGCGCAACTGAGCAGGTCTGATGCACCGGCAATGCCTCCAGATCCAGATAACCGTCTCCGTTACGGTCAACCTCCGCAGCAGGGATCGGGTCACCGCCGCCGTCAAAGCCGTCGTATTTGAACAATGCATCAACCGGAACACCTTTGTATGCCGTGACGCTCGAGGCTGAATTGACCGTCACGCCGCCGTGAGCCAGATAATCCGGCCAACCGCGAACCTGCAAATCGACGCTTTTTTCAAAGATAAGGATCAGGCGTTTTGCAGTGCCTGACACCGTGACAACCGTGCCAGGTAATGCAACATACTGACGCCCGCCAATGCTCAGTTTATCTGCATTGATGCGATATTCGCCCGGTGCGATGGCGTAAGGGATCGTGAGTTCACCTGCCCCGTAGAGGGTGAAATAGTACTGCGTCGCGCCGTCCTTGCTCACCATCGAGACATTAATTTTCTGGCTGCCCGCTGGCAGGCCCGTCGCCTGAAGAGTGGTGGCGATAAGCCCCGCGTTGCTTACCAGTTTCGTCTGGTAATCCACCGCGACAGCAACCATTGACGCTTTATCCGGTGTGAAGGTTTTTGCCGCTGCGGCGGCGCTGAATTCAATATTATTGATGCGCGTGGTGTTGATTTTTGCCTGACACGCGACCTGATGCGTCAGCCGGGTGACCAGAGTACTTTTCCCCGGCTCAATGCGTTGTGAAACGGTCTGGGTCGCGCCGGACTGCGTCAGAGTAATGTCGATCACACCTTGTTTAATACTGGCATTCGGCGTCAGAGAGATCTGCGCACTGGCGAAATACACCGGAGCTTCATAATTGATATTCACGATGCACGGTGAATTTGCAGCAGTCAGCGTCACCTTCTGCTGCGTTTTTGTCGGCGTCACCCGGACGCTGGCATTATCGAGCGGGTCGATCTGCAAGGTGTAGCTGGAATAACTCAAATTTTTAAGGCTGTTACGGCTGTTCCAGGCCAGGGCGTGTGATGTTTCCTCGCCGGCTGCACTGGTGAGGAGCAACGTTGGGGTACCGATTCCGTCCACCGGTGAGGCGGGAAGAACGACGATCAACTCCCCCTGCCGTGACGGATCGGCAAGCAGTTTGACCGTGATGCTGCCGAACGTGACCGGCGTCTGCGTGGCGCTAAACGAGAAAGTTATTGTGCCCGTTTTGCCTGCGCCGACCAGCATATCGCCGCCCGCCAGCAGCGTCAGGGTGGTGACCTCCAGCGGCCAGCCGCCGTCACGCCTGAGCGTTGGCGTACCGCCGATAAGCGAACCGCTGAACGGGCTATATTCATCAGGATGACCGGTAGCGGAGAACTCGATCACCGCCTGCGTAAAATCGATCGTCTGCGACGTGGTATTGGTCAGGCTCAACGTCACGCTCTGATACCAACTTCCGGTATCCAGTTTGCTGACAGTTCCACTGACACTGAGCACGGCTGGTGTTGGATCAGGTTCCGGTGTTGGCTCAGGTTCCGGTGTTGGATCAGGTTCCGGTATTGGGTCTGGTTCCGGCGTTGGGTCTGGTTCCGGCGTTGGGTCAGGTTGCGGTGTTGGAACAGGTTCCGGTATTGGGTCAGGCTCAGGCGTAGGGGCTGGCTCAGGCGTAGGGTCAGGTTGCGGTGTTGGAACAGGTTCCGGTATTGGGTCAGGCTCAGGCGTAGGGGCTGGCTCAGGCGTAGGGTCCGGCACAGGTGTTAAAGGCTCACTGTCTCCGCCCGTATTGATATGCTCACCGGATGCCAGCACAAGCAGCCATTCAGTGGCCAGGAAGGGAACCTGACTCGCAGAAATATTAAACGTCAGCGTGGCGCTTTTTCCGGCAGCCAGCAACTCAGGGGCGCCGTAAGCAAAATCTATGCGGGTCTTTTTCAACGGCCAGCCGTCAACAACCGTGATAACCGGCGCTTTTTTTTCGGCCAGCGTTCCACTGATCACACCGTAACTGTCCGGTGCGCCGTTTGCGGAAAAAGTAAAAACAGCTTTGTTGAAATCGACGGCGCCACTGCCTGTATTTTTGAATGTCAGGATGACGGGCTGATACCAGCTGTCAGGATCGATGGCAGACGCGGTAACGTGTAAAGAGGGAAATTGCGGGTCAGACATGGGGTGAATCTCCTGAGTGAGTTTCACCCAGCGTTGCACCAACCTGATGATTTAACGATAAATAGCGAGCACATTTATCTCACAACGACTCATTGATTTTCTTTGATGAGGAATGACAGATGTAAAAAAGGGCGCCGGAGCGCCCTTCTGTATTTCTTAACCCGCTTACTTCTGAGTCTGCGGACGCATTGCCGGGAACAGGATAACGTCGCGAATGGTATGGCTGTTGGTGAACAGCATCACCATACGGTCGATACCAATGCCCAGACCCGCCGTCGGTGGCAGGCCATGTTCCAGCGCAGTCACATAGTCTTCGTCGTAGAACATCGCTTCGTCATCGCCTGCATCTTTCGCAGAAACCTGATCCGCGAAACGCTGTGCCTGATCTTCTGCATCGTTCAGCTCGGAGAAACCGTTACCGATTTCGCGGCCGCCGATGAAGAATTCAAAGCGATCGGTGATTTCTGGGTTTTCATCATTACGGCGCGCCAGCGGAGAAACTTCTGCCGGATACTCGGTGATGAAGGTCGGTTGAATCAGCTGTGCTTCAGCGGTTTCTTCGAAGATTTCGGTTACGATGCGGCCCAGACCCCAGCTCTTCTCGATTTTGATACCGATAGATTCTGCAATAGCCGTCGCTTTGGCCAGATCATCAAGATCGGCAACGTTGGTTTCAGGACGGTATTTGCAAATCGCTTCACGCATGGTCAGCTTGGCGAAAGGTTTGCCAAAATCAAACGTCTGCTCGCCGTACTGCACAACGCTGCTGCCCAGAACCGATTCGGTCAGCGTGCGGAACAGGGTTTCGGTCAGAACGATCAGATCTTTGTAATCCGCGTACGCCATGTAGAGTTCCATCATGGTGAACTCTGGATTGTGACGCGGAGAAACGCCTTCGTTACGGAAGTTACGGTTGATTTCGAACACGCGATCGAAGCCACCTACCACCAGACGTTTCAGATACAGTTCCGGCGCGATACGCAGGTACATGTCGATGTCGAGCGCGTTGTGATGCGTGATGAACGGACGCGCCGCAGCGCCGCCTGGGATCACCTGCATCATTGGGGTTTCGACTTCCATGAAGCCGTTTTCCACCATGAAGCTACGGATACCAGACATGATCTGAGAACGGATCTTGAAGGTTTTGCGCGAGTCATCGTTAGCGATAAGATCGAGGTAACGCTGACGGTAACGGGTTTCCTGATCCGCCAGGCCATGGAATTTGTCCGGCAACGGACGCAGCGCTTTGGTCAGCAGACGCAGTTCAGAACAATGGATCGACAGTTCGCCGGTCTTGGTTTTGAACAACTTGCCGGTCGCACCCAGGATATCGCCCAGATCCCATTTTTTGAACTGTTCGTTGTAAACACCTTCCGCCAGATCGTCACGGGCAACGTAAAGCTGGATACGGCCACCGACGTCCTGCAGAGTCACGAAGGACGCCTTGCCCATAATACGGCGGGTCATCATACGGCCACCGACGGTAACGGTGATGTCTAACGCTTCCAGCTCTTCGTTGGTCTTTTCACCATACTGGGCGTGCAGATCGTCAGAAATGCTGTCACGACGGAAATCGTTCGGGAACGCGTTACCCGCTTCGCGCAGCAAAGCCAGCTTCTCACGACGGGCTTTCAGCTCGTTGTTAAGATCAGGGACGTTCTCTGTTGGCTGCTGCTCAGCAGGCGATTGTTGTTCAGACATGTTGGTTCCTTATAACCCGGCTTTCAAACTGGCTTCGATGAATTTATCCAGGTCGCCATCCAACACGGCCTGCGTATTTCGTGTTTCGACACCTGTGCGCAAATCTTTGATACGGGCATCATCCAGCACGTAAGAACGAATCTGGCTACCCCAGCCGATGTCAGACTTGTTGTCTTCCAGCTGCTGTTTATCCGCATTTTTCTTTTGCATCTCATACTCATAAAGCTTGGCTTTCATCTGCTTCATGGCCTGATCTTTGTTTTTATGCTGGGAGCGGTCGTTCTGACACTGGGTCACAATGTTGGTCGGAAGGTGGGTAATACGTACCGCAGATTCCGTTTTGTTGACGTGCTGACCACCCGCACCTGACGCGCGGTAGACGTCGATACGCAGGTCGGCAGGGTTGATTTCGATAGCAATGTCATCGTCCACTTCCGGGTACACAAACGCGGAACTGAAAGACGTATGACGACGGCCGCCGGAGTCAAACGGGCTTTTACGCACAAGGCGATGAACACCCGTTTCGGTACGCAACCAGCCAAACGCATAGTCACCGATGATTTTGATAGTGGCGGATTTCAGGCCTGCGACTTCGCCGTCAGACTCTTCAATCACTTCCGTTTTGAAGCCTTTGGCTTCTGCCCAGCGCAAATACATACGCAGCAACATGCTCGCCCAGTCCTGCGCTTCCGTACCACCGGAACCGGCCTGAATGTCGAGGTAGCAGCTTGCACTGTCGTATTCACCGGAGAACATGCGGCGGAATTCAAGCTGTTCCAGCTTGGCTGTCAGCTGATCGACTTCTTCCACAGTTTCGTTGAACGTGTCTTCGTCTTCGGCTTCAACCGCCAGTTCCAGCAAGCCGGTCACGTCTTCGACGCCCTGCAACAGCTGGTCGATGGTTTCAACGATGGCTTCCAGCGCGGAACGTTCTTTACCCAGCGCCTGTGCGCGTTCAGGTTCGTTCCACACGTCCGGCTGTTCAAGCTCGGCGTTTACTTCTTCGAGGCGTTCTTTCTTGGCATCATAGTCAAAGATACCCCCGAAGAACGACTGTCCGCTCGGACAGGTCCTGAATGCGGTTTTTTACCGGATTAATTTCAAACATGATTTTTTCGCGTCTTACGTTAGATTCGGAGTTGGCCCAATGCCATTCGAACCGCAGATTCTAACGGAATTAGCAGTCTTTTTATAGCAACGAGCCGTATTTTTGCCGGGTTTATTCTGACCGAAACGGGCTTATTTCGGCCACAAATGTTGAATGATCAGCTGAACGCTGCGATTTCCACGGAATTCATTGATATCCAGCCGGTAGGCCAGTTGCACTTCGCGGATGCTGCTGTCAGGCCAGAACGTCGGATCGATATTAAACGCGATGCCGTCAAGCAGCGGTCCGCCGCCAACCGGTTCAATCATCAGTTTCAGATGACGCTCTTTCAGCAGCTTTTGTTGCAGGATCCGGAACGTGCCGTCAAACGTCGGTTCGGGGAACGACTGCCCCCACGGGCCACCGTCACGCAGCATTTCAGCGGTATCAATCGTCAGTTCCTGCGCGGCCAGTTCACCGTCCGACCACACCACGCCTTCCAGATACGACGGATCCAGCCATTCGCCCACCAGTTCAGCAAAACGGTCACGGAATTCATCGAACTTTGACGCCTCGAGTGATAAACCGGCGGCCATGGCGTGCCCGCCGAATTTCATCATCAGGCCGGGATTGAGCGTGTCGAGACGCTCCAGCGCATCACGCATATGCAAACCGGCAATCGAACGGCCAGAACCTTTAAGAATCCCCTCGCCCGCCGGTGCGAATGCAATCACCGGGCGGTTAAAACGTTCTTTCAGGCGCGAAGCCAATATGCCGACCACGCCCTGATGCCATTCCGGATGGTACATCGCCAGCCCGAACGGCAAGGCATCGGTTCCGCGCTCGAGTTTATCGCACAGCGCCAGCGCCTCAACCTGCATCCCCTGCTCAATCTCGCGGCGGGTCTGGTTCAGCGCATCTAAATCGCTGGCCAGCGCGCGCGCTTGTCCGATGTCCTCGGTGAGCAACAGCGCCACGCCGACAGACATATCGTCAAGTCGCCCGGCGGCATTGAGCCGTGGCCCGAGCGCAAACCCTAAATCGCTGGCGCCCAGGGTGCGGGCTTCGCGGCCTGCGACTTCCAGCAGCGCGCGTATACCGGGGCGACATTTGCCCGCACGAATGCGGTTCAGTCCCTGGTACACCATGATGCGGTTATTGGCATCGAGCGGCACCACGTCCGCCACGGTACCCAGCGCCACCAGATCCAGATGTTCCGCCAGATTCGGCGGCGTGATGCCGTTTTGCTCGAACCAGCCGCTGTCACGAAGCGCACTGCGCAGCGCCAGCATCAGGTAAAACGCCACGCCAACGCCCGCCAGCGATTTGGAGGGAAACGCGCACCCGTGCAGATTCGGGTTAATGATCGCTTCAGCATCGGGCAAGGTCTCGCCCGGCAGATGGTGGTCAGTGACCAGCACCTGAATGCCTTTCTCATGCGCCAGCGTGACGCCCGCGTGCGAAGAAATGCCGTTATCGACGGTCAGAATAAGCTCGGCACCGCGCGAAGCAGCCTGCTCCACCACTTCCGGGCTCAGGCCATAACCGTCTTCAAAACGGTTGGGCACCAGAAAATCGATATTCCCGCAGCCCATACTACGCAACGAGAGCAGCGCGAGCGCGGTGCTGGTCGCGCCATCGGCGTCAAAATCCCCGACGATGATAATGCGCAGCCGCTCGGTGAGCGCTTTTTGCAGCAGTTTCACAGCGTCATCGATGCCATCAAGTTGCTGATAAGGCAGCATGCCGCGCACGCTGCGCTCCAGTTCCTGACTGTCTTTCACCCCACGAGAGAGATACAAACGGCGTAGTAACGGAGAAAGTTCGGCGGGGAGTTCCACGCCGGTCGCGGCCTCACGGCGGCGTAGTTGAGTCTGCAAGGTCACGAAAAATCAACCACCGGTTTTATTTGAAGGATTGCGCTTGTCGAGCATCGCGGCCATTTCTTTTGGCGGCTGATAGCCCGGGATCAAGGTACCGTCTTGCAGCACGATTGCCGGCGTCCCGGTTACGCCCAACTGGACGCCCAGCTCAAAGTGTTTCGCAATATCACTGGTTTTGCAGCTTGCCGCGACGATGTCGTCGCCACGCATGGCCGCATCAAAGGTGGTATTGCGGTCGCCGGTACACCAGATCGACTGCATATCTTTCTCGGTCTTCGAGTTCAGTCCCTGACGCGGGAAAGCCAGATAACGCACGGTGATGCCAAGATCGTTGTAGTCCTGCATCTGCTGATGCAGTTTGTGGCAATAACCACAGGTGATGTCGGTAAACACGGTGATCACGTGTTTTTCGTTTTTGGCTTTGTAGACGATCATTTCTTTTTTCAGCGCTTCCAGCTTTGTCATCAAAGCCTGATTGGTCACGTTGACCGGCTGAGCGCCGCTGACGTCATACATCGGCCCCTGCAAAACGTGTTTGCCATCTTCGGTAATGTAGATAACGCCGCTGTCGGTAGAAATAGCGCGCAAGCCGTTGACTGGTGTCTGCTGAATATCGGCATTTTTCATGCCCAGTTTATTCAGCGTGGCGTTGATTGCCGCATCATCAGCATGCACCGCGGAGCTCATACACACGGTAATCAGGGTGAGCAGCAGTAAACCTTTTTTCATCATTTCGTCCTTTTTCCCGGCATCATGCGCGGGGATGATGTTGTTGATGTAGCTGTTTGAGTCGTTCAGTCGCTACATGCGTATAAATTTGAGTGGTCGATAAGTCACTGTGACCTAACAACATTTGTACCACGCGCAAATCCGCGCCATGGTTAAGCAAATGAGTGGCAAAAGCGTGGCGTAATACGTGGGGAGATAATCGCTCTGCATCAATACCCGCAAGGATCGCATAGTGTTTGATGCGATGCCAGAACGTCTGACGGGTCATTTTCTGAGCGCGATTGCTCGGGAAAACAATATCGAGCGATTGTCCGTTCAGCAGCCACGGCCTTCCATGCTCAAAATAATTCTCCAGCCAGTACACGGCTTCTTCTCCCATCGGAACCAGTCGCTCTTTGTTTCCTTTACCAATGACACGTACCACGCCCTGTCGCAGACTGATATCACTGAGCGTCAGCCCGACCAGTTCGGAAACACGCAAACCGGTGGCATACAGCAGTTCGAGCATGGCCTTGTCGCGCAGTTCGAGTGGCACATCGACGCTCGGGGAAGAGAGCAGTGAACTGACCTGCGCTTCGCTGAGATCTTTTGGCAGGCGCTGCGGCAATTTGGGCGAAGAAAGCAGCGCCGTCGGGTCGTCCTGACGAACGGATTCGCGGTTCATATACTGGAACAAGCGGCGCATCGCGCTGAGTAAACGCGCCGAGCTGGTCGCTTTATAACCGCCTTCCACCCGCTCGGCGAGAAAAGCTTGCAGGTCTTCGGCGCTCACGTTCAGCAAATCTGTGTTGTTGTGGTGCAGCCAGCCGCTCAGGGATTTCAGATCCTGACGGTAGGACGCCAGCGTATTTTCTGCGAGGTTGCGCTCAATCCACAACGTATCAAGAAACTGTTCCATCAGGCTCTGGTCGGCCTGATTGACCGCTTCGCCAGCCGGCTCAGGGTTATCCCCCTGACGGATCACATTATCTTGTTTTGGCATCCTGATTCCTTTTGCACAAGTGCACACCGCGCGATGGGCGAACGATGCCATTATGACGGAATACAGCCCAAATCTGCTACACTCCATGCCATTCGTATTCTTTTGACGTTATGGCAACAAGTATGAAGATTGGACTTTTCTACGGCTCCAGCACCTGCTACACCGAAATGGCCGCGGAGAAAATTCGCGATATTTTGGGCGAAGAACTGGTGGATTTGCACAACCTGAAAGACGTTGATCCGGACAAAATGCAAGATTACAGCGTCCTGATCCTCGGTATCCCGACATGGGATTTCGGCGAGATCCAGGAAGACTGGGAAGCCGTCTGGAATCAACTACCTACGCTTAAACTGCGTGGCAAGATTGTGGCGATGTACGGCATGGGCGACCAGCTCGGTTACAGCGAATGGTTCCTCGATGCGCTGGGCATGTTGTACCACCAGCTGGTGCCAATGGGCGTTAAGTTTATTGGTTTCTGGCCGACGGAAGGTTTTGAATTCACCAGCCCTAAACCGCTGAGTGCGGACGGCAAACATTTTGTCGGGCTGGCGCTCGACGATGTGAATCAGTTCGATCTCACCGACGAACGCCTGCAACAGTGGTGTGAGCAGATCCTGCTGGAAATGGACGCCCTGCTGTAACCTTTAAGACGTTTCAGCGCCGCCTTCAGCCCTATCTCTCCGGGCCAGGAGGGCGGCTGTTGAGCAGTATCTGGCGCAAACGCCGCCACTCCTCCACACTCATGCTGTCCGATGCTAACCACAAACGGTGCCGTGAACTGCGCATTGCCTGCGCCAGACCGCCTTTACGTTTTTCACGCCGCAGAGAAAGCAGCGCACCGTGGCTGACCATCCACACCGGATGGCGAAGCTGCCATTCATGACCGCGCCATAAAAGACGCTCCTCATCGAGCAAAATCACTTCACCGGTGCGGGCTGTGATGCGCCGCTGGCTGCGGATGCATTCAAACAGCACCAGCAACAGCAAGGTCATCCAGGCGGGCCAATAGCCTGCGGGCCAGGGTGCCAGCAAAATCAGTAACATCACGCCGCCGTAGCTGCCGAGTGAAATTAATTGACTGCGCCATGACACCCGTAAATCACATCGCCACAGGGCCACGGTCTTTATTTCGTGTCTGAATGAGCGCGACCATGCGTTGTAATTCAGCGTCTTGTGGTGCGCCATGATTCATCAGCCAGTTAAATAAATCGGGATCATCACTGGTCAGAAGACGGGCAAACAAGGTTTTATCTACATCGTTGAGCGAATCATATTCATGCTCGAAAAAGGGCATAATTGAGATATCCAGCTCGCGCATTCCGCGACGACAGGCCCAGTGAATTCGTGATCTGTTATTGATATCCAGTTGGTTTTTGCTTTCCATAACGAGACTCTTTTGTAGGGACGAAACAGGAATTTTTTCGATTCTAACAGCCGCTTGGCCTGTAAAGTAACTTTTCGCTGCCTTGTTTTGTCAATCTACGTGATGTGCCGTAAATCCTGATGCAAACCTGTCGCCCTGTTTACATTCTCCGGAAGGCATCCCGTAAAAGGCACCAATAACTGTTTTCAAAGGCGGTGGCCTCTTTTACCATGAGGCATCAGTCACATTTCATAGACCGGGATAAGAAAATGGCTCACGAATTTCCGTTTCCACCGCAAAAACCTTCAGCGTCTTCCCATCTGCCCCTCACTCTGATTTCGCTGGAAGACTGGGCGATGGTCACCATGACTGGCGCGGATACAATGAAATATCTGCAAGGTCAGGTCACAGCCGACGTCGATGCGCTGGCTGCCGATCATCATGTGCTCTGTGCGCACTGTGATGCCAAAGGCAAAATGTGGAGCAACCTGCGCCTGTTCAAACGCGGCGACGGAATGGCATATCTTGAACGCCGTAACCTGCGCGATACACAGTTAGCTGAAATTAAAAAGTATGCGGTGTTTTCCAAAATCACCTTTACCGCCGATGACGACGTGGTCCTGCTTGGCGTAGCCGGTTTTCAGGCCAGCGCTGCGCTGACCGGATTGTTCTCGACGCTGCCGACCGCTGAGCAGCCGGTGGTGCAACAGGATGAAACGACCCTGCTGCATTTTTCGCTGCCTGCCGAACGTTTTCTGATTATCACCAGCCCGGAAAAATCCCGTCAGGTGGTGGAAGAGCTGGGTGAACAGGCGCAGCGCAATGACAGCCAGCAGTGGCTGGCGCTGGATATTGAGGCCGGTTTCCCGGTAATTGACAGCGTCAACGCGGTGCAGTTTATTCCGCAGGCGACCAATATTCAGGCGCTCGACGGCATCAGCTTCACTAAAGGCTGCTACGCCGGTCAGGAGATGGTGGCGCGCGCGAAATACCGTGGCGCCAATAAACGTGCGCTGTTCTGGTTGTCCGGAAAAGCCAGCAAAGTACCGGCTCCGGCAGACGATCTTGAGATGCAGCTCGGTGAGAACTGGCGCCGAACCGGCACGGTATTAGCAGCGGTGCAGCTTAACGACGGCACCGTCTGGGTTCAGGCGGTGCTGAATAATGATCTGGAAGCTGATACCCATCTTCGCGTTCGTGAAGATGCGGCCAGCCAGTTGAGCATTCAGCCACTGCCGTACTCGCTGGAAGAAACTAAGTAACCGCTTAAAACGCTCCGTTGCCGCCTTCATCTCAGCAATGAGAAGGCGGCAAATATTTCGGTTCCGGCGCGGTTAGTCTTCGTGATGTTTACCCTTCTGTCTCAGTAAATCGACGTAGGCCTGATCCACCAGTTCCTGACGATCGATACCCAGCCGCTCAAGTAAATCTTCTGCAATCGCAATGCCCTTTTCTGGCGTTTCGTTCTCTGCGAGCACCACTTCAAACTCCAGATAATCCCCCAGCCCTTTCACCCGATCCAGATGCAAACGGGTTTGCCCGGCCATAAACAACGTGCGCTGCTTAATCACCCGACCGGCCGCGCCATAAGCCAGCGTCAGGGTTTCGCGCAGACTGTCGGGATCATGCGTTTCAGAAAGCTGGTAAAAACTGGTTTTCGGACCAGCCTGGTCAGGGCGTTGATAAAAAATCAGCTCACCGCGATCTGCCGCCAGCGTACGTAATTTCAGACGCCCGTGCGGGCAGATAAAAAAGGTGTCGTCCTGATCAATAATGTCCGGCAGGCCGTCGCTTATCAGCGCCAGCTTTTCATACAGCGCCGAAAAATCATCAACCTTTGCTTTGATTTCAATGTTTCTTGCCATCGTTGACTCCCTTAACGTTCATGCATTTACACACGCATTTTTACACGGATTGAAAGAACACGAAGTGACCTTACAGTGACAGGCAGCCATGTCGCAAGCAGGTTTGATCTGGCGCGTTAAACCCTCAATCAGGGGCTGCTAAAACCTCTCAGGGTGGTACTCTCAGATGAGTTTTTGGAAAAATGAGGGAACGAAAATGACCAAAATTGTAACGCTCACTCTGGCTCCGTCACTGGACAGCGCCACGCTTACTCCAAAGATTTATCCGGAAGGCAAACTGCGCTGTACCGCGCCGGTATTCGAGCCGGGCGGCGGCGGGATCAACGTCGCTCGCGCCATTGTACATCTCGGCGGACAGGCGACGGCGCTGTTCCCGGTGGGCGGCCCGACCGGCGCGCATCTGGCGCAGTTGCTGCGAGATGAAGGGATCACCACAGACACGCTGGAAACGCAGGACTGGACGCGGCAGAACCTGCACGTTCACACCGAAACTACCGGCGAGCAATACCGCTTCGTGATGCCAGGCGCACGCCTGACCGAAGCCGAGTTCGCCAGCCTGAGTGCCAAAGTCGAAAGCATCCCGGCCGGTTCAACTCTGGTCATCAGCGGCAGCCTGCCGCCGGGCACGCACATCAGCGCGCTGACCGGGCTTATCCGCAAGGCCCAGCAGGCCGGATTGCGCTGCATTCTCGACAGCTCCGGTGAAGCGCTGGCGGCTGGCCTGAAAATTGGCGGTCTGGCGTTAGTGAAACCGAACCAGAACGAGCTGTCGGCGTTGGTCGGTCATCCGCTGGAAAATCCGGGTGATGTGCTGGCGGCGGCGCAGCAAATCATCCGTGAAGGTGGCGCTGAACGCGTGGTCGTTTCCCTCGGACCTCAGGGCGCACTGGCCGTGGACGCCCAGGGATCGTTTCAGGTGGTGCCTCCGCCGGTGAAAAAGATGAGTACCGTCGGCGCGGGTGACAGCATGGTTGGCGCGATGACGCTCAAACTGGCCGAAGGTGCTGACCTGCTCGATATCGTGCGCTTTGGCGTAGCCGCTGGCAGCGCGGCCACGCTGAACATGGGCACGCGCCTGTGTTCTGACAAAGATACGCAGCAGATTTACCAGTATCTGTGCGCGCAGACGCCGGCGCATTAATAGCCTGAATGCGCTCCGTGAGGGCTTTGCATCGCACGGAGCGCAAATTCTTTGTCACGCCTGCACGTATTTCTTTCCATTAGCAGATAAACTCGCAGCATCGGGTGTTGCATGCACCTTTCACATCACGCCAGAAAAGGCCGGAGGCCAGGGTCCAGAATGATATGGATTATGCTTGCTGCAATTGTTGTGGTTTTTATTGTGGGTTATTGGTTCATGACAGCAGACACTCGTAAAGCGAATGAGTCACTCGCCAGTCTGTTGAAAATAAAACCGGTTTATATTGATTCCATGCTGCTGGAGATGGGCAAACGACAGAGCCAGATGTTTATCCGCTCGATAAGCGGCGGGTATGCGGAGGAGATCCGCAAAGCGGCTTACGTCGTCTTTATCTATCACACGTTTATCAAAGATGCGTCGGCTGAAAATATTGTCCGCTGGCGCAACATTCTGGTGCGCGCGCATCTGCCGCCGCAGCTGAGCAGCGAACACGCCGAGCTGGCGCTGTTTTACTTCGCAGAGCTGGATATCGAACCTTTCGAACTGGCGCAGTTCCGCCGCGATTACAACGAAACCTATAATCAGATCCATCTGGTATAGATGCAAAAAAGCCGCTGAATCAGCGGCTTTTTCTCGTCATCGATCAGAGACTGGTTACCTGAAACTCATCATCTGAACACGTTATCCAGATAACTCGCCAGGATCTGACGTGAGCTGAAACCGTGGCAAATGCCGTAGTAGGTTTCGTTTTCGCTGGAGACGTCCAACGGGAAGTTCTTGTAGGCATCGCTGCTGCGAAACGACGCGGTAGGCTCGGCAAAACGCTCGCTGCGTTCTTTCATCGCTGGGTGTATTACCAGGGCAGTCCGGCCAAACCGCGCTTCCCGGTTCACATACACGTAGTACTCGCCACGGCGATAACCGTAAGCTTTATCATCAATATAATCGCGCTCAAACCCTGATGTTTCTAAAACGCGTGCCACTTCATCTGGCCGTAAATACATGGTTGCTCCTCGCTTCTTTAACCGCAAGGCGACCTTACCGCAATAACTCTGCCAGACAATGCCTTTATCCCCAATTTTGGCGCATTTAGGATTTATCTAAACACGCCAAAAGGGCTAACTGGCCGAGGGTTTACGCGAAGTTTGCAACCAGAGTCTGAGTGTCAGCAGCCACGCAATCACCACCATAAACGCAGCGGCCAGATAAATCGACGGCGTCCCCAGATGCGCGATCAGTAAGCCTGCAACTGGCCCGGTGATCCCCAGCCCTAAATCAAGGAATGCCGAATAGAGCCCCAGCGCCGTTCCCTGATTCTGCGGCGGCACCTGTTTGACCGCCTCTACGCCGAGCGCAGGAAAAACCAGTGAGAACCCGGAGCCGGTGAGGAAAGCGCCGAGCTGCACAGTGATAGGATCGGTTCCCATCCAGATCATCAGTAAGCCTGCAATTTCAAAGACAAACGACACCAGAGACACGCGTAAGCCGCCAAACCGGTTGATCGCATTGCCAAACACCAGACGTGTGCCGACAAAACCGAGGCTAAATAAGGTGAGCGTAAATGCCGCGCCGCTCCAGCCTTTATCGGCGTAGTAAAGCGTAATAAAGGTGGCGATCACCCCAAAACCGATGGTGCCAAAACCCAGCCCGAGACCATAGAGCCAAATCCGCCCGACCACCGATTTGAAGGCGATCCGCTTGCCTGCCGTGACCGAAATTGCCGCTTTGCCGCAGGCGACGACGGCAGCAATGACTACGGCGATGACGATAACTCCCGCCACGCCCGCCAGCCCGAAACCATGATTGAGTATTACGCCCAGCGGTGCGCCGACGGCCATCGCGCCGTAAGTCGCCACACCATTCCATGAAATCACCCGCGCCGTGTGTTTCGCACCCACCGCGCCGATCCCCCACAGCGTGGTACCGGTGCTGCCGAAACTTTCTCCGACGCCAAGGAAAACTCGCGCCACGCACAGCAGCAGTAAACTCGCCAGCGGAGAGTGCGCAAAAATAAACGCCAGCGCGTAGAACACACCGCTCATGCCGCAGCAGATCAGCCCGAAAATCACCACTCGTTTCGGGCCAAGCTGGTCGGCATAACGTCCGGCGTGAGGGCGACTGACCAGCGTTGAGAAATACTGGACGCTGATAATCAGGCCGGCCAGCACCGAGTTATAACCCAGGGTGTTATGTACAAACCCCGGTAAAACGGCCAGCGGCAGGCCAATCGTCAGATAGACGACAAAGGTGAAAAGCATAAACGACAAAATGCGTTTATTGAGCTGAAGATTTGAGCGAAGCGTACTTAAAGACATGGGCAAACCGGATGTGAACACTGAGAGTGGAATCAACAGTATAAACGGGTTTTGCCGGTTAAACGGGGTAAAAATGTTATCGCCTGTAACGTCAAACTCACTTGCGGAAAAATCTGATCCGCGTCACGTAAAGCCGCGTCACACCTGAGTTTTTTGACCCGCCTCATGGCCTGTTTACCCCCGAAAATACAGGCATATGTTCTCGAAGAACCATCTGGTACAGGATTTTGGTCTATGCTTTAAGCATCAGTTTTAAAAGTCAGTAAAAAACTGAAAAATATCGTTCAACAAGGAGAGACCGAATGTTTAATAAGAAAACAGATAAAGTAGAAAAAAGCATTGATCAGGACGTGACCTTACTGGCTGACACGCTGGATGAAGTGCTTCAGTCTGCGGGCAGTAAATCCAAGGATGAATTGGACAAACTTCGCAGCAAAGCTCAGGGCGTTTTACGTGATACACGTGCCCGTTTTAACGGCGATAAAATCAGTCAGCACGCTCGTGATGCCGCTGCCCAGGCCAATGATTATGTGAAAGATAATCCGTGGTATGGCGTCGGTGCCGGTGCTGCAATCGGTATTGTGATCGGTGTCCTGCTGGGACGTCGCTAGTCACGAAAGAGCAATTTAAGGTGTCTATTCCTGTGTCGGGATTACTCAGACACCAACGCAGCGCCCCTCATTGCTGCGTGATTGCTAAAAAGACGACGGAGCCCACGGGCTCCGTTTTCTATTTCTGATTTGCGCAAACCACCGCCGACAGCCGTGCGGCCAGCGCCTGCGCCTCTTGCGGTGAGGTGATGTTTGGAAATCCCATCAGCAAACCGTTTGGTCGCAAGGCATCGCCCCGCTCGCGGCGTAAAACCTGCCAGTCGGACAATGCCTGCACTGCCAGCCCCTGCTCGCGTGCGCGCCTGGCGATGGCCGCATCATTAAGATTTGCATTGAGTCTGGCACACAGCTGGATGCCGCCGGCCTGCTCCGTCACCTGCAACACGTCTGCCCCAAAGGCCGCGGTCAGCGCCTGTTTCAGATAGCCACGACGCTCCGCGTATAACTGACGCATTCGTTTCAGGTGTCGGTAAAAATGCCCCTGCTCGATAAATTCTGCAATGCTGCTTTGCACTAAAGGCGGCGTGCCGCAGATCCGCAGCGGGGAGTAAGCCTCCAGTTTTTCCACCAGACTTTCCGGTACCACCACGTAGCCACAGCGCAGCGCCGGGAACATCACTTTGCTGAACGTTCCGGCGTAAATCACGCGCCCTTGCGTATCCAGACTTTTCAGCGAAGGCAGCGGCTGGCCGTGATAACGGAATTCGCTGTCGTAATCGTCTTCGATGATCCACGCCTGCTGTCTGGCCGCCCAGTCAAGTAACGCCATGCGTCGCGAGAGGCTCATGGTTACGCCGGTCGGGCTTTGATGCGCAGGCGTCACCACGGCAAAACGCGCCAGCGGATGCTCTTTCACCGCCTGCGGCACGTTCATTCCTTCGTCATCGACATTCACCGCCATCGGCACGGCACCCGCCGCGCGAAAAAATGCCTGCGTCACCGGATAGCCGGGGTCTTCAAGCCATACCCCGTCACCCGGTTGTAGCAGGCTGCCGATGATCAGATCCAGCACCGGCGCATAACCGGCGCAGAGAAAAATCTGTTCCGGGCGGCAGGTGAATCCACGGGATAGTTGCAGGTAGCGCGCAATAGAATGGCGCAGCGATTCAACGCCGGTCAGCGGTGGGTGCCCGAGATCGTTAATGGCGGTATGACGGATTTGCCGCGAGACAATGCGTGACCAGATGGCGCGGGGAAAAGCGTCGAGCGCGGGTAATCCGAGCTGAAAAGGCAGCGAGGAGACGGAAGGCAACATCGGGTTGATCGGCCTGCGCGCCTTGCTTTCACGCACCGGCGAAGGCGCAGGTGCGGATAAGCTTTCCGGCGCGCTGACCACCGTTCCCGCCTGGCCGCGGCTTTGCAGAAAACCTTCAGCGGTCAGCAGGCCATACGCATTTTCCACCGTGGCGCGCGCCACGCCCAGTTCGCTGGCCAGCGCACGTACGGAAGGCACGCGGCTGCCGCGCGCCAGCTGTCCTTCCATAATAGCCGCTTTCACTCGCTGATAAATCTGCCGATAAAGCGGCGCGTTGAGCTTAGGATCGAGGTGAAAGGCGAGGCTGAAGCGGCTCATCATGACCTGCTTAAAGAGACATTTTATGGCTCTGTAGTATAGACCATACGGCGGGTAAAGTAGCGGGCATTGAGACGCGCTGCGCGTCACCGTTTACTTAAAAAGTGACTTCAAAAATCCCAGAGGAAATCATTATGACTACGCTTCGCCTGCCTTACTTCACCCTGTCTTCATCCGTCATGGAACCGATGAAAGCAGCACTCGGCGCGCTGGAAAAAGGTCCGCTGGATAATGTGATTATCGAACTGGTATTCCTGCGCGTCTCACAGATCAACGGCTGCGCCTACTGTCTGGATATGCACTCGAAGGCACTGCGCAAAATGGACGTGGCTCAGACCCGGCTGGATCAGCTGGCAGGATGGCAGGTGAGCCATGCGTATTCTGAGCGCGAACGTGCGGCACTGGCATGGGCGGAATCGGTCACTCTGGTGGCGGTGACCGGCGCACCGGACAGCGCCTTTGAACCGCTGAAAGCGCAGTTCAGCGAGGTGGAAATCTCAGAACTGACCTTCGCAATTGCGGTGATGAATGCGTTCAATCGTCTGGCCGTCGGTATGCGCCAGTAATCTCATCGCTTAGTTTTTAAGCTTGGAAATAGTTTTCGTCCTACAGCCCGCATCCTGCGGGCTTTGTCGTTTTTGCAATAAGCATTTTTAAAATATCTACATATTGTGTGGTTGAATATTTTAATCACCACATCTAGTATTCAATCCATCGGGACGCCATGAAGGCACCGACTCTCGCGCCTGATCCCCGGCTGAAGCAGCGCCGCAGCGGTCAGGCAAAAATTGTCTCTGATTTCTTACCAAATGGAAATACGAATCATGAGCATTATTATTTACAGTAAACCAGACTGTGTCCAGTGCAATGCGACTTACCGTGCATTAGATAAACATGGCATCGCTTATGAAGTGATCGATTTGACTCAGGATGCGCAGGCGCTCGGCCAGGTTCGTGCGATGGGGTATCAGCAGGTGCCGGTGATTGTCGCCGGTGACGATCACTGGTCCGGTTTCCGTCCCGACAAAATCAGCGAACTGCGCCAGCTCCAGAACGCGTTCTGAGGACCGGCGGATGAATCCGTTGGTCTATTTCTCCAGCAGTTCCGAAAACACGCATCGCTTCGTCGGCAGAACCGGATTGCCGGCGATCCGCATTCCGATTAACCGTCAGCCCGAAAAATTGCGCGTGACTTCACCGTACATTCTGGTGGTGCCGAGTTACGGCGGCGGGTCGGCCAAAGGCGCGGTGCCAACGCAAGTGATCCGTTTTCTGAACGATGAACATAACCGTTCACTCATCCGCGGCGTTATCGCCGCCGGGAATACCAATTTCGGCGCAGCGTATTGCATAGCCGGTGACATCATCGCCCAGAAGTGTCAGGTACCTTACCTGTATCGCTTTGAATTGCTGGGTACGCCGGAAGACGTTGCAAAGGTTACACAGGGAGTTACTGAATTTTGGCAACGACAGAACTGAATCTTACCGAGGCGGACACCTCCAGCCCCGATTATCACGCGCTCAACGCCATGTTGAATCTGTTCGATGCCGAAGGCCGCATCCAGTTCGATAAAGACCGGCTGGCTGCGCGTCAGTATTTTCTGCAACATGTGAATCAAAACACGGTGTTTTTCCACAATCTGGCGGAGAAATTACGCTATCTGGTGGAAGAGGGCTATTACGAAGCCGCCGTATTAGACCAGTACGCTTTCGACGACATCAAGGCGTTATTCAAACAGGCTTACACCAAAAAATTCCGCTTCCAGACCTTTCTGGGCGCATTCAAGTATTACACCAGCTACACGCTGAAAACCTTCGACGGCAAGCGTTACCTTGAGCGTTACGAAGACCGCGTGTGCATGGTGGCGCTGACGCTGGCGCGCGGCGATATCCAGCTTGCCGGGCATTTCGTGGATGAGATCATTTCTGGTCGCTTCCAGCCCGCGACGCCGACGTTCCTCAACTGCGGTAAAAAACAGCGCGGCGAACTGGTCTCCTGCTTCCTGTTGCGTATCGAAGACAACATGGAATCCATAGGCCGCTCGGTGAACTCGGCGCTGCAACTGTCTAAACGCGGCGGCGGCGTAGCCTTTATGCTGACCAACATCCGTGAAGTCGGCGCGCCGATTAAGCGCATCGAAAATCAGTCTTCCGGCGTGATCCCGATAATGAAGATGCTGGAAGATGCGTTCTCCTACGCCAACCAGCTCGGTGCGCGTCAGGGCGCGGGCGCGGTCTATCTCAACGCGCATCATCCGGACATTCTGCGTTTCCTTGATACCAAACGCGAAAATGCCGACGAGAAAATCCGCATCAAAACGCTGTCGCTCGGCGTGGTTATTCCGGATATCACCTTCGAACTGGCGAAAAATAACGAAGACATGTACCTGTTCTCGCCGTACCACGTCGAGAAAGTTTACGGCGTACCGATGTCTGAAATCAGCATCACGGAGAAATACCGCGAGATGGTGAATGACAAGCGCATTCACAAAACCAAGATCAACGCCCGCGAGTTCTTCCAGATTCTGGCAGAGATTCAGTTCGAGTCCGGCTATCCGTACATGATGTTTGAAGATACGGTTAACCGTGCCAATCCGATCAAAGGTCGCATCAACATGAGCAACCTGTGTTCGGAAATTTTACAGGTGAATTCGCCGACGATTTACGGCGAAGATTTGTCATATCAGCAGGTTGGCAAAGACATTTCCTGTAATCTCGGCTCGCTGAATATCGCCTCAGCGATGGATTCACCGGATTTCGGTAACACCGTAGAAATGGCGGTGCGGGCGCTGACGGCGGTATCTGACATGAGCCACATTCGCTCAGTGCCGTCTATCGACCAGGGGAATCAGGATTCGCACGCCATCGGCCTCGGCCAGATGAATTTGCACGGCTATCTGTGCCGCGAGCGAATTTATTACGGTTCCGAAGAAGGTCTGGATTTCACCAATATCTACTTCTGCGCCGTGGCGTTCCACGCGATCCGCGCCTCGAATCAGATAGCCATCGAGCGCCAGCAATCCTTCAAAGGTTTTGCGGATTCAACCTACGCCAGCGGCGCCTATTTCGACAAATACGTCGATGACGCGCAGGCAGATAAATGGCAGCCAAAAACCGGGCGCGTACGTGAGCTGTTCGCGGATGCAGGGATCCCCATCCCGACCACCGCAGACTGGGCGGACTTGAAAACCTCGGTCATGCAGCACGGTTTGTATAACCAGAATTTGCAGGCGGTGCCGCCGACCGGTTCGATTTCGTATATCAATAATTCGACGTCGAGTATTCACCCGATTGTGTCCCGCGTGGAAATCCGCAAAGAGGGCAAAATTGGTCGTGTGTATTATCCGGCAGCGTTTATGACCAACGACAATCTGGATTACTACCAGGATGCCTACGAAATCGGCCCGGAAAAGATTATTGATACCTACGCCCAAGCCACGCAGCACGTCGATCAGGGGCTGTCGCTGACGCTGTTCTTCCGCGATACCGCCACCACGCGCGACATCAACAAAGCGCAAATTTACGCGTGGCGTAAGGGCATCAAGACTATTTATTACATCCGTCTGCGTCAGATGGCGCTGGCAGGCACCGAAGTTCAGGGCTGCGTGTCCTGCACGCTTTAAGGAAGAAATATGAGTGGAATTAAACAACTGCTGGTGCCACAGCCGGTAAGCAAAGCGATTAACTGGAACAAACTTCAGGACGATAAAGACCTCGAAGTGTGGAACCGTCTGACCTCCAACTTCTGGCTGCCGGAAAAGGTGCCGCTCTCCAACGATATTCCGTCGTGGGCGACGCTCAATGCGCAGGAAAAGCAGCTGACCATCCGCGTGTTTACCGGCCTGACGCTGCTCGACACCGTGCAAAACGTGGTTGGTGCGCCGACGCTGATGAAAGATGCGGTGACGCAGCACGAAGAGGCGGTGTACTCAAATATCTGCTTTATGGAAGCGGTACATGCGCGTTCTTACAGTTCGATCTTCTCGACGCTGTGCGCCACCGTGGACGTAGACGAAGCCTACCGCTGGAGTGAGGAAAACGTCGCGTTGCAAAACAAAGCCGCGATCATTCTTTCATACTACGACGGCGAAGATCCGCTGATGAAGAAAGTCGCCAGCGTGTTCCTCGAATCCTTCCTGTTCTACTCCGGTTTTTATCTGCCGATGTACTGGTCGAGCCGCGCCAAGCTGACCAACACCGCCGATCTGATCCGTCTGATCATCCGCGATGAAGCCGTGCATGGTTACTACATCGGCTATAAATTCCAGAAAGCGCTGGCGCTGGAAAGCGAAGAGCGTCAGCGGCAGATCAAAGAGCAGGCGTTTGATCTGATGCAGGATTTGTACGACAACGAGATCCGCTACACCGAGGAGTTATACGACGGCGTCGGCTGGAGCGAAGACGTGAAGAAATTCCTGCACTATAACGCCAACAAAGCGCTGATGAATCTCGGCTATGAAGCCCTGTTCCCGGCCAGCATGGCGGACGTCAATCCGGCGATCCTTTCCGCATTGTCACCAAACGCCGACGAAAACCACGACTTCTTCTCGGGTTCGGGCTCATCGTATGTGATTGGCACGGCGGTCAATACGGAAGATGAGGACTGGGATTTCTAAGTAGCCCCTTGCGACTGGACGGGTTTGTCTATGCTCCCCCCCTTCGCAGGGGAGTGAGTCGAACAGTATTCCGGTGTTGCCCTTATTGCTCTGAGCGTTAGTATAGGAACAGTGTTTCAAAAACCTACGCATTCAAAAAGGAAACATCATGCCCTACAACGCCTCACCCTCGCGCTATGAAACCATGCAATTTCGCCGCTGCGGCCAAAGCGGCCTCAAACTCCCTGCTCTTTCTCTTGGCCTGTGGCACAGCTTCGGTCACGTCAGCCCGCTGGAATCGCAACGCGCCTTGCTGCAAAAAGCCTTTGATTTAGGCATCACCCATTTTGATCTGGCCAATAATTACGGGCCACCGCCGGGTTCGGCAGAGGAGAATTTCGGTAAGCTGCTGCGTCAGGATTTTTCGTCGTATCGCGATGAGCTGATCATCTCCACCAAAGCCGGTTATGACATGTGGCCTGGCCCTTACGGCGCAGGCGGTTCCCGCAAATATCTGCTGGCAAGCCTGGATCAAAGCCTGCAACGCATGGGGCTCGATTATGTCGATATCTTCTATTCGCACCGCGTAGATGAAGAAACGCCGATGGAAGAAACCGCCGCCGCACTGGCTTACGCCGTGCAAAGCGGCAAGGCGCTGTATGTCGGGATTTCGTCTTACTCGCCGGAGCGCACGCAGAAAATGGCTGAGCTGTTACGCGAACTGAAAGTACCGCTGCTGATCCATCAGCCGTCTTACAATTTGCTAAACCGCTGGGTCGATAAGAGCGGATTACTCAATACGCTGGAGCAAAACGGCGCAGGCTGCATTGCCTTCACACCGCTGGCGCAGGGGTTGCTGACCGGTAAATACCTCAACGGTATTCCGGACGGTTCAAGGATGCAGGTCGAAGGAAATAAGGTGCGCGGACTGAATGCCAACATGCTCACCGATGCTAACCTGAACAGTCTGCGGTTGCTCAACGAGATGGCGCAGGCACGCGGCCAGACAATGGCGCAGATGGCGCTGAGCTGGTTGCTGAAAGATGACCGCGTGACCTCGGTGCTGATTGGCGCCAGCCGCCCTGAGCAACTGGATGAAAACGTGCAGGCGCTGGACAATCTGCGTTTCAGCGCGGAGGAACTGGCGGCAATCGATAAACACGTTGCAGACGGGGAACTGAATCTGTGGCAGGCATCTTCAGATAAATAAAGCATTAATCAAACAGCAGGCGGATAAACGTTTTATCCGCCTCTTCTGCAAATAAAGTCTACTAGGCCGTCAGCTCTAAACGTCGCGCCGTTTCGTAGTGATCTACCCAATATTGATTATTCAGTGATGAGATTGTGACGCCTTGTATTTTGGACGCGTGAATAAACTGGTCATCACCGATATATACCCCGACGTGGCGATCGCCCGGCGTGGTTTTGAAAAACACTAAATCCCCAGGCTTAAGATTATTTTTATTCACCTTGGTGCCATTTTTGATTTGTTCAAACGTGGTGCGCGGCAGTTCGGTGTGCAGGGAATCATTGAAAATATGTTGCATCAGCGCGGAGCAATCGACGCCGCGGTGCGTGGTGCCGCCCCAGTGATACTGCGTACCTTTCCAGCGTGAATACTGGGAAAGCAGGGCCGCTTTGATATTTTTGGACTTACCCGTATTGCCTTCGTATACCGGGGATGGGTTCACATCAAGCAATTCTGTTTGATAAAAATGATTTTTGCCAATTTCTGAAAATTGCTTCGGCAAATCAAACGCGGAGCAATACGTACTGAACAATAAGAAAAACGATACGGATAATGCAGAGGTGAAATTTTTAAAACGAAACATGCGTGATTTCTTTTATTGAAATATAACTCGTCCTTACCTGGGAACCAGCAAACGGGGCGGGTGACTCGTCGTTGAGTGCGCAAATAATAACCGCAGCTTAAAAAATCACCACTCAAAAACGAGTCCAATAAAGGACATTCCCTATTTTCTATCGGGAAACCAATCCCTTCCGCTGAAGGGATTGGGGAAGGCATCAGGAGAAGAACTTCGCCAGCACGAAAAGCCCAACAGAAACGTTGATCGCACCGCCAATGCGGGTCGCAATTTGCGCGAATGGCATCAGGGTCATGCGGTTGCCGGAGGTGAGGATCGCCACGTCACCGGTGCCGCCCTGCCCGCTCTGGCAGCAGGAAACGATCGCCACATCAATCGGGTACATGCCAATTTTCTTGCCGACGTAAAAACCGGTAGCCACCAGCGCCAGCACTGTGGTGACAATCACCAGCAGGTTTTGCACGGTAAAGGCGTCGATCAGTTCCTGCCACGGGGTTATCGCCACGCCCACCGCAAACAGCACAGGATAAGTGACCGCCGTGCGAAAGAATTTATACACCGCCATCGAGCCGTGCTGAATGGTCGGGGAAATGCCGTTCGCCAGTTTCACCACCACTGCCGCAAATAACATACCGACCGGCGCAGGCAGGCCTATCCACTTCTGACCGAGCATCCCCACCATGTACAGCAGGATCGCCAGCAGCGCGCCGCAGGCCAGCGCGTTAACGCCGGGATTACCTTTGAATTCGTCGGTGCCGCTGCCCAGATGGCCTTGTCTGGCGGGCATCAGCGTGCCTTCTCCGGTCAGATGCGGATAACGTTTACCGATCTGATTAAGTACGCCCGCCAGGACGATCGCGGTCAGACTGCCGAGCATCACGATCGGCAGAATACGACCGAGCGCCACGCCCTGCTCCATGTGCAAGATAGTCGCGTAACCCATCGACAGCGGGATCGCGCCTTCGCCCACGCCGCCGGCCATGATCGGCAGGATCAGAAAGAAGAAGGTTTGCACCGGCGGTAATCCCAGCGCAGTGCCGACCGCCATCCCGGCGATCATCCCCACAATTTCACCGCACAGCATCGGTACAAAGATGCGCATAAAACCCTGGATCAGCACCTGACGGTTCATGCTCATGATACTGCCGACAATAATGCAGCAGATGTAGAGATACAGGATGTTGGTGGATTTGTAGAATTTGACCGTGGAATCGACCACGACGTCAGGCAGCAGGCCGTAGTGCACCATCGCCGAGGGAATAAAGGTGGCGCAGATCGCCGCCGCACCGAGTTTACCCACCACCGGCAACCGCTTACCGAACTCACCGCAGGCAAAACCAAAGAACGCCAGCGTCGCAACCATCACCACGATGTCGCTGGGCAGTTTACCGTTCAGGCAATCGAGCAGGATCAACACGCCCGCCAGTAAAAAGAAAGGCAGCGGAATAATCCCTATCTTGTAGTTATCCAGAATGTGCCACCACTTTTGTCTGGCGGAGAGTCCGGTTTTTTTGCTGTCTTCAACAACAATGTAGGAATCGTCGGTTGTGCTCATGACATCGCCCTTTTCTTATCGATACTTTTTATATTGAGAGGGTCAGCATAAGAAACAGAGCGGTCGGACGGATGTGAGTTTGTTCAAATTAAACTCGCAGGGATTAAGGTTGTTATGGTTTTTATGGCGTTAATGCTACTTCCTTTATAAGGATTACCGGATTAGTAGTAAAAAACCTTATTAACCCTGTAATTACTGCGTGAAATAAAGGGCTTTTTAATTCCCTGTTCACAACTCTGCTTTTGGCGGATTACGATGCCGATTACACCGTGATACGCTTATTCGATATGTGTCTTTTGAAGTTTCCGTGGCGGGTCGTATGAAACGCAGATTGCCTTTTCAGGTAAAACTCTTTTTATCTCTGGTGTTATTTTCCTGCCTGCTCTTAGCGCTGCTGGGCGCCATTTTGTTTCACGTTATCGACCGGCAACTGCATCACGATCTCGGCCAGCGGGCGCGGGTTCAGGCCAGTGAAATAGCGCTGATGCCGGGGCTGGCGCAAAAAGTCGCTGACCGCGACGTCGTGGGAATTGCGCGCCTGATCCAGCCGCTGCGGGATCAAAGCGATGCCAGTTATATTGTGATTGGCGACGTCCGCGAGCGGCATCTTTATCATTCCGAATCACCGGAGAGAATTGATCTGCCGATGATTGGCGGCGATAACGCTGAAGTCCTTGCCGGGAAAACCATTATTTCGGTGCGTCAGGGTGGCATCGGCGTTTCATTACGCAGTAAAGCACCGATTTTGAATGCCAGCCATCAGGTGATCGGCATTGTTTCTGTCGGTTATCTCACTTCTTATATCGACAATATTAATGGCCGCCGTCTGGCGCAGGCGGGTTTATACGGCATGCTGCTTTTAATCCTGCTGTTTATTTTCTCGTGGATCTTTAGCCGCAACGTAAAAAAACAGATGTTCTGGCTGGAACCGAAAGATATTGCATTGCTGGTGCGTCAGCAAAAAGCGTTGCTGGAAGCGATGTATGAAGGCGTATTCGCCATTAACGGCCAGAAGCAGCTGATTCTGATTAACCGCGCGGCGCGTGAATTGCTCGATATCCGCCAGCCGGAAAATGAACTGCTCGGCAAACCGCTGGCTGGCGTGCTGGAGACACCACCCACGTTCTTTACCGAAAGTGGCGTTCAGGACGCCTCTCCCGCCAAAAACAGCAGCCGTCACGATCAGATAACCGTACTCAATCAGCGGCAGGTGATCGTCAACCGCGTGCCTATCGAGCTGGAGCCCGGCAAGGAAAGCGGATGGGTGTTCAGCTTTCGCGATAAAAACGACATTAATACGCTCAGCAGCCAGCTGAGCCAGGTGAAACGCTACGCCGACAGTCTGCGCATCATGCGCCATGAGCAACTGAACTGGACCGCGACGCTGGCCGGTTTGCTGCAAATGCAGCGCTACGACGACGCGATGCGCTACATTCAGGCGCAATCCGAAGGCGCGCAAGCGGTGCTGGATTTCGTCTCGGCGCGCTTCACGTCGCCGGCGCTGTGCGGGCTGCTGCTGGGTAAATACGTCAGCGCGCGCGAGAAAGGCGTCGAGCTGGCATTCGATCCGGCCTGTCAGCTGTTGCGCATCCCGCCCGCCATCAGCGAAACCGAGCTGATGTCGGTTATTGGCAATTTGCTGGATAACGCCGTGGACGCCACACTCAAAGCGGAGACCGCACCCGCACCGGTGGAGCTGTATATTTCTGACAGAAATCACGAGCTGCTGATTGAGGTGGCCGATCGCGGCGGCGGCGTGGATGACGCGCTGAAGCCGCACCTGTTTGAGCAGGGCGTCACCAGCAAGCCGCAGAGCGGCGATGATATGACGGGCGCGGAACATGGCATCGGTCTGTATCTGGTAGCAAGTTATGTCCGTCAGGCGGGCGGCAGCATCGAAATCTCAGACAATACGCCGCAGGGTACGATATTTTCGGTATTTATCCCGTACCCGGCGGAGGCCTTAACAGGAAAGAAATATGAATAACCTCAGCGTACTCGATGTGGTGATCGTGGAAGATGAGCCGCATCTTGCCGGTCTGCACCGCGATTTTATCGAGCAAAATTTCAATCTGCGTGTGGTCGGTCTGGCCGCCACCCTGGAACAGGCGCGCTCGTTACTCCGTTTGCATCAGCCAAGACTGATCCTCCTCGATAACTATTTGCCGGACGGTCAGGGCGTGGATCTGATCGACAGCCCACTGCTGAAAGGCTTCGACTGCTCGGTGATTTTTATTACCGCCGCCAGCGATATGCAAACCTGTAGCCAGGCGATGCGCAGCGGCGCATTCGATTACATCATTAAACCGGTGTCGTTCCATCGCCTGCGCAGCTCGCTGGAGCGTTTTATGCAACTGGTGGAAACACTGCGGTATGTGAAAGTGGTCGATCAGCGTGCGCTCGACAGGTTATTCAATTTGCCCGCCAGCGATACGCCGCCCGCCCCTTCCGCCAAAGGGATTGAGCCGAATACGCTTGAACTGGTGCAGCGGGTATTCAACGCCAAACCGGACGTCAGCTGGTCGGTTGAACAGGTAGTGGAAGAGGTCGGGATCAGCAAAACCACCGGACGCCGCTATCTGGAATATTGTGTGGAAATGGGCTTTATCGGTGTCGAGATGCAGTACGGAAATATCGGTCATCCGAGGCGTCTGTATCGCAAAATATCCGACACGTAAAAATCCGTTTCCTGACGCCCAATTTCGACCTTTTTGCCCGCTCAATTTCCCACGCTCTGCCGGTGTCTGCACCGGCCCGTTCTCCGCATTCCCGGCTGCCTGACAAAAATATTTCACCCATCAGGCACCTTTCAGACAACCGGTAAATTCACGCCTTTCACCTCTGGCTGAAATCTCTATTTACAGCGAACAAATACGCGCTGTGAATTTGCATTTAAATCACTGATCTCAGTGATATATCTTCGTCTAAAACCCCACAAAAAGAAAAGTCATTAAATTCATTTAAATCAGTGAGTTAACTATATTTACCTCGACCATATGGAGCAAAGTAATTAGCAAAAACATAAAAACCTTAACACCCAGGAATTTGTCATTAAATGTCAACGGGAAAGCCGGATAATTAGCGGTGCATGACACGTACAAATACGCCACCAGAATCGCAACCATGAATATTCTTCAGAAACATTGAGACTTGTCTCAGAATTTCGATGTGTTAGGGTATAACGCGTTCACTATTTCGTTACAGGTAATATCCTATACGGTCCAACAGAAAAACTAGACATCGAGCCGATACGGCTATTTATATCCAAGGAATGCACATTGCATGGCAATTAAAATCGAAGTAAAGAATCTTTATAAGGTATTTGGCGAGAACCCGGATCGCGCTTTCAAGATGATCGACGCAGGCAAGGGTAAAGAAGAAATTTTTGAGAAAACCGGTCTGTCACTTGGCGTTAAAGATGCCAGTCTGGCCATTGAAGAAGGCGAGATCTTCGTCATCATGGGGTTATCCGGTTCCGGTAAGTCCACCATGGTACGCCTTCTCAATCGTCTGATAGAGCCCACCCGCGGCGAAGTGTTGATCGACGGCGAAGACATCGCCAAAATCTCAGAAGCAAAACTGCGCCAGGTGCGCCGAAGCAAAATCAGTATGGTGTTTCAGTCCTTTGCGCTGATGCCACACCTGACCGTGTTGAATAACACCGCGTTTGGTATGGAACTGGCCGGTGTGCCGGTGGAAGAGCGCAATGCCAAAGCCCTCGATGCGTTGCGTCAGGTCGGTCTGGAAAACTATGCCAACTCCTATCCCGATGAATTATCAGGCGGTATGCGTCAGCGTGTGGGTTTAGCCCGTGCGATGGCCAACAACCCTGACATTCTGCTGATGGATGAAGCCTTCTCGGCGCTTGACCCGTTAATCCGTACCGAAATGCAGGATGAACTGGTTAAGCTGCAGGCTCAGCATCAGCGCACCATCGTGTTTATTTCCCATGACTTAGATGAAGCCATGCGTATTGGCGATCGCATCGCCATTATGCAAGGCGGCGAAGTGGTACAGGTCGGCACGCCGGAAGATATTCTGAATAATCCGGCCAACGACTATGTGCGCACCTTCTTTCGCGGTGTGGACATCAGTCAGGTCTTCAGCGCCAAAGATATCGCACGCCGTCGTGGCGCACTCATTCGTAAAACCCCCGGTTTTGGTCCCCGTGCAGCGCTCAAGCTGCTGGAAGATGAAGACCGCGAATATGGTTATGTGCTGGAACGTGGACAGAAATTCATCGGCGTTGTGTCGATCGAATCGCTGAAAACTGCGCTGAAAGCCAATCAGCCGCTGGAAAGTGCCCTGCTGGAATCTCCGGCACCGGTGCTGGCAGATATGCCGCTCAGCGAACTGATTTCCCATGTCGCCGCCGCGCCTTGCGCCGTGCCGGTCGTCAATGAGGACAATAACTATATCGGCATTATTTCCAAAGCCATGCTGCTTCAGGCTCTGGACAAAGAAGGGGGTAACGAATGAGCAACTCAATAAATAGCACGATCGTTCAGCACGCACAGGCCGCTCAGGCTGAGGCATTGGATCCGTCAATCGATCCGTGGAGTGCTGATAACGCCAGCGGCGGTGTCGCACCGCAGGCTGACGCGGCGGCTTCAGCGCCTGCCGATGGCAGCAGCGATCCCTGGGGTGGCAGCAGTGATGCCGCCGCCAGCGCGCCGGATGCCACGCATCATGCCGCCGCACAGGCCAACGACTGGCTGAGCGTCGCACCTGAACAGCAACAGCATTTTAATATTCTCGATCCGTTCCACAGCACGCTTATCCCGCTCGATCGCTGGGTGACTGAGGGGATCGACTGGCTGGTCGGCAACTTCCGTCCGGTATTCCAGGGGATCCGAGTCCCGGTCGATTTCGTCCTGAGCGGTTTTCAGCACGGCCTCGAAACGCTGCCCGCGCCGATTGCGATCTTAGTGTTCGCATTGATCGCCTGGCAGATGGCCGGGTTAGGCATGGGTGCCGCCACGCTGGTTTCCCTGGTGCTGATCGGCGCCATCGGCGCATGGTCGCAGGCTATGGTGACGCTGGCGCTGGTTCTGACGTCGCTGTTCTTCTGTATTCTGATAGGTTTGCCGCTGGGGATCTGGCTGGCGCGCAGTCAGAGAGCGGCGAAAATTATCAGGCCGCTGCTTGATGCCATGCAGACCACGCCGGCGTTCGTTTATCTGGTGCCGATCGTCATGCTGTTTGGTATCGGTAACGTGCCCGGTGTCGTGGTGACGATTATCTTCGCCCTGCCGCCGGTCGTTCGTCTGACCATTCTGGGTATCAATCAGGTGCCGGAAGATCTGATAGAGGCCGCGAAGTCCTTCGGTTCAAGCCCGCGCCAGTTGCTGTTCAAAGTACAGCTGCCGCTGGCGATGCCGACCATTATGGCCGGTATTAACCAGACGCTGATGCTGGCGCTGTCGATGGTGGTTATCGCCTCGATGATCGCGGTGGGTGGTCTGGGTCAGATGGTGCTGCGCGGTATTGGCCGTCTCGACATGGGTCTGGCCTCGGTCGGTGGTGCGGGTATCGTTATCCTCGCCATTATTCTTGACCGCCTGACGCAGTCCATGGGTCGCGACAGCCGCAGTAAAGGCGGTCACCGCTGGTTCACACGTGGTCCTGTCGGCCTGGTGATGAAGCCTTTCGCGAAGAAAGCCTGATTCACATCCTGCACGTCTCCCGGCGGTTCGCCGCCGGGTTATCCAATCTCTAAGTAAAACAACGCAGTCCACTCTTACGTATTCACAAGCAAGAATAAGGGTTCACCATGCGCACAACATCGCTCAACACACTCGTCCTCGCATTATCGATCGCCACTCCGGCTGTTTTCGCCGCCGACTTACCGGGCAAAGGCGTGGTCGTCAAACCGCTGCAAAGCACCATCGCGGAAGAAACTTTCCAGACCGAACTGGTTAACCGCGCGTTGGAAAAACTGGGTTATGACGTCCAGCAGACCGGCGAAGTGGATTACAACGTCGCGTATACCGCGATCGCCAGCGGCGATTCCACTTACATGGCAGTGAACTGGGAACCGCTGCAAACAGACATGTACAACGCCGCCGGTGGCGACCAGAAGTTCTACCGTCAGGGCACCTACATTAAAGGCGCGGCGCAGGGTTATCTGATCGACAAGAAAACTGCCGACAAATACAACATTCACGATTTATCGCAGCTCAAAGATCCGAAGCTGGCCAAATTGTTCGATGCGGACGGTGATGGCAAAGCTGATATGGCCGGATGTAATCCGGGCTGGGTCTGCGGCTCTGTAGTGAATACGCAAATTAAAGCGTACGGGCTGACCAATACCGTCACCCAGAACGAAGGCAACTACTCGGCCATCATCGCCGATACGTTGACCCGCTTTAAATCCGGCAAGCCGGTGCTGTATTTCACCTGGACACCGTACTGGGTGAGCAACGAAATGAAACCCGGCAAAGACGTGGTCTGGCTGACCGTGCCGTTCTCGGCGAATCCGGGCTCGCAGAAAGACATGGATACTACCCTGCCGAACGGCAAAAACTACGGTTTCCCGGTAAACAACGAACATATCGTCGCCAACAAAGCCTGGGCTGAGAAAAACCCGGCGGCCGCGAAACTGTTCGCCATCATGCAACTGCCACTGACCGATGTGAACGCGCAAAACCTGCGAATGCACGAAGGGGAATCCTCTTCAGCGGATATCCAGCAGCACGTTGATGGCTGGATCAAAGCGCATCAGGCCACCTTCGACGGTTGGATTAAAGAAGCCGCCGCCGCCGCAAAATAATCAATAACGAAATTCGAGGATTTTATGAAGAAGACAGGAATCTGGGCGGTCGCCGCCCTCACAACATTTGCTACAGCGTCAACCTTCGCCGCCGATTTACCGGGCAAAGGCGTCAGCGTAACGCCGGTTCAGAGCACCATCAGCGAAGAATCCTTCCAGACTGAACTGGTGAGCAAGGCGCTGGAAAAACTGGGCTACGACGTTCAGCCAACGCGCGAAGTCGATTACAACGTCGGCTACACCACGCTTGCCGCAGGGGATGCGCAGTTCACCGCCGTCAACTGGTCGCCGCTGCATGATGAAATGTACAAAGCCGCCGGTGGCGACAAAGTCTTTTATCGCGAAGGCACTTACGTGACCGGTGCTGCGCAGGGCTGGCTTATCGATAAGAAAACCGCTGAGAAATATCACATCACCAATATCGAACAGCTGAAAGACCCGAAGCTGGCCAAACTGTTTGATACCAACGGCGACGGCAAAGCCGATCTGACCGGTTGTACACCGGGCTGGGGCTGTGAAGCAGCGCTGAATGAACAGCTGAAAGCCTATGGTCTTGAACCGACCGTGACGCACAATCAGGGTAACTACTCTGCGATGATCGCTGACACCATCACGCGCTACAAAGAAGGTAAACCTATCTTCTATTACACCTGGACGCCGTACTGGGTGAGCAATGTGCTGATCCCTGGCAAAGACGTGTTGTGGATGCAGGTACCGTTCTCAGTAGTGCCGGGCGATAAAAACGCTGATACTAAGCTGCCGAACGGCAAAAACTACGGTTTCCCGGTGAGCACGATGCACATCGTCGCCAACAAAGCCTGGGCTGAGAAAAACCCGGCGGCGGCAAAACTGTTTGCCATCATGAAACTGCCACTGAAAGACATCAATGCGCAGAACGCCGCCATGCACGCGGGTAAAAATTCAGATGCGGATATCGCTGCACAGACCGACGGCTGGATCAAAGCCCATCAGGAAGAATTTGATGGCTGGGTAAAAGAAGCGGCTGCTGCGGCGAAATAAGCCTCAGATGAGCAGTCAGTCACGCGGGGCAAACCGGATTTCTGGTTTGCCCCGCATAAAACGTTACCTGACTAAAGCATCCACCTTTTCGCGAGCTTGCTTAAAAAGCCCCTGATAATGACTTTCCCGATCAGTAATATCTTCTTCCACTCCAATCGTATTGAAGAGAAAATCCACATGCGATTCTTCAATACCCAGATAGCTCCCTGCCCCCTGTAAATACTCCGTCATATTTTTTTTCCAGCCATACTTCTCGAACCTTGCTTCTGAGCCGCCAACCAGTGCCAGCCAGCACACTCTTTTGGCCGGGAATTTCTGGCCTCCGTAGGCCAGACCAAAATTCCAAACTCTTTCCAGATATCCTTTAATCATTGCCGGAAAACTGTACCACCACAGTGGGAAGACAATCATGATGGTATCTTTCCCCTTCAGCTCGCCAAACAACCGGTGGACTTCAGCCGGGTAACGTTTATCCGGATTGCTCCAGTCGGGTTCATCCTCCACGCCCAATACCGGATTGAAGCCGCTTCGATAGAGATCGAGCACGGAAACGTTTATCCCATGATGCGTTGCCTGTTTCTGGATCTCCTGCACCATTTGCGCGGTTAATGAATCGGCTCGCGGATGCGCCCACACTATGTACATATTCTCTGATTTCATTACCCAACTCCGTTTTAAGAAAGTACGGGCGACTTTACGACCCCGCGATAGCGCTGTAAAACGGGGTATTTGATATGGGTTAATGAAGGATTTTCACTAATGAAGCTTAACTTTTCAGACTTTGCGACATTTATCTCAGTGGCCCGCCACAAAAGCTTTCGTGCGGCGGGAGATGAAATGGGGCTCTCGCCTTCTGCCATTAGCCACGCCATTAAACAACTGGAACAGCGTCTGAAGCTGCGCCTGTTTAACCGCACCACGCGCAGCGTTTCTCTGACGGAAGCCGGTGCGAATTTGTACGAACGCCTGCGCCCGGCGTTTGAAGAAATCAGTACCATGCTGGATGAAGTGAATTGTTTTCGCGATACGCCGATGGGCACACTGAAAATCAACGCATCTCGTTTATCTTCCCGTCTTTTCCTGATGCCTCTGGTAGCAGGTTTTACCCGCCAGTTCCCGGATATCAAAGTTGAAATCACCACCGACGACAGGCTGGTGGATATCGTTAAGGATGGATTTGACGCGGGGGTTCGGCTAAGGGCTACCGTGGAAAAAGACATGATTTCGGTGCCGCTGGGGCCTCCGATAAAACTGGCTGTTGTCGCGACGCCTGACTATTTCAGCCGACATCCCGCGCCTGACCATCCACATGAACTGGTGGATCACCAGAGTGTCGTTTTCCGTTTTCATCACGGACGAATTTATCATTGGGAATTTGAGGGGCCAGAAGGAGAGCTTGCAATCGTTCCGTCCGGCAACATTGTAGTGGATGATTTCGATTCTGTGCTCGAGGCCGTTCTGAACGGAGCGGGCGTCGGTTATCTTTATCATGAACAGGTGAAAACATATCTCGCGACTGGCCAGCTGGTTTCAGTGCTGGAAGACTGGTTACCCGAGCGTCCGAGCCTCCAGTTTTATTACCCCAATCGCCAGTACATGCCCTGCGGATTACGGGCATTCCTTGATTATATTAAGGAAGGCAAATAACAGGTCTTTTGAGATCGCTGTGGATGTGTGGTCATTAAAGCCGGTCATCCTCAGAGAATGCCAAAAAGCGTTGCGCTGCCTGCGATAAAGTCGTTTGCCACACGCAGAAAACCTGACGGCGCGGCGCATTGTCGATGGGAATAGAGATCAGATCACTGCCTGGCTGAATGCGGGAAAGCGGCACAATGCCGACTGCAAGTGAGCGCCGGACAATGTTCTCGAGCCATTCGATATGATCGATTTCAAAACTGACATGACGGGTAACTCCCGCCTCTTTGAAGGCATTATCTGTCTGACGCCGCGCGCCTGAACCGGCGTAAAAATCCACCAGCGGCACCTGCGCAAGTTCACTCAGCGAAACCGTTTCACTCTTTGCATAGGCATGCTGTTGGCTGACCAGCGCGACCAGTGGCTCATCGCAAAGCTGACGGTGCGGCAGTTTGATGATGGATTTATCTCCCGGCCACAGGCCGACAAACGCCACATCCGTTCGCGACTGCTGAACATCTTCCAATATTTTTTCGCTCATCCCGACATAAAGCCGGATATTCACCAGCGGATAACGCTGAGTAAATCGCGCCAATTGTCCGACAACATCTATCGCATTCAGCGTTGATATCGTCCCCACCGTCAATGTACCGCTGAGCTCGCCTTTAAGGGCTTCCATGGTATCGAGCAGTTCTGCCTGTGCGGCCAGCAGCTTCTCTGCCGGCGCCAGAAATGCCCGACCGGCAGCCGTCAGTTTTACCTGTCTGGATGTGCGTTCAAATAACGTGCTACCCAGTTCTTCCTCAAGTTTTGCAATCTGATGACTCAGCGCGGATTGCACCGTGTGGCAGCGCAACGCCGCACGGGTGAAGTTCTGTTCATGCGCCACGGCAAGGGCAAATCGTATCTGTTTAAGGTTCATCGATTCATCGTGAAATGAGATAGTTTTAATCAAAACTATACATTGGTTTAATATTTTTAGGTGAACGATACTGTGCCTCTGCTGCATTTCTGATGCTTCGCTATCTCCAATAAACAGACAGACTTCCACAATGAAAAATTCAAAAACACCTGCAACGCTCAGCTCCGGGCTGATCATTCTGATGGCGATTGCCACCGGGCTGGCCGTCGCCAGTAACTATTATCCGCAACCGCTGCTGGAAACCATCGCGCGCGCGTTCAGTCTTTCCGTCAATCAGGCCGGTTTTATCGTCACCATCGCGCAGCTCGGTTATGCCTGTGGCCTGATGTTTATCGTGCCGCTGGGCGATATGTTTGAACGTCGCAATCTGATTGTGCTGATGACCTTGCTGTCCGCCGCCGGATTGCTGATCACTGCCATGGCGCCGACGCTGACCATCATGCTTGTCGGAACCGCCCTGACCGGGTTGTTCTCGGTGGTCGCGCAGATTCTGGTGCCGCTGGCAGCCACGCTGGCTGAGCCGGAACGTCGCGGTAAAGTTGTCGGGCTGATCATGTCCGGCCTGTTGCTGGGGATCTTGCTGGCGCGGACCGTCGCGGGCGCTCTCGCCTCGCTGGGTGGCTGGCGTACGGTGTACTGGGTGGCGAGCGCGCTGATGATTGTGATGGCGCTGGTGCTGTGGCGCAAACTGCCTAAACATGAGCAGAAAACCGATCTGAATTACGGGCAACTGCTGAAATCCATTTTCTCGCTGTTCATCCACACGCCGGTGCTGCGTACCCGCGCGCTGGTCGGCATGTTCTGCTTCGCTAACTTTAGCATTCTGTGGACCTCGATGGCGTTCCTGCTGGCGGGCCCGGCCTATCAGTATTCTGAGGGCGTTATCGGCCTGTTTGGTCTGGTCGGCGCGGCCGGTGCGCTGGCGGCTACCCGTGCAGGGCATTTGGCGGATAAAGGTAAAGCCCATCTGACCACGACGGTTGGACTGATCTTGCTGTTACTGTCCTGGGCGGCCATTGCTTACGGGCAGCATTCGGTGATTTCGCTGATCCTCGGGATCATCGTTCTGGACCTTTCGGTTCAGGGCGTGCACATCACCAACCAGAGTGTGATTTATAAATCGATGCCGGAAGCGCGTAACCGGCTGACGGCAGGTTACATGACCACCTACTTCATCGGCGGCGCAGTCGGATCACTGGTGTCTGCGTCGGCCTATCAGACGGCGGGCTGGTACGGCGTCTCCGTTGCCGGAACCGTGATGTGCGTACTGAATCTGCTGGTCTGGTGGCAAGGACATAAGTACAATCTGGCCTGAAATTCATCTGATTAAAATAGAATCAGGAGGGAATCATCACCCCTCCTGATTAGCTTGCGAATAATCATTTATGAAATTTATTTGTACCAAAGGGTGTTAACAATACTTACAGTCTGGTAATGTTTGCGTCATAAATTATTCGCCGGTCACCCTCCGGTTTCACACTGTTTTATACATCCATGCAAAGCAATCCTGATCCCGAAACACCTGACCCGGTTAGTGTTTCAACCTTCAAACAAGGTATTACCGATAGCCTGCCTATCGTCATCGGTTATCTCCCTATCGCTTTTGCTTTCGGCCTCAGCGCCGTCAAACTTGGCTTCACGCCTGCTGAAAGCCTGCTGTTTTCCATACTTATTTACGCTGGCGCCAGCCAGTTTGTGATCACTGCGCTGCTCAGTGCCGGAATGTCTTTGTGGGTGTCTGCGCTGACGGTGATGGCGATGGATGTCAGACACGTTTTGTACGGCCCCTCTTTGCGCAACCGTCTGGTGGGAAAACTTAATGGCAGGAAAACGGCGCTGTGGGCGTTCGGCCTGACCGATGAAGTGTTCGCCGCCGCCACGACCAAACTTATCCGCGATAAGCGCAGCTGGAGCGAGAACTGGATGTGCGGCATTGCGCTGTCTTCGTGGCTTTCCTGGGTTTTCGGTACCGCTGTCGGTGCGCTGTTTGGCAACGGGCCGCTGGAAAATTATCCCGCCGTGGAAGCCGCACTCGGCTTTATGTTGCCTGCGCTGTTCCTGAGTTTCCTGCTCGCCGCGTTTAAGCGCCAGCAAGGTGGGGTCTTTGTGGCCTCGCTGGCGGGTGCGCTCGGCGGACTGCTGTTCTGGTCAATTCCCGCCGCTATCGGCTGCGGTCTGGGCGCAGGCTGTCTCGCCGCCCTGCTGCAACGCCCGTTCGCGCCTTCCACCGCCGAGGTCACGCCCGATGAGCACTAACGTCATTCTGGTCTGCCTGCTGGTGGGCACGGTCAATTATCTGTTTCGATATTTGCCGCTGCGCCTGGGTGCGCGGCAAACGTCAGGGCGGCTGAAAAGCGGTCCGTTATCCCGCGTGCTCGACAGCATTGGTATCGCCTCGATTTGTGCGCTGCTGGTGGTATCCGGCGTGCCGGAAATTCTGCGGGACTCGCAAAAACTGCTGCCGTCGCTGGCCGGTTTCGTACTGATCGCGCTGGTTTTCTGGCGAACCAAAAGCATCATTATCGCCACACTGACCGGTGCCGTGGTGTACGGCCTGGTGTTCAAGGTCATGCTGCTGGCTGGCTGAAGTGCGTTTTGTTACGCGCAGGCAACAGATAACCAAAGACTGCTGAATACTTTAAACATCGAATAATTCACTGGAGTTATGAATCACACTAATTGCTAAAGAATTGGGGGTTCATGACATTGATATTATTAATTACCATCGTTACTATGTCATCTGTAACTAATGAGGCTTCTCATATGGACAGTTCGTTCGCGCCAATTGAAAACATGTTAAATTTCCGGGCTAAAAAGCAAAAAGATTTCCCTTATCAGGAAATCCTGCTGACCCGCCTTTGTATGCATATGCAGAGTAAACTGCTGGAAAACCGCAACAAGATGTTGAAAGCACAAGGCATCAACGAAACGCTGTTTATGGCGTTGCTCACCCTTGATGCTCAGGAAAGCCACAGTATTCAGCCTTCGGAACTCAGCTCTGCGCTGGGTTCTTCACGCACGAATGCCACCCGCATTGCGGATGAGCTGGAAAAGCGCGGATGGATTGAACGCCGTGAAAGTGACAACGACCGTCGCTGCCTGCATTTACATCTGACTCCCGACGGTGAAGCCTTTATTCAAAAGTTACTGCCACCTCAACATAAGAGCCTGCATTTTCTCTGGTCGACCTTAGACGCTGATGAACAGAAGCAGTTAGAAACCCTGACCCGCAAACTGTTAACTCGCCTTGATCAGATGGATGCGACAGCCTTACAACAAATCTAAATTTCTGTTCAGGTAAACCACACATGTCACTCCAAGCTCGCTGGAGGCTTACGCCGCTGTTTGCCGTTTTGATCCTGGCTGGCTGCGCCTCCAGTAATAATATCGCTCCTCAGTCGTCGCTGCTGGATACACAACAGCTTCACCTGCAGCAGGCAAAAGTCAGCTCTCTGACCATCGGCCCACAGTGGTGGCGCAGTCTTAATGACCCGCAGCTTGATGCCCTGATGACCGCGACGTTGCAAAACTCGCCGTCGTTGCGCCAGGCCGCCGCGCGCGTGCGCGAAGCACAAAGCGTGATGGGCGAAGCAGATGCGGCTAATGGCCCATATCTGGATCTGAACGGTTCGACACGACGTGAACGTGTGGCGAAAAATACCATTCCACCGTTCCTGACCAGTTATCCCGAAGCGCCGATTTACGACAGCAGTAACAGCCTCGGGCTGAATCTGAGCTATGAGTTTGACTGGTGGGGAAAATACCGCAATCAGGTGAATGCCGCGAAAGCGCAGGTGGATTCTGCCCGCGCTGAACAGGCCGAAGCCGCTCTGACGCTGACCAGTTCGGTCGCGTCAGCCTATTATCAGTTGCAGGCAAACCTGGCCTTACAGGACGTTCTGCAACATCAGGTGGATAACAACCAGCGCCTGGCGGATCTGCGTAAAGCGCAGTACAACGCCGGGGTATACGGTATCGAGATCCCGCAACAGACGCAGGCTCAGGCCGACAGCGCGAAACAGCAAATCATTACGTTGAAATCACAGACCGAACAGCTGCGCCATCAGTTATCTGCGCTGGCCGGACGTGGTCCGGACGCGATGAACGGGCTGCACGCGGTTGCATTGCCGCCGCCTGAAGCTCTGGCACCGAAAGGTGAACTGACCCTCGATTTACTGGGCAAACGCCCGGACATCGCCGCACAGCGCGATCTGGTGGAGTCCTATTCCCAGCGTGTGAGCGCCGCGAAAAAAGAGTTCTACCCCAGCCTTTCCATCAGTGCCTTTGGCGGTCTGACGACCACCAACTACGGCGGCACCAGCCCGAATCTTCTGGAAGCCGCGAGTAAAGCCTGGAACATCACGCCCGCCATTTCGCTGCCGATTTTCCACGCAGGCGCACTGCGCTCCAAACTGGGCGAAGAGTCCGCGTTATATGACCAGTCCGTTGAGTCGTATAACCAGACCATCCTGAACGCCATCCAGCAAACTGCGGATGCCATCACCATCGCGAAAAGCAGCGTTGAACAATTGCAGCAGGCTTCTTCTGCCGCGACGTCGCTTTCCGAGGTGTATCGCGTTTCGGATGCAAGATACAACGCTGGCATCATCGGACGGGATGAGCTGTTAACCAGCCAGTCAGCGCTGCTGCAACAACAGCAGGCGCAGCTTAATGCCAGCAGTCAGGTGATGCAGGCAAAAATCAGTCTCATCCGTGCGCTCGGGGGTGGCTATCAGGCCCCGGCGGCGGACCAAAAATCATAATAATTACACAGACTCAGCGTGGAGAAGACCATGAGCGCAAATGCCGAAACTCAGGCAGCAACGCCGCAAGCTCCGAGAAATAAGAAAAAAACGCGCAAAACCGCGATGCTCTTATTAACCGGGATTTTCATTATTATCGCTATTGCCTATCTGTTTTACTGGCTGTTGGTATTACGTCATTTCGAGTCAACGGATGACTCGTACGTGGCAGGTAACCAGGTACAGATTATGGCGCAGGTCTCGGGCAGCGTGACCGACGTCAATTTCGACAGCACTGACTTTGTGAAAAAAGGCGACGTACTGGTCACTATCGATCCGACGGATGCCGAACAGGCGTTCGAACGTTCTAAAACCGCACTGGCCAACAGCGTGCGTCAGACGCATCAGTTGATCATCAACGGGAAACAATATCAGGCGAATATCGCTCTGCGTCAGACTCAGTTGCAACAGGCGCAGACTGACCTGAAACGCCGCGTCGTGCTGGGCAATGTCGATGCGATTGGCCGTGAAGAACTGCAACACGCCCGTGATGCCGTTGACACCGCCAAAGCGCAATACGACGTCGCGGTTCAGCAATACAACGCCAATCAGGCAATGGTGCTGAATACGCCGGTGGATCAACAACCTCAGGTTCTGCAGGCCGCCGCTCAGGTGCGCGACGCCTGGCTGGCCCTGCAACGGACCAAAGTACGCAGCCCGATCGACGGGTTTGTTTCCCGCCGTGCGGTGCAGATTGGTCAGCAGATCACCTCATCAACCGCGCTGATGGCCGTCGTCCCTGCCAATCACATTTGGGTGGACGCCAACTTTAAAGAAACGCAGCTTGCCAATATGCGTATCGGCCAGGCCGCGACCGTGGTCAGCGATATGTACGGCGATGACGTGAAATATCACGGTAAAGTTGTGGGGATGGACATGGGTACCGGCGGCGCGTTCTCGCTGTTACCGGCGCAGAATGCCACCGGCAACTGGATCAAAGTGGTTCAGCGCTTACCGGTACGTATTGAACTGAACGATCAGGAAGTGAAGGAACACCCGCTGCGTATCGGTTTATCCGCGCTGGTCACGGTCGATACTCAGAACCGTGATGGTTTAGTTCTGGCCGAGAAAGTCCGTACTGAACCGCTGTACCAGACCACCGCACTGACGCTGGATCTGGCGCCGGTGAACGCCATCATTGCTGACGTTATTCATGCAAATGCAGGCTAAAGCCTCCGGAGGCCTCTGTGGCAAATAAACCGCTGGTAGGCGCACCGCTGGCCTGGATGACGGTGGCTTTGTCGATGGCCACGTTTATGCAGGTGCTGGACTCGACGATCGCCAACGTGGCGATCCCGACCATTGCCGGGAATCTGGGTGCCTCGAATTCACAGGGCACCTGGGTGATCACGTCGTTCGGGGTGGCGAATGCTATCTCGATCCCGATCACCGGCTGGCTGGCAAAACGCATCGGTGAAGTAAAACTGTTCCTGTGGTCTACGGTGCTGTTTGCCATTGCATCGTGGCTTTGCGGCATGTCCAACAGTCTGGAAATGCTGATCTTCTTCCGTGTGGTGCAGGGTGTGGTGGCAGGTCCACTGATCCCCCTCTCACAAAGTCTGTTACTGAATAACTATCCGCCGGCCAAGCGAAGTACCGCCTTAGCGCTCTGGTCGATGACAGTGATCGTCGCCCCGATTTGCGGGCCGATCCTCGGCGGATACATCAGTGATAACTACCACTGGGGCTGGATCTTCTTCATCAACGTGCCGATCGGTGCCGCGGTGGTCTTCCTGACGCTGAAAACGCTGAAAGGACGCGAAACGGCTACGCAGATCCGCCCAATCGACAGCGTCGGTCTGGTATTGCTGGTGCTGGGGATTGGCGCGTTGCAGGTGATGCTCGACCGCGGTAAAGAGCTGGACTGGTTTAACTCGACGGAAATTATCGTACTGGCGGTCGTGGCCGTGGTCGCGCTTTGTTTCCTTGTCGTATGGGAGTTGACCGACGACCATCCGATTGTCGATCTGTCGCTGTTTAAATCGCGAAACTTCACCATTGGCGTGTTGTGTATCAGCCTGGCCTACATGCTCTACTTCGGTGCGATCGTTCTGCTGCCGCAGCTGTTGCAGGAGGTATACGGCTACACCGCGACATGGGCAGGTCTGGCGTCGGCACCGGTGGGGATTTTGCCGGTCATCATGTCGCCGATTATCGGTCGCTTTGCGCACCGGCTGGACATGCGCAAACTGGTGACGTTCAGCTTCATTATGTATGCGGTCTGCTTCTACTGGCGCGCGTACACATTCGAACCGGGAATGGATTTTGGTGCGTCGGCGTGGCCACAGTTTATTCAGGGCTTCGCAGTCGGCTGCTTCTTCATGCCGCTGACCACCATCATTCTGTCAGGATTACCGCCGGAACGTATGGCGGCGGCGTCGAGTTTGTCGAACTTTATCCGAACGCTGGCGGGATCGATCGGTACGTCGATCACCACCACGATGTGGTCAAACCGGGAATCGTTGCATCACGCGCAGTTGTCGGAAAATATTACGCCGTTTAATCCGGCGGCGACGCAGACCTATCAGCAGCTCGAGAGTATGGGCATGAGTCACCAGCAGGCTTCCGGCTGGATGGCGAGGGAGATAACCAACCAGGGGCTGATCATCTCTGCCAACGAGATTTTCTGGCTATCGGGAGGGGCATTCCTGGTCTTGCTGATTTTGATCTGGTTCGCGCGGCCACCGTTTAGCAGCGGTGGGGGCGGCGGCGGCGCTCACTGATTGATTGTAGAAAATCGGTGTACGCCAGAAAGCAAAACGGACGCAATGAGCGTCCGTTTTTTTTAGCTAACAATCAGGGGATTATGCCTGATTCTGACGCCACCATTCGGCCAGCAAAATACCGGTCGCGACGGAAACGTTCAGGCTTTCTACTTTACCGGTCCCGCCGATAGACACGCTCAGGTCACCCTGCTGCCATGCGCTGTCGGACAAACCGTCACTCTCTTCACCCAGCACCAGCACCATTTTGGCAGGCAGCTCAGCTTTACCGAGCGCAGTCCCTTTATGGCTGGAGGTGGTGACGATGGTGTAACCCGCTTTACGGAAGGTCGCCAGCACATCGAGGAAGTTATCCGCGTTGATGGCTTTAACATGTTCCGCGCCGCCTTCAGCGGTACGCACTGCGGCACCGGATTCCAGCTGGGCCGGATCCTGAACCAGCATCCCGTTGATACCGAAATGCGCACAAGAACGCATGATACCGCCGAGGTTGTGCGGGTTGCCGACGTTTTCCAGCGCCAGCACACAGTCTTTCGCGCGAGCCGTTTGCAGATAGGTTTCTGCATCCAGGCCCTGACGTTTTTTGATCAGGAAACACACGCCACCGTGGTGTTCAGTGCCGGAGGCTTTGACCAGCTCTTCGTCTTCAACCACATGGTAAGCCTTGCGGTTTGCCGCCATCCAGCGCAGCGCTTCGCGAAAGCGTGGAGTCACAGATTGCACGAACCACGCACGAACGATAGCGTCCGGACGGCTGGCAAACAGTGCCTGACAGGCGTTTTCACCGTACACGCGGGTCTCTTCTTGACGCTGACGACGCAGTTGCTCAGGATCGATAAAGCTTTTACCGCTGATGCCACCGTGATCGGGCACGGATTCATCCGCAGGCGCACGTGAAACGGTTTTCCACGGCGAAGAATACGGACCGTCGTCATCACGGGCCGGACGGCGTGGGCGATCGTCACCACGTCGTGTATCTGCACCGCGTGAATCACCACGGGAATCGCTGCTGCGACGCTCATTGCGGCGGGCATCGTCTGGACGGGAACCCTGGCGAGGTTTATCGCCCGGACGTCCTCTGTTATTGGAAGGACGTTTATCGTTATTGCGGTTATCGCCGTCGTCGTCACTACGGACGAACATCACTTTGACTTTGCCGTTCTTGCCACTGAATGAATCGTTCATTTTTCTCTCCACCTACGCGCAGGGCGCGAAGATTACCTGATGTCTGTGAGCTAAGCCACATGCTTTGGACCAAAAGCTTAAAACTATCGTATTCATTGAATAAACCGCGTTGTTAACGGAATGCTGCGCCCTCATACTTACAACATACAATTAACATATCAGCCATTTTTTACGCCGGACCCGGTAAGGTTGATACCGTTCTCACGTTAAGCAATGTAGAGGCTATTTTATGAATACGATTTGTTCATCATGTCAGGCCACCAACCGCCTGCCTGAGGATCGTATCGACGACGGCGCGAAATGTGGCCGCTGCGGTCATTCACTTTTTGAAGGCGATGTGGTTCATGCTACTGCTGCCACGCTGGATAAATACCTGCAGGATGACCTGCCGGTTGTCATCGATTTTTGGGCTCCATGGTGCGGCCCGTGTGTTAACTTCGCGCCAATCTTTGAAGATGTGGCTCAGGAACGCGCCGGTAAAATCCGGTTCATCAAGGTTAATACCGAAGCAGAACCAGAACTGAGTGCGCGGTTCCGGATCCGCAGCATTCCCACCATTATGGTCTTTAATGAAGGCAAAATGGTCGATATGCTGAGCGGCGCGGTACCTAAAGCCCCGTTCAATGACTGGCTTAATGAATCATTGTAACGCATAAGCCGGTATAAAGCCCTGCCGATGGCCCGCTTCTGTGCGGGCCTTTTTTTGTAAACTTCCCGCCAGCAACAGATTCGCTTGCCAGCCCCACAGGGGTGATTAGAATAGCCGTTTTTCGATTATCGGAATGCTTATGTCAGACAACGCCGTCCTTCGCCTGCGAACAGAACGCCTCGCCAAATCTACCCGCCCTTTTCTCGCGCGCGGTTCACGGGCGATCCGCTGTCAGTCATGCCTGTTACCCGTACGTAACTGCATCTGCGCGACGCGCGAAATCCATCAGGCCGCCAGCCGCTTTTGTCTGGTGATGTTTGACACTGAGCCGATGAAACCGAGTAACACGGGTCGCCTGATAGCCGACGTTCTGCCTGATACACAGGCGTTTATGTGGTCGCGGACAGAAACCGATCCCGCCCTTATTGCAGCAATTTCGGATCCGGCCCGTCAGGCATACGTCGTTTTCCCTGCCTCATTCGCCGAGCCGCCGCGTCAGGTCTTTACCGAAGTGCCCGCAGGCAGCAAACCGCCGCTGTTTATTATGCTCGACGGCACGTGGAACGAAGCACGCAAGATGTTTCGCAAAAGTCCGTATCTGGATAATCTGCCGGTCTTCTCATTGGATGTGAGCGCCAGCTCCGGTTATATCCTGCGCGAAGCCTCACGCCCGGAGCTGCATTGCACCGTCGAAGTGGCTGCCGCCCTGCTGGAAAAAGCCGGCGACATGGAAGCTTCTGCGGGGCTGTCGCGGCACTTCAATCATTTCCGTACCCAATATCTGGCAGGAAAACCCCACCATCCGGTGCATCAGCTCACAGCAAAGAACGAAGAAAGCCTCTAGAATCAGTTCAGGATGATTGATTGGAGTTCTGATGAGCCAGCGTGGACTTGAAGCCCTGTTACGACCTGAATCTATCGCGGTAGTCGGTGCCAGCAACAAGCCGGGACGTGCCGGATACCTGATGATGCGTAATCTGCTCGATAGCGGATTCAACGGCCCGGTGCTGCCGGTCACTCCCGCGTATCGTGCTGTGTGTGGCGTTCTGACCTGGCGGGATGTCATCAGCCTGCCGATGTCACCGGATTTAGCCATTCTTTGCACGCACGCCGACCGTAATCTTGCGCTGCTTGAGCAGCTCGGCGAGCGCGGCTGCAAAACGGTTATCGTCCTTTCCTCGCAGCCACAGCAATTCGCTGAACTGAAGGCCTGCGCCCAACGCTTTTCGATGCGCCTGCTCGGACCGAACAGTCTGGGCATTCTTGCGCCGTGGCAGCGTCTGAACGCCAGCTTTTCACCGGTGCCAATCCTTCCCGGCAAACTGGCATTTATTTCGCAGTCCGCCGCCGTCGCCAATACTATTCTCGACTGGGCACAGCAGCGCGCCGTCGGGTTTTCCTATTTCATTTCGCTTGGCGACAGCCTGGATATCGACTTTGACGATCTGCTCGATTTCCTCGCCCGCGACAGTAAGACCAGCGCTATCCTCCTTTATCTCGAACATATCAGCGACGCGCGGCGTTTTCTTTCTGCCTCACGGAGCGCTTCACGCAATAAACCGATTCTGGTGATCAAAAGCGGACGCAGCGTTAAGGCGCAGCAGCTACTCAACAGCCCGCTGAGCCTTGACGCGGCGTATGATGCCGCCATTCAGCGTGCAGGCTTACTGCGCGTGCAGGATACGCACGAACTGTTTTCGGCGGTAGAAACCCTCAGCCACATGCGCCCGTTAAAAGGTGAGCGCTTACTTATCATTAGCAACGGCGCTGCACCTGCCGCGATGGCGCTTGACCAGCTGCTATCGCGCAACGGTAAACTGGCGGAGCTTGGTGAAGAGACATGCAGGGCATTGAGCGCCGTTCTGCCGGGCACGATTTCGGCGCTGAATCCTTTGGACTTACATGATGACGCCACACCGCAGCTCTATCAGGCGGTCATGACGACGCTGCTCGACAGTACGGATTTTGATGCACTGCTGGTGATCCACGCGCCAAGTGCCGCTGCGCATGGGACAGTCACCGCCAGCCATCTTATCGAGGCCGTCCGTAAACATCCCCGTGGTAAATACGTCACGCTGCTGACCAACTGGTGCGGTGAATTCTCTTCTCAGGAAGCGCGTAAACTGTTTACCGAGGCCGGGATCCCGACTTACCGCACCCCGGAAGGTACAGTGACAGCGTTTATGCATATGGTGGAATATCGTCGTAATCAGAAACAGCTGAAAGAAACCCCGGCACTGCCTGCGGATCTTGAACAGAACACCGATGAGGCTCACAGGCTCATCGCCCGGACGCTGGCGGAGGGCACCACACAGTTAGATACGCATGAAGTCCGCGCAATTTTACAGGCCTATGGGATGAACGTATTGCCGACATGGATTGCCAGCGACAGCGCCGAAGCAGTCAATATCGCCAGTCAGGTGGGGTATCCGGTGGCATTGAAATTACGCTCGCCGGACATTCCGCATAATTCTGAAGTTCAGGGCGTGATGCTGTACCTGCGCACCGCCAGCGAAGTCGAACAGGCTGCGAATGCGATTTTCGATCGCGCCCGTCAGGCTTTTCCTCAGGCGAGAATTCAGGGGCTGCTGGTACAAACCATGGCTAACCGGCCAGGCTCGCAGGAGCTGCGGGTGGTGGTAGAGCAGGATCCGGTCTTTGGTCCGCTGATTATGCTGGCTGAGGGCAGTTCCGACTGGCAGCCCGAACGTCAGGCGGTGGTCGCCCTGCCGCCGCTGAATATGACGCTGGCACGCTATCAGGTGGTTCAGGCGCTGAAAAGCGGCAAGATCCGTGGTCGCAATGCATTACATCCCCTCGATATTTCTGCACTCAGCCAGTTGCTGGTGAATGTATCGAACCTGATCATTGATTGCCCTGAAATCGAACGGCTTGATATTCATCCGCTGCTGGTCTCAGGAAGCGAGCTCAGCCTGCTGGATGTGTCGATGCAGCTATCTGCCCAAACGGCTGACGCGCCATCACGTCTGGCAATCCGGCCTTATCCGCGCGAACTGGAAGAGCGCGTTGTCCTTAAAGATGGCTCGCAGGCCTTGTTCCGCCCAATCCTCCCCGAGGATGAACCGCTGCTCAAAGCGTTTATCCTTAAAGTCACAAAAGAAGACCTCTACTACCGTTACTTCAATGAGATCAATGAGTTTACTCATGAAGATTTAGCCAATATGACGCAGATTGATTACGACCGCGAAATGGCCTTCGTCGCCATCCATACGGTGAATGATAAAAATGAAATTATTGGAGTAACGCGAGCTGTCTCAGATCCGGACAATATTGACGCTGAATTCTCTGTGCTGGTTCGCTCGGATCTGAAAGGGCTGGGGCTTGGGCGCAGACTTCTCGATAAGATGATCAACTACGCCGCAGAGCATGGACTGCAACGTCTGACGGGGATCACCATGCCGAACAATCAGGGCATGATCACGCTGGCCAGAAAGCTCGGGTTCGACGTCGACATCCAGATTCAGGACGGCATTGTGAACCTGTCGCTTGTGCTGAAAAAAAACCGAATAACCTTGCAGAAAACCGTGAGCCTAAGCCATGAACAGGCAAAAGATGCGCACATCGGAGAGGACTAATGGTATTATCGACCGATTGTGCGGTTACCACTGTCTGCTTGTGCCGCGAAAGCCATTACATGAAGAGAGAAGAAGCGCACTGTGATGTTGTCTAAATTCAAACGTAATAAACATCAACAACACCTTGCTCAGCTACCCAAACTCCCCCAAACGGTTGATGCTGTAAAAACGCTCTACTGCCCAACAGATTTCCGTAAGACGCTGCTCAGCGCAATTGCCAACGCTACCCAACGGATATATCTGGTCGCTCTCTATTTAGAGAATGATGACGGCGGTCGCGACGTATTGTCGGCACTTTATGCGGCTAAACAGCAACGACCTGAGCTTGAGATTTGCGTGCTGGTCGACTGGCACCGTGCTCAGCGTGGGCGTATCGGCGCCGCTGCGGCTGACACCAATGCTGACTGGTATTGTCGCATGGCGAAGGAGCATCCTGAATGTTCTGTGCCGGTATACGGTGTTCCTGTTAATACACGTGAAGCACTGGGTGTGCTGCACCTGAAAGGTTTTGTGATTGACGATCAAGTGATCTACAGCGGGGCGAGTCTCAATGATGTCTATCTGCATCGCCATGAGAAATATCGCTATGACCGCTACCAGTTGCTGACCAATGCCGCGCTGGCAAACACCATGATCGACTTTATGAAGAAGTCGATCATTACTGCCGCAGCCGTGCAGCGCCTCGATCGTGAAGATCGTCCTAAAAGCATTGAGATCAAAAATGAAACGCGTCAGTTCCGCCAAAGCCTGCGCTCCAGCGGATATCATTTCAAAGACAGCGCCGGGAATGATGAACTGGCGGTGACGCCCATCGTTGGCCTGGGCAAGCAGAACGAGCTAAACCGGACTATTCATCATCTGATGGCCAGTACGGAGCAGAAGCTGACACTGTGTACTCCTTATTTCAATATGCCGGCAATGCTGTCGCGCAATATTATTCATCTGCTGCGCCGCGGGAAGCAGGTGGAGATAATTGTTGGCGATAAGACGGCCAACGATTTCTATATTCCACAGGATCAGCCTTTTAAGATCATCGGTGCCCTGCCCTATCTCTACGAAATAAACCTGCGCCGTTTCCTAAGCCGTTTACAGCGTTTTGTCGACAGCGGTCAGTTGATTGTGCGTCTGTGGAAAGATGGGGATAACAGTTATCATCTCAAAGGTATGTGGGTCGACGACCGCTGGCAGATGATCACCGGGAATAACCTGAATCCACGCGCATGGCGGTTGGATCTGGAGAATGCGATTTTAATCCACGATCCCCATAAAGAGATGGCGGAGCAGCGTCAGAAAGAGCTTGATGAAATTCGTCAGCATACGCAAGTTGTCTCTCATTATATGGAACTGGAAAGCATCCCTAATTATCCGGTTAAAGTACGTAAACTTATTCGCCGTTTACGGCGGATACGTATCGACAGATTAATCAGCCGAATTCTGTAATTGGCTATACTGAAAGCCTGATCATGTTGATCGGGCTTTTTTATATCTGGAATAATACGAATGGCTCACTCACCTCTCCCTCGTTATAAACTCCCCTTAATCACCCTGATAGTAATGAGTAGTGGCTGCACTCACTTCGCCAACGATCAATGGACCGGTAAAGACAAAGCCGAGCACTTTGTAGGATCCGCCGTGTTAGCCGCGACAGCCACCGCTTATGGGGACAATCAGGGATGGAATGAAGCGCGCAGTCGTTCTTTCGGCTTACTGTTTTCGGTGAGTCTGGGCGCGGCGAAAGAACTTTATGACAGCAGGGAAGGTGGCAGTGGCTGGAGCTGGAAAGATTTCAGCTGGGATATCGCCGGGGCGGCAGTGGGGTATAGTGCTTATCATCTGACGCATTATTGATGACTTTTACTGCAAAATTTCCGTCCATAGCTGCAAAAAAAGGTAAATAGCTGTTTTTCTGCGGTCATTCCCCCCAAATCCCAGACAGCAAAAAGCCCTGTACGTCAGTACAGGGCTTTCCACTTGTTTGATGCCTGGCAGTTCCCTACTCTCGCATGGGGAGACCCCACACTACCATCGGCGCTACGGCGTTTCACTTCTGAGTTCGGCATGGGGTCAGGTGGGACCACCGCGCTAGTGCCGCCAGGCAAATTCTGTTTCATC
>NZ_JYDE01000012.1 GCF_003263515.1 Rahnella inusitata | reverse complement strand
GAGAAAGGCCGCTGAAAATTCAGTGTCCGCTTCTGGCACAGGGCGGACGTGCGCACTGAGCTGAAGGCACACTCTGAGCGACAAGCGGAAGCTCATCTTATAAATGCTGATCAGAGAACTAGACCGAATTAAGGACTGGATGAACGTTCATGCTTACTATGAGATCGTAACGCACAGTAGTTCAATACACTTAGTAAATAGATAGTTACTATTGTTCAGATAAGTATGGGAGCCGCTGGGGAAGTGTGATGGAAATCATGGCAACACATTGATTGTTATAGTATTATAAAGAATGATTTATTACTAAAATAGTTACAAGGAAAACAATGAACACAGATAAAATAAATAAAAAGTCTATTTCCCCAAAGAAAAACATAGGCTTTACTGAAACTGAAAGAAAATTAGCGGCTATTTGTGATAAAACTTTTCTAAAGCTCTGGTCTTGGACCATTTTATATAGCGATGAAGGTATCAAGAAAAATGGAAAAGGGAAGGAGATCTGCGATCTTCTGGTTTATTATAATAATATAGTCATTATTTTTTCGGATAAAGAAGTTAAATACACTGAAGATAGCGAAAAAAATATTCCTGAAGAAGATGGTACTTCTGTAGCTTGGAAGCGTTGGAAAAGAAGAGCAGTTGAGAGTTCAGTAAAGCAGATTGAAGGTGCAGAAAGTTGGATTCGCACACATTATGACCGAATTTATTTTACTGAACAATGTTTGTTGAGTGATAAATTTCCGTTTATAAATAGCGAAAACATCAATCAACTAAATGTTTATCGTGTTGCCATCGCTAACGGTTGCCAATATCCGCTTTATCTAGGTAATGGTATTCATGATGGTATTATAACTAACTGTAGAGATCGTCATGGTAACTATATACACGTTTTTGATAGCTCAGCCATTGAAGCTCTAACACAAGAGCTAAGTACCGTAAATGAATTCGTAGGATACCTAGAGGAAAAAGAACTCGCAGCACGAGAAGGATTTTTTACCAATTATGATAAGTTGATAGAACTTGATTTATTAGCGACATATATCCTAAGCCCATCCATAAGTAGAGGTGCAGGTTTATACTTTAAGGAAGAAGGGTTTAAAATTGAGAGGTTTAATGAGCTTAACAAGGCTAGTGATTACTTAAATGGAAAGCAGGAAGATCGGGTTTCACTTATTTTTGATGATTTAATTGAGTGTATCTCTGATCAATTTGTAAGAGGAGAAGTTATCTGTACAGGTTTAACTAAGTTCGAAGCAAACCAAAAAGTGTTGGAGGTTCTATGTGATTTTGATCGGTTGAGTCGTAGAGAACTTTCCAAAAGTATTATTGCTAAGTTCAAAGAAACCTTAGGGCGGGCTATTAGTAGTCGGTCTATTTTATTGGGAGAGGATGATCCATCTTATACTCGTAATTCCATTTTTGCCGTTGTTATTTTCCCAAAGGCAGTTTGTAAAAAAATGAGTAAAGTAGAATATGAGGAGGAAAGACGTTTGATTGCCCAAGCCTACGCTATTTATTATCAACAGAAGACATCAATGAACAGAGAGATTGTAGTGGCTGTGTTTGATAATATCTCAGAATCTCCAGTGATGTGGAACACAAACTATAGAAGCTTTATGGCTAGAGTATATAAAAAAGACTTCGCGCTGGTTTATCGTGAGAAGAGAAATGTTACCGAGCAAGAAATTGACTTATTTCATGAAATGCAAAATAAATGGGGTATATTAAAATCCTCCCCAATAAATAGTTTTCGAGGCAGGGCTTATCAGTTTCATAACTAATTAATATTCATAATGGAAATTAAATTTTTGATATTTATTGTAAGGCATGGATTAATAAAAACCTGAGCGTCTCATTTAAAATGAACTGCTACCTGTATGTTAACACGGAAAAATGTTAGCAACGTCTGCTACTGGCACAAAGATGCCTGTCATGCTTGGTTAAAAAACAGGCTTAACGTAGGATATTTTCCGTTTTCCATGCGGACCCCTTCATCGACTAAGGTTATGGGCAGAATGCACTTATGCAGACGAAAAAGGCTAAATGGATCAGAAAGCCCAGCTTGCTAACACATTCTTTTTTTAATTATTTATTCGAGGCAGCAGTACCCATTCCTGGGCCTCCATCGTGGCCACCATTTGCCCCACCTTTTCCTCCTTGTCCACCATCTCCTCCTCCCCAACCGGCATCACCACCACGCCCCCCATTACCCGTGCCATCACCATTACCACCATCACCCCCATTGCCTCCACCGTCAGAACCCTCCCCACCATTACCGCCATTTCCATTAGAACCATCCCCGGCGTTACCTCCATCGCCGCCGCCCCCGCCGTCAGAGCCATTGCCACCATCTCCATCATCAGCAAGCGCAAGATGCGTAGAGGATATAAATAATAATGGCCTTAGTGAGTATTGAATTACAACAAGAGCTGGGCGAATTAACACGGAAACGAAAAGTAAAGGAAAAGCCATAAGGGTCTTATTTTTCATAAAGTTATCCTCATAAATATTACATCATTTCTGTTTTATCAAGCTTGGTTGCCGCCATCTCCACCATCCCCGCCGGAAGAATTGTTTCCGCTACCCCCATCCCCGCCGTCACCACCATCTGCGCTGCCATTTTGTCCGTTCCCCCCATCCCCGCCATCTCCCCCTGATGAGTTAGAACCGCTACCACCGTCTCCGCCATTTCCCCCATTGGCTCCATTCTGTCCGCCGTTCCCCCCATTTCCTCCATTAGATCCATCTCCGCTCCCTGCATTTCCTCCATTTCCTCCATTCCCGCCATTCGGACCGTTACCCCCGTTGCCACCATTCCCACCATTCCCACCATCAGCAGTAAAAATCATTCCTGAATTATTGGGTGGCTTTTGGTCTAGTTTATAATCTATGGGATAAGTTTTATCAGAACCGTTCTGACCATTAATGCCATTGTGTCCATCAACCCCATTTCTTCCAGGTGAATTATTTTTGTTACCACCATTTTCTCCGTTACCACCATTGCCTCCATTGACACCACCGTCTCCACCTCGACCTCCGGAAGAATTATTACCACTACCGCCATCACCACCTTTACCACCATTAGCGTCGCCATTCATTGATGGTGAGTTGTTATTGTGTTTACTATGTTTATGATAGTGAGAATGAATGTATTCACTCGAAAAACTACGTAGTGGCAGTAGGGCAAGGATTAAAATTGTTGGGCCAGCTAATAAGCTGAGTGTTTTTTTTATTTTCACTTTAACCTCCAGATTTAAAGGCCTGATTTACAGGCCTTTATATTTTCATTCAGGCATAGTTTGAATATCAGGCACCGCCATCGCCGCCATCACCACCGCCGTCGCCGTCGCCGTCACCATTTCCGTCACCATTTCCTGTGCCGTTGTTATTACCACTATCATTTCCGCTGTTATTACCGCCGTCCCCCCCACGTGCGCCTGGAGAATTGTCACCGCTTCCGCCGTCTCCACCGGGACCACCATTAGCATCGCCAACCTTTAAAAATGAGTTGTGGGTGTCATGAGGGGCTGTTGTTAGGAAATCAAGATGAAGTGGTTCAGCTGCTCTGGATAACCCAGCAAAAGCTAATAATACTAGTGCTGCAATTCTACTTACTTTCATAATTAAAACCTCATTGGTAATTTTTGGGTTTACTTATTCATGGTAAAAGAACGCGAAAGAACATTGCTTTTTTAATGTAGCAATTAATTATTTAATTTCTTTTTATTAATGTAAAAAATTGTTTCCCTGCAATTAAGGTGATTAGTTAACGTAATTTATTTTTTTCATATTGTGTTTAGCTTTGGTTTACATTAAATGTTGACTTAATGGTTTTATTTTATTTTGAAGGTAATATGTTTATTTTATTATATTATATAAAAACTTTCGACTTTCAGTTCGCAATAAATATGTAACGACCTTATGATTACACGGCCTTTGGGGCTTAGTTGAATTAATCGAACTTTTGGCCGCAATCAGGACCAGATCACCACATCCCTGACCCTGTAGTGGTAGCCCGTGTGTAAGTATCCCACTAAAACGGCCCATCCACTTTTAGAGATCTTCCGACATACTGATTATGTCCCCGAGGAGATCGCTATGCGTAAAATCCGATTCACCGAGCACCAGATCATCGCTGTTCTGAAGTCTGTCGAAGCCGGACGCACCGTCAAAGATGTGTGCCGCGAGGCCGCTATTTCCGAAGCCAGCGACTACAACTGGAAGGCGAAATATGGCGGAATGGAAGCCGCTGATATCCAAAAGATCAAAGATCTTGAGGACGAGAATCGTCGTCTGAAGCAGATGTTTGCCGATCTGAGTCTGAAATGCCGAGCACTGAAAGACGTCATCGAAAAATCATTTTTCGGATATTTTAAGACCAGATAGTATCAAAATCGTTTTAAGCTACCGCTTAGCGTAGGTTTCCGCCCCATTGGGCCTCAATACCCTAAAATCGACAATTTTTATTGCACTACGTGAAATCTTAATTAGCTGACTGAGCAATTATTTTCTGAAGCGGTCGGACTACGATTGTAAGGTCTGCTCCTGGCACAAAGCTGCCAGCAACAATGCTTTCCGAGCGGACATAATTCTTGCACTACTCTACGCTCCCAGCCTCAGGGGTTCCCTGATGAAAAACCAACTTCCACTGCCCGCTATCAGAACACGCCCAGCATGAAGAACGAAGGGCTGCCCAGGTACCATCCGGATTAAAGGTTCTGTAGTGCAGTATTGCGAAATCTTCTTTAATGCTGATGAGCCGGAAGTCATTGCTACGAATGGCCGGGACGCACTCTTCGCCTGTAAGAGAATCTATCGTCTCCTCACGATCAACTTTCACCCCTGAACGTGTGATTTCAATGAACTCGGGGTGCAGTATATGTTCCAACCATTTCCGATCGTTGCGTTTGTCACCGTGAAGGGTACATTCGAGCGCTTTCAGCTTTTCCAGAAGCATTGCGTTCCTCCTCGTTAAATTCTGGCAGTCACTCTTAGCATCATAATCATTTTGCGACGCATTTCTAACCAGAGTCCTAAAAGGTATAGACTGCATCAACCTGGTACATTTTAAGGAACATGATATGCACTCTCTCGTCGTATTATGTCCGTATCAATCATGGCTATCACAGAGCCACTCGCTGATGAGAACAGTATGACAGCGCGCACCCGGCATCATTTTTTCCAGGCCGTCTGTCAGCATCCGGCCTGCCGTTCAGCCATCCGGCCTTGAGCCGGACTAAAGAGGATAAGTCATGTTTAAAGGTCTCAGCGCGTTTCCGCTTACCCCGTTTATCGACGGCTCCCCTGATGAGAAAGGATTTCTGAGAATACTGCGCAGGCTGACGGAGGCGAAGGTCGATTCCCTTGGCGTACTCGGATCGACGGGCAGCTACGCTTATATGACGCGTGAACAACGTGGGCGGATTGCCCGACTGGCAGTAGAGAATGCAGGAAATATTCCGGTGATGGTCTGTGTGGGAGCTGTAAGCACCGATGAGGTGCTGCGGCTGGCCGATGACGCACAGGCAGCCGGTGCCGGTGCACTCCTGCTGCCCCCGGTTTCATACCAGGCGCTGCATGATGACGAAGTATACGGACTTTTCGAAACGGTCGCCCGTCACGCATCGGTGCCGCTTTGTGTCTACGACAATCCGGGCACAACCCATTTTACCTTCTCGGATGAGCTGCACGGTAAAATTGCAGCGCTGCCCGGCGTACACTCCATCAAAATTCCGGGCGTCCCAGCAGATGCTGAGGCGGCATCTGCCCGTGTAAGAAATCTGCGCAACCGGCTACCTTCAGACGTCACAATCGGCATCAGCGGTGACAGCTCGGCTGCCACAGGCCTGATCGCTGGCTGTGAGGTCTGGTATTCGGTGTGTGGAGGCTTATTTCCCGCTGTGGCAAAAAAGATCACGGAAGCGGCGGCGGCGGGCGATCACACTGCCGTCCGGGCACAAAACGAACGCCTCAGCCCACTCTGGGCGCTTTTTGGTCAGCACGGTGGAAGCTTCAGGGTCATATCAGCTGCCGCCGGTCTTCTTGGCCTGACTGATGTTAACTGCCTGCCCCGTCCGTTATTACCGCTGCGGGCAGACCAGCTCAATGAGGTGAGGCGCGTAATATCAGATCTTGAACTGGCCTAAGTGCTGCCCGTAACTGAGTTTCCTTCGCAAGACGGAGCCTGGCGGATATTCTGGCCACCGTGCGGGCTGAAGTGGCATTTGATTACGAGCTGAAGCCCCACCTTTAAAGCCGGAATCCACGCAGGATCGTAATCCTGGCTATACGTAAAATAATCGGCGTTAAAATAATCAGGCTCCGGGAGTTGATTAATTCTTTCGAGCTGGGCCAGCGTATCCGCTGCAACGTAACGGCGCATTTCTGGCGACTGCAGCGGCGGCGGTGAATTGCTCACAAAAGCACGAAGATAGAAACTATAAAAGCTCTTCACCTGGTTTATAGCCTGCTGATTAGCGTCCGGGACGGAGCTACACGCGGTGACAAGAAACATGGCGAGCAATATGAACACGCGCATCAGTTCTTCCTATAGATTTTGTAGGCCGGCTGCGCCGCACGATATCCGCCCCCCGGATACATGCTGTTTTGTCTGAAATCTGAATACCAGGTCGTACCGTCGTACATCGTCATATGCCCGCTGGGATTACCGCCGGCATAGGGCTGAATGATAGCCACATCACCGGCGATCACTGTCGACCCCGGCGGAACCGCTCGAAAACCCGCGCGTATAGAATGCGCAACGATGGATCGAATGAGAACCCGCACGCGATCTGATTTGCGAAATTGCTTCATCTCTGCTTCAGACCATCCATGCGCCCCTATTTAAATTTGAGTTAACTTCGAAAACCCGAAGCATTTAACCATACAGAAAACAGGGGGAAACAGCGGTATATCATCGCAATTCAAAATCATCGATTAAATGATATTCGGCATCAATTGCAAGCAACTGTCTTGTGTATGGCTACGAGACAGAGATTAGTGGCGGGGACAAACTATGAAAGTCAGCTATGAGCGAGGAGCGGGCGAAGAAAGTAATATGAGAGCTTCAATGTAAATTTTCTGGCAATTCATGCTCAAAACAATTATGAAATTTCTTTTTATATGTGATTAAGAGGGCTTTAAATGTGTGCGGTTGATGAATTAAAGGTGAAGTATCCAAACGCGAATGCTTGGCAATTTGGTGATAGCCCAGAACTGGCCAACGAACTTGCAGACCTTATTATAAAAGGGATTAAAACGGCCTCATGCGGTTCTTTTGCAACTTACCAGCAAGAAGAATATGCACCTAGGATTGGGAGTTATAACATCATCCTTGATAGTCAGGATATACCAGTGTGCGTTATCAGATTGGTTTCGATGCGACTAGTGCGTTTTTGTGATGTTACCGCCGACTTTGCCCGAAAGGAAGGTGAAGGTGATATGAGCCTTGAGTATTGGCAGAACGAGCATCAGAAGTTTTTTACTCGTGAAGGTTATTTTTCTGATGAAATGGAGCTGATCGCAGAAGAATTTGAGGTTGTTGAGGTTCTGTGAACCGAACAAAGTATCTGCATCTCAGATGAGAAAAATATCGTAGCGTTTTACCTAATACAATTTATAAAATTTCCTCTTTTGGCACGAAGCAAACATGCTGATGTGAATGGTCAGCTTTGAGCGAAAAGCAGATATAATTAGCTGCCTTGGAGCTCAAATTCCTATGTTTCTCTGAAGATCATGGCAGATATCATTATCAAAATTTATTATAAAACATGGAGTAAGGCTAATGAGTATCAATGTTAGAACAGCTCAACTTTCTGATATTGATGGTATGTTCGAAGTGAGAACATCGGTAATCGAGAATCATCTGAGTCGTGAAGAAATGCGGCAGATGGGGATTACCGAAAGCGCCGTTGCCGATATGATTGAGAAGAATCATTGCGCATGGGTTGCGACTGAAAACGACAAAATCATCGGTTTTACAATGATTTTGCAGGATGAAGGATGTCTTTTTGCGGCCTTTGTTCTCCCGGAATATGAAGGCAGAGGTGTAGGTCGCAGGCTTGTTATGTTAGCTGAGCAGGAATTATTCGAACATCATGAGATTGCTTGGCTGGAAACCGATAAAAATAGTCGCGCGGCGAAATTCTACATGCAACTGGGCTGGGGCAATGAAACAAATATTAATGGCACTGATATCAAATTAGAGAAACATCGCGGTATTTAAACCAATTCCACTTCCTTCATGTCTGCCTATGGCACATATCCGCCGGTTGCAGACGGACTGTCCGCTGTGAGCGAAAAGCGGACCTGAGTCCTAAAAGGTAACCCACATTGCAACACGTCGCGCCGGGATGAAACCCTTAGAAATCTCTTCAGCAATTAGGCTTACCAGATGCGGAGGTTGTGCGTGGCCTTCCACAATATTAAATCCTAATGTACCGTAAAATCTGGCATTAAAAGCGACCATCTTGTCTGTTGTCAGCGTGGCACCAGCCAGACCGCGTTGTTGCCCAGTAAGGAGAATTCTCTCCATAAGCAGTCTGCCGATTCCATTTCGCTGCCATTGCGGATGTACATCAATTTCAGCAATGTGCAGCCATGTGCCTTCAACTTTGCCTGCTACAAATCCTACAGGAACTGAATCAGACGTATAGGCCGTTAGTAACAGACCGTTACGACTGAAATTGCTCAGTTCCTCGAGGCTACTTGCCCCCGCCTCGCCTGTTACCGCACCTGCATTACGCAATGTTTCAAAAGCAGCCAGTTCAATAGCGCGAAGCTTGTCAAAGTGCTCAGGATGAGTGGGACCGATAGTAAAATCCATGACTTGGTTCTCAATGAATGATGTCATAATTTTTAGAGCCTTTTGTTCTCTATGAGCTGGAAACAGGAGTGAACCCTTCTCACTGAATGAATCATAACATGATGCATGCTACGTCCGCTTCTGGCACAAAGCAGACATGCGAATCTGAATGCTCCCAAGGAACATCATATCTGGCAAGAAGGTCTGTCATCAGACAGACCTTCTTGCCAAAGCAGTTTTAACTTTTTTATCAAGCATTACGCCGAAAATTAAGCTGCACCTTCAACCAGCACAAAAGTCCCGGTCGCAGCCCCTGCACGTATGGCTCTGGCTGCCTGATATTGAGGACTCTCATAAAAACGTTTGGCCTCAGCAAAAGAAGCAAACTCGAAGACAACATGCCTTTCGTGGGATTCTCCCTCAAGGTTTTCATACTGCCCGGACCAGGCAATAACCTTTGGACTGAACGCCTGCATTGCTTCTCCGGCAGCCTTCGCATATTCGGCGTAAGCAACAGCGTTCGATACAGTGACATGTGCGATTAGATAACCTTTATTCATTTTTTATCTCTTTTGTCAGACGTGGTTTATCCCAGCGCAATGCACTTCGGCAGGCGAACATGCAGGCCGCGGGATGTGGGTTTTACAACGTTTTAATCGTATTCAGTTTTGGGGACCGGAAGATGCCTGGTGGCGAGCGGCGTCCTGATGCTCAATCATCCATCCGGGATAATAAGGCGGCAAAGCGCTTACCTCATCCAGTCGAACCAGTTCCTCTGTTGTCAGAATGATATCGGGTGCGCCGAGGTTGTCGTCGAGCTGCCCGATACGCTTTACGCCGATAATGACGCTGGTGACACAGGGTCTGGCCAATAGCCACGCAAGCGCTATCTGACTGACTGATACGCCGTGTTCTTGTGCAATGGCGCGCATTTCGGCAACGCATTGCCCTGCGTGATCGCGATCGACGGGTGGGAAATCGAATTTACTGCGGCGGCTGTCGACTTCGGCTGATGAACCGGGTTCGTATTTTCCTGAAAGTAATCCGCCAGCAAGCGGCGACCAGACAAGGAGACCCATTTTTTCCTCGCGGATCAGGGGCACTAATTCCCGCTCCACATCACGCCCGGCTATGGAGTAATAAGCCTGAAGTGTCTCAAAACGTGTTGTATGACGTGCCTCACTCAGGCCAAGTGCTTTACCGAGCTTACCTGCGGCCCAGTTCGACACACCGACATAACGAACCAGCCCCTGCCGAGTGAGATCGTCAAGCGCACGCAGCGTTTCCTCAACGGGCGTGACAGGATCGCTCGCATGAATCTGGTACAAGTCAATGTGATCGACCTGGAGTCTTTCCAGGCTTCTCTGCACTGAATCCATAATATGCCCGCGAGAGGCTCCCTGTGCGTTAGGCCCAGGCCCCATCACCCCACCCGTTTTTGTGGCAAGAACAATGTCGTTGCGTGCAATACCGAGTTCTCTCAGTGCGATGCCTGTAATACGTTCAGACTGGCCGAAGGAATAAATGTCGGCGGTATCGATAAAGTTAATCCCGGCGGTGAGCGCTCGCGCAATAATCTGATTTGCTTCGTCCTGTTCTACTGCGCCAATGGAGGACCACATGCCAGCATCCTTGTTGCCGCCCAACGTCATTGTGCCGAGACACAATTCTGAAACAAACAAGCCTGTACGCCCAAGTTGCTTATATTTCATTTCCGATAGACGACGACAGATTTAAGCATTGAAAGGGGTTGAGTCATGATAATTGCCTTCAGTAAGTGTTTGCGCTGGATAACGCGGTGTGAAGACAGTCTATTAAGTATTACAGTAGGCATAAATAACCTAAAAACTAACGCACTGTTATCTTAAAGAGGAACAATGAAAAATCTTGAGGCACTGATCATTTTTGCGCGCGTGGCGGAAATGAAGAGCTTTACCCAGGCAGCTGAAAGCCTTGGTATTCAGAAAGGACGTGCTTCAATAGTGGTGCGCGAGCTCGAACACGACGTAGGCGCTACGCTTTTGCACCGCACCACCCGGACCGTGCAGTTGACCGAAGATGGCCGCATTTTTTATTCACGGGCACGAGACCTGCTGGCGGAAGCAGACGAACTGCAGTCAATGTTTTTATCTGGCGGCATGTCTCTGCGAGGGCGTTTACGTGTTGATATGCCAGCAATTCTGGCAGAAAGCGTCATTATCCCCGCACTACCACAACTACTGGATGCTCACCCGGAATTCGAACTTGAGCTTTCAAGTACTGACCGCCGTGTGGATCTGGTTCTGGAAGGATTTGATTGCGTAATTCGTCTGGGACCCATTGTTGATGAGACCCTGATTGCCCGACCGCTGGGAAAATTACGGATGATCAATGCGGCGAGTCCAGGCTATCTGAAACGCTTCGGTGTGCCGCAGACGATTGATGATCTTCTTAATCAGGGACACAAGATGGTTCATTACATGCGCAATTTTGGCGCGAAACCTGACGGATGGGAATATCCGTCCGGTAATGGCTACAGTTCACTGATGTTACCCGGCACGATGACGGTCAACAGCGTGCCCGCTTACCATGAAGCAGGACTGGCGGGGTTAGGGTTAATTCAGGGAGGGTATTCCGCGCTCGTACCCCATATAAAATCTGGCGCGTTGGTTGAAGTCCTTCCCACTCTGCGGCCCGAGCCGCTGAATGCATCTTTCGTCGTCGCGCACCGGCGCAATCTGTCGCAACGAGTCAGGGCTTTTATGAATTGGACTGAAGAAGTGTTGAAACCTTATTTTGACTAATGTCTGAGTGAGTGAGGCAAACGGAGGAAGTGAAAGCCTGCTTCAGCCCATGCCTTCGTTCTTTCTGCCAAAGAGAAGCGGCAAGGTTTATCACATTCCGCATAATATTTATCCAGACGTCAGAGCATTAAACCTTTAAAGGTCATGGTGATGAAAGAATAATAGGCATATAAAAAAAACCCGCTCAAGTCTCCTCGGGCGGGCTTTGACGTTGCACTATCAACGTTTAAGGCTGAGCAACAATTATCAGAGATCGAACCTGTCCAGATTCATCACCCTGGTCCAGGCTGCAACGAAGTCTTTCACGAACTTCTCTTTGGCGTCGCCGCTGGCGTAGACCTCTGCGCTGGCGCGCAGAACGGCGTTGGAACCAAAGACCAGATCGGCACGCGTGGCGGTGAATTTTACATCGCCGCTGACGCGGTCGCGCCCTTCAAACCGTTCGCCAGACTCGTCGGTGGCTTTCCATTCGGTGCGCATATCCAGCAGATTCACGAAGAAGTCAGTATTTAGTTCACCCACTTTATCTGTGAAAACGCCCTGCTGGCCGCCGTCGAAGTTTGCTCCGAGCGAGCGTAAACCTCCCACCAACACCGTTAACTCCGGCACGGTAAGCGTCAACTGTTGTGCTTTGTCGATCAGAAGATTTTCAGTCGACGTGCTGCCGGTATCGCCACGGTAATTGCGGAATCCATCCGCGCGCGGTTTCAGCAGTTCGAACGATTCGATATCGGTCTGATCCTGACGTGCATCCACGCGCCCTGCCGTGAACGGTACTTCAATTTCAACGTTAACGGCTTTCGCCGCCTTTTCAACACCGACTACGCCAGCCAGCACAATCACATCCGCCAGCGAGGCTTTCGCGAATGACTGCTGAATGGCTTCCAGCGTCGGTAGCACACGGGCAGCGACGGCGTTAACCTCCCAGCCTCTTTGTGGTTGCAGCGCCAGACGCGCACCGTTGGCACCTCCGCGTTTATCACCACCGCGGAACGTGGACGCCGACGCCCATGCTACCGACGTCAGCTCACTGACTGAGAGACCGGACGCGGCAATTTTTTCTTTCAGCTGAGCGATATCGGCAACCGTCGGGTGATACACCGGGACCGGCAACGGATCCTGCCAGATCAAGTCTTCTTTTGGCACTTCCGGTCCGATGTAACGTGCTTTCGGTCCCATATCCCTGTGCGTCAGTTTGTACCAGGCGCGGGCGAAGGCTTCGTTAAAGGCCTGCGGATCGCTGTGGAAACGACGGGAAATTCTTTCAAATTCAGGATCGAAACGCAGAGTCAGGTCGGTGACCAGCATAGTTGGTTTGCGTTTTTTATTCGGATCAAAAGGATCAGGAATGATGTCCGGTGCGTTGGTTGCTTCGAACTGAATCGCACCTGCCGGGCTGCGCGTCTGAACCCAATCATATTTGAACAGGTTCTCGAAGAAATAATTGCTCCACTGCGTTGGCGTCTGCGACCAGATCACTTCCAGACCGGAAGTAATGGAATCAGCGCCGACGCCGGTGCCGTGGCTGCTTGCCCAGCCCAGACCTTGAGATTCAATCGGAGCCGTTTCCGGATCAACGCCAACATGGCTGGCATCGCCTGCGCCGTGGGTTTTGCCCAGCGTATGTCCGCCCGCGATGAGCGCGACAATCTCTTCATCGTTCATGCCCATATTGCCAAAGGTGGCACGGATTGCAGGCGCTGCGGAAGCCGGATCGCCACTGTGATTCGGGCCTTCCGGGTTGACGTAAATCAGCCCCATCTCCGTTGCACCGAGCGGTGATTTTGCCAGTTCTTCAGGGTGACGATGTTCAAGCCATTCGGTTTCGTCCCCCCAGTTGATGTCCAGATCCGGCTCCCACACGTCTTCGCGACCGGCGCCAAAGCCAAAAGTACGGAAGCCGGAATTTTCCAGCGCGACGTTACCCGCGAGAATATAGAGATCGGCCCACGAAATTTTCTGACCGTATTTTTGCTTCACCGGCCATAACAGACGACGTGCTTTATCGAGGCTGACGTTGTCCGGCCAGGAGTTAAGAGGCGCGAAACGCTGCTGACCACGCCCCGAGCCACCGCGACCGTCGACCGAACGGTAGGTACCGGCGCTGTGCCATGCCATGCGGATGAAAAGACCGATGTAGCTGCCCCAGTCGGCGGGCCACCAGGGTTGGGATTCGGTCAGCAGACCTTTGAGGTCAGCTTTGAGTGCGGAGTAATCTAATTTAGCGAATTCTTTACGATAATCGAAGGTGTCGCCCAACGGGTTTGAGCGGGATGAGTGCTGGTTTAGCAGGTCGACTCTGAGCTGATTAGGCCACCAGTCGCGGTTACTGGTACCGCCACCGGAGGCTTTATTCGAGTTTCCTGTATGGAAAGGACATTTGCTGACATCGGCTTCTCTGTCTGCTTCTACAATCGGCTTGGCGTCTTTCGCTTCTTCATCAATAGAACTGCTCATGCTCACACTCCTTTTTTATAGTCTCATTGCTACTCTATACGCGGATCAACGACAGTCACATCTGAATCACCCTATGTATTTGATAGTCCTTCCCTTCGGATTTTTACGTGCTTTTTGCGCGTTTTATCATCAGAAAAAATGTCCTGACTGATTATAGAATAACCACTTCGTCTCAGCGGATTTTCTGTCAGCGTCGCAAAATAAGAAAAGCCCGCTTACGTTGCCATAAGCGGGCTTCAGGTTCTGATGTCATCAGCGCATTAATCGCGCCAGCCCATGGCCGGTGCCACGTGTTTGAGAATCGATTCAATGACGTGCACGTTGTAATCAACACCCAGCTGGTTGGGCACAGTCAGCAGCAGAGTGTCCGCCTCGGCAATGGCTTCATCCTGTTGGAGTTGTTTGATCAACGTCTGCGGATCAGCGGCATAACTGCGTCCAAAAATGGCGCGTGTTTTCTCATCAATGAAACCGACCTTATCGCTGTCGTGACTGCTGGCGCCAAAATATGCGCGGTCACGGTCGTCCATCAGCGCAAAAATGCTGCGGCTGACAGAAACGCGTGGCGTACGCTGATGGCCCGCTTCTGCCCATGCAGCCCGGTAAGCACGGATCTGCTGCGCCTGCTGGATATGGAACGGCTCGCCGGTCTCATCATCTTTGAGCGTAGAGCTTTGCAGATTCATGCCGAGTTTAGCGGCCCAGACTGCGGTGGCGTTCGAACTGGCGCCCCACCAGATGCGCTCACGCAAACCTTCTGAATACGGCTCAGGGCGCAGAAGTCCCGGCGGATTTGGGAACATTGGCTGAGGGTTTGGTTTAGCAAATCCTTCCCCACGCAGTACATCCAGCAACACTTCAGTATGACGCCGCGCCATATCGGCCTCGGTTTCCCCTTCTGCCGGCTGGTATCCAAAATACCGCCAGCCATCAATCACCTGTTCCGGCGACCCGCGGCTGATCCCAAGCTGTAAGCGACCACCGGAAATCAGATCCGCCGCGCTGGCATTTTCAGCCATATACAGCGGATTTTCATAACGCATGTCGATAACACCCGTACCAATCTCAATACTACGCGTCTTCGCCCCAATGGCCGCGAGCAACGCAAACGGAGAGCTCAGCTGGCGGGCAAAGTGATGCACTCGGAAATATGCGCCGTCGGCACCGAGTTCTTCTGCCGCCACAGCAAGATCAATGGATTGCAGCAGGGCATCTGATGCCGAGCGCGTGCCTGACTGGGGAGACGGCGTCCAGTGACCAAATGATAAGAAACCAATTTTTTTCATAGCGAAATTATCCTCAAACCTCGTGTGACCATGAGCGGATTAACCAGACAGCTTGTGCAGAAAATCGCGCATTTATGAGATCACTGTACGTCGGGCGGGGATGAGAATAAATATCAATTGTTTAACATAAGGATTCAGTTTATTTGATGAACTGTCTCTCTTTCGGCTTCTGAATCTTGTCAGGCTTAGTCTTTGCTTACTGCCACCTAATACACTTCGACCCTGTTTTTACCCCCGGTCTTGGCTTTATAAAGTGCGCTATCGGCGTTAGCGACGGCAATATTGACCGGTGAGCCGGAAGCATGTTCGGCAATGCCAACGGATACGGTGACGCAAACACTTTCCTGAGAATCAGTTTCACTAACGTGTTCCTGAATAATGACCCGCATTTTCTCGGCCACCGGCAGCGCATTATCCAGACTGGAATTTAAGATAATAATAAACTCTTCTCCGCCGTATCTACCCACGAAATCATGGCTACGGATATTCTTCTTAATGAGCTTTGCCACTGTGCTGATTATCGTGTCACCGAAAGGATGGCCGAAATTATCATTAATCGATTTGAAATTATCGATATCCAGCATAAATACACAAAATTGCGTATTCTCAGACTGTTCGACCTTTTTTAAATAGAGATCAATACTCCGACGATTACTGACGCCGGTAAGAGGATCCGTTTCGGAGGCCTTCTTGAAATAGTGTTGGCTGGTTGAAAGGTCGAGCAGCTTACCAAAGGCGAAATACAGCATCATCAGAAAGACTAAGCTCAGGGAGGTTTTGGCAATCGCCAGCTGCCAGTAGCCGCTTTCACTGAGCGCTGAAACGTGGGAAAACAAATTTACGCTTTGTGCAATGGAGTAAGAAATGATCACATACGCCATACCTCTGCGCTTTGTGAGATGAAACCCGACCAGACACAAAAAATAGACCACGGAAAACACATCGTAATAACTGGTATCACCGAAGATAAAGAGAGTGCTGGTAATAATGCCAAAAATTAAAACCGGATAACCAAAGAAAATAAAACCGAAGGTAATGGGTGAGATGATCACGCTGAAAAGGGCGACGTGATTGGCGATGCCATCCCTGAAAATATAGGCACTGGCCAGCCCGACCAGCACGCCAAGGCCACATTTTACCAGCAGGCTGTTTTTCTCGGTAAACTTCACAAATAAAAAAGGAACAGAAATGCACGTATAGGTGATACACATGCCAACAAGCGTATTTATCAGCGTTTCTTCCAGGAAAAACATCATCACGATTTCCGATATTGTGCGAGCTTTATTACTGAAATATTAGCATTTATCGAAAAGTAAACAAAGTGCCGGGAGGAAAACATTAATTACAATTGGCCTGTTTTATTGCACGGGAATACGACGCATTTAAATTAACCCCGAAAATATTACGCTATGCATGTGATATCAGCGGCAAATCAATAATATATTACAGCGCTGTTATTCAGACTATTTCACTTATCGCCCTATAATATATCCCTGTTGCGACGTCTGCCGGGAAACTCTGTTTTCAGCGTTCACCGGGCAGACTTCATTTTATCAACGGGCTTTTGGGAAAGCGTGGTTACGCCACCGCCGCCGCCTTCGCATCCAGCGCTTTATGAATAGCCGCTTCCAGTTCATTAATTTCGAACTTGGCAACGTAACCATCAGCACCGACTTTACGCACGTGATCTTCGTTGGCACTGCCTGAAAGCGAGGAGTGAATGATCACCGGAATATTCTTCAGGAACTCGTCGCGCTTAATATTGAGCGTCAGGGTAAAGCCGTCCATTTCCGGCATTTCCAGATCGGTAAGCACGAAGGAAATTTTATCGGAAATTGGCCGCCCTTCCGCTTTGCACTCTTCCGCCATTTTGCGAATTTTATTCCAGGCTTCCAGACCGGTGACGTGCATCTGCGCCGGGATTTCCATCATCGCCAGCCCTTTCTCCAGCATCTGACGCGCCACTTTCGAATCTTCCGCCACAATCGCCACGGCGCCCGGTTTCAGTGTGAACGCCCGGGTCTTTTGCTTATCGATAGCCACATTGCCGGTAGAAGGCACGATGTCGTAGAGGATCTGTTCGACGTCCAGCACCAGTGCCAGACGGTTGCTGGATTTATCGTTGTCCAGACGCGCGATACTGGTGATATTACGGCTCTTGACGCCGGATTCAGCCGCCAGCACCTGGCTCCACTCGAGACGCACAATGTCATCCACCGATTCCACCGCAAACGCCTGCGTACTGCGCGCGTATTCGGTGACCAGCAAAATGTTCAGCCCGGTTTTCGGCACACAGCCGACGACCGCCGGAAGATCAATCACCGGGATAATTTCGCCGCGGATATTCGCCATGCCCAACATAGGAGATGCCATCCCCGCCGCTTTGGTCAGCGCAGGCATGGGTACGATTTCACGCAGTTTAAAGACGTTGATGCCAAACAGCTCGGACTGGTCTTCGTCAGGCGCAGAGCCCAGACGGAACAGCAATAACTCAAACCGGTTAGATGACGTGAGATTGGTTCTCTCATCGATGTCTTTCTGAAAATTGTCCATACTTTCCCCATGCGTTTAATTATTTGTTGTGCGACAGCAAAGCGATATGAGCCATTCGGAAAATAAGGGATCAGATTCTCTTTTATCTCGTTCTGTATTTATCGGTCAGTCGCGGGGAATTCTTTAGTGCAGAAGGAAAATTGAACGAAGGAGAAATCCCGGCACCGCAGGGGTGCCGGGAAAAGCGGCTTAACCGGTGATTTTCACCAGCGTTCTGCCCTGAATTTTGTTGTTGAGAAAATCAGCCGCTACCGCAGGCGTTTGCTCAAGGGTGATTTCGGTTGCGGCCTGCTGGTAGAAACTTTCCGGCAGGGTGTTCATCAGGCGTTCCCACACCGCCGCACGGCGCTCAGCGGGCACAGAAACGGAATCCACACCCTGCAAACGCACGTTGCGCAGGATGAACGGCATGACGGTCGTCGGGAGGTTAAAACCGCCCGCCAGACCGCAGGCGGCGACACACCCGCCGTAATTAGTTTGCGCCAGCAACTTCGCCAGCACGTTATCGCCGACGGTATCTACCGCACCGGCCCACAGCTGTTTTTCCAGCGGACGCGTTTCGGCAAAATCGTCCCGCGAAAGAATTTCGCTGGCACCGAGTTTACGCAGATAATCATGAGTAGATTCACGCCCGGTCACCGCCGCCACGTTATAACCGAGGGTATGCAGCAGCGCGACCGCAGTGCTCCCCACGCCGCCGCTGGCACCGGTCACGACGACGGTGCCACTGTCCGGCGTCACGCCCGCTTCTTCGAGCGCCATCACGCACAACATCGCGGTGAAACCGGCCGTACCGATGATCATCGCATTACGCGCCGCCATGCCTTCCGGCAACGGCACCAGCCAGTCACCTTTCACGCACGCCTGCTCAGCCAGACCGCCCCAGTGAGTTTCGCCGACGCCCCATCCGGTGAGGATCACCGATTGCCCGACGGAGAAGCGCGGATCATTGCTGCGGCTCACGTGGCCGACAAAATCAATGCCCGGCACCATCGGGAACTGGCGGATGATTTTGCCTTTACCGGTGATCGCCAGCGCATCTTTATAGTTCAGACCCGACCAGCTGATATCGACTAACACATCGCCTTGCGCCATGTCAGGCAGTGCAATCTCTTTCACCTCAGCCAGCGTGGCTTTGTCTTGCTGTTCCAGAACCAGAGCTTTCATGTGTTTTCCTTAAGCGTTCTAAGATTTCAAAGGGTTTTGCGAAACCTACGCCCAATCTTTTCACGAGGCAAGCCCGGACGTTCCTCCCTGCAAAGCAAAAAGCCCGCTCGGTGTCTCCGGAGCGGGCTGTTGAAAACCAGTATGTTGTAACTATTTCTCGTTCACGGCTTCCCGCTGCCTTTCCTGCACGCTGTAGCGGTTGCTTTTAAACGGAATATCCAGCCGTTCGCGCAGGGTTTGTGCCTCTGAAGGATGCCAGTAACCTCGCGCCTCCAGCACCGGCAGCACCAGACGCGTAATATCGTCGAGCGCTTCGACCAGCACCGGCCCGCTGATAATAAAGCCGCTCGCGCCGCCCTCTTCCACCCAGCGGATTAACCGGTCGGCGACCTGCTCCGGCGTGCCGAAGAACTCACCGCGTGGCAGCGTGGCCTGATACGCCACATCGCGCAGCGTGAGATTTTCTTCTCTGGCCTGCTTTTTGATGCTGTCGGTGGTTGAACGGAAAGTGTTCTGGCCTAAATCGCCCAGCTCAGGGAACGGACCATCCGGCGGATACTGGCTGAAATCGTGATGATCGAAGAAGCGGCCGAGATACGCCAGTGCGTCGTCGAGTGACAGCAGCGAGAGCAAATGCTGATATTTGGCTTCGGCTTCCGCTTCGGTTTTGCCGACAATCGGGCTGATACCGGGGAAAATTCCCACCGGATGACGCCCGTTTTTCGCTACCTGCGCCTGCAATTTGGCCGAGTACTCTTTGGCTTCTTCCAGCGTGCGGGCGTTGGTGAAGACTGCATCGGCAGATTTTCCCGCCAGTGCGATCCCCGCATCCGACGCGCCTGCCTGGAAAATCACCGGCTGGCCCTGCGGCGAGCGCTGAATATTCAGTGGTCCTTCCACCGAGAAGAACTGCCCCTGATGATTAAGTTTATGCAGCTTGGCCGCATCGAAGAACACGCCGCTTTCACGATCGCGCACAAAAGCGTCGTCTTCCCACGAATCCCACAACCCCTGCACCACGCTGATATATTCCTCAGCAATCTGGTAGCGCAGCGCATGTTCAGGATGGTCTTTACCGAAGTTTTTCGCCGAACCGGCCAGCGGCGACGTCACCACGTTCCAGCCCGCGCGCCCCTGACTGATGTTATCGACCGTCGCCAGCTGACGCGCGACAGTAAACGGATCGCTGTAGGACGTCGAAATCGTCCCGGCCAGCCCGATGCTGTGCGTCGCCGACGCCAGCGCCGACAGCAAGGCAATCGGCTCGAAACGGTTGAGGAAATGCGGCAGCGATTTTTCGTTGATGTGCAGGCCGTCGGCGACAAACAGGAAATCAAAACCGGCGGCTTCTGCGCGCAGCGCTAAATCACGGAAATAGGGAAAATTAACGCTCGCATCTGCTGGCGCTTTTTCATGCCGCCATGAATTCATGTGGCCGCCTGCACCGTGCAACATCAGGCCCAGTTTGATACTTTTCGAATGGCTCATGAGATCTCCTTACAGCTGGCCAGCCAGCAATTCAATGGACTTCAGACGCACGGCGGCCTCTGTCAGTGGGGTGTGAAGGACAAATTCGTTGACGCACAGACGGCGCTGAATGTCGCGCAGCTGCTCGTGAATGTCGCCGGGCGTACCGTGCAGCACGCTGAGCTGTTGTTGGTCGATGGTGAACTGCCTGGCACCCGCCTGCCGCACAAAGGCTTCCGCCTGTTCGCGGGTGCCGACCGTAACGTGTTTATCGCCAATCGTGACGCGGAAATTATGCTGTTCGGCCACCCGCTCTGCGGCTTCTTCACGGGTTTGAGCGGCGAGCACCGCCAGGCTGACCAGTGCCTGACCTTTACCAGCGGAATATTCGTGGAACGCCAGCACCGATTCAGTCATCACTTCCGCTGAAGTATTGATGAAACCGGCGAACACAAAATTCCAGCCGAGCGAGGCTGCCAGACGGGCGCTTTCTTTGCTGGCGCCGAGCAGAAAACGCTGGGGCGCAACCGGCGGATGCGGCAACGCGCGTGCTTCAACACCGGCCAGATGGTCGTCGAGATGTGTAAGATAATGGGTCAGCTGTTGTAACTGCGCGGGAAAACCGGGCGCATTCTCGGCTGAATGATGTCCGCGCAGCGCTTTGGTGGAAAGCGGTAAACCGCCCGGCGCTTTACCGATGCCGATATCGACGCGATCCGGCGCCAGCGCTGAAAGCAAATGGAAATTCTCCGCGACTTTGTACGGGCTGTAATGTTGCAGCATCACACCACCGGAGCCGATACGCAGTCGGGATGTCTGCGCCAGCAGCCAGGCAATCAGGACTTCCGGCGAACTGCCCGCCAGCTTTTCGGTGTCATGATGTTCGGACACCCACAAACGGTGATACCCCAGTCTCTCTGCTGTCTGCGCAAATGTCAGCGTCGCCGCCAATGCCTGTGCGGCGCTCTGCCCGTCATTTATCGGGCTTTGATCTAATAAGCTCAGTCGGTAATTCACGTCGGGCATTCCTTTTATCTGCTTAAGTCTGGTAACAATCATTCATCATGATAAAAAGAGTTCCACGAAGTCAGCGCAAAGCTAAATAATAAAATTACGTTTCTATAGTGAATATTTAGCTATGGGATTTATGCCTCTATGGCGGATATAAATTATAGCCACAGGGTATTTAGTCAGACGGCAATTCATGACTAGGATGAAATGACTGCAATCTCTACCCATAAAAGGCTATTTATAATGAGCATTTCACTTGCCGATGAAATCCGCACCGGGGCGAACACCGCTACCACTGCGTTAGAAAATCAACTCATCGCCCATCGCCGCGAATTACATCAACATCCTGAATTATCCAATCAGGAATTCGTGACCACGCAAAAAATTACCGACTGGCTGAATGCCGCCGGGATCCGCATTTTAGATCTTGGCTTAAAAACTGGCGTAGTGGCTGAAATTGGCCCGGCGCACGGCCCGGTGGTGGCGCTGCGCGGCGACATCGACGCCCTGCCGATCGAAGAAGCCTCCGGCGTACCCTTCAGCTCTCAGCAACCGGGCGTGATGCATGCCTGCGGCCACGATTTCCATACCTCTGTAATTCTTGGTGCGGCATACTTACTCAAAGCCCGCGAGGACCAGTTACCAGGCCGCGTGCGTCTGTTTTTCCAGCCTGCCGAAGAGCGTTTTGGCGGAGCATCTCAGCTGATTAAGGCCGGTGCACTGGAAAACGTCGATGCGATTTTTGGGCTGCACAATGCGCCTGAACTGCCGGTGGGTACCTTCTCCACCAAAGGCGGCGCGTTTTACGCCAATGTCGATCGCTTCCAGATAACCATCACCGGCAAAGGCGCGCATGCCGCCCATCCGGAGGAAGGCGTCGACAGTATCGTCACCGCCAGCCACATCGTGACGGCGCTGCAAACACTGGTCAGCCGTAACGTCGCCGCGCAGGAGTCTGCGGTGGTCAGCGTGACCCGCATCGAGGGCGGCAATACCTGGAACGTTCTGCCCCAGAGCGTCGAACTCGAAGGCACGGTGCGCACGCATAATGATGATATTCGCGAGCAAATTCCGGGGCGGATCCGCCAGCTGATTTCAGGTGTTGCCGGTGCGCTGGGCGCGAAAGCCGAGCTGCACTGGTTTGGCGGGCCACCGGCCGTGGTGAATACGCCACGCTGGGCAGAATTCAGCCTTCAGGCGGCAGCCGAATTTGGTTATAAAGCGGAAGTGGCCACCGCGCAGATGGGCGGCGAAGACTTTGCGTTTTACCTGCATCACGTCCCCGGCGCGTTCGTCAGCATCGGCTCGGCCAGCGAATTTGGCCTGCATCATCCGCAATTTAATCCGGATGAATCAGCTATCTTCCCGGCAGCGAACTATTTCCAGCAGTTAGCTGAAAAAGCGCTGTATGAATTAAGCGTAAAATAATTCCTATTACTCTTCAGCCTGTCATTCATGCCCGGAAATTCCGGGCTTTTTGCATGGGAAATATTCCTCCACCCGTATTTGCTTTTTCTCAATTTGATTATTGAATTTTGTTCTTTTACATCCCTGTAACACTCGGGAATAGTGAAAACGTCACCTCAATGTCATAAACACATAATAAGAATGCAGGGTAAAAATAATGATGAAACGTAGCTTTAGTCTGACTGCAATTGCCACTTTGTTAAGTCTTTCTACACTGGCTCATGCTGCACCGGGTATCGACCTTGTTGCTAATGAAACTCCGATCAATACGCCGAAAAGCCCGGAAGCCGTGGCGAAAATCCCGGCCAACTTTAAGTTTGTCGAACCGGGCACGCTGACGGTGGCACTGGCCGTACTCGGCAGCGCCCCGCCATTCGGGTTATATGCCCGCGATAACAAAACGGTGATCGGCAGCGAGGCGGATATCGCCCGTCTGGTGGCCGACGGCCTGGGGCTGAAACTGAAAGTGGTGCCGGCCTCGTGGGAAGACTGGCCGCTCGGCGTAACCTCCGGGAAATACGACGCCGCTATCTACAACATCACCGTGACCAAAGACCGCAAAACCAAATTTGATTTCGCCACCTATCGCGAAGATACGCTGGGCTTCTACGTGAAAACCGGCAGCAAAATCACCTCGATCAAATCCGCACCGGACATCGCCGGTAAACGCATTATCGTCGGCTCCGGCACTAATCAGGAAGCCGTGCTGCTGGCGTGGGACAAAGAGAATCAGGCGAAAGGCCTGCCCGCGTTTAAACCGCAATATGTCACCGATGATGCCGCCGCCACGCTGGCTATCCAGTCAGGTCGCGCCGACGCCACCTTCGGGCCAAACGTCACCGGTGCCTATAAAGCCCTGCTGACCGGCAAAACGCAGCTGGTTGGCACGGTGCCGGGCGGCTGGCCGAAAACCGCCAACATTGCCGTGACGCTGAAAAAAGGCAACGGCTTAGTGGATGCCGTGCAGGCATCGCTGAACAGCGCCATTGCCAGCGGCGCGTATTTGCAAGTGCTGGATCGCTGGGGCGAGAGCGTTGAGAAAATCGACCATTCAGAAATCAATCCGCCGGGACTGGGCGACTGATCAGGAGACTGAAAGATGAGCGACGACGTTTTTATTCAAACCGTGCCGGAAGATCCGCTGATTGCGCCGGTCATCGAAGGATTATTTGGTGAATACCGCGAACGCTATGGTGACTTTTTTTCCAGTCAGCCACCGGAGGATGACAGCGTCTTTTCTGCGCCCGACGGCACTTTTATCGTTCTGCTGAGAAACGGAGCGCCCATCGCGATGGGCGCGTACAAACGCTACGACGAAGACACCGCAGAATTCAAACGCATCTGGACGGATCGCAGGCTGCGCCGTCAGGGGCTGGCGCAGAAGATCCTGCACGAGCTGGAGCGCCGCGCCGCCGCCTACGGTTACCGTCAGGTGTTTCTGACCACCGGATTCCGCCAGCCGGAAGCGGTCGGGTTGTATCTGTCACACGGGTATCAGCCGCAGTTTGATACGCGGCTCGACCCGGAAGTGTATTCCAGAGAACCGTACGACGGGCGTCTGCCCTTCAAAAAAGCGCTGACCGCTGACGTTCCCGTCAGCTAGGTGCAAAGCACAATAGATAACAGGCAAAACCTATGAGCGAAAACACTTCTCCGACCGTGACTCATCCCCCGCTGAAAGTGGTGCCGGCACGCTATCCGTGGCGGCTGGCCGGTGCGGTATTTTCGGTGTTCATCCTGCTGGCGATTGTGCAATCCATCGCCACTAACCCGCGCTGGGAATGGGGCGTATTTCGCCAGTGGTTTTTTGATCCGGTCATTTTGTCAGGGCTTGGCAAAACCCTTCTGCTCACCCTGCTCGGCACCCTGTTTGGTATTATCTTTGGCACCGCACTGGCGCTCGCCCGGCTGTCGAAATCCTACTTACTGAATTCACTGGCGTGGGGTTACATCTGGCTGTTCCGCTCGCTGCCCTTGCTGCTGGTATTGATCATCCTTTACAACTTTTCCTATCTGTACGACAACCTCTCGCTCGGCATTCCGTTTACTTCTCTGTCGTTTTTCAGTACGCCAACGGTGGATTTGCTGGATCAGTTTTCCGTCGCAGTGCTCGGCCTTTCTCTGGTGCAATCCGCGTACACCGCTGAAATCATTCGCGGGGGGATTTTAGGTGTCGAGCACGGCCAGCATGAAGCCGCCGCTGCACTGGGCTTACCCGCCTATCGCCGCACGTTTCGCATCATTTTGCCGCAGGCGTTGCGCTCGATTCTGCCGACCGGTTTTAATGAAGTGATCAGCCTCGCGAAAGGCACGTCGATTGTGTATGTGCTGTCGATGCCAGAGCTGTTTTACACCGTGCAGGTGATTTACAACCGCACCCAGCAGGTCATTCCGTTGCTGATGGTCGCGACTGTCTGGTATCTGCTGATCACTACCGTGCTGTCGGTACTGCAATATTACGTCGAACGTTATTTCTCACGCGGCACCGTGCGTCAGGTTGCGCCGACGCCGTTACAGCGCCTGCGTCAGTGGCGTCTGGCCCGTTCATAACGGCTCACTTTCTGGAGAATCATCATGTCCGAAGCCTTTGATCTGTTCGTTAACCGCCCGGCGGAAACTCCTGTTAAGCAGCTGTTCCCCCATAAACCTCATACCGCCACCGTCGGGCGCATCGAGATCAACAATCTCAGCAAATATTATGGCGCGCATAAGGCGCTGGATAATGTCAGCCTGAACATCGAGCCTGGCACGGTGACGGTGATTCTCGGCCCGTCAGGCTCCGGTAAATCGACCCTGCTGCGCACCATCAATCATCTTGAACGCGTGGACGAAGGGTTTATCCAGATCGACGGCGATTACATTGGTTACCGCCGTAAAGGTGACACGCTGTATGAGCTGAAAGAGCGCGCCATTCTCAAACAGCGCACACACGTCGGCTACGTGTTCCAGAATTTCAATCTGTTCCCGCACATGACCGTGCTGGACAACATCATCGAAGCGCCGGTGGTTCACGGCTATCTCAGTCGCAAACAGGCCATCGTCCGTGCCTATGAACTGCTCGACACCGTTGGCCTGCGCGAAAAAGCACTTGCCTGGCCACGCCATCTTTCCGGCGGTCAGCAGCAACGCATCGCTATCGCCCGCGCGCTGGCGCTCAACCCGAAAGTGATGTTGTTTGATGAGCCGACCTCGGCGCTGGATCCTGAACTGGTTGGTGAAGTACTGGACGTTATCAGGAAACTGGCGGAGTCCGGCGTGACGCTGGTGGTGGTCACGCATGAGATAGGCTTCGCGCGGCAGGTGGCGGATCAGGTGGTCTTTATGGTTGACGGGCGCGTCGTTGAAAGCGGCGACGCTTCACAGGTTCTCGACCGGCCGGTTCATGCAAGGACGAAGGCGTTTTTAGAGAAAGTGTTGTAAGCCTTACGCCACCGTCGCGACGAGGCTTTTCAGGTGCGCGATACGCTGTTTGTCGGGGTTGATGAGGACATCGTTGTTAATGGCCAGCACCACGCCCTTGAGCAGTTCCGTGGTGTTGGAAATCTGAGAAAGGGATTTCAGCTCGTTAATATCATTGTGGATTTCACGCCCTTTCAGCGAGAGGCGTTTATTCGCCAGACCGGTTGCCAGCTCAGAAGTGAGAAGCTGCACCAGTTGCACGGCGGCCACCGGATGGGTCGCCAACATATGGATATAATATTTCATCAGCAGCGGAATAAATTCCGGCGTCGCACCCAGTTTGGCGCTTGCCAGGTTGAGGATATCGATCATATGCGCAGGCACGCGGCTTTCCACGGCCTTACGTTGTGTTTCCAGCTGCTTCTTCACCGCAGGAACCGACTGGAACGGCAGCAATGCCACGCTGTCGCAGGTTTTACAAACCCCCACCACCACGTTCTTCACCAGCCCGCTACCATCGCTGAAAGGCACATCGCGCAGCTGGAAGCTGACCGTCTGAAAAGACTGACACACCTCGCACGCCGCCCGTTTCTCATCACCCACTTTGTAGATTTTCATAATTTCCCTTTAATGATGAACGCTGATAAATACGCTGGCCGGTTCATCGAAATACCATTTGATATACCAATGTAAGCCTGCGCAGGTCACTGTAATAATGTGTACATCAACACTGCTGTCATAATGATGAGGGCTCATCCGGTGATCGGCCCCACCTGCCCGCATAATCACATTGATGACCTCCGGCACAGACACATCACCGGTACTTAATAAATTCTTAAGGTCCACATCGCGCCGGACAGCAAACTCAATATCCCCCGCCCGTAAACACTCAATGACCCTGCGCTTAATGTCTTTAAACCCCACACGCCCTCCAATGTACGCCAGTTGTCGTACGTGATCAACTGATTATTTTGGCCTCACATCTGAAAAGACTGAGGATGAAAATACGCGCACAGAATACGGGGATTAGTGTAGAAATGAATGATAATAAAGATATTTATCAAGGAACTGGAAGATAGCCTGGAAATAGGAATGTAACGGAAGATGGACGTTGCATGAGTTGTACAGGTACCCGGTCTGTCAGACGGGTACCTTGCATTACGGATGGCGTTAGTGGGGTTTAGGGTTATCGTAAAGTACTGAGGGGTTACTCCGTGCTTACGGATATATTCCTTTAAACACCGTTTTCTTCCTCCCCTGCGACATAATCCCTTCTAACGCTTCCACGCACGCCAGATAGTGCGGCGTTTTTTTGTGCGCCAGTACCGCAGCCTCATCCACATAGGCTTCATAGATAAAAAACCGCGTTGCCACGTCTGCATCCTGCAACACGTCGAACCTCAGATTTCCGGGTTCCTGAACCGCGCCGAGATGATTCGCGTGAAAGACTTCCAGAAACGCGTCAATTTTGTCCGGCTGGACATTAATTTCAACCAGTGTCACTTCCATGATTTACCCCTTCTCGCTCAGAAACAGTTCGTAGGCATGCGCCACGCTGGCATTTTCATGCACCACGGCTTTAACCGCATGGAGCATCGCGACCGGCGACTCCGACTGGAAGATGTTGCGTCCCATATCGACGCCCGATGCGCCCTGATCGAGCGCTTTAAAACACATTTCCAGCGCCTCGCGTTCGGGCAGTTTTTTGCCCCCGGCGATAACGATCGGCACCGGACAGCCGGCGGCGATGCGTTCGAAACCTTCATCCACAAAATACGTTTTGATGATGTTCGCCCCCATCTCGGCGGCGATGCGCGTGGCCAGTGAGAAATACCGTTGATCGCGCGCCATGTCTTTGCCGACGCCCGTCACCGCCATGGTCGGCATGCCGTAGCGCATCCCCTGATCGACCAGCTGAATAATGTTTTTAATCGACTGGTGTTCGTATTCGCTGCCGATATACACCTGCGCCGCCATTGCCGCGACGTTCAGACGCAGCGCGTCTTCAATGGCGACCGCCACCGTTTCATTGGAAAGCTCAGTCAGGATTGAGTTGCCGCCTGAGGCACGCATCACCACCGGCTTATTGACCGCCGCGGGCACCACGCTGCGCAGCACGCCACGGGTACACATCAGCACGTCGGTGTGGGCAAACAGCGGCGCAATATTGATGTCGATGCGCTCAAGGCCGGTGGTCGGCCCCTGAAAATAGCCGTGATCGAAGGCCAGCATCACCGTACGGCCTGACTCCGGATTGAAGATCCTTGCCAGACGCGATTGCATCCCCCAGTCCAGCTGGCCGCTGCCCTTGAGGAAAAAGGCCCGGTTCTCCTGCGGCGTGCCGATGCCGAAATTCTTGCCATCTCTGATATCGTCCAAATCTGCCATTTTGTGTCTCCTTTATCGAAAACCGTTATCGTCAGAAATCGTATTTACCGATGTTGTCTTTGGTGAAGACCACGCGTTCCGGCAGCAGAACAATGCCGTTACCTTTGGCCTCGTACTGGTAGCCCTGCATGCTGTTCGGTACCACTTCAACCGTCCCGACGTCCGGCACATCCAGTTTGTCACCCACGTTCAGGTCACCTTTTTTCAATAACTGATCGGCGACATATACCGAAATCTTGCCCTGACTGACGACGTCCCACAGGCCGAACTGTTTGACCGTGCCGCGCTCGACGTAAGGCCGCATCACGTTTGGCGTGCTGAAGCCGACAATGGTCACGTCTTTACGTTTGAGGTTTTCCGCCGCCTGCGCCGCTGCCGGTAAAGCGTTGGCGTCCGGCGCGATAATCGCATCCAGGTCGCCATAAGATTTCAGGATCCCTTCGGCGGTTTGCAGGGATTTGGTGGCGTCGTTATAGCCGTACTGCGTGGTCACAATTTCCCATCCCGGATGCTCTTTGGCGATTTTAGATTTCGCCTCTTTTACCCACTGGTTCTGATCCGTCACTGTCGGGCTGGAATAGAAGAATGCGACTTTGGCTTTCTCTTTTTTAACCTGACTGGCGGTCATATCCACCAGCATCGAGCCGAGCTGCTGCGGCGTGCCCTGATTGATGTAAATCGAGCGGCACTCCGGCTTGGTATCGGAATCCCAGGTCAGCACTTTCACGCCGCGCTGCATGGCCCGTTTCAGTGCCGGACAAAGGCCGTCCGGTGAAACGGCTGCAACGACAATCGCGTTGTAGCCCTGATTGACGAAGTTATTGATCATCTGCACCTGACCGGACACGCTCGGTTCGGTCGGGCCGTCGTAGGTAACATCGACGCCCAACGCTTTGCCCGCCGCCGTCGCCCCGTTGCCGCCGCTGGTGAAGTATCCGACGCCGACCAGTTTTGGAATAAAGGCGATGCGTTCAGCAGCCTGCGCACTCAGGCAGGCGAGGCTGACGGCACTGGCGATCAGCATGGTTTTCAGCATTTTCGTTTTCATCTTGCACCCCGGTTCATTTGGATAATAAAGAAGGAGAAGACGCAGACCAGCGCTGGCGGTAACGCTGGAAAACACTGCGGATAAGACCCCGGTTAAGGCTGGCAGAGCGGCCAATTACCACCAGAATCAGCAGCGCACCGGACAGCGCGCTGGAAACCTGACTGGAAACGCCGACCATCTGCAGGCCCTGTTGTAAGTAGCCGATCAGCAGCGTCGCCAGCGCCGTGCCGAGAATGGAACCCGAACCGCCGTAGATATTCGCGCCACCGAGCACCACGGCAGTGATCGCAGGCATCAGCAGCGCATTGCCGAGATCGGAACGCGCCGAGCCGAAATAAGAGGTCATCAGGATTGCCGCTACCGCCGACGCCAGCCCGGTCATGCCGTACAACGCAAAGACTGTCCGGCTGACCGGCAGCGCACCGTAGCGCGCCACACGGGCGTTCTGGCCGATGAGAAACACGTTGCGCCCGGTGCGACTGCGGTGCATCAGCAGCCAGAAAAACAGCGTGGCGGCGAGGAAAATCAACAGCGGCATCGGCAGGCCGAGCACCACCTGATTGGCAAAATTGGTGAAGGCATCCGGGAAATTACCGATGCCTTCAAAGCCGGTCGCGCCCGCCAGCCCGGAGAGCAGCAAGGCGCTGCCACCGAACAGGTACAGCGTGCCGAGCGTTATCACCAGCGGATTGACGCCGGTATAGAGGATCAGCGCCGCGTTGAGTAAACCGCAGGCGGCGCCGAGTGCCAGCGTGAGAGCTATCGCCAGCGCCAGCGGCACACCGGCCTGACACAAGACGCCGAGTGCTATGGCGCACAGGCCGATGGTTGAGCCGAAGGAAATGTCGATCCCACCGCTGACAATCACCAGCGTCAGCGGCAGTGCCACAATGCCGATAGTGATGAAATCACTGGTGCTGAACAGCAGCGTATTGGCATCGAGCATTCTTGGATTTACGAAGCCAAACAGCAGAATCTCCAGTATCAGCAACGCCAGCAGCGCCGCCTCCCAGCCATACTGTTGAAGAATTTTCATCACGCCACCCCGCCTTTTTTGCCGGTGCTTAACCGGCGTGTGAGATGCTTTTGCTGACCGGGTTTACGCTCAGCAGGCTTTTTCTGTTCGGGCTGACTGGCAGAGAGGAAGCGGGCGTATTTCTGGCGGCGCAGGTTTTTCTGTAACGCCTGCCGCAACCTGCCGTCGAATACCAGCACCGCCAGCAACACCAGTCCGGCGATAAAATCGTTCCACCAGGCGGGCAGCCTGAGCAGCACCAGCACGCTGTCGATTTGGGTGAGGAAATACGCGCCGAGCACCGCACCGAGAATCGAACCGGTGCCGCCGAGCAGGCTGATCCCGCCCAGCACGCAGGCGGCGATGGCTTTCATTTCCAGCCCGCTGCCGGTCTGATTGGGCACAAAGCCGATTTGCGCGGCGAAGACGATACCGGCGATCGCCGCCATCATGCCGTTAATGCCAAATGCCAGAATGCGCACGCGGTTAACCGCCACGCCAAGCTGCCGCGCGCCCTGTAAGTTGTCGCCGACGGCGTAGAAACTGCGGCCAAACGCGGTGCGGCTGAGCATCCACAACATCGCGCCCAGCAGTACGATAACTCCCCAGCCCAGCGCAGAAATGCCGAGGAATACCGGCTCGGACAACGATTTCAGCCCCGCCGGTAAACCTTCAATCCATTTGCCGCCGGTCATCAGCAGCATCAGCCCGCGATATAACCCGAGCGTACCGAGCGTCGCGACTATCGCCGGAATGCGTAACCACGCGACCAGTACGCCGTTGAACAATCCGGCCAGCAGCCCGGTCCCCAGCGTGATGACGCAGGCCAGCGCCAGATTCATACCGCCGTTAAGCAACACGCCAAGCGTGACAGCGCACAAGCCGGTGATCGAGCCTACTGATACGTCAATATTGCGGGTCAACATGACCAGCGTCGCGCCCATCGCCAGCAGCATCAGGATCTGCGCGCTGCCGAAAATCATGCTCAGCGTCTGGAAGCTGAACGACTGCCGGTCCATCACGCCGAGCAACGCAAACAGCGCGATAATGGCCATCAGCGCGGTCAGTTCACGGTTGTTTTGTATCCGCTTTAGCATGAGGATCCTCCGGTGGCGGCAGTCTGGGGATGGTTACCAAAAGCGATGTGCATAATGTTGTTGACGTTTATCTCGCTGCCCTGCAATTCGCCGCTCATTTCGCCCTGATGCATGACGAATACGCGATCGGCCAGCGCCTCAATTTCATCCAGATCGGAAGAAATCAGGATCACCGCGACGTTCTGTTCAACCACGTTGCGCAGCAGCTGATAGATATCGGCGCGGGCTGAGACGTCCACGCCGCGCGTCGGCTCATCGACGATCAGCACCGCAGGCTGCGCTTCCAGGCATTTGGCGATCAACAGCTTCTGCTGATTGCCGCCGGACAGCGTGCGGGCGGTTTGTGAACCGTCGCGGTACTTAATCCCCAGCGCGCGGTGATAACGTTCGAGCACCGCCGCTTCGCGTTTGAGGTTGAGCCACCAGCTCTGACGGTTAAAGGTCAGCGAGGTGGTATTCCAGCTTAGCGGTGCATCGAGATACAAGCCGGATGCCTGCCGGTCCTCCGGCAGATACACCAGCCCCTTTTGCAGGCGTTGCAACGTATTCAGCCCACTGATGTCCTGCTGCATCAGACGCACCTGACCGCTTTTTGCCTCGCGCAGGCCGTACAGCGTTTCTGCCAGTTCGGTTCGACCTGCCCCGACAACGCCTGCCAGCCCGACGATTTCCCCGGCGCGGGCGCTAAACGAAATATCGATGAAGCCTTCTCCGGTGAGATTTTCTACCTGCAAGACCGGTTCGCGCCCTTTGACATTGCGCCGTTGACCAGGCAAATCCAGCCACAGCTTTTGTTCGGCGGGCAGCGCCAAGTCCTGCGTATGCGGCGTGATGGCGCGGATCAGCGCATCGTTATCGAGTTCAGCCAGCGTGCCGCTGAGGGCAATTTTTCCGTCGCGCATCACGCTGACCCGGTCGGCAATCGCGCGGATTTCCGGCAGCTTGTGGGAGATAAACACCACGCCGACGCCTTTCGCGGTGAGATGACGAACCTGCGTAAACAGGCGGGCGGATTCGGCGGGCGTCAGGGAGGCGGTCGGTTCATCAAGGATCAACAAACGTGCGTCGCGCATCAGACCGCGCAGGATTTCCACCAGCTGCTGATCAGCCACCTCCAGCGTTCCAGCCAGCGCGCCGAGCGGAAGATTGCAGCCCAGGCCGGTCAGCGTTTCGATCAGTTTTTTCTCGCTGGCCTGACGGGCGGGTAAACGGAACAGGATATTTTCACGTACGGTCAGGCTCGGAAACAGCATCGGCTCCTGCGGCACCAGATAAATGCCCGCCTGATGCGCTTTCGCCGGTGTTAGCCCCGACAGCGGTGCACCGCCGAGCTGCATTTCGCCGCAGTCAGCGGTTTCTACACCGGCGATGATTTTCATCAGCGTGGATTTCCCTGCCCCGTTCCCACCCAACAGCGCGTGAACTTCCCCGGCGTGCAGACTGAAACCGATATCTTTCAGTACCGCCACGCCGGAAAAGCTTTTGCTGAGGCCGCTGACCTGTAACAGCAACGTGGTTGAGGCTAAGACCTGTTCTGGCTGCTGCATACATCACCCTCAGACCGGATACATTAAATGAACAAATGTATTTATTGTTTAACAATGTTCATAAACCTAGTCTGCGGCGGGCAGGAAAACTTTTGCATCGATCACAGTTTGTTCAACTCATATACTCTGCGATATGATTCAGGCGGCAATCATTCAGGATTTGCCAGACACATCACAGTTAACAACATTTTGTTAACGAACAATTGATCTACATTTTGATAAGTGTTCACTATGACTTCTGAGAATGGCAAGAAAACGAACCTGTCCGATTTGACTAACCATCTGGAATTCAGCATGGGTGAAGAGGAACTGCTGGCGCGCACCGCGTGGTTCTATTACCACGACGGCCTGACCCAGAATGAGATTGGTGAACGGCTCGGGCTGACGCGGCTGAAAGTATCGCGCCTGCTGGAGAAAGGCCGTCAGTCGGGCGTGATCCGCGTGCAAATCAACTCGCGTTTTGAGGGATGTTTGTCGCTGGAAAACACCCTGCTGGAACGTTTTGGTTTACAGCAGATCCGCGTGCTGCCGCAGCTGGCCGACGGTTCGCTGAGCGCACGTCTGGGCGTTGGCGCGGCGCATATGCTGATGACGTTGCTCAAACCGGAACAGCTGCTGGCGGTAGGTTTTGGTGAAACAGCGATGAGTACGCTTCAACACCTGAGCGGTTTTATCTCTTCACAGCAGATCCGCATGGTCACGTTGTCCGGCGGCGTCGGGCCTTACATGACCGGCATCGGCCAGCTCGACGCGGCCTGTGGTGTGAGCATTATTCCGGCACCGTTGCGTGCGTCTTCGGCCAGCGTCGCGGCGATTTTTCGACAAGAGCGTAACGTCCACGACGTGATGCTCGCGGCCTGCGCCGCCGATATCGCAGTGGTCGGCATCGGTTCGCTGAATCAGAAACAGGAAGCAACGATTTTACGCTCCGGTTACATCAGCGAAGGTGAGCAACTGCTCTTTGGCCGCAAGGGCGCGGTCGGCGACATTCTTGGATTCTTTATGCAGCGCAATGGCGAGCTGGCGGAAAATATGGCGATCCACGATGAGCTCATCGCCGTCGCGCCCGATGAACTGGCCAGTATCCCGACCGTACTCGGCGTGGCGGGCGGCGTCGAAAAAGCCGAGGCGATTGTCGCGGCGCTGAAAGGTAAACGCATTAACGCACTGGTTACTGAAGAGAGCACAGCAAGAGCCATGCTGGCGCTGCTCGGCTGACCCGCAGGGTTTATGGGGTGTGGCGGTCAGGTAACAGGTGCCCGATAAACCGGCACGAGAGAAACTGGCGATGACCTCAACCCTGAACTCTGACGACGATCGTAGCTATTTAATGGCGCTGGACGCCGGCACCGGCAGCGTCCGCGCGGTGATTTTCAATCTCGAAGGCGAGCAAATCGCCGCCGGACAGGCCGAGTGGATCCATCTGGCCGTGCCGGATGTGCCCGGCTCGATGGAATTCGATCTGCAAAAAAACTGGCAGCTGGCCTGTCAGTGCATCCGCCAGGCGCTGCACGAAGCGCACCTCCCCGCCTCCGCCATCCGCGCCGTGGCCGCCTGTTCCATGCGCGAAGGCATCGTCCTTTATGACAAATCCGGTGAACCGATCTGGGCCTGCGCCAACGTCGATGCCCGCGCCAGCCGTGAAGTTTCTGAACTGAAAGAAATCCATGATTTTCAGTTTGAGCGCGAAGTGTATGAATGCTCAGGGCAGACGCTGGCGCTGAGCGCCATGCCTCGCCTGCTGTGGCTGGCGCACCATCGCCCGGATATTTACCGCCAGGCGGCGACGGTCACGATGATCAGTGACTGGCTGGCCTATAAGCTCAGCGGCGAGCTGGCCGTGGATCCTTCCAATGCGGGCACCACCGGCATGCTGGATTTGGCCACGCGCAACTGGCGGCCAGAGCTGCTGGACATGGCCGGTCTGCGCGCCGACATGCTTTCGCCGGTGGCAGAAACCGGGACGCGTCTCGGATACGTCACCGCCAGCGCGGCGGAGGGCTGCGGGCTGCGGGCCGGCACGCCGGTCGGCATGGGCGGCGGCGATGCCCAGCTCGGCACGCTCGGCCTCGGGCTGGTACGCCCCGGACAGACGGCGGTGCTCGGCGGCACTTTCTGGCAGCAGATCGTCAATCTGCCCGCGCCGATCACTGACCCTGAAATGAATATCCGCGTCAATCCGCACGTCATCCCCGGTATGGCGCAGGCAGAATCCATTAGTTTCTTCACCGGCCTGACCATGCGCTGGTTCCGCGATGCGTTCTGCACCGAGGAGAAAACCCTCGCTCAGCGACTTGGCGTCGATACCTACAGCCTGCTGGAAGACATGGCCGCGCGCGTACCGGTCGGTTCCTGGGGCGTTACGCCAGTGTTCTCCGACGCCATGCATTTCAAAAACTGGTATCACGCCGCACCGTCATTCATCAATCTCTCCATCGACCCTGAAAAATGCAACAAACCGACGCTGTTCCGCGCGCTGGAAGAAAACGCCGCCATCGTTTCGGCCTGCAATCTGGACATGATCGCCAGCTTCTCCGGCATTCGCGCCAAATCGCTGGTGTTCTCCGGCGGGGGTTCGAAAGGCAAGTTGTGGTGTCAGATTTTGAGTGACGTCACCGGCGTGCCGGTCAACGTGCCGGTAGTGAAAGAAGCCACGGCGTTAGGCTGCGCGATTGCGGCGGGAGTCGCAGCGGGCGTGTATTCGTCACTCGCCGAAACGGGTGAAGCACTGGTGCGCTGGGAGCGGGAGTATCAGCCTGTGGCGGCAAACCATGAACTGTATCTTGCGCAGAAGGCTAACTGGCAGGCGGTGTATGCTGACCAGCTGGGGCTGGTGGACAGGCATCTGACGACGTCTATGTGGAAGGCTCCGGGGTTGTGATGCGGACTGGGCATCGGCGGCTTTTTTCTTTAGAAAGGTGATACAGCGCGACCAAAAATCTTGCTGAGCGCAGCGGCCTTAAGACCAGGGGCTGCGGCACTGCGTGAAGGTAATGCGCAGCAGCCCCTGTAAAACAATCATTTAATATTCGCCACCACATCCATCGCGACTTTCCCTTTGATTGCCTTGTTTTTCACTCTCCGTGACCACATCGCAGTCAGTATCGGAACTAATATCGAGGTGACGATAACCGATGTGGCGACCAGTGCCGTCGCTGCCGGAGCCACCGCTTTAAACTGTGGCACCATCTCGGCGATCAGTACCGGAGTAGCGACCGCAGCGCCCGCAGAGCTTGAAGCCGCAATACCCGCCGTACCGTCACCGCCGCCGATGAATTTATCGGCCAGAATTAACGGAATACCGGTCAGGATAATCACTGAAACGCCCAGCAACACACCCAGCAGGCCGGTTTGTGCGATAACCGTCAGGTTGATGGTGTTGCCGAGCGCAAAGGCGAAGAACGGGATCAGCGTTTGTACCGCTTTGCTGAAGAATTCACGCAGTTCAGGATCCAGATTCCCTAAGCCAAAACCGATCAGGAACGGCAGCACCGCGCCGACGAAAACGTGCGGTTCGAAAGAGGCAATACCGGCGGTGCCGAGGATAATCATGGTCATCAGCGGGCCGGATTCCAGAGACATCAGCACGAAAGCGCCCGCCTCTTCTTTGGTGCCATATTGTTGCATCACCGAGGCGTACAGCCCGCCGTTAGTCATGTCCATCGACGCGACCAGCGCCAGAACTGACAGCCCGGCAAAGAAGCCGAACTCGACGCCGTTTTCCGGCATGAAGCGCGATGCCACCGCCGCCACAATCCACGCCACGGCAATTTTGGTCACCACCAGCGTGCCGGATTTACGCAGCACCGTCCCGGTCGCGCTCAGTTTGATCGACGCACCCATGCAGAAGAACCATACCGCCAGAATCGGCACGGTGCCGGTGATCAGACCGTTAGTGAATGAACCGAAATATTTACCTGAGTCCGGGGCAAACGTATGGCACAGCGCACCGATGAAGAGAGGAACTAACATCATCCCGCCAGGGATTTTTTCTATCGCTCGTTTAATGTGCATATTTTCCACCTGATGTAAAAGTAACGTGTTACCGAATGCCGCTACGTTATCCATTCCTCAGGCTTATAAAAGTGACGCCAATCATAAAATGAAACGATGTTTCTATTTTTTAGATCAGGAGTTTTATTAATTTATCGCGTCAATAATTAATTTCGGCGCGAAATCACATTTTAGGATTATTAGTACGAAAATTCTTAACCCTCAGAAACAAAAAACCCGCAACAGTCGCCTGTGCGGGTGGAGGTAAATGTAAAAGGGAAGCGAAGAAAGATCAGCTGAGCGTGGTCGTGCCGAATGCCTGACGCCAGTCGGCATCGAACTTCTCTACCGCAGACTGCACGGCGGGCGTGTTAAGCAGCTGTTCAGCAATCTCTACCGGCAAGGTGATCGACTGGCAGCCTGCCAGCAGACAATCGATCGCCTGACGTGGCGTTCTGAAACTCGCCGCCAGCACTTTTGACTGCGGCGCGTGCAGGCTGAGCAGCGTCTGTAATTCCTTCACCATCGCAATGCCGTCGCCGCCCTGCGCGTCCAGACGGTTAACGTATGGTGCAACATATTCCGCACCGGCCAGCGCCGATAATAAACCCTGACCTGCGCCATAAACCGCGGTGCCGAGGGTCGGAATATTCATGCCTTTCAGCTTTTTAATCGCCGCCAAACCTTCGCTGGTCACCGGAATTTTTACCACCAGACCAGAAACCCGCTGCGACAACAACAGCGCTTCAGCAACCATCTGTTCGGCGTCGGATGCCATCACCTGAGCAAATAATTTTCCGGTGCCGCCAAGGGCATCACGCAGCGCAGGCAACACATCCCACAGCGATTTCCCTTCTTTCGCCACGATGCTCGGATTGGTGGTCACACCCTGCAACGGCAAAATGCGTGAAAGACGTTTAACCGCAATGACATCGGCAGTATCGAGATACAACTCCATAACTCTCTCCTTGAAACCTGTGAGCGAATGCAAAGTTCACAGATTGTACGCCAGCAAGCGCAGGGTTTGTTGATCACTGTCAAATCACTTTCGAATGAAAGTAAATAGATTGTGAATGAATAGATTAGCAACGGGAGTGTCGGTATGATTTTCAACGTGCAGCGTTATTCCACCCATGATGGTCCGGGGATCCGCACGGTGGTGTTTCTCAAAGGCTGTTCACTGAGCTGTACGTGGTGTCAGAACCCTGAAAGCCGCTCGGCCAGACCCGATGTGCTGTTCGATTCCCGCCTTTGCAGCGCCGGTTGCCAGCACTGTGCGCAGGCGTTTCCCCACGCAGTGACGTTGGCAGACGGAGGCATTCAGATCCATCGTGAACACTTTCTGGTCAGTGATTTATGCCAGCTGGAACAGGTTTGCCCGGCCGGTGCGCTGAGCGCGTGCGGTGAAGAAACCGATATCGATGCCCTGATGAAGCAAATCCTGCGCGACAAGCCGTTTTATCAACGCACCGGCGGTGGCGTAACGCTCTCCGGCGGTGAGCCTTTTATGCAGCCACAAACGGCGCTGACGCTGCTGCAACGCTGTCGTCAGGAAGGTTTGCACACGGCGGTGGAAAGCTGTCTGCATGTGCCGTGGAAGTACATTGAGCCTTCGCTCGGTGCGCTGGATTTGCTGCTGGCGGATTTAAAACATGTCGACGATGCGCCGTTCAACCGCCTGACCGGCGGGTCGGCGAAACGGGTGCTGGATAATTTTCGTCGGCTGGCTGCAGCCGGGCAAAAGATCGTCGTCCGCGTCCCGCTGATCCCTGATTTCAACGCCGACCGGGCATCAGTCCGCCAGATAGTTGATTTCGCCGCTGACGAAACGGGCTGCGAAGCGATTCACTTTTTGCCCTATCACACCCTCGGCATTAACAAATATGTCCTGCTCGGACAACCTTATCTGGCGCCACGCCAGCCGTTAAATGACCCCGATCTGTTGACGTTCGCCCAGGAATACGCCGCCGGAAAAGGGCTTTGTGTACAGTTAAGAGGATAAAAATAATGACCCAGCTGAATCTGAATACCCTTGCCAGCCGTATCCGCGCGCACAAAGAAGCGCTGATCCACATCGTCAAACCGCCGGTGTGTACCGAACGCGCACTGCATTACACGCAGGTTTATCAGCAACATGCCGATAAACCGCTGGCAGTACGCCGCGCCCTGGCGCTGGCCGAACATCTGCGCCAGCGCACTATCTGGATCAAACACGACGAGCTGATTGTCGGCAATCAGGCCAGCGAAGTGCGCGCCGCGCCGATTTTCCCTGAATACACCGTCGGCTGGATCGAGAGCGAAATCGATGCGCTGGCCGACCGTCCGGGCGCGGGTTTTGCGGTCAGCGAAGCTAATAAAAAAATTCTGCACGACATCTGCCCATGGTGGCGCGGCCAGACGGTGCAGGACCGCTGCTATGGGATGTTTACCGACGAACAGAAAGCGCTGCTCGACAGCGGCATCGTCAAAGCCGAAGGCAATATGACCTCCGGCGACGCCCATCTGGCAGTGAATTTCCCCCTGCTGCTGGAACTGGGGCTGGAGGGATTGCGCCACAAAGTCGATGAGCGTCGCAGCCGTATTAACCTGACCGACTGGGAGGACTTGCACAAAGAGCAATTGCTGAAAGCCATTGATATCACGCTGGCGGCGGTGAGCGACCACATTGCACGCTTTGCCGCGCTGGCGCGGGACATGGCGGAAACGGAAACGCGGGAAAGCCGTCGCGCCGAACTGCTGACTATTGCCGCCAACTGCGACATCATCGCCCATCAGCCGCCGAAGAATTTCTGGCAGGCGTTACAACTGTGCTACTTCATCCAGCTGATTTTGCAGATCGAGTCCAACGGCCACTCCGTTTCCTTCGGGCGTATGGACCAATATTTGTATCCGTTCTACCGCCGCGACGTCGAGCTTGAGCAAACGCTTGAACGTTGTCAGGCGATCGAGCTGCTGCAAAGCTGTTGGCTAAAATTGCTGGAGGTGAACAAGATCCGCTCCGGCACGCATTCGAAAGCATCGGCGGGCAGCCCGCTGTATCAGAATGTCACCATCGGCGGCCAGATTCTGCATCACGGCGTGGCGGCAGATGCAGTGAATCCACTTTCTTACGCGGTGCTGGAATCCTGCGGGCAGCTGCGTTCCACCCAACCGAATCTGAGCGTGCGTTATCACGCAGGAATGAGCGCCGATTTCCTCGACGCCTGTGTGCAGGTGATCCGCTGTGGTTTCGGGATGCCTGCGTTCAACAACGATGAAATCGTCATTCCTGAGTTCATCAAACTGGGTGTCGAAAAAGAAGATGCCTACGATTACGCCGCCATCGGTTGTATCGAAACGGCAGTCGGTGGCAAATGGGGTTACCGCTGCACCGGCATGAGTTTCATCAACTTCGCCCGAGTGATGCTGGCGGCCCTGGAACAGGGTCAGGATGCGAAAAGTCGCACCTGTTTCCTGCCCCAAGGGCGCGGTTTATCGCAGAATAATTTCGAGAATTTCGAACAGGTCTTCGCACAGTGGGATGATCAAATCCGCTATTACACGCGGAAATCTATCGAAATTGAGTGCGTGGTCGATACGGTGCTGGAGGAAAACGCGCAGGATATTCTGTGTTCGGCGCTGGTGGATGATTGTATCGAGCGCGGTAAAACCATCAAGCAAGGGGGTGCGAAGTACGACTGGGTGTCAGGTTTGCAGGTCGGGATCGCCAATCTGGGCAACAGTCTGGCGGCGGTCAAAAAACTGGTATTCGACCAGGGTACGATTGGTCAGAAGGAACTGGCAGATGCACTGGCGTCTGATTACGCGGGGCTGGACGGAGAACGTCTGCGTCAGCGTTTGATTAACGGTGCAGAAAAATACGGCAACGATCATGACGATGTCGATCAACTGCTGGTGCGCGCCTATCAGTGTTATATCGACGAGTTGGCCAATTATCACAACACCCGTTTCGGACGCGGCCCGATTGGCGGCACCTATTATGCGGGCACGTCATCGATTTCCGCCAACGTGCCGTTTGGGGCGGGCACAACGGCCACGCCGGACGGCAGAAAAGCGTACACTCCGCTGGCAGAAGGCGCCAGCCCGGCGTCCGGCACCGATCATCTGGGGCCGACGGCAGTGTTTAACTCTCTGGGTAAGCTCCCGACGGAAGCGATACTCGGGGGCGTGCTGCTGAATCAGAAACTCAATCCGGCATCGCTGGAAAATGAAACGGACCGTCAGACGCTGATGCTGATGTTGCGGACATTCTTTGAGGAGCATCGTGGCTGGCACGTTCAGTACAATATCGTTTCCCGCGAGACGTTGCTCAACGCGCGGGAAGAGCCGCAAAACTACCGCGATCTGGTGGTGCGCGTGGCCGGTTACTCTGCGTTCTTTACGGCTTTATCCCCTGAGGCTCAGGATGATATTATCGCCCGCACTGAACATACGCTTTAATGTTCAGATCAGATTTTAACTTTACCGGGGCGGCTGCGGCCGTCCGTATTTTCGGGCAATTATGAACGACAGACAGCAACTTATTTTGCAATGGGTGAACGATAAACAACGGATCAGCGTCAGTGAGCTGTCGGAAATTTGTCAGGTATCGGAAGTGACGATCCGTCACGATCTCACCCAGCTGGAACAGCGTCATTATCTGCGCCGTGCGCACGGTTTTGCCGTTGCCATTCAGACCGACGATGTGGATACGCGCATGTTGTCGAACTTCGCGCAGAAACAGAAACTGGCGAAATTCGCAGCGTCGCTTATCCGTGACAGCGAAACAGTCTTTTTCGAAAGCGGCAGCAGCATTGCCCTGCTGGCACAATATCTTTCTGATAAGAAGAACCTGACGGTGATCACCGTCAGCAGCTACGTGGCGTCATTACTGAAAAGTATGCCGTGCGAGGTGGTCTTACTCGGCGGAATGTACCAGAAAACCAGCCAGACCGTGGTCGGGCCGCTGACTAAAATGTGTTTGCAACAGATGAACTTCAGCAAAGCCTTTATGGGCGTCGACGGCTTTACCGTTTCTACCGGATTCACAGGCCGGGATATGCTGCGGGCAGATATCGTCAATGCGGTGGTCGCGAAAGGTGCGGAGAATATCGTGCTGACGGATTCGTCAAAATTCGGCCAAATCAACCTTAATTCGCTGGGGCCGGTGAGCGCGTTCAGTCGCGTGATTACGGATGAGATGTTAGCAGAAGAATATCAGCGGGAGCTTTCAGGCTCAGGCATTAAAGTCAGCCTGGTCGGCTGACTTTTTCTCTGTTCCTGCGAGGATTTACTGTCCGTAGTAAGCGTTCTTCCCATGTTTACGCAGATAGTGTTTATCGAGCAACTGCGGCTGCATGTCCGGCAACTGCGGCGTTAACTGACGGGAGAAAATGCCCATATAGGCGATTTCTTCCAGCACCACGGCGTTGTGTACCGCATTATCTGCATCTTTTCCCCACGTAAACGGCCCGTGAGAATGCACCAGGACTGCCGGAACATCGGCAGGTGACAGGTGGCGTTCAGCAAAGGTTTTAACAATCACTTCACCGGTTTCCCATTCGTAACGTCCGGCAATTTCCGCTTCGGTCATAAGACGTGTACAGGGAATATTACCGTAGAAATAGTCCGCATGCGTTGTACCCCACGCCGGAATATCAATGCCCGCCTGCGCCCAGATAGTCGCGTGGCGCGAATGCGTATGCACGATCCCGCCCGCTTCGGGAAAATTCAGGTACAGCACGCGGTGGGTATCGGTATCGGAAGACGGTTTTTTACTGCCCTCAATGACTTTGCCGGTCTCCAGTTCCACCACCACCATATCCTCCACGCCCATGTGCTCGTATTCCACGCCGGACGGCTTGATAACAATCAGCCCCTGCTGGCGGTCTACAGCACTGACGTTTCCCCAGGTAAAGGTCACCAGATTATGGCGAGGCAGTGCAAGATTGGCCTCCAGTACCTGCTCTTTCAGTTGTTTCAGCATATTGGTTCCCTCGTCTGTCGATGATCTATTGTCTGGGCGGCAGGAGGTCGCAGGTATGGGGGAATTCGCTAAAGAGTGCGTACAGATCTGCTGCAAACGCAAAAGTGCCCGTGCGGACAGAAGTGAGGCGAGAACAACGCCGGTTTTTAGTCTTTTGTGCTCCACGGGCGCAGCCTGCTGGTGAATTAAGATTATTCACCTAGTGAATGAATAGTAAATTCACTATTTTTATTCAACGGATGCAAAAGTGCGTCCGGATGATACAAATTATGAATAAAGGTTCGGAACAGCTGAGAAATTCGTGAGTCGCGTGAAGGATTACAAGGTGAAATACGGTGAAAACGCCGCAGGTTACCTATACTTATGAATGATGCTGAACGTTAATCCTTTGAGGAAGATAACTATGATGCTCGTAAATAAACGCGTTGCCAGTATTGCACTGGTTCTGACTTTAGCAATGTCTGTTACCGCTTGTGGTAACTGGTCTAAACGTGACCGTAACACGGCGATTGGTGCCGGTGCCGGTGCACTTGGTGGTGCGGTTCTGACTGACGGCAGTACATTAGGTACGTTAGGTGGCGCAGCAGTCGGTGGTATTGTGGGTCATCAGGTTAGTAAATAAGTATAAGAAAAAACTAAACAGAAAAGACGCTGCGCTTGTGAATAGCGCAGCATCTTGTTTCTTTACCCGCCAGCCAGCTTCACTTTCATGCCTTTCGCTTCGAGCAGTTGTTTGAGCAGATCGCGCTTGTCGCCCTGGATCTCAATCACTCCCTCTTTCACCGCACCGCCACAGCCGCATTTCTTTTTCAACTCTGCCGCCAGCTTCTCCAGCACCGCATCATCCAGATCCACACCGGTTATCAGACAGACGCCTTTGCCTTTACGGCCACTGGTCTGACGCTGAATGCGCACAATGCCGTCGCCTTTCGGGCGAACGACGGCGGCCTTGGGCTCATCTATTCTGCCGCTGTCGGTCGAATAAACTAAACGACTGTTGTTATCGTTGCTCATCGTAGCCTCTTCTTAACGCAGTGAATCGCGGATGTCATGCAAGGTCTGCGCCGGATCGGCCGACTGCGTGATCGGACGGCCAATCACCATGTAATCCACACCGGCGGCCAGTGCTTCCTGCGGCGTCATCACACGGCGCTGATCGTCGGCTTTACTGCCAGCAGGTCGGATACCGGGGGTCACCAGCTGGAACGCGCTGCCGAGGGCAGATTTGAAACCTGTCGCTTCCTGAGCGGAACACACGACGCCATCCAGACCGCAGTCTCTGGTCAGACGCGCCAGACGCCCGGCGTAATCTGCCGGAGATAACGTAATACCCAGATCGGCCAGATCGCTGCTTTCCATGCTGGTCAGCACGGTGACGGCGATAAGGAGCGGTGCATCTTTACCAAAGGGCACCAGCGCCTCTTTCGCCGCCGTCATCATGCGCGCGCCACCGCTGGCGTGCACATTCACCATCCACACGCCGAGGTCGGCAGCGGCGGCCACCGCGCGCGCCGTGGTGTTAGGAATATCGTGGAATTTCAGGTCCAGAAAAACGTCGAAGCCGCGTGACTGCAAATCTTTGACCATCTGCGGACCGAAGTGGGTAAACATTTCTTTGCCAATTTTCAGACGGCAATCACGCGGATCGATTTTATCGGCGAATGCCAGCGCGGAGGATTTATCAGCGTAATCTAGTGCGACAACAATAGGTGATGAATTTAAGTCGTTGTTGTTAATGTTATTTTCTGACTTCATGTCTTCAGCCTCTTGTTAATTTTCAAATCAGGAAGGGAAAGCATAATTTCTGCCGCCAGCATTTTACATGGCAAGACGCCGAATTCACAGCTACACCTAATGTGACGGTTTTATTAAATTTTTGTTATGCACTAGACGATGTCACAAGGCTGGCTTAGCTTGTTACTTTTACACGAAGGAAAGGCAGAAAAATGAGTGAGATAACGACACTGACCGTAAAAATTTCGGTGGAACTGAAAGAGCTTATAAAGAATGCTGCCGCCGAAGCTGAACATTCATTAAGCGCGGAAGTGGCTGCCCGTCTGGAAGAGAGTTTTACTCCGGGCGCACACAAAGGTAAAAAAGCCGCCAAAGCGACCGAGCACGACATCGATAATCAGCATCTGGCGGAAGAGTCAGAACCTGCGCTGACTGCCAAAGAAATCAAGAAGCTACGTACATTGATCAACGCGCGTAAAGCGAGCAGCAAGAAGAAGTAATTGAAGCGTTTCCCCGACAGATCTTTTCCCTAAATAATTCAATTTGCAGGTCAGCGGCAATTGAAGTAACCCGATGAGCTTACTGAAGTAAGTGATTCGGGTTACTGAAAACAGCCAACGCACCTGCAGCTTGAAGTATGACGGGGAACGTTATTGGCCGTCGAGTCCACGAATGGGCTTGATAGTCGCCCAGCCACGACATGACGGGCAATGCCAGTACAGCGAATGCGCGGTAAAGCCGCATTTGTGGCAACGGTAACGCGGTTTGGTGCGGATCTGTTCGCCGACCATATCCCGCAGCAGCCCCAGACTTTCTTTCGCACGCCCCTCTTCTGCATCAGCCAGATGGTAATCCATCAGGTGATGGAACACGCGCATGGTCGGATGGCGCTGAAGCTGGCGGTTAATATAGTTCTGCGCGACTTCGCGGCCTTCTTCCTGATGGATGATCTCCGCCAGCATCAGCTCAGCGGTCGCACCGGTATTTTCATCCACGCAGCGTTTGAGAAACTCCGCCCAGGCCAGCGTATCTTTCAGATTGAGATAGCACTCTTGCAGCATCGGCAGCGCTTCGCTGACAATCTCTTTATCCTGCTCCAGCACCCGCTGTAACGCATCGGCGGCTTTACGGTATTCGCCCTGCGCCATCAGAATGCGACCCTGCATGATAGAGACGCGGGCACAGAGTTTGTCTGCCGATGCGGCTTTCTTCAGCAATCCTGTCGCTTTGTCAAAGTCATCCGACACCATCGCCTGCAGCGCCAGTTCGCACCAGAAATGGGCGATCTCTTTGCGACGGTTTTCTTTACCCAGTTTCACCAGACGTTCGGCCACGTCGATGGCGTTCTGCCAGTCGCTGGTCGCCTGATGAATGATCAACAGCTGTTCCAGTGCGAAAAGCTGGAAATCCTGCTCTTTCACCAGCTGGTTAAACATGTCTTCGGCGCGGTCATAAAAACCGGCGGTCATGTAATCGCGTCCCAGCTGCTGTACGGCAAGCAGGCGTTGTTCGAAAGTCAGCGAGGCGCTTTCCATCAATGACTGATGGATACGGATCGCGCGATCGACCTCACCACGGGAGCGGAACAGGTTACCAAGCGTCAGGTGCGCCTCGACCGTACTGCTGTCCTCTTTTAACATTTCGAGGAACAGGTCGACCGCTTTATCCTGCTGATTGGAAAGCAGAAAGTTAACCCCTGCCACGTACTCACGCGACAGGCGGTTAGCATTTTCCTGTTTGTCCTGCTGAGAACTTCTGCGCCCCATGTACCAGCCATAGGCGGCCGCAACGGGCAACAACAGAAACAGCAGCTCTAACATAAAGGGTTATTCCTTGCTGACATCATAAGATGCTGCAGGCGGCGTCACGACAGCCACGGGCTCGATTTGCAGTTCCAGACGTTTGATTTTTCGCTGAGCGCGGCCAAGAGACAGGCGTACGCGAAGATAGAACAAACCGCAGATGACCCAGCCGAGAATGAAACCGGTCGCAAACAGCACGGCAAGCAGCGTAGAGACGCGATAGTCACCCTGCGCCAGCAAATAGTTGAAGGTCACAGTCTGATCGTTATGGGCGCCTAGCGTGATTGAAATCACCACGATGACCAGTAAAAATAAAAAAATCAGCAGATATTTCACATTCATTCCTGTAATGCCGGGTGTACCGGATGAATTATGCCAAAAACTCTCGTCCCGACCTAATAAGTTAGCATTTCTGCACAAAGCTGGGAAACATTGCCGAGGGTTAAAAGAGTAACTGTCCGAAGATCGCACAACTTTTGCGATCGGCGACGTGAACCGGTGAAAACGACATGTAAGAGATATGGGGACGTTGCGCGTAAAATCAAAGGGGAACCGAAAGATTCCCCTTTGATTCGGGAAAGTATCAGAAAGCAGGTGAGGCGATTATTCGCGTTCAGCTATTTCTTTATTTTCTTCCGGCGGCGGCGTCAGCGGTCCGATATAACGCTCTGTCAGCCAGCAGGCAAGCGTCACCAGGATCCAGCTGATCCCAACCGAGGCCATCAGGTCACGCGGCCAGTGCATCCCCAGCATAAGGCGGCTCCCCATCACGACGACCGACCAGAGCATCAGCGCGGTCACGGTCTTGTAGTGTTTACGACGCCACAGCAACCCGATGCCCAGCAATGCCCAGCTCGCGGCAAACATCGTATGCCCCGAAGGAAACGCGTAGCCGGTATCGTTCTGCCAGCTTTTATTGAGCCAGTGAGGGATCTGCACGTTATCGCCGAGAATATCTTTCACCTGCTGGCTGCGCGCCTTGCGTTTGAGGCCGTAAAATTCTTCGACATTCATCTGATGATCGCTACCGAGCCAGGCTACGTAAGGCCGTGGCTCACGCACTTCCCCTTTAATGTAATCCTTGACGTATTGTCCGACCAGCAGCGCCGCTGAGATGATCAGCACCAGCCCCACCGCGGCTTTAAGACGAAAACGCAGACACCACAAAAACCAGGCGCACAGGATGACCGTGGTGATAATTCCCCACGGCTGGCTGACTGTCTCGGTCACCCAGTACAGCGGGCGTAAAATCGCCGGATTGCCGCCGGGCGTCCATAACCAGCCACTTACCCACACCGCTGCGGGCATGATAAGCAGAAGAAGTGCCCCGAGGGCGGTGCGTTTGGCGATATCAAACATAGTCGTCCTTTCTGTTTTTTGTAAAATGCTTAAAAGAAATGGAGTGTAGCAATCTTGTTATTCCTTAACATTCCTTAAATCAGGGTTGTTGAGGTTACTGTTATAGTTCATAACTTATGAAGTAATCGTTCAAATATTCCCGCTAAAATGTGAGCCAAACTGTGGCAAAATGGTGCCCTGTTGTGATGGAAAGGCACCGATTCCCTATCCAGAGACCGCATCCGGACGTAGGATGCGCATCAATAAGTAAAATACTCACCGTAAATGAAGACTATTTGTGTTTTTTTTGGAGCGTAAAATGCAGCTGAAACGGGTGGCAGAAGCCAATCTGCCAACACCTTGGGGCGATTTCCTGATGGTGGGTTTTGAAGAATTGGCCACCGGGCACGACCACCTGGCGTTAGTTTTTGGTGATATCAGCGGTGAAACGCCCGTTCTGGCACGTGTTCACTCCGAATGCCTGACTGGCGATGCCCTGTTCAGCCTGCGCTGCGACTGCGGTTTCCAGCTCGAAGCAGCACTTAACGATATCGCTGAAGAAGGCCGCGGCATTCTGATGTATCACCGTCAGGAAGGTCGTAACATCGGTTTGCTGAATAAAATCCGCGCTTACGCATTGCAGGATAAAGGCTATGACACCGTTGAAGCGAATCATCAGCTCGGTTTCGCCGCCGATGAACGCGACTTCACGCTGTGTGCCGACATGTTCAAACTGCTCGGCGTCGATTCCGTTCGCCTGCTGACCAATAATCCGAAAAAAGTCGAAATTCTGACTGAAGCCGGGATCAACATCGTCGAACGCGTCCCTCTGGTGGTTGGCCGTAATCCTGAAAATGAACGTTATCTTTCGACCAAGGCAGCCAAAATGGGCCACCTGCTCGATAACGATCTGCGCCACAAGTAATTCTGCTGTCGGGTATTCTGACCGGCAAATATTAAGGGCACCTTATGAAGGTGCCCTTTTTTATGGCTTAAAACGGTTTAAGAACGGATCACAGCATTTTGCGGATGACGTAATGCAAGATGCCGCCGTTCTGGAAGTAAGTCAGCTCGTTGCCGGTGTCGATACGACAGCGCGCGTTGACCGTTTCTGCATGGCCGTCGGTGAACACGATATGCACCGGCACGTCCTGCCCCGGTTTCAGCGTTTGCAGCCCGCTGACGCTAATCTGCTCGTCGCCGGTCAGTTTCAGCGTTTTACGCGTTATGCCCTGCGGGAATTCCAGTGGCAAAATCCCCATACCAATCAGGTTCGAACGGTGGATACGTTCGAATGACTCGGCAATCACCACGCGAACGCCCAGCAGACGCGGCCCCTTCGCCGCCCAGTCACGGCTGGAGCCGGAACCGTACTCTTTGCCGGCGATCACGGCCGTCGGCACGCTTTCATGCTGATAGCGCATCGCAGCGTCGTAAATGGCCAGCTGATCCTGTGACGGGATGTGGCGGGTATAACCGCCCTCCACGCCCGGCACCATTTCGTTGCGGATACGGATGTTGGCGAAGGTTCCGCGCATCATCACTTCATGATTACCGCGTCGCGACCCGTAAGAGTTGAACGCTTTCGGTTCCACACCATGATTTTTCAGGTACAGCCCTGCCGGACTTTCAATTTTGATGTTACCCGCCGGGGAGATGTGGTCGGTGGTCACCGAGTCCGCCAGAATCGCCAGAATGCGGGCATCTTTGATGTCTTCCACCGCATCCGGCTCTGCCTTCATGTCACTGAAGAATGGCGGATGGCGGATGTAGGTGGAGTCTTCCTGCCAGGTATACGTCGGCGTGCCTTCCACCTGAATGGCCTGCCAGCTGGCGTCGCCGTTAAAGACTTCGGCATACTCTTTGTGGAACATCTCGGTGGTCACCTGCCCGACCGCATTGGCGATTTCCGCCGCCGTCGGCCAGATATCTTTCAGATATACCGGGTTGCCCTCGGGATCTTCGCCGAGCGGATCGGTAGTAAGATCGATGTTCATATTCCCGGCCAGCGCGTAAGCCACCACCAGCGGCGGCGAGGCCAGCCAGTTGGTTTTGATCAACGGATGGATGCGCCCTTCAAAGTTACGGTTACCCGACAGCACCGCACCGACGGTTAAATCACCGGATTTTATTGCCGATTCAATAGGTTCCGGCAACGGACCTGAGTTACCGATACAGGTCGTACAACCGTAACCGACCAGATTGAAACGCAGTTTTTCCAGATAAGGCATCAGCCCGGCGGCATTGAGATAATCGGTCACCACTTTCGAACCCGGCGCCAGTGACGTTTTCACCCAGGGTTTACTGGTCAGCCCTTTCTCAGCGGCATTCTTCGCCAGCAGCCCGGCGGCCATCAGCACGCTGGGGTTGGATGTGTTGGTACAAGACGTGATGGCGGCAATGACCACCGCACCGGTTTCCAGCGCGTAATGCTGACCGTCGAGGGTAAAGCTCTCTTTGTCAGTGTGGCCGGGTTTGTTATTGCCAAGCTCCAGCTCCGTCGCGGCTTTGAACGCTTTCGGCACATCCGGCAGCGCCACCCTGTCCTGCGGGCGTTTCGGCCCGGCAAGGCTTGGCACGACATCGCCCATGTCCAGCGCCAGCGTACTGGTGAAGACGGGTTCGTCACCGGCGTTACGCCACAGACCCTGCACCTGCGAATAGGCTTTTACCAGTTCGATCTGGTCGTCGCTGCGGCCACTGAGTTTCATGTAGCTCAGCGTCACGTCGTCAACCGGGAAGAAACCGCAGGTCGCGCCAAATTCCGGGGACATATTGGCGATCGTCGCGCGATCCGCCAGCGGAAGATCGGCCAGACCGTCACCGTAGAATTCGACAAACTTTCCGACCACGCCGTGTTTGCGCAGCATCTGGGTGACCGTTAACACCAGATCGGTGGCGGTGATACCTTCGCGCAGTTTACCGGTCAGGCGGAACCCGACGACGTCTGGAATCAGCATCGACACCGGCTGCCCAAGCATCGCCGCTTCGGCTTCGATACCACCGCAACCCCAGCCCAGAATGCCAAGGCCGTTGATCATGGTGGTGTGGGAATCAGTACCGACCAGCGTGTCGGGGTACGCCACGGTTTTGCCGTTCTGTTCTTCATGCCAGACAGTCTGACCGAGATATTCAAGGTTGACCTGATGACAAATACCGGTGCCCGGCGGCACGACGCGGAAACGGTTAAAGGCTTTCTGACCCCAGCGCAGGAACTGATAGCGCTCGTTGTTACGCTCCATTTCCAGACGGACGTTTTCATCAAACGCGTCTTCATCACCGAACTCATCAACGGTTACCGAGTGGTCGATCACCAGATCGACAGGCGACAGCGGGTTCACCTGTTCGACATTGCCGCCGAGACGTTTGACCGCCTGACGCATCGCTGCGAGATCCACCACGGCGGGTACCCCGGTGAAATCCTGCATCAGCACGCGCGCCGGACGATAGGCAATCTCACGATCGGCATGGCCGGTTTTTTGCCAGTTCACCAGCTCGTGCAAATCGCTTTCCGTGACAGTGTCACCGTCTACGTGGCGCAGCAGGTTTTCGAGTAAGACCTTAAGGGATTTAGGCAGACGCTGAATATCACCCAGCGTGTTGGCGGCAAGAGGCAGACTGTAGTAGTGGAACTCCTTACCCTGGACTGCCAGCTTATCCAGACTTCTGTTACGAATATCGGACGACATAGCTTCTCCTTATGCTTCACAGCACCAGCTGGGTAAAAAACGAATAACCCGCTGGCTTATAAGTGCATATATAAAGATAACACATATTTTTATTAACATTTTCATAACAGCTCAAACGGATCATCACGCAAAAAAAATCCCGCGTCATCAGGCGATGTCGCGGGATTTTTCAGCATCAGAAACTGGCCGGAAATTTATTTGGTCGGCAGCTTAATGTCTTTGAACATCTCTTCGATGTCTTCGTTCGAGCGCAGTGCAATCGCGGTATCCACCACGTCACGCGTCAGGTGCGGTGCGAAACGCTGGATGAAATCGTACATGTAGCTGCGCAGGAAGGTGCTGCGGCGAAAGCCGATTTTGGTGGTGCTGTAGGTAAAGATATCGCGCGCATCTACCGTCACCAGATCGGGATCCTGAACCGGGTCAACTGCCATGCTGGCGATAACGCCCACACCCAGACCGAGACGGACGTAGGTTTTGATCACGTCGGCGTCGGTGGCGGTAAAGACAATTTTCGGCGTCAGACCCGCGCGGTTAAACGCGGTATCCAGCTCGGAACGACCGGTGAAACCGAAGGTGTACGTGACAATCGGGTACGCCGCCAGCTCTTCGATGGTGACTTTCTCTTTGCCTGCCAGCGGATGATCCGGCTGAACCACCACGGCGCGATTCCAGTGGTAGCACGGCAGCATGATCAGGTCGTCGTAGAGATGCAGCGCTTCGGTGGCGATCGCGAAATCGGCATTACCCTTCGACACGGCTTCGGCGATTTGGGTCGGCGAGCCCTGATGCATATGCAGTGAAACGCGCGGGTAACGCTCGATAAAGCCTTTAATCACGTTCGGTAAGGCGTAACGTGCCTGGGTGTGCGTGGTCGCCACATACAGCGATCCCTTGTCCGGGTAGGTATGCTCACCGGCCACGGCCTTAATGGCGTCGACTTTGGACAGCACTTCACGGGCAATACGGATGATTTCCTGCCCGGCCGGGGTCACCTGGGTAAGATGTTTGCCGCTGCGGGAGAAAATCTGGATCCCCAGCTCATCTTCCAGCATTCGGACTTGTTTACTGATCCCTGGCTGCGACGTGTACAGGCCCTCTGCCGTCGAACTGACGTTCAGATTGTGATTAACAACCTCTACGATGTAGCGCAGTTGCTGCAATTTCATATCTCATACCACCCTGGTTTCAAACCCTGTCACCATCCCTGTTCGCACGCTGGCTGAACAGACTGGAAATGATTTTTTATTGAATGCCCGAAGTCTGTGAACGCGCCGTGTTATGCCGCAGACGCATTAGCTTATTACTATTGTGAATAAAAATAAATTTTATATAACAATTATATCAAGAATAAACACGTTGTATAGCCAGATAACATAAGGATTACAGCAGGAAGCATTGCCCTGAGAAGAGATTCGCCAAGAACCTGTCGATGATAGATCTTAATGCAATAAAAAAACCAGCCCGGAGGACTGGTTTTTTACAATCAAATAACAAAGTGCTGTTGACTGAGTGACCCGATTTTATTTCTTACCTTCGACCCATTTGCCGTCAACAAAGAAAGCAGTCCAGCCGGTGGCTTTACCGTCTTTTTCAGATGAGACGTACTGCTGCTTGGTTTTACGGCTGAAACGCACCATCGATTTGTTGCCTTCCGGGTCAGCGACTGGCGCATCGGCCAGATAGCTCAGTTTTTCCGGCAGACGATCTTTAAAGCGCTTCAGTTCTTCCACCAGCGGCGCACGGGTTTCGCGCGATTTAGGGAAAGTATTGGCCGCCAGGAATACGCCGGCAGCGCCATCACGCAGAACGAAGTAGGCGTCTGATTTCTCACACGGCAGCTCAGGCAGCGGAACCGGATCTTCTTTCGGCGGTGCAACGTCACCGTTACGCAGAATTTTACGGGTATTTTTGCACTCGTCGTTGGTACAGCCCATGTACTTACCGAAACGTCCCATTTTCAGGTGCATTTCAGAACCACACTTCTCACACTCAACAATCGGGCCGTCGTAGCCTTTAATGCGGAACTCGCCCTGCTCGATTTCATAGCCGTCACATTCCGGGTTGTTACCGCAGACATGCAACTTGCGCTGGTTATCGATCAGGTAGCTGTCCATCGCGGTGCCACATTTGCCACAGCGACGTTTAGCACGCAGCGCGTTAGCTTCTGCTTCATCACCTTCCAGAACGTTGAGCACTTCGGCATCAGCGATCAGGTTAATGGTGGTTTTGCAGCGCTCTTTAGGTGGCAATGCGTAGCCGGAACAGCCAAGGAATACGCCGGTGCTGGCGGTGCGGATGCCCATCGGGCGGCCACAGGTCGGGCACTCAATACTGGTGAGGATCATCTGGTTCGGGCGCATACCGCCTTCTTCCGGATCCTTCTCGGCGGTTTCCAGCTGCTTGCTAAATTCAGTGAAGAATTCGTCAAGCACGGCTTTCCACTCAGCTTTGTTATTGGCGACCTGGTCGAGACCGTCTTCCATGCGCGCGGTGAAGTCGTAGTTCATCAGTTCGCGGAAGTTTTGCTCCAGACGATCTGTAACGATTTCACCCATTTTTTCGGCGTAGAAACGGCGGTTCTCAACGTGAACATATCCGCGATCCTGAATGGTCGAAATGATCGACGCATAAGTGGATGGACGGCCAATACCCCGTTTTTCCAGCTCTTTGACCAGTGATGCTTCGCTAAATCGCGCAGGCGGTTTGGTGAAGTGCTGTGTCGGCAGCAGCTGTTGCAGTTCGAGGTCGGTACCGACTTCGATAGCAGGCAGAATACGGTCTTCGTCGCCTTTGCGCAGCGCTGGCATGACTTTCGTCCAACCATCGAAACGCAGCGTACGGCCTTTGGCGCGCAGCGAGTAATCGCCCGCTTTCACCGTCAGCGTAGAAGAATCGTACTGCGCCGGTGTCATCTGACAGGCCACAAACTGACGCCAGATCAGCTGGTACAAACGCTGTGCGTCGGCTTCCATGTCTTTCAGTTGCTCGGAAACAACGGCCACATCAGAAGGACGAATCGCTTCGTGCGCTTCCTGTGAATTTTCTTTGTTGCTGTATTGCAGCGGTGCTTTCGGCAGGTATTTATCACCGAAGTTTTCACCGATATAGCCGCGCACCATTTCCACAGCATCCTGACTCAGGTTTGTGGAGTCGGTACGCATATAGGTGATGTGACCGGCTTCATACAAGCGCTGCGCCATCATCATGGTTTTCTTCACGCCAAAGCTCAGACGCGTGCTGGCCGCCTGTTGCAACGTGGAGGTAATAAAAGGTGCGCCCGGCTTGCTGCTGGTCGGTTTATCTTCGCGATCAACCACTGTGTAGCGCGCTTTCTCAAGCAACGACACGGCAGCTTGGGTTTGTTCTTTATTAACCGGTTTGAACGGTTTGTCGAGGTGATGCGTGACTTCCATTTGCAGCGCGGTATCTTTCTTCGCCAGCAAGTCCGCATGCAGTTCCCAGTACTCTTCCGGTACGAACGCTTTAATTTCTTTTTCGCGCTCAACGACCAGACGCACCGCCACAGACTGAACGCGGCCAGCGGAAAGGCCTCGTGCAATTTTCTTCCACAGCAACGGGGAAACCATGTAACCCACCACGCGGTCCATAAAGCGACGCGCCTGCTGAGCATTCACACGATCAATATTCAGTTCGCCCGGTTCTTTAAAGGCGTTCTGGATCGCGTTTTTGGTAATTTCGTTAAACACCACGCGACTAAAACGTTTGTCATCACCGCCAATCACTTCCCGCAAATGCCAGGCAATCGCCTCTCCTTCGCGGTCAAGGTCGGTTGCGAGATAGATGTGGTCGGCTTTTTCCGCTAACGCTTTTAACTCAGCAACGACTTTTTCTTTGCCCGGCAGTATTTCGTACTGCGCTTCCCAGCCATGGTAAGGATCGACGCCCATGCGATTAACCAGCGCGGTTTTCTCATCCTTTTTTACTTTTTTCTTTGGCTTTTCTTCGGTTGAGACGGCGGTTTTTTTCGCGGCGGATCCACTGGTCGGTAAATCACGGATATGACCGACGCTGGACTTAACCACGTAGTCATTTCCTAAATATTTATTAATCGTTTTGGCTTTTGCCGGGGACTCAACTATTACGAGAGCTTTGCCCATAATTACCTTTACCTGAATGATTCTTCATCAGCTGAAGAAGTTTTTGTCTAGTTATGCCGCGGCACAATATCATGTCTTTTTTTATATTGCGGCAGTGAGTCAGAACGTCAACTCATTTCTTTCAAATGACGAACGAACTGACTTCCAGAGGTTCAAAACACTGATTCTGCAAGGGATAAACCAGACAGGGTTCAGCAGAATGTGCCTGTTTTTGCGTCAAATAATGACCAAGCGTAAACAAAACATTCCACCTGAAGCCACAAAATCCCACACTCTACCTGATAAAAATCGCCACGCAACCTAATTAACACCGAATCTCTCATTTGGACAATATGGTCAAACTTTTTACCTCGGTGTTCAAAATCCAACCAGCGACGACACCATTAACCCCAGCAGATTTGCGGTTTTATCACCGGCAGGATTACAATATCGTCAGAATTATAGTGGGGAGTAAATATCATGCACGAAAATACATCGGCAATTAGTCGCGAAGCTTTACTGGTAGAAGCGAATAAGGTTATCCGTGAGCATGAAGATTACATGCAAGGGATGATCGCCACGGAGGTTGAACAGAAAGGGAATGTGCTGGTTTTCCGCGGAGAATTCTTCATGGATGACGACGGTTTACCGACCCGAAAAACAACGGCCGTATTTAATATGTTTAAACATCTGGCACATCTTTTTTCAGAAAAATACCATCTCGAAAATTGAGATAAATACATCGCTACGAATATTCTGTATTACGGATAAAATAGCGGCATTAAAAAAGGGACTTACGTCCCTTTTTCTTTCTTCATTTACCGTTTACAGCAGCGGTTTCTGACTACGCTGCAACCAGCGCAGGAACAGGCGGTCGGCACTTTCTGCCGCGCTGCCGGTGAACCTGTCCATCATGCGTTTGCGACGCGCATAACGCACCGCAATCACTTCATGATTTTTCATTTCGGCGATCAGCAAATCATCGCTGGTGCCGACAGCATCAATCAGGCCATTTTCGCGCGCCTGCGTACCAAACCAGTGTTCACCGGTGGCCACCGCATCAATGTCCAGTGACGGACGATTCTGATGCACAAACTCTTTGAATAACACATGCGTTTCGTTCAGATCTTCACGGAATTTTTCACGGCCTTCGTCGGTGTTTTCACCGAGCAAGGTCAGCGTGCGTTTAAATTCGCCCGCCGTGTGCAATTCAATGTCAATGTCGTTCTTTTTCAGCAACCGGTTAAAGTTAGGGATCTGCGCCACCACGCCGATGGAACCGATGATAGCAAACGGTGCCGCGACAATGCGGTCAGCCACACAGGCCATCATATAGCCCCCGCTGGCGGCCACTTTATCCACTGCGACCGTCAGGCGTATACCGCCCTGACGCAGGCGAACCAGTTGCGATGCTGCCAGACCGTAACCGTGTACCACCCCGCCCGGACTTTCCAGGCGCAGCAGCACTTCGTCTTCCGGCGTGGCAACGGCCAGCACCGCTGAAATTTCTTCGCGCAGAGACGTGACTTCATGGGCATCCATACTGCCTTTAAAATCCAGGACATACAGGCATGGCTTACTTTTACTTGCGCCTGTTTTCGCCTGCAATTTCTTCTGTTTGGCTTCTGCTTTGTCCTTTTTCTTTAACTCTTTGCTGCGCAGTTTTTGCTCCGCCGGGTTCAGCCGTGCAGAGCGCATTTCACGCTGCATCTCACGATATTGCTCGCCGAGATCAATCAGCTGTAATTCGCCTTTGCTGTGAGCTTTACGCTGACGAAGCCCAATGACTAACACCACCAGTGCGCCGATGGCGATCACCACGGTAACAACTTTGGCTAAAAACAGCCCATAAAGAGAAAGTAAATCCACAAAAACCTGCCTATTCACTGTGGTAAGAAAGAGGTGAACATTCTAGACAATCCCCGCATCCGCGTCTTGTTTGAATATGTCATTGTCAGTCAGAGGTAAAGACGGGTGCGCATCTGTTCCAATTTTGTTACAAAAGAGCTGCCTGTTTTTCGGTTAATCATTGAAACTCATGTTCATTTCAGGCATATAACCGGTGATCACACCAGAAACACCCCACATTTCCGCCGAAATGCCGGGCGATGGTTGAGCGCAACACCTCCCATCTCCGGCCTTTTGTTTTATCGAGCCAGTGATGTGACGACGGCCATTTGCCGCCGCATCCCGATCCGTTTACGAGGACTGAACGTGCACTATCATCCGAAATCTGACTTACTGAACAACCGCATTATTCTGATCACCGGCGCAGGCGACGGCATAGGCCGCGAAGCTGCCCTTACCTACGCGCGCTTTGGCGCACAGGTGATTTTACTGGGCCGCACCGAGAGTAAACTGGCGAGCGTGCAGCAGGAAATCGCGGCGCGAAACCTCCGCCCCGCTTTCATTTATTCCCTGGATTTACTGACAGCCAGCCAGCAGGATTGCCAGCGCGTTGCCGATCAGATTGCGCAATGGGTGCCGCATCTTGACGGCGTGTTGCACAACGCCGGGCTGCTGACAGAAATTACGCCGATGGCCGACATCAAATTGCAGGACTGGATGAACGTGATGCAGGTGAACGTCAATGCCACTTTTATGTTGACCCAGGCGTTATTGCCGCTGTTGCAGAAATCTGCCAGTTCGTCGCTGGTGTTCACCACCTCAAGCGTAGGACGGGAAGGCCGCAGCGGATGGGGCGCGTACGCAGTCTCGAAATTTGCCACAGAAGGTATGATGCAGGTGCTGGCCGAAGAGCATAAACACACCGGGCTGCGCGTTAACTGCATCAATCCTGGCGGCACGCGCACCGGAATGCGTGCTTCGGCGTTTCCTGATGAAAACAAAGACAAAATCAAGACGCCGGCCGATATCATGCCGCTGTATTTGTATCTGATGGGTGATGACAGCCGCCGCAAAACGGGGATCAGTTTTGATGCCCAGCCAGGCCGTAAAGCAGGCCCTGCCGAATAGTCTTAGCCGATTGCCCTGACCCCAAAGACGGAGCCGTTCATGACCGAAGATCGCCACAAGCAGCGCCAGCAAAAGCTGAAAGAACAGGTCGATGCACGCATTGACGCCGCCAAAGAACAGCGCGGAATTTTGATTGTCTTCACCGGCAACGGCAAAGGCAAAACCACGGCGGCTTTTGGCACCGTGACACGTGCGGTCGGCCACGGCATGCGCGCGGCGGTGATTCAGTTCATCAAAGGCGAATGGCCGAACGGTGAAAAAAATTTGCTTGAACCGCACGGCGTCGAGTTTCAGGTGATGTCGACCGGTTTTACCTGGGAAACCCAGAATAAAGAGACCGATACACAGGCCTGTCAGGCCGTGTGGCAGCATGGAAAGCGCATGCTGGCCGATGCGTCGTTGGATCTCGTTGTGCTTGATGAGCTGACGTACATGGTCAGTTTCGGCTATCTGGAATTGCAGGATGTGGCAGATGCGCTGAAAGCGCGTCCGGCGCATCAGACGGTCATCATTACCGGTCGCGGTTGTCATCGCGATTTACTGGAAATGGCGGACACCGTCAGCGAACTGCGTCCGGTGAAGCATGCCTTTGACGCGGGCATCATGGCGCAACAGGGAATTGACTGGTAAGGGCCGTTTTCTGAGAGCAAAAAAAAACCGCAGTCATTGACTGCGGTTCATCAGCTCATTCGAAACGCTATCGCCAGGCTGACGATTAGCCTCTTTTGGCCGGAGCGTTACGACGCGCGGGAGCAACCTGAGTGTGGCGCTTAACGGCGCGACGGATCTGGTTGGCTTTCACACGGCGACGATCGCGCTCTACCGGCATTTTGCTGACGGTTTCTTCGTTCATTTCGACCAGCGTACGCAGGTAGTTGATGTCCGGCAGATCCAGCTCTTTGTAACCGCCGCGAGGCAGGCCTTTTGGCAGATTCAGATCACCGTAACGGACGCGGATCAGACGGCTGACCTGAACGCCCACAGCTTCCCACAGACGACGCACTTCACGGTTACGGCCTTCGGTCAGGGTCACGTTGTACCACTGGTTCAGACCTTCACCGCCCTGGAATTTGATCGAGCGGAACGCCGCCGGACCGTCTTCCAGCTGCACGCCACGGCTCAGCTGTTTGATCTTTTCATCATCAATCTGGCCGAATACGCGAACGGCGTATTCACGCTCAACTTCACGGCTGGGGTGCATCAGGCGGTTTGCCAGTTCACCGTCGGTGGTGAAAAGCAGCAGGCCTGAGGTGTTAACGTCAAGACGACCCACGGCAATCCAGCGTGAACCGCGCATTTTTGGCAAGCGGTCAAACACAGTAGGACGGCCTTCCGGATCGCTGCGGGTACACAACTCGCCTTCCGGCTTGTAGTACGCCAGCACACGGCAAACGGTGTCCTGAGACTCCATCACTGACAGCACATGGCCATCGAGACGGATCTTGGTGCCGCCGGTAACTTCAACGCGGTCGCCCAGCGTGGAGATTTTACCGTCAACGCTGACGCGGCCCGCCTGGATCATCGCTTCCACTTCACGACGTGAACCATGGCCTGCACGTGCCAGTACTTTTTGCAGTTTTTCGCTTTGCCCTTCGGTGCTGTCCAGCGCGTTCTTCGGCTTCTGGTACTTCACTTCTTCGTCGTCACCGGTTTCATCAAACAGGGTGTCGGCTTTCGGCTTGGTTGCGCGTGGTTTTGCAGCACGAGGTTTTTCACCGCGAGGAGTTTCAGGACGCGTTTTACCACGGCCTGGTTTTTCGATGCGGGAATCAGTACGTGAATCGCCGCGACCTGCATCAGAACGAGGTTTGTCTGAACGCGGTTTATCACTGCGCGGCTTGTCGCTGTTGGGTTTATCACTACGTGGCTTGTCTGAACGTGGCTTTTCGCCGCGTTTCTCTGCACGTGACAGTTCAGGACGGGCTTTCGCTGCACCGGAATTTCTGCCGCTTTTTGGCTTATCACCTGGTGAACGTGCCGGTTTGGATCTGTCACTGGAATGTTTCTGGGAATTATACTTCTCGCTCATTGAGCAGCCTCATTTGTCGCCTTCACAGGCGTCGGGGGGAGCGGCCAGCACGATGTTGATCATCGCCTGCCCGTCAAAATTCAGTTTGGGAGATAAACATACTGTCGCGGAAACTTTATTTCTGCATGGGGATTACGCCACACATGCACAGATAAAACACATCGCCAGACAGCAATACTTATCAATACAATGACTTACAAAAAGTCAGCCCGCCATTATACACAATTATCTGCAATTTGTCTGCTGTAAGCAGTTTGCGGGCTGATTATATTTTACACAATATCAAACGGATGTGCGCTTAGCGAAACGGTGCCGGATCGCCTGCGCCTTCACGCACCACTTCCGGCGCGGCTTCGGTCAGGTCGATGACCGTAGTGGGCTGCTGTCCGATAGACCCCCCGTCAATCACCAGATCCACCAGTTTGCCCAGATGGTCTTTGATATCTTCGGGATCGGATTCCGCAAAATCATTGCCCGGCAGCATCAGCGTAGTGGACATCAGCGGTTCACCCAACGCTTCCAGCAAGGCAATCGCAATCGGGTTAGACGGCACACGCAGACCGATGGTTTTACGTTTTTCGCTCATCAGGCGGCGCGGCACTTCTTTGGTCGCCTTCAGGATGAACGTGTAGTTGCCCGGCGTATTGTTTTTCATCAGGCGGAATGCGCCGTTATCCACGTAGGCGTAGGTCGACAGTTCGGATAAATCGCGACACACCAGCGTGAAATTGTGGTTGCTGTCTAACTGACGAATGCGACAAATGCGCTCCATCGCGTTTTTCTCTTCGAGACGACAGCCCAGCGCGTAACCGGAATCGGTCGGATAGACAATGACCTGACCTTTACGCAGCAGCTCAACCGCCTGACTTATCAGACGTGGTTGCGGATTTTCGGGGTGAATATAAAAATATTGACTCATGGTTCCCTCTCGCTCTTTATTCTTTCCGGTCAGGCATCAGACCGGCTCAATTTCAGGCTGTGTCATCGCAAGCGGCCAGTGTTGCCATACCGGTTCAACGCCTGCGGGAAGCCAAAGTTTGCGGCCAAGCTCAATCCACGAACAGGGCTGATGGAAATCAGATCCCTGCGAGGCCAGCAGCTGATAATCACGGGCAAAGGCCGCCAGCTGCGCACGCTCATTGGGCGCCTGCTGACACTGCGCGACTTCCATCGCATCACCGCCCTGCTCCGCAAAATACGCCAGTAAGCGTTTCAGCCACTTGGTGGAAAGATCGTAACGCCCCGGATGGGCGACAACGGCCTGTCCGCCTGACTGATGAATAGCATCAATCGCTTGTTCTATTGTACACCACTGTGGCGGAACGTAGCCGGTCTTGCCCTTGGCGAGAAATTTCTTAAAGACCTGGGCGATGTTGTCCGCTGCACCCACTTCCACCAGATAGCGGGCGAAATGCGCACGCGTCACCGCGCCGCCCTGCGCCAGACGCAGCGCGCCTTCCCAGGCACCTTCGATGCGGGCTTTGGCCAGACGATGCCCCATTTCCTGCGCCCGTTGCTGACGTAAATCCGCCTGCGTGCTAAGCAAATTCACCATCGCCGGATGCTGTGGGTCGATGCCCAGACCGACAATGTGGATCTCGTGGTTTTCCCACAGCGTGGAAATCTCAACGCCGTTGATGAGCACCAGCGGTAACTGCTTTTCGGCAATCGCCTGCGCCGCACGCGCCAGCCCTTCGGTGCTGTCGTGATCGGTGATCGCCAGCACGCCGACACGCATCTCAACCGCGCGGGACACCAGTGCTTCCGGCGTCAAATAGCCGTCCGATGCCGTGGTGTGGCTGTGGAGATCGTAAATCGTAAAGGCCGGGCTGAGGGTCTGGTCGTCTGCTGAGGGTGCCGCTGTTGTTTGAACTGTCGTTGGTGAAGTCATCGTCACGTCGGGGATTTAACCTTTTCTGAATACAGTTCATATCATAACGCGTTAGGACGGCTCACGTTAGGGCTATCTTCCCAAGACCTTCACCTGGTCGTTACGCACTGAAACCGTGCGATAACATCTGTATGCACTAAAGTTGTGAAATCAGGGTAAAAAGAGGGTTGACTTTACATCCATGAACTAGTTTACTAGTACGCAAGTTCACGGAGCAACGGCTAAACAACGACGTGACAAACTGATTCAGAAAGTTTAGTTTTTTAAAACGATAGCTTTCCCAAACTAATAAGAGTGTCTGATGATGAAAATTCAAATGATGGCGGTTCTCAGCTGGTGGCGCACTTCCCCTTGTCGGGCGGAGTAATCACGCATAGCTGTCATCAGACGCTGCAAGATTTCCGAAGCCCGCATAATGCGGGCTTTTTTATGGCCGTCTGTTTGAAAAACCTTTTGAAAACGTCGAGATAATTTAGGAAGCAAAATGACTCAACCAAAACTACGTTTAGAATTGCTGACCGCGCAGGGAAGTTACCGCGGCGACCCGACGGCCATTTTTCATCAGCTGTGTGGCGCACGCCCTGCCACGCTGCTGCTCGAATCCTCTGAAGTGACCAGCAAAGAAAACCTGAAGAGCCTGTTGATTGTCGACAGCGCCCTGCGTATCACCGCGCTGGGTTCCCAGGTTTCGCTGCAGGCGCTGACGCCAAACGGCGCGTCTTTACTGCCGCTGATTGATGCTGCGCTGCCCGCTGAAATTCAAAATGATGTCCGTCCGAATGGTCGCGAACTGACTTTCCCGGCCATTGACCAGATGCAGGACGAAGATGCGCGCCTGCGTTCCCGTTCCGTGTTCGACGCCCTGCGCAGCATTCTGACCTCGGTGGAATCGCCAGCGGAAGAGCGTGAAGCGATGTTCCTCGGCGGGCTGTTTGCTTATGACCTGGTCGCCGGTTTCGAAGATTTGCCGAAACTGGACGCCGACCAGCGCTGCCCGGATTTCTGCTTCTATCTGGCGGAAACGCTGCTGGTGCTCGATCACCAGAACCGCACCTGCCGCTTACAGGCCAGCCTGTTTACGCCATCTAAGGATGAGAAGCAGCGTCTGAATGCCCGTCTTGAACAGCTGCAACATCAGCTGCAACTGCCGCCGCACGCGATTCCACATCAGAGCGTGCCGGAAATGCAGCTGAGCGTGAACCAGAGTGATGAAGTGTTTGGCGCCGTGGTGGAAAAAATGAAAGTCGCGATCCGCGCCGGTGAAATTTTCCAGGTGGTACCTTCACGCCGCTTCTCGCTGCCATGCCCTTCTCCGCTGGCGGCCTACGAAACGCTGAAAAACAATAACCCAAGTCCGTACATGTTCTTCATGCAGGACAACGATTTCACGCTGTTCGGAGCTTCCCCGGAAAGCGCACTGAAATATGATGCGACCAACCGCCAGATCGAAATTTATCCGATTGCCGGTACCCGCCCGCGTGGCCGCCGCGCGGACGGCTCACTGGATTTGGATTTGGACAGCCGCATCGAGCTTGAAATGCGCACCGACCATAAAGAGCTGGCCGAGCATCTGATGCTGGTGGATTTAGCGCGAAACGATCTGGCGCGTATCTGCGAGCCGGGCAGCCGTTACGTCGCCGACCTGACCAAAGTTGACCGTTACTCTTTCGTCATGCATCTGGTTTCCCGCGTTGTCGGTACCTTGCGTGGCGATCTCGACGTTCTGCACGCCTATCAGGCAGTGATGAATATGGGCACGCTGACCGGTGCACCGAAAGTGCGAGCGATGCAGCTGATTTCCGCCTCTGAGCAAACCCGTCGCGGCAGCTACGGCGGCGCGGTCGGATACTTCACCGCTCACGGCGATTTGGATACCTGCATTGTTATCCGCTCTGCATACGTCGAAGACGGGATTGCCACCGTGCAGGCAGGCGGCGGCGTGGTGCTCGATTCCGTCCCGCAGGCTGAAGCCGATGAAACCCGAAATAAAGCCCGTGCCGTGCTGCGCGCCATCGCCACTGCCCACAATGCAAAAGAGGTATTTTAAGATGGCCGACATTTTACTCATCGACAACGTCGACTCCTTTACCTACAACCTCGTCGATCAGCTGCGCGCCAGCGGTCACAACGTGGTCATTTACCGTAATCAGATCCCCGCTGACGCCATTATTGAAAAACTCAGCCAGCTGGAAAAACCGGTGCTGTTGCTGTCTCCCGGACCGGGTACGCCGTCGGAAGCAGGCTGTATGCCGGAACTGTTGAAACGTCTGCGCGGCCAGTTGCCGATTATCGGCATCTGTCTGGGTCATCAGGCGATTGTCGAAACCTATGGCGGATTTGTCGGCCAGGCGGGGGAAATCCTGCACGGTAAAGCCTCTTCAATCACCCATGACAATGAAGGCATGTTTGCCGGAATGAACAACCCGCTGCCGGTGGCACGCTACCACTCGCTGGTCGGCAGCCAGATCCCCGACGGGCTGACGGTCAACGCCCGCTTCGGCGACATGGTGATGGCGGTGCGTCATGATGAAGATCGCGTCTGCGGTTTCCAGTTCCATCCAGAATCCATTTTAACCTCACAGGGTGCGCGTCTGCTTGAACAGACACTGGCCTGGGCTTTGGCGTAAGGAGAAAGGACATGAATACGCAAACTATCCCCGGCATTCTTGAGAATCTGTATCGCGCACAAACGATGACGCAGGAAGAAAGCCAGCATTTATTTACCGCCATTGTGAATGGCGAACTGGAGCCTGCGCAGTTAGCGGCAGCCTTAATCAGTATGAAAGTTCGCGGCGAGCAACCGCAAGAAATCGCCGGGGCGGCGAAAGCGTTACTGGCCCACGCCGAGCCGTTCCCGCGTCCGGATTACCAGTTCGCGGACATCGTAGGCACCGGCGGCGACGGCACCAACAGCATCAATATTTCTACCGCCAGCGCCTTTGTCGCGGCAGCCTGTGGAGCCCGCGTAGCGAAACACGGCAACCGCAGCGTCTCCAGCCGGTCGGGCTCCTCGGATTTGCTGGCAGCATTTGGCATTCGTCTGGATATGCCTGCGGAAGAATCGCGCGCAGCCCTTGACGATTTGAACGTCTGTTTTCTGTTCGCGCCGCAGTATCACACCGGTTTTCGCCACGCGATGCCGGTACGTAAGGCGCTAAAAACCCGCACGCTGTTTAACGTGCTTGGCCCGCTGATCAACCCGGCACGTCCGCCGCTGGCGCTGATTGGCGTTTACAGCCCGGAGCTGGTGCTGCCGATTGCGGAAACCTTACGGGCGCTCGGCTATGAGCGTGCGGCAGTGGTTCACGGCGGCGGAATGGACGAAGTGGCGATCCACGCGCCAACGCAGGTGGCTGAGCTGAAAGACGGCAAAATCACCACCTATGAAGTGACGCCGCAGGACTTCGGACTGGACAATTATCCTATTGAATCACTGCTGGGCGGCGAACCGGAAGAAAACCGTGACATTCTGGCACGCTTATTACAAGGTAAAGGTGATCCGGCCCATGAAGCCGCGGTAGCCGTCAATGTGGCGATGTTATTGCGCCTTTTCGGTCAGGAAGATTTAAAACAAAACGCACAACAGGCATTGGCCGCCATGCGCAGCGGTGAACCCTACCAGCGTGTGTTGGCATTGGCAGCAAGAGGATAAGTGATGCAGCAGGAAACCGTGCTCCACAAGATTGTCCGCGACAAAGAAATTTGGGTCGCGGCGCGTAAAGAACAACAACCGCTGGCCAGCTTTCAAAACGAAATCACTCAGAGCCAGCGCAGTTTCTACCATGCCCTGCAAGGCGCCAGAACCGCCTTCATTCTGGAGTGCAAAAAAGCGTCTCCGTCAAAAGGCACCATCCGCGATAACTTTGATCCGGTAGAAATCGCCAGCGTTTATAAAGACTATGCGTCAGCCATCTCCGTTCTGACCGACGAGAAATATTTCCAGGGCAGTTTTGATTTTCTGCCGCTGGTCAGCAAAACAGTCACGCAGCCTGTGCTGTGCAAAGATTTCATCATCGATCCGTATCAGATCCATCTGGCCCGTTTTTATCAGGCCGATGCCATTCTGCTGATGCTGTCGGTGCTCAACGACGAGCAATACATTCAGCTGGCCGCCGTGGCACACAGCCTGAATATGGGCGTGCTGACTGAAGCCAGTAATGAAGAAGAGCTGGATCGTGCGGTGCAGCTAAAAGCCAAAGTGGTCGGTATCAATAACCGCGACCTGCGCGATTTGTCCATCGACTTAGACCGCACCCGCCAGCTCGCCCCGCGCGTGCCACACGGGGTAACGGTGATCAGCGAATCCGGTATCAACACGTACGGACAGATTCGTGAACTCAGCCGCTTCGCCAATGGTTTCCTGATAGGCAGTGCGCTGATGTCAGAAGACGATCTTTCCAGCGCGGTTCGCCGCGTTCTGCTTGGCGATAATAAGGTCTGCGGCCTGACCCGCGCCGAAGACGCTAAAGCAGCACATGAAGCCGGTGCGATTTACGGCGGGCTGATTTTTGTCGAAGCCTCTCCCCGCTTTGTGACTCAGGATCAGGCCAGTGAAGTCCAGAAAGGCGCACCGCTGAAATATGTCGGCGTGTTCCGTGACCAGCCGGTTGCAGAAATTGCACACACCGCGCAGACCCTGAATCTGACTGCCGTACAGCTACATGGTGATGAAGATCAGGCGTATATCGACACGCTGCGCGAAGCCCTGCCATCGGGCGTGCAGATCTGGAAGGCGCTGAGCGTGAAAGACAGTATTCCGGCGCGTGACCTCAATCGTGTGGATCGCTACGTCCTCGACAACGGCAAAGGTGGTACCGGTCATCGTTTCGACTGGAGCACGCTGGAAGGTCAGGATCTCAGTAACGTTCTGCTCGCCGGTGGTCTGGGTGCAGACAACTGCGTGCAGGCGGCGCAACTCGGTTGCGCAGGGCTGGATTTCAACTCAGGTGTTGAAAGCGAGCCGGGCATCAAAGATGCCGAAAAAATTACCGCCGTATTCCAGACATTGCGGGCGTATTAACGCCTTCGCGATGACGCAAAAATTGACAGACAGGACGGAATATCATGACTTTACTTAATCCCTACTTCGGCGAATTTGGCGGCCAGTACGTCCCGCAAATTCTGATGCCTGCGCTGGCGCAGCTGGAAGAAGCTTTTGTCAGCGCCCAGCGCGACCCGGAGTTTCAGGCTGAATTTATCGATCTGCTGAAGAACTACGCAGGCCGCCCGACGGCGCTGACATTATGCAAAAACCTGACCGCCGGCACCAAAACCAAGTTGTATCTGAAACGTGAAGACCTGCTGCACGGCGGCGCGCATAAAACCAATCAGGTGCTCGGTCAGGCTTTACTGGCCAAACGCATGGGTAAAACCGAAATCATCGCCGAAACCGGTGCCGGGCAGCACGGCGTTGCCTCTGCCCTCGCCTGCGCCCTGCTCGGCCTGAAATGCCGCATTTATATGGGCGCGAAAGACATCGAGCGCCAGTCACCAAACGTGTTCCGTATGCGTCTGATGGGTGCGGAAGTGATCCCGGTGCACAGCGGTTCTTCCACGCTGAAAGATGCCTGTAACGAAGCACTGCGCGACTGGTCCGGCAGCTATGAAACCGCCCACTACATGCTGGGCACCGCAGCGGGCCCGCATCCGTATCCGACGATTGTGCGTGAATTCCAGCGCATGATCGGCGAAGAAACCAAAGTGCAGATGCAGGAACGCGAAGGCTGTCTGCCGGATGCAGTGATTGCCTGCGTCGGCGGCGGTTCTAATGCGATCGGTATGTTTGCAGATTTCATTGAAGACACCAGCGTGAAACTGATAGGCGTTGAACCGGGCGGTCTGGGTATCGAAACCGGCCAGCACGGCGCGCCGCTGAAACACGGTCACGTCGGCATCTATTTCGGCATGAAAGCGCCGATGATGCAGACCTCCGAGGGCCAGATCGAAGAATCCTATTCCATTTCTGCCGGTCTGGATTTCCCGTCGGTCGGCCCGCAGCACGCCTATCTCAACAGCATTGGCCGTGCGGAATATGTCTCGATTACCGATGACGAAGCGCTGGAAGCCTTTAAAGAATTATCCCGCCATGAAGGGATTATTCCGGCACTGGAATCTTCCCACGCGCTGGCGTATGCGCTGAAAATGATCAAGGAAACGCCGGAGAAAGAACAAATTCTGGTGGTGAACCTTTCTGGCCGCGGCGACAAAGATATTTTCACCGTACATGACATCCTGACTGCCCGGGGAGAAATTTAATGGAACGTTATCAGCAATTGTTTAAGCGTCTGGAAAGCAAGAAAGAAGGCGCGTTTGTTCCTTTCGTCACGCTGGGCGATCCGGGCGTTGAGCTGTCCCTGTCAATTATTGATACGCTGATCGAAGCCGGTGCCGACGCACTGGAACTGGGCATTCCGTTCTCCGATCCGCTGGCTGATGGCCCGGTCATTCAGAACGCCAACCTGCGCGCGTTTGCCGCCGGGGTTTCTCCGACACAGTGCTACAACATGCTGGCGCGCATTCGTGAAAAGCACCCGGACATTCCTATTGGCCTGCTGATGTACGCCAATCTGGTGTTCCACAACGGCATCGAAACCTTCTATCAGCGCTGCGCTGAAGTGGGCGTCGATTCCGTGCTGGTTGCCGATGTACCGTTTGAAGAATCCGCGCCGTTCCGCGCCGCTGCATTGCGCCACGGCATCGCGCCGATCTTCATCTGCCCGCCGAATGCTTCAGACGATTTGCTGCGCGAGATCTCCTCTCATGGCCGTGGTTACACGTATCTGCTGTCCCGCGCCGGTGTGACCGGTACGGAGAAACGCGCGCTCACGCCGCTGAATCATCTGGTCGATAAGCTGCGTGAATACCACGCCGCGCCACCGTTGCAGGGCTTTGGGATCTCCGAACCTTCGCAGGTGAAAGAAACGCTGGCGGCAGGCGCAGCCGGGGCAATTTCAGGTTCTGCGACTGTGCGCATCATCGAGAACAATCTGCATCAGCCTTCCGAAATGCTCGCTCAGCTTTCCCGTTTCGTCAGTGAAATGAAAGCCGCCACCCGCGCGTAAGTGCAATAAACAGAACGTGAGACGTCAAAATGCTCACGTTCTGTTTCTTTTTAATTTCTTACGATTTTTCTCCCTCCAAATATTTGTATAAACGCCATCAATAAACCAAACTGAATTCACTCATCAAGCCTATGATTATTCGGGCTCTGACCGCATTGCTTGCGTGAGTTACCGTTTGGTTTTAACAGATCGTTTCTTTTGGTTTTATAACAAAGCATGGAGAGTTATTTATGAAGCTATTCAAAACCTTGTCCGCATTCTGTATGGCAGCCGTCGTGGTTATGGCCGTTGCCGCCTGTGCGCCAACAAAAAAATCAGAAGGAACCGGCGGTTATATCGATGACACCGTCGTGACCACCAAAGTAAAATCAGCCCTGCTGGCGGATAAAACCATCGCATCACGCGAAATCAGCGTCGAAACCTTTAAAGGTCGCGTACAGCTGAGCGGCTTTGTAACGTCAACGGCGGATGCTAACCGTGCGGTTGAAGTGACACGCGGCGTGGCCGGTGTTCGCTCCATTGAAAACGACATGCGCCTTAAGTAAGGGCTGTCGGTTGAAGAAATGCGAAGAGGCGCCGGAGCGCCTCTTTTTTTATGCCTGTCCCAACAATCAGAAACGATAGCCGACGCCAAACATAAAGACCCATGGGTCGATCCGGGTGTTGATGTTTTGCTGCTCGCCACCGGCTTTGAATTTCACTTCAGTATCGATATCCATCCACCACACCGACATGTTAATCAGCCAGTTGTCATCGAGGTTGTAATCAAGACCGGCCTGCGTCGCCACGCCCCAGGAATCTTTCACACTCAGATCAGACAACCCGGCATCGCGGCCCGTCTGGTTGAAATTGGTATCGTAAAATGTGGTGTAGTTAATACCAACGCCAAGGTACGGACGCAGCTTGTCTTGCTTATCCCCAAAGTAGTACTGCGCCATTAATGATGGTGGCAGCTGTTTCACTTCGGCGATGGTCCCGGTGCTTTTAAGACCGACTTTGTGCTGGAAAGGCGTGGCCGCCAGCAGTTCCATCCCGATGTTATCGGTGAACATGTAGCCGAGGGTCATCCCCATCTGCGTATTGTTATTAATATCAAACGAACCCAGCCCCAGAACGTTGTCAGACCCTTCGGTTGGCCGGACAGTGGCGGTCCCTACACGAAAAATCACATCCCCTGCCTGATGTGCGCTCGCGACTGCCGGAAATGCCGCTGCCGCGACCAATGCCCAATATGCTGCTTTCATTGTCCCTTCCCTTTGTGTGGATTATTGATTTGCCGCGCGAATGATACCTACTCTTTGGTATGGTTTGATCATTGCGGGATCACATCTTTAAAACAAATTTAGGGAAAATGCATCTTTCTCAATCCGATCTAAATCTATAAAAACAAAGGAATTGATCTACATCAAAAACGAGGGGATTTGTTTATTTCTCAAATGCCGCGAATATCTGTTGCTTAAAAAAACGCCGCTGCGTACTTTGCTTATTCATTGTGGTTTTGGTTTGGTGCCGTTAAGGAGTCGGTCACTTCCCAAGATGAGCGAAACGAACAACCCTTGCATGACCTGTGGCGCATGCTGTGCGTATTTCCGGGTATCTTTTTATTGGGCTGAATCTCAGGTTGCAGGTGGAGACGTTCCGCAGGCGCTGACAGAGCAAGTCACTCCCTTTTTAAGCTGTATGCAAGGCACCAACAGCAAAGCGCCGCGCTGTATCGCCCTTGAAGGAGAAGTCGGCCAGTCCGTTTCCTGTTCCATTTACCTCAACCGCCCTTCGCCCTGCCGCGAATTCGATCAGTCCGGTCTGGACGGTGTCGGCAATTCTGCCTGCGACCGCGCCCGTGCGCATTACGGGTTGCCTGCGCTGGAGATGAAATTACCGGTTCCAAATTTCAGTTAACTCGAACGCGCTCAGGCAGCGATTCGTCACGCAAACTGACAGGAAGTCAGCGCAAACCTATCGGCGATCCCCATTTAAAGGTTACAATCGCCGTCTTATTGATTTTTGCTTTTTGCCAAGGAGCGTTCATGCCTATCACGGCCAGTACGTTGTACCGTGACAGTTTCAATTTTATGCGTAATCAGTTAGGTAGCATTTTGCTGCTGGCTGTCATGACCGCATTAATTACCGTCATCTTGAACCAGATTTTTATGCCGGGCAGCGATCAGCTGAGCCTGCTCAGCGCCGGTAGCGACGATTTACTGAGTAATACCGGCATGAGCATTCAGGAGCTGGTGCAGAGCATGTCCCCGGAGCAGCAGAAAGTGCTGCTTCAGGTGTCTGCGGCGGCGACGTTCTCTGCGCTGATCGGCAATGTACTGCTGGTCGGCGGGATGCTGGTTCTGCTGCAACAGGTTTCAGGCGGGATGCGTACCAGCGCTCTTCGCGCACTCGGCGCAGCCGCACCTGTCATGCCGCGTCTGTTCGGTCTGATGCTTCTGTGCACCCTGCTGGTTCAGCTCGGTCTGACGCTGTTCGTCGTACCGGGCATCGTGCTGGCGGTAGCGACATGTCTGTCGCCGGTGTTGTGCGTGAATGAAAAGCTCGGCGTTTTCAAATCCGTCAAAGTCAGCAGCAAGCTGGCCTTCGCTAATCTGCGTCTCATTGTTCCGGCTATCATGTTCTGGCTGGCGGCGAAAATGGTGCTGTTGCTGGTGGTAAGCCGTCTGTCGATGATGTCCCCGGATGTCGCCGCGGTGATCCTCAGCGCGCTGAGCAACCTGGTTTCCGCGTTATTACTGATTTATCTGTTCCGTCTTTACACAAAATTACGCGTGTAATATTGATATGTTTTTTTAAAGGGCGCTCAGGCGCCCTTTTCTTTTGTCCGCGAAATGATTCCGGTATAGTCATCCCATACATAAAACATGGAATGAAGTATGAAGCAGCTCCTCGATTTTCTTCCCCTGATTGTCTTTTTTGTGGTGTATAAGCTTTACGACATTTTTGTCGCATCGGGCGCATTGATTGCCGCCACCGCACTGGCCCTGATTATCACCTGGGTGATGTACCGCAAAATTGAAAAAATGACGCTGATCACCTTCGCGATGGTGGCCGTTTTTGGCACCCTGACGCTGGTTTTCCATAATGACGAGTTCATTAAATGGAAAGTCACCGTGATTTACGTTCTGTTCTCTGGTGCATTGCTGATTAGCCAGCTGGTACTGAAAAAACCGCTGATCCAGCGCATGCTGGGTAAAGAGCTGACGCTGCCGGATCACGTCTGGAATAAACTCAACGTTAGCTGGGCAATCTTTTTCCTGGTATGCGGACTGGCAAATATTTATGTCGCGTTCTGGTTACCGCAAAATATCTGGGTTAACTTTAAAGTCTTCGGCCTGACCGCGCTGACGCTGGTATTTACCCTGCTGAGCGGCGTATATATTTACCGGCATATGCCGGATGAAGAAAAAAAATAAGCGATCTCCTGCACGGGCCTTTCTCTGAAAGGCCTTAATTTTTGAAGTCATTGAACTTTGTGAAGCAACTCTCTATGAACGAAAAACATAGCTTACCTAATGGTGAAATGGTGCTGCGCACGCTGGCAATGCCTGCGGACACCAATGCGAATGGCGATATCTTCGGCGGATGGCTGATGTCGCAGATGGATATGGGCGGCGCTATCCAGGCGAAGGAGATCGCCAAAGGTCGCGTTGTCACGGTTCGCGTGGACGGCATGACGTTCCTTAAACCGGTCGCCGTCGGTGACGTGGTGTGCTGCTACGCACGTTGCATCCGTACCGGCAACAGCTCCATCACCATCAATGTGGAAGTCTGGGTCAAGAAAGTCTCTTCCGAGCCTATAGGGCAGCGTTACAGAGCCACTGAAGCGGTCTTCACGTATGTCGCCGTGGATGAAGCAGGCAAATCGCGCCAGCTTCCCGATGGGCGCAGTAATTTCAGCGTCGATTCAGAAGGTGTATCGCAGGATTAATTGTGCGATGTGATGCATGAAAACGAAAAAGGTCGCCTGATGAGGGCGACCTTTTTTATTGCAGACACTGCGGGGATTATTCGACGGAAGAACCGCCTTCCACTTTGAACACCAGATTGACCACCAGATTACTGGCCGCTTTGGGTTCGTAGCGCCACTTACGCATTGCCTGTTTCACTTCACGTTCAAACATGTTGCGCGGCTCTGCCGAGAGAATACGCACGTTTTCTACGCGACCGTCGCTGTCTACGTCAAACTGCACGCGGACGCGGCCATCAATGCGCAGCGCTAAGGCGCGCGCCGGATAGAACGGTTTGCCGCGCTCAAGCGGACGCGGGCCGCTGGTGCTTTGCGTGTTGCTCGACGCTGGCGGCTGGCTGGCCGGTTTCGTCACCGGCTGATTACTGGTCACCGGAGCGGTCTGCACCGTTTGCGTCGGTTTTTCTACCGGACGCTCAACGGGTTTCACCTTCGGCTTCACCACCGGCTTTTTGACCGGCTTCGGTTTAGGTTTCGGTGGTTCCGGGATAACCACGGCTTCCGGTGGCGGTGGCGGCTCAGGTACCACTTCCGGTTCTGGCTCAGGTTCCGGTGGTGTCGGCTCCGCCTGAGGTGGTGGCGGAGGCGGCGCAAAGTCAGCAGGATTGACCATCGTCACGCTCATGACCTTCTGTTCCTGCACTGGCAATTTAAGTGCGTCACTGACCGTGACGTACAGCACGGCGGCAATAACTACAGCATGTAAGCCGACGGAAAGCGCCACCGGCAAAGAAACCTTGCGAATAAACCTAAACTTTTTTAGCGGCATAATGATTCTTTTTCCCCGTGAAGCCGCAAGTTTAAATGTAAATAGCAATCATATTCAACACCGAGATGACAACTATTCTCAAATAACCTCTGACTTGATCCCGCGCAAAGCACTTTCTTCGGGCTTCAGGTTTAGCTATGGTAATTCTGCACATCAGTCTGCCCGCGCCAAATCGCGAAAGATTGCTCATTAAAATCACAAGAAAGGTGGCTCATGCTTTACGTTATTTATTCTGAAGATGTATCCGACTCACTGGAAAAACGTGCGGCTGCCCGCCCTGCGCATATCGAAAGGCTTCAAAAATTGCAGGCTTTGGGCCGGGTGTTAATCGGCGGGCCGACGCCGGCAATCGACAGTGAAGATCCCGGTGCGGCGGGCATGACCGGTTCACTGTTGGTGGTAGAGTTTGAAACGCTGGAAGGCGCGAAAGCCTGGGCCGATGCTGACCCGTATGTTGAGGCTGGCGTGTATAAAGCCGTCACTGTGAAACCCTTTAAACGCGTATTCTGAGACTGAACTGCGTCACGACCTGAACCGTCGTGGCGCAATAACCCCAAAGCCGTCACAATGCTTTCATGGCTTTTGTGGTAGGATGTTTACCCCTGCCCATGAGGTAAGCATTATGTCATTCTTCGACGGACTGAAGTTTCTAACCAGTAAAACCACGAAGGTTACCTGTCCGGAATGCGGTTATGTTGCTGAACAGATCAGCACCAAAGTTCGCAAAAACTCCACGCTGGTCTGTAAGAAATGTGGTGCACTTTTCCAGCCTAAATCCCGCTAATCATGAACCCCATTCGTAGTTCACGGCATACAATGACAGGCGTTGATGTTGTTGGTGGTGGATTTGACGAATACGGTAGATGTGACGATAGCGTCTCGACTGACCTTCCAGCCAGCGGCTTCTCCGGCGCTGAGTCTGGCGTAACATACGCCAGCGACCGACTTCATTTTTACTGCGTTTCATACACCTGTGTCCCGTGGTGGCCGTCACTGTTCAATAATGAAAGAATAAGAACGGAAGAATTTAGCCGGGACATTATAGGCCGATGACGTTGTGATCCAAGTCTTGTTTCTCACCTTGTCCCCCGTAATCAGCTAACCTTGATATCAGCACCCTGAGGATTTTTATCAATCTTTAACAGAATCAGAGGTAGCTGATTGATTGGTGGGAAAAAGTTGGTTAAAAGAATTCCCCGAACACGTACACTTACGCCAATGGCTTGCGAACAGGATTTTTCGCCTTTATGACAACATTCTATACGGTAATCAGCGGATTTTTGGTTTTTGGTTACTGGTTACTGATAGCCGGCGTCACTCTGCGCATTTTGATGAAACGCCGTGCCGTGCCTTCGGCCATGGCGTGGCTGCTGATCATCTATATCATTCCTCTGGTCGGCATCATCGCCTATCTGTCGTTTGGTGAACTTCATCTGGGCAAACGTCGCGCCGAACGTGCAAAAGCGATGTGGCCTTCTACAGCGCGCTGGCTCAACGATCTGAAAGATTGCCAGCGGATTTTTGCTACCGAAACCAGTGAAATCGCCGCCTCTTTATTCCAGCTCTGCGAACGCCGTCAGGGCATCGCGGGGGTAAAAGGCAACCAGCTTCAGCTGCTGACTACCAGCGACGATGTGCTTAAAGCGATGATGCGTGACATTGAACTCGCGCGCAGCAACATTGAGATGGTGTTTTATATCTGGCAGCCCGGCGGTCTGGTTGATCAGGTTGCCGAATCGCTGATGGCGGCTTCCCGACGTGGTATCCATTGCCGTCTGATGCTCGACTCAGCGGGCAGCGTCACGTTCTTTCGCAGCCCGTATCCGGCGATGATGCGCAATGCCGGTATCGAAGTGGTAGAAGCGTTGCAGGTCAATTTGTTCCGTGTATTCCTGCGCCGGATGGATCTGCGTCAGCACCGTAAAGTCGTATTAATCGACAACTATGTCGCTTATACCGGCAGCATGAACATGGTCGATCCGCGCTTCTTTAAACAGGATGCGGGGGTTGGTCAGTGGGTTGATCTGATGGCGCGCATGGAAGGCCCTGTTGCGACCACCATGGGTATCGTTTATTCCTGCGACTGGGAAATCGAAACCGGTAAACGCATTTTGCCACCGGAACCTGATACCAATCAAATGCCGTTCGAACAGGAAAGCGGCCATACGATTCAGGTTATCGCGTCAGGGCCGGGTTTCCCGGAAGACATGATCCATCAGGCTTTGCTAACCGCCACGTATTCTGCACGCGAACAGCTGGTCATGACCACGCCTTATCTGGTGCCGAGCGACGATTTGCTTCATGCGATTTGTACCGCCGCACAGCGCGGTGTGGATGTCAGCATTATTTTGCCCCTTAAAAATGACTCTATGATGGTCGGCTGGGCCAGCCGCGCGTTCTTCAACGAGCTGCTGGAAGCCGGTGTCAAAATTTACCAGTTCGAAGACGGCCTGCTCCACACCAAAAGTATTCTGGTGGATGGACAACTGAGCCTGGTCGGGACGGTGAATCTGGATATGCGCAGCCTGTGGCTCAATTTTGAAATCACACTGGTGATCGACGATGCCGGATTCGGTGCCGATCTCGGTCGCGTTCAGGACGATTACATCGCACGTTCGCACCTGCTGGATGTCGAGGCCTGGCTGAAACGTCCTTTCTGGCATCGTCTGGTGGAACGTTTGTTCTACTTTTTCAGCCCGCTGCTGTAAAAGCCGCGTTGAGCGTGGTGTAATACGCGCAGTACCGGCTATGACAAAGCCTGAATACACTCATTTGTAAACGAGAATGCTATGGACCTGAATAATCGCCTGACCGAAGACGAAACCCTTGAGCAAGCCTACGATATCTTTCTGGAACTGGCCGGGGATAACCTGGATCCGGCGGATATCCTGATCTTCAATCTGCAATTTGAAGAACGCGGCGGCGCCGAGCTTTATGATCCGGCAGAAGACTGGGTAGAACATGTGGATTTCGATTTGAACCCTGACTTCTTCGCGGAAGTGGTGATTGGTCTGGCGGATGCGGAAGACATGCCGATCAATGATATTTTTGCGCGCGTGCTGTTGTGCCGTGAAAAAGATCACAAGCTCTGCCATATCCTCTGGAAAGAGTAGCCTCAACACAGCACTAAAAAAAACCTGCCAGCGGCAGGTTTTTTTATGTTTCATGACAGGCAAAAATGACTCAGAGCGGATCGACTTTCAGGCAGGAAACCGCATGGCGAAAACTGCCTTCGAGCAGCGGACGGGTGATCGCACATTCTGGTCCGGCAATCGGACAACGTGTACGGAACACGCAGCCGGAAGGCGGATTGATTGGCGAAGGTAACTCCCCTTCCAGCAACTGAATCACTTTATTGCGCTCTTTGTCCGGGTCCGGCACCGGCACCGCAGACATCAGCGCGCGGGTGTACGGATGCTGAGGATTGTTATATACCTCGTCATACGTCCCCAGCTCGACTGCGTGACCGAGATACATCACCAGAACACGGTCGGAGATGTGTTTTACCACTGCCAGATCGTGCGCGATGAAGATCAGTGACAAGCCCATTTCGCGCTGCAACTGTTGCAGCAGGTTCACCACCTGCGCCTGAATCGACACATCCAGTGCGGACACCGGTTCGTCACAGATAATCAGCTTAGGCTCAAGGATCAGCGCACGCGCGATACCAATACGCTGGCACTGACCGCCCGAGAATTCGTGCGGGTAACGGTTGATCAGGTTAGGCAACAGCCCGACCTTCAGCATCATCGCCTTCACTTTCTCTTTCACCTCTAAACGAGGCATATTCGGATTATAGGTTTTCAGCGGCTCGGCGATGATTTCGCCGATAGTCATACGCGGATTCAGGGACGCCAGCGGATCCTGGAAAATCATCTGAATATCACTGCGGGTTTTACGCCACTCGTTATCAGACATGTTCAGCAGGTCTTTACCCAGCCACGCCACGCGACCGTCAGTGGCTTTCACCAGACCGATCAGTGCACGGGCGAACGTTGACTTACCACAGCCGGATTCCCCGACCACGCCCAGCGTTTCACCTTCGTAAAGACGCAATGTGACGCCGTCCACGGCTTTCAGCGTTTTTGATGGCTGCCAGAACCACTGCTTACCGTCCTTAATGTCGAAATGGACTTTGAGATCGGCCACTTCCAACAGGACTTTTTTCTCCGGCGCGTGAGTGTTCATCGCGGAGCTGTCCATGATTGTATTGTCAGTCATACCAGTTCCTCCAGCGGCTTATAGCAGGCACGCAAACGACCATCACCGAAACGCTCAAGCGGTGGCGCTGTGGCGCAAATGTCCATTGAGTGCGGACAACGCGGCTGGAACGGACAGCCTTTTGGCAGACGCAACAGGTTTGGCGGATTGCCCGGAATGGTCATCATCGCGCCGCCTTCTGCATCAAGACGCGGAACAGCGTTCAGCAGACCGATAGAGTACGGATGGCACGGTTCGTAGAACACGTCGCGGGCGCGGCCATATTCCATAGTACGGCCTGCGTACATCACCAGCACTTTGTCACAGATTCCGGCAACAACGCCCAGATCGTGCGTGATCATGATGATCGCGGTGTTGAACTCAGCTTTCAGTTCATTCAGCAGCGTCATGATCTGCGCCTGAACGGTTACATCCAGCGCAGTGGTGGGTTCGTCGGCGATCAACAGTTTCGGACGACACAGCAGTGCCATCGCGATCATCACACGCTGGCGCATACCACCGGAGAATTCGTGGGGAAACATTTTCATACGTTTGCGGGCTTCGGGCATTTTTACCGCATCAAGCATACGTACAGATTCTTCAAAGGCTTCACGTTTGCTGAGGTGTTTATGCAGCATCAGCACTTCCATCAGTTGCTCACCGACACGCATGTACGGGTTCAGCGAGGTCATCGGATCCTGGAAAATCATCGAAATCTGCTCGGCGCGCAGCTTGTTCAGCTCCTTTTGCGGCAGATTGAGGATTTCGCGCCCGTTGAATTTCGCTGAGCCGCCGATGCGGCCATTGCTCGCCAGCAGGCCCATCAATGCAAACGCAGTCTGGGATTTACCGGAACCGGATTCGCCGACGATCCCTAAGGTTTCGCCAGCGCGAAGGTCGAAGTTCAAATCATTGACCGCAGTCACATCGCCGTCAGGCGTCTCGAAAGTGACGCGCAGGTCTTTCACGTCCAGCAGCATCTCGCCTTTGAGGGCAGAAACCGGTGCCGCGTTGGCTTGAATTTGTTCAATGGTGCTCATGGTTGCACTCCTTAACGATCTTTCGGGTCGAGGGCATCACGCAGGCCATCGCCGATAAAATTGAAACAGAACAGAGTTACAACCAGGAAGCCTGCCGGGAACAGCAGTAACCAAGGTGAAACTTCCATCGAGTTGGCGCCGTCACTTAACAACGCGCCCCAGCTGCTCAGCGGCTCCTGCGTACCCAAACCTAAGAAGCTCAGGAAGGATTCGAACAGGATCATGCTTGGCACCAGCAGTGACGCATACACCACTACGACACCTAAAACGTTGGGAACAATGTGACGCAACACGATATTGCGCGTACTCACACCGCTGACCAACGCTGCTTCGATGAATTCTTTGCGTTTCAGGCTCAGGGTCTGACCACGCACGATACGCGCCATATCCAGCCACGACACCATGCCTATCGCCACGAAAATCAACAGGATGTTCTGTCCGAAGAAGGTCACCAGCAGGATAACGAAGAACATGAACGGGAAAGAGTTGAGGATTTCCAGCAAACGCATCATAGCCGAGTCGATCTTACCGCCCAGATAGCCGGACAACGATCCGTACAGCGTACCGAGGATGACCGCCACCAGCGCAGCTGCCACGCCTACCATCAGCGAGATACGCCCGCCGATCGCCACACGTACCAGCAAATCACGGCCTGATGAGTCAGTCCCGAAGAAGTGGTGTGAAGCCATATCAGGCGCGGCCGACATCATATTCCAGTCGGTATCATCGTAGGCAAACTGCGATAAAAGCGGAGCGAAAGCCACGAACAGGGCAATAAAGGCCAGAACGATCAGGCTGGTGACTGCCGCGCGGTTATGCATAAAGCGACGACGCGCGTCCTGCCACAAACTGCGGCCTTCAACTTCCAGTTTCTCGGTGAAGTTCTCGACAACGTCGCTGTTTTTTTTACTTAACATCATTGACGTACTCCGGCATTAATAACGGATTTTCGGGTCGATGACGGCGTACAGCACGTCAACGATCGCATTGAATAAAATGGTCAATGCGCCCACTAAAATAGTCAGGCTCAGTACCAGCGAGTAGTCACGGTTTAAAGCGCCGTTAACAAACAGCTGGCCGATGCCCGGTAATCCGAAAATGCTCTCGACAACCATCGAACCGGTGATAATCCCCACAAACGCAGGCCCCATGTAAGACAGGACCGGCAACAGTGCAGGCTTGAGTGCATGGCGCAAAATAATGCGGTGCAACGGTAAGCCTTTAGCGCGTGCTGTGCGGATAAAGTTGGAGTGCAGGATTTCGATCATTGAACCACGGGTGATACGCGCAATGCTGGCGATATAAGCCAGGGAAAGCGCGACCATCGGCAAGATCATATATTTGGCACCACCGCCGTTCCAGCCGCCGCCCGGCAACCATTTCAGGGTAATGGCAAATATCAGCACCAGTAACGGTGCGACGACGAAACTCGGGATAACTACCCCGGTCATCGCCACTCCCATCACGGTGTAATCCCACTTGGTGTTTTGATTCAGCGCGGCAATAACCCCCGCCGTCACACCAAAAACAATCGCCATGATAAATGCCGCCAGGCCTAATTTCGCCGAAACCGGGAAAGAAGCCGCGACCAGATCATTAACGGTGTAATCCTTATATTTGAACGACGGGCCGAAATCGCCTTTGGCCAGCTGTTCTAAATAATTGAAATATTGCTTATAGATTGGGTCATTGAGGTGGTATTTCGCCTCAATGTTCGCCATCACTTCTGGTGGAAGATTACGCTCACCCGTAAAAGGGCTGCCCGGTGCGAGACGCATCATAAAAAACGAAATGGTGATCAGAATGAATAGCGTCGGAATCGCTTCCAGACAGCGGCGTAAAATAAACTTTAACATTGCCCGTACCTGTTTCTAAGCCTGTCACTACAGCTTGATAGTTTTTGGCTTGGTCACGATAACCCGCGTGTGTGGGTCATCGTAGTGGCTCTTTGCTATGACGCTGAATGCCAGCGCCATAAGCATTACCTTCATCAAATAAAAACAGGGCAGCTCGGGGATGCCCTGTTTCTTCACGGTTTAGTGTTTGATGATGTACAGATCTTTCACGTAGACGTTGTCCTGTGGATCTTTACCGGTGTAACCGCCAACGTATGGTTTCACCAGACGCGCGTTCACGTAGTAATAAACAGGTACAATTACAGAATCTTTATCCAGCTGAGTTTCAGCTTTCTGATACAGACCCGCACGTTCGTCGTCAGTTTTCGCCGTCAGAGTGTCCGCGATCGCTTTATCAAACGCAGCGCTCTTATAGTGAGAGGTGTTGTTGCTGCTGTCAGACAGCATGGTGTTCAGGAAGGAAGAAGGTTCGTTGTAGTCAGAGCACCAGCCGGCGCGCGCCACATCGAAGTTGCCCTGATGACGGCTGTCCAGGAAGGTTTTCCATTCCTGGTTGACCAGTTTCACATCCACGCCCAGGTTTTTCTTCCAGATAGCGGCTGCGGCAATCGCCAGTTTCTTATGCAGATCAGACGTGTTGTACAGCAGTTCGAAGGTCAGTGGTTTAGCTGGTGTGTAACCCGCTTCAGCCAGCAGTTTTTTCGCTTCGGTGTTGCGCTGATCCTGCGTTTCTTTGAACCAGGCCGGAGGCGTCAGTTTCGCGCCGTCGGTGTAAGGAGGGGTGTAGCTGTACGCCGGCAGATCGCCCTGCGCTTTCACTTTGTTCACGATGATGTCGCGATCCAGACCCAGTTTCAGCGCTTCACGTACGCGTGAATCAGTGAACGGTGCTTTCTGGTTGTTGATTTCGTAGTAGTAAGTACACAGGTACGGGTCAACGTGAACTTCGGTAGGGATTTCTTTTTTCAGTTTCTGGAACAGTTCGATCGGCATGTTGTTATATGTCATGTCGATTTCGCCGCTGCGGTAGCGGTTAACGTCTGTAACTTCAGAAGAAATTGGCAGGTAAGTGACCTGATTGATAACAGTTTTGGCGTTGTCCCAGTAAGTCGGGCTACGCTCCAGCACGATACGTTCGTTGACGGTCCATGCTTTCAGTTTGTATGCGCCGTTGCTGACGTAGTTTTCTGGCTGAGTCCATTTGTCGCCAAATTTCTCAACAACGCTTTTATTCACCGGCTTCATCGCGGTGTGGGACAGCATTTTAACAAAATACGGGACCGGTTCGGTCAGAGTCACTTGCAGGGTATGGTCATCAATCGCCTTCACACCCAGGGTATCAGGGCTTTTCTTACCGCTGATGATGTCATCGATGTTTTCGATGTGGCCGTATTGCAGGTAGCTTTCATACGGAGAGGCTGTTTTTGGATCAGCCAGGCGCTGCCAGCTGAACACGAAATCTTGAGCAGTCACAGGGTCGCCGTTGGACCATTTTGCTTCCGGACGCAGGTGGAAAGTCCAGACTTTGAAATCTTTGTTTTCCCAACTGGTGGCGACGCCAGGAATGACGCTGCCGTTTTGGCTGTCGGTATTAACCAGGCCTTCCAGTAAATCACGGATAACGTTTGATTCCGGAACACCTTCAACTTTATGCGGGTCGAGGGACTGTACTTCAGAACCGTTATTACGCACCAATTCTTGCTTGTCTGACAGCGTTACGCCAGCAGGCACGTTAGCCGCGAAGGCAGTATTGATGGATATGGCGCCAACCGCAGCCATGATGCAGGCAGCCAGCAGATTTTTTTTTGTGATGTTGGTCATTGTCATTCAACTCCAGTTTTTATTATGAACTTGCGCGCTCTGGTGCAAGATAAACCCTTTCCGGGTTAACGGATTTCACAAGCAGGAACGAATTGCTCTGAAACTCCCCCATTTCGTCACCATCCAAAGATGGTGTCCCCTCTTACTACGTGAAGCCGTTGAAACGTCAGGCTGTTAAGCGCCATGCGGTTTCAGAGATCGTTAAGGATGATCCCCTCCATTTGACTCGCCCCGCCCACCGCCGGTATTGACTCCGGGGATAAACCAGGCCGTCGCATACTGATATTCCTATTCCCACTCAATAAAACTTTTTTGCTTTCAACCGTAATGCCAAAAGCCTCCCGGCATCATCAAACGGCGGGAATCAATTAAGAAGAAGAACTGAAGATTTGTTTTTCATAACGGGAAGATTCAACACAAGGCTATGTAATGCCAGCAACGCAAAGACCGTCTTCCTGAAAAGAGAAAGCGACTGAGGATAATTTTGCGTTACGTATTGCGACACTTCGCTCTCCAAAAACAAATGAAATTGCTTCAATCTTTCTGTGCCTTGCAAGATTCGTTCTCACTTAGAGCATGACTCTAAACAATTTTCCATTTGTGAAGACGGTTTGAAAATTATCAGAAGCCTGATACCGGCGCCAATTAATTTTGCAAATTTGTTACGTAATTCTCTTTTATACGTTGCAGAGCTTTTGGGGCCCGGTAAGAACAATACTAAAAAAGTGTATGTAACCCACTGATTTTTATTAACATCCAGCAAGTTCTTCGATTCGAAAACACATTGCAGTTTGCTCAATAACCCGGCTGACACAATCAGTTAACAATCTGCGCATTTCAAGGATAATGCCCTGTTAACTGCTGAGTTAACACTAATAACATCTCGATACGGCCTGCACAAGCCTTACAGAATGATGTGGATAAATTAACGGCAAAACGGGCAGGAAAGGAGAGCATTAAGCAAAAAAATAGCTAAGTTTATTATAAGAAATGAAGACTTGGAGGGAAATGAAGTATGAGACGGGAGTTTACGCTACATTTGGGTGCAAACGCTCTTATTTACACCATTAGCTGCACTATATTAATGCATTGCATTATAAGAGGAAGTAATAATTATCGCGGAAACACATCAGCGTTTACGCGATAATTTGTCTGCTTATTGATTAGAGCAGGCCGGGGAAAATAGCCTTTATCCCGGTGACAATAAACTCAATCCCCAGAGACATGAGCAACAAACCCATAATTCGGGTAATGACGTTGATGCCGGTTTGCCCCAACAGACGTACCAGCAAAGGTGCGGCACGGAACAAAAGCCAGCAACAGAACGCGAAAAACATGATTGCCAGCGTCAGGCCGAGCAGGTTCTGCCAGCCGTTGTAGCGAGAACTCCAGACGATTGTCGAGCTGATCGCCCCCGGCCCTGCCATCAGAGGTAAGGCTAAAGGAACAACACCGACGTTTTCACGGATCGCCGTTTCCGACTTCTCTTGTTTGTTCTGCTTATCTTCACCGAGCTTGCCGCTTATCATCGACATCGCAATCGTCACCACCAGGATGCCGCCGGCAATGCGGAATGAATCAATTGAGATCCCGAACAGATGAAGAATGGCATCGCCGAGAAATAACGCCGTCGACAATATAATGGCAACCGACAGGTTAGCCGTCATATTGGTCTTATTACGGCCAGCCGCAGCCTGATAACTGGTCATGCTAATGAAAACAGGCAGGATCCCGACAGGGTTCACCAATGCAAACAGCCCGACGAAAAATTTGATATAGCCTGAAAAATCTAATAAAGATTGGCTCACGCAGAACTCCGCACAAAATGCCAGTAGATGAAGGTCTTGATGGGGCGCTAATGTACTGGAATTGCAATGAAGGCGCCACGTCGTTTCATGGTATTTATCACTAGAATTCTAATTAAAAGCAGTGAATGACACTTTTGTTAAAAAAGTGTAATGTCACTGCCTCAAATGGCTGCTAATTTGTAGGCGATTTGAGATTTTTTGATAATTATTCTCAACAAAAGCCAGCTGAAAGGTGTCAGCATCGGTGTTTAGTGATCCAGATCAAATTCCTCCTGCCTACAAATAGGTAAGCTTTGCGCATAGTCACTCACCGGTACTTGCGAACAAACTTTGTTATAAACGTTCACAGGTGGCACGAAATGACTTTTATCTACTACAGGTGCTACACGACTGAAAGCTCTTTGAGCAAATAAAGAGACAGAGGCAACACCTTGAGAATAATAGTATTAATTACTTTCTCACGGTGCGAGATAGCAAGGCTATACTCATCTCTGGCAGGTTATTTACTAAAAGAGTTTAACTTTATCAGGAGAGCATTATGGCTGTAACAAATGTCGCTGAACTGAACGCACTCGTTGCCCGTGTCAAAAAGGCACAGCGTGAATATGCCAACTTCAGTCAAGAACAAGTAGATAAGATTTTCGCTGCTGCCGCCCTGGCTGCTGCCGATGCCCGAATTCTGCTGGCAAAACTTGCTGTTGAAGAATCCGGTATGGGTATTGTTGAAGACAAAGTGATCAAAAACCACTTCGCCTCTGAATATATTTACAACGCCTATAAAGATGAAAAAACCTGTGGCATCCTCGGTCAGGATGATACCTTCGGTACCATCACAATCGCTGAGCCAATCGGCATCATCTGCGGTATCGTACCCACCACTAACCCAACGTCCACTGCGATTTTCAAAGCGCTGATTAGCCTGAAAACCCGTAACGGCATCATCTTCTCCCCACACCCACGAGCTAAAAATGCGACGAACAAAGCTGCAGATATTGTTCTGCAAGCGGCTATCGCTGCGGGTGCGCCGAAAGACATCATTGGCTGGATTGACGAACCAAGTGTTGAACTGTCTAACCAGTTGATGCATCACCCAGACATTAACCTGATCCTGGCGACCGGTGGTCCTGGTATGGTTAAAGCAGCCTACAGCTCTGGTAAACCAGCTATCGGCGTGGGTGCAGGTAACACTCCTGTTGTTGTTGATGAAACTGCTGATATCAAACGTGTTGTTGCTTCGGTTCTGATGTCAAAAACCTTCGATAACGGCGTAATCTGTGCGTCAGAACAGTCCATCATTGTGGTTGATTCTGTCTACAACGCAGTACGCGAACGTTTCTCTTCCCACGGCGGTTACATGCTGCAGGGTAAAGAGCTGAAGGCGGTTTCCGACATCATCCTTAAAAACGGTGGCCTGAACGCAGCTATCGTGGGTCAGCCAGCAGCGAAAATCGCTGAAATGGCCGGCATTAAAGTTCCTGCTCATACTAAAGTGTTAATCGGCGAAGTCAGTGTTGTTGACGAGTCTGAACCGTTTGCACATGAAAAACTGTCCCCTACCCTCGCGATGTACCGTGCAAAAGATTTTGAAGATGCGGTAGCAAAAGCAGAGAAACTGGTAGAAATGGGCGGTATCGGCCATACATCTTGCCTGTATACAGACCAGGATAACCAACCAGAACGTGTTAATTATTTTGGCAACAAAATGAAGACTGCACGTATTCTGATCAACACCCCTGCTTCACAGGGTGGTATCGGTGACCTGTATAACTTCAAACTTGCCCCTTCTCTGACGCTGGGTTGCGGTTCATGGGGTGGTAACTCCATCTCTGAAAACGTCGGTCCTAAACACTTGATCAACAAGAAAACTGTAGCGAAGCGAGCAGAAAACATGTTGTGGCATAAACTTCCAAAATCTATCTACTTCCGTCGTGGCTCACTGCCAATCGCACTGGAAGAAGTGGCGACTGACGGAGCAAAACGCGCCTTCATCGTGACTGACCGTTACCTGTTCAACAACGGCTACGCAGACCAGATCACCAGCGTTCTGAAAAGCCACGGTATTGAAACTGAAGTATTCTTCGAAGTAGAAGCGGATCCAACGCTGAGCATTGTGCGTAAAGGTGCTGAGCAGATGAACTCCTTCAAACCAGATGTGATCATCGCACTGGGTGGTGGTTCACCGATGGATGCTGCGAAAATCATGTGGGTGCTGTACGAACATCCAAACACTCAGTTCGAAGATTTGGCGCTGCGCTTTATGGATATCCGTAAACGTATCTACAAATTCCCGAAAATGGGCGTGAAAGCGAAAATGATCGCCGTCACCACCACTTCCGGTACAGGTTCTGAAGTGACTCCGTTTGCAGTGGTGACCGATGATGCAACAGGTCAAAAATATCCACTGGCTGACTATGCTCTGACTCCGGATATGGCTATCGTCGATGCCAACCTGGTCATGAACATGCCGAAATCACTCTGTGCGTTCGGTGGTCTGGATGCGGTAACTCACGCACTGGAAGCTTACGTTTCAGTTCTGGCGAATGAATACTCTGATGGTCAGGCGCTTCAGGCTCTGAAATTGCTGAAAGAAAACCTGCCAGCCAGCTACCACGAAGGGTCTAAAAACCCGGTAGCTCGCGAACGTGTTCACAATGCGGCAACTATCGCGGGTATCGCGTTTGCCAACGCCTTCCTGGGTGTCTGTCACTCCATGGCCCACAAACTGGGTTCAGAGTTCCACATTCCTCACGGTCTGGCCAATGCCATGCTGATTTCCAACGTTATCCGTTACAATGCTAACGATAACCCAACTAAACAAACTGCTTTCAGTCAGTATGACCGCCCACAGGCGCGTCGTCGCTACGCAGAAATCGCGGACCATTTAGGTCTGGGTGCTCCTGGTGACCGTACTGCTCAGAAAATCCAGAAACTGTTGAACTGGTTGGACGAAATCAAAGCGGATCTGGGTATCCCAACTTCTATCCGTGAAGCAGGCGTTCAGGAAGCAGACTTCCTGGCTAAAGTAGACAAACTGTCTGAAGATGCGTTTGATGACCAGTGTACCGGTGCTAACCCACGTTACCCACTGATTGCTGAGCTGAAACAAATTCTGATGGATACCTTCTACGGCCGCGAATATAACGAAGACGTTGCTGATGAAGTTGCAGTTGCTGCACCAGTACCAAAAGCTGATAAAAAAACCAGCAAAAAATAACGTGCTGAGTTTCCTGTAAGCAAAAA
>NZ_JYDE01000011.1 GCF_003263515.1 Rahnella inusitata | reverse complement strand
AAAAAATGGGCCGCCGGAGGCAGCCCATAAATGTGATGTGTTGTTTTGATTTTATAAAAATTAAATCAGGCGGCGTGCGGCTTCGACGACAATCTTCACCGCATGGCTTTCGGTCTTTTTCATGGTTTCCGCGTTAGGAATTTCCTGCTGCGTGCGGTTCACGATGACACCCGCAACCATACCTGCACGCAGACCCTGGCTTGCACACATGGTCAGCAGAGTGGCAGATTCCATTTCGTAGTTCATCACGCCCATTTCCTGCCACTCTTTCATCGATTCTTTGAAACGACGAACAACACGGCCGGAGTAAGTATCATAACGTTCCTGACCCGGATAGAAGGTGTCAGAAGAGGCAGTTACGCCGATATGTGTTTGTGCGCCCACGGCTTCTGCCGCAGCGACCAGCGCTGTAGTACAGGCGAAATCGGCCACTGCCGGGAATTCCATCGGTGCAAAGTGCAGGCTGGCGCCGTCAAGACGCACAGCCGCCGTCGTCACCAGAACGTCGCCGACGCTGATATGCGGCTGAATGGCACCCGTGGTGCCCACGCGCAGGAAAGTGCGGATGCCGAGCTGTGCCAGCTCCTCGACTGCGATAGACGTTGACGGGCCACCGATACCGGTTGAGCACACGATCACAGATTTGCCGTCAAGCTCAGCGCGCCATGATGTAAATTCGCGGTGGGAAGCCAGGCGAACCGGGTTTTCCATCAGTTTGGCAATCTTCTCCACGCGCTCAGGGTCGCCGGGAACAATCGCCAGCGTCGCGCCGTTTAAATCTTTTTTGGTCAGGCCAAGGTGGAAAACTTCAGGCTGAGACATAACAAACTCCTCTGTGTGTAAGGTCAATTATTGGCAGGAGGAACACCCGGCAACTGTACTGAACATTGTGACGTCATTTCGTGACGGTCGTCACTATGATGTAACAACAAGAATAACGCATACATTTAATTTGTGACTCACATCACAAATTATGCCGCTAAAGAGGAAATTTTATACGGCGATGCCTCCATTGCGGACATAAAAAAGCAGACATCGCCCCGTGAGAGGCTCTGCCTGCATAGATATTTACTGTAAATCAGGCGGGAACGGCGTCAGCTGCAGCGCTGCGTGACCAGATCCGGTGCTTCGCCAAATCTTTCAGGAATGCCTTCAACAGGGCACCTTCAGCTTTTTCGCCTTCGATAATCCCCTCTTCTTTCACGTCATCCTTCAGCCCCAGCAGGGATTTAAAGCGGCGCGCGTCACCGCTCAGGCCAATAACTTTCAGATGTTTATAGGCTTCAAGAACGAAATGACGTGCGTCCCCGCTCATCAGCAATGCATCAATGTGCCCGTGGGGCACTATCACGGCGTCAACGGTGATTGACGGCGAACCGGCAAACGTCGCGTCAATCGGTAACGTCGAACCATCATCTGCGGTCACTGTCCCCAAATGGCTGGCCAGTAGTTTAGGGTGAACGCCCGCAGCCTGAAGCGCCTGCAAGGTTTCCAGAACATCGGCCGCGTGAACGCCGTCACCCAGCAGCAGCGCAACCTGACGCCCTTTAATCACCCCTTTGCCGCTGGCATAGAGGCTGAGCGACGGATCGCTGTCCAGACCATTCACCGGTTTCGGGGGTTTGATTTTCAGCGTGTCTGCTGAAAGCGTCACGCCGACGTTTTTCGCCACCTTCTGCGCCAGCGACTGATCGACACGTGCCAGCAAATCCACCACGCGCTCGCGGATATAAGGTCGGGCGACTTTAGATAATTCAAACGAGAACGCCCCGGCAATGTGATCCTGCTCGGTTGGCGTCTGGCTCAACCAGAACAGGCGCGGCTGCGCATAAAACTCAGCAAACGACTCGCTGCGCTGGCGCACTTTTGCCGCATCAATTCGCTCAGGATAACTTTCGAAACCGCCACCCGATGCGGCCGGAGGCGTTTCTCGCGGCCAGTTGTTGTTGATAGAATTCGGCTCGTAGTTTGCCGGATTGGTATCTACATCCTGACGGTGCATACCGTCACGCTGGAAGTTATGGTACGGACAGGTCGGCCGGTTAATCGGGATTTCGTGGAAATTCGGCCCGCCCAGACGGCTTATCTGCGTATCGGTGTAGGAGAAAAGCCGGCCCTGTAATAATGGATCGTTAGTGAAATCGATGCCCGGCACCACGTGTCCCGGATGGAACGCGACCTGCTCGGTTTCCGCAAAGTAGTTATCCGGGTTACGGTTAAGCACCATCTTGCCGATGAGCTGCACCGGCACCAGTTTTTCCGGAATCAGTTTGGTCGGGTCGAGCAAATCGAAATCAAATTTGAATTCGTCCTCTTCGGGGATCAACTGAACGCCCAGTTCATACTCCGGGTAATCGCCAGCCTCGATAGATTCCCACAGGTCACGACGGTGGAAATCCGCATCTTTCCCGGCCAGTTTCTGAGCTTCATCCCACAGCAGCGAGGCTTTGCCCGCCAGCGGTTTCCAGTGAAAACGCACAAAGGTGGATTTTCCTTTGGCATTCACGAAGCGAAATGTGTGGATGCCGAAACCTTCCATCGTGCGGTAACTGCGCGGAATGCCACGATCGGACATCGCCCAGAACACGTTATGCAAGGTTTCCGGTTGCAGGGAAACGTAATCCCAGAAGGAATCGTGCGCGCTGGCGCCCTGCGGAATTTCATTATGCGGTTCAGGTTTTACGGCATGCACAAAGTCCGGGAACTTGTGAGCGTCCTGAATAAAGAAAACCGGCGTGTTGTTACCGACCAAATCATAAATACCTTCATCGGTATAAAACTTGGTGGCCCAGCCGCGAATATCACGGACGGAATCCGCAGAACCCCGCGACCCCTGCACAGTAGAAAAGCGCACAAACACGGGCGTCTGCTTTTTCGGGTCAGAGAGGAAACTGGCTTTGGTGACAGATTTCATGCTGCGGTAAGGCTGAAAATAACCGTGAGCCGCAGCACCTCGCGCATGAACGATACGTTCAGGAATACGCTCGTGGTCAAAATGGGTGATTTTCTCGCGGAGAATGAAATCTTCCAGCAGGGTCGGGCCACGGCTTCCGGCTTTCAGCGAGTTTTGATCATCAGAGATTTTCGTCCCCTGATTGGTGGTCAGCGGCTGTTTTTCACCATTTTTACGATGTCGCTCAAGCGCATCGAGTTTGGCGTTAGTATTCTGCGGACTTTTGGCACTGCCGGAGGCGGTAGGCTCTTTTCCGGGTGGTGTCGGTTGCGGCGAAGGCTGATAAGCGCGATCGGTGGGAGCCAGGTCTCCCAAGCCAGGTTGTGTGGATTTAATGCCCGTGGCGGGGGCGTGGCTTACCGGTAGTGACTCACTTTTCTTGGTTTTTTTTGAAGGTAATTTCGACATTGCACAAGACTCCTAACTTAAGTTTCGGGCGTTCCATGGGTCTTCCGTGACAGTTTTCCTGACTAACTTTTAACTATAGAACATCTCTTGCGCCTTGCTGTTGCCGCTTTCCGGCTATAGTTTTAATCCAAAGCGCAAATTTTCTGTATGGAGACTCCAATGAAAAATGATGAAATCCTCCCCCTGAAACAGGCTCCGACCAGCTTTGCGCCGGCCGTCACGCCGGTTGCGGAAACCACAATCCACACGGATACCGACGGCCTGCACGCCGGACAGACCACCATCCCTTCGCAGGGAGAAGATCTGCCCGCCTACCTTGCTCGTCCGGAGCAGTTCACCGGCAAATTACCTATCATTCTGGTGGTGCAGGAGATTTTTGGCGTACACGAACACATTCAGGATGTTTGTCGCCGTCTGGCGAAACAGGGCTATCTGGCGATCGCCCCCGAGCTGTATTTCCGTCAAGGAGACCCGCGCGATTACACTGAAATCAGCGAGTTATTTGCCAAACTGGTCAGTAAAGTGCCGGATCAGCAGGTACTTTCCGATCTTGACCACGCGGCCCACTGGGCGTCGCAGCACGGCGGCGATATCTCCAAATTAGGCATTACTGGTTTCTGCTGGGGTGGGCGGATCACCTGGCTTTATGCGGCGCACAATCCGCAGCTGAAAGCCGGTGTGGCGTGGTACGGCAAACTGGTGGGCGATAAAACGCTGACCAGCCCGTCGAATCCGGTAGACCGCGCCGCCGCTCTTGATGCGCCAGTGCTTGGCTTGTACGGCGGGCAGGACAGCAGTATTCCGCAGGAAACTATCGAAACCATGCGTCAGGCTATTCGCGCTGCCAATGCCGATGCGGAAATCGTAGTGTATCCGCAAGCCGGGCACGCGTTTAACGCTGATTATCGCCCGAGTTATAACGCGGAAGCCGCAGCCGATGGCTGGCAGCGGATGCTGGATTATTTCGCTCAGTACGGCGTGAAATAAACGCACGTGAAGTGAAAGTTTTCGCATGCGAAAACAGAAAAGGCCTGACGGGTTTTCCCGTCGGGCCTTTTTTATGCGTAAGATTTAATCAGAAATAAAATCGATGATTACAGCGAGAGTTGCCCAAATGCACCCTGCCAGTCTTCTTCGAACTTTTCTACCGCCGCCTGAACCGCAGGCGCACTGATAAACTGCTCCGCCACATCCACCGGCAGAGTGATTGACTGACACCCGGCCAGCAGACAAGCCAGCGCCTGACGCGGCGTTTTAAAACTGGCCGCCAGCACTTTGGCGTGCGGAGCATGCAGCGTCAGTAATTGCTGCAACTCGGTGACCATCGCGATGCCATCACCGCCCTGGGCATCAAGCCGGTTCACATAGGGCGCGACATATTCCGCCCCCGCCAGTGCCGAAAGTAAACCCTGGCCTGCGCCATACACCGCAGTGCCCAGCGTCGGGATTTTACGGGTACGCAGAATTTTGATCGCCGCCAGCCCTTCGGCGGTGACCGGCACTTTGACGACCAGCCCCGGAACACGGGAGTGCAGCAATTCCGCCTCTTCCACCATGTGTTCGGCATGATTCGCCAGAACCTGTGCAAACAGTTTCCCTTCACCGCCCAGCGCATCACGGAGCGCAGGTAACACTTCCCACAATGAGGTCCGCGCTTTGGCAATAATACTGGGATTGGTAGTCACACCCTGCAACGGTAAAATTCGCGACAAACGCTTCACTGCACTGATATCAGCAGTATCCAGATAGAGTTCCATGCCATCTCCTGTCAGAGTTCAAGCTCTTGTTTCAGCAGTGCTTCGATTTGCACCGCCGTCGTTGACTGCATTAACGCATCGCGGAAACTGTCGTGCATAATCCGGCGCGCCAGCTTTGAGAAAATCCGCATATGCTGGTCACCCGCGGCGTGTTTGTTGAGGGTCAGCATGATGACAAACTGCGCCTCTTCATCACCCCATTGCACCGGCTCCTGTAATTTCGCCACGCTGATGGTCGATTGCTCGATGTGTTCAGATTTGGTGTGCGGAATGGCAAAGCCGAAACCAAGACCGGTGGAAAATACCGCTTCGCGTGCCCAGACGTCGGCGGCGAGTTTGCGCGGATAACGGCAGCGACCGGCCAGCATCAGGTTATCGACCATGCCTTTGATAACTTCTTCTTTGCTGCGCCAGTCGGTATTCAGCGCCACGCATTCCGCAGTGATCAGCGGCGCGTCGTTCACCTCCATACGGAACTGCGCCAGCAGGTGTTCAACTTCCAGCGACGTGCGGCACTGCATCGCGCGGTTGAGCAACAGACGGCATTCGCGACTGTCGAGTTTCGACAACCGCGCTTTGGTGACCGGAATCGACGGTGCGCTCATGCTGATTTCATCCAGCCCCAGCCCAACCAACAGCGGCAACACCGAGCCTTTCGCACCCAGTTCACCGCACAGCCCTATCCATTTACCGTGACGATGCACTTCGCGCACAACATGATCGAGGCCGCGCAGGAACGCCGGATTCAGGCTGTTGTAATGACGGGTCACTTTTGCGTTATCGCGATCGACCGCCAGTAGATATTGCGTGAGATCGTTACTGCCGATGCTAAAGAAATCAATCTCTTCGCAGCACTGATCGATGATGAACATCACCGACGGCACCTCCAGCATGATCCCCAGCTGAATTTTTTCATCGAAAGGGATTTGCTCGTTGCGCAGGGACTGTTTGGCTTCTGCCAGACGATCTTTGATCCATAAAATCTCTTCTATCGAGGAGATCATCGGGATCATGATTTTCAGCGTTCCATGTGCCGACGCCCGCAGGATCGAACGCAGCTGAGTGTGGAACAGCGGCAAGAATTCCTGATAAATACGCACAGCGCGATAACCAAGGAACGGGTTATTCTCAGCAGGAATATTCAGATAATGAACCGGCTTATCTCCACCGATATCCATCGTCCGCACGATAATGGTTTTTCCTTTCGCCGCTTCCGTCGCCTGACAGTAAATGTTGTACAACTCGTCTTCCGAAGGCGCACTGACGCGATCCATATACAGCATTTCTGTACGGAAGAGGCCGACCGCTTCCGCGCCGTTGCTGAAAGCGGCACTGGCTTCGACTGAATGCGCAATGTTCGCCGCCACTTCCATCCGCACGCCATCCGCGGTATAGCCCGGTTTGTTGAGATATACGCTCTGCTGCTGGCGCAATGCCTGATGGACGGCCTGCTCCTGACGGTAATAACGACGCACAGGCTCCGTCAACGCGCAGGCTATCAGCCCCAGATCGCCGTCGATCTGCACGTCCTGACGCAGATAAACCTGCAAAGGCTGAGGGTCGACAGCTACCAGCGTAGGAATATTGAACGATCGCGCGAGAATAACCGTATGGGACGTACTGCCGCCGCTGCCGAGGAGCAGGCCTTTCAGATGCTTTTTATCCAGTTCGAGAAACTGGCTGGGGGTCAGTTCATCCGCCAGACAGATGCTGGCTTCACTGAGAGTTTGCTGGGAAGCAAACTGCGCTTCGCCGTAAATATGCTGCAACAGCTGGAAACTGACATCACGAATATCCAGTTCCCGTTCGCGCAGGTAAGCGCTGGACGATTTTGCGAGTTGCGCACTGAAATGCGCGGCGGTTTCCACAATGCTCTGCGCGCAGCTTTTTCCTTCCATCACATGGCTTAGCAACGCGTCGCGCAGGCTGTTATCGCGAAGCAAAGAACGATGCGCTTCAAGCACAGCGGTAATGGTGCCGCTGCCTTCCATTAGCTGTAATTCAATAGATTTTTCGAGCTGTGCCAGCCCGCCGGAAAGCAAACTTTGTTCTTTATCCTTGCCTTGAGACGCAGGCAAATCAGTCAATGCCGCCAGATTCACGTTGGAGAGATTAACCAGTTTGCCCAGCGCACAGCCTTCACTGACGGAACAGGCGCGGTAAATCACCGGGGAAAGATGCGTCAGGGATTCGGGGAGAGGCTCACGATCTGCGGTTTGATCGTGTTCAGGAAGGGCTTCATCACACAGCGGAAACTGATGCTCGATGAAATGCGCCAGCGCTGCCAGTGCTGCCACTTCGTCAACACCTTCGACCGTCACATGGCATTCATCGCCAGACAGAATGTCTGCGCCAATCAGCGACAACACACTTTTACCGTCAGCAACACGGTCAGTGCGAGTGTTATACCATTGAAACGTCGATTCAAATCCATTGCACAACGATTCTATATGGCTCGCCGGACGAGCATGAACCCCATTAACCAGTACGCAGGTGAAGCTCAACTTCTTGGTCATTTCTGAATCCTCATCCCAGATGCCGGTGATCATTACCGGCACTCGCAGAATAGGGTTCCGAGGCTCGCGCTGACTACGAGACAAAAATGACAAACACTGGATAAATGTAATGCATCCCGCTTTTTGCGAGACAGCTCACACTGTACAGGGGTCGATAAACCTCCCGTTATCTCGGGTTATTTGAAGCCGCTCGCATTTTCGATCGAACATTACAAAAGTCCAGTAAAACACAAATCTGTCCACTATTAGCGCCACCGCCCTCAGCCTATTGTTGTCGTCGATACCCTTTTAGTATCTGCGCTTTTTCACCAAAAGAAGCCCTGATATTTGTGATCGTTACGCCCGACACCGGAAGCTCCAGGAGCTAATCATGAAAGACTTGCTCAATATTCTAAAAAATACCCGCCAGCACCTGATGACTGGCGTCTCACACATGATTCCTTTTGTGGTCGCGGGCGGCATTTTGCTGGCCATCTCTGTCATGCTTTACGGTAAAGGTGCTGTGCCGGATGCCTTAACCGATCCGAATCTGAAAAAACTGTTTGATATCGGCGTTGCCGGTCTGACCCTGATGGTACCTTTTCTGGCCGCCTACATCGGTTACTCCATCGCTGACCGCTCAGCGCTGGCACCTGCTGCCATCGGTGCCTGGGTGGGCGCTTCCTTTGGCGCAGGCTTTTTCGGGGCGATCATCGCCGGCCTGCTGGGCGGCATTATCGTTTTCTATCTCAAAAAGATCCCTGTACCGAAGATCCTGCGCTCTGTGATGCCGATCTTTGTGATCCCGATCGTCGGCACCTTGCTGACGGCGGGGATCATGATGTGGGGCCTGGGCGAACCTGTCGGGCTGCTGACCACTTCGCTCACCCACTGGCTGCAAGGGATGCAACAAGGCAGCATTGTGGTACTCGCTATCATTATGGGGCTGATGCTGGCCTTCGACATGGGCGGGCCTGTGAATAAGGTTGCCTACGCATTTATGCTGATCTGCGTCGCGCAGGGCGTGTATACCGTCGTTGCCATTGCTGCGGTCGCTATCGCCACACCTCCCCTTGGCGTCGGTTTCGCCACCCTGATTGGTCGCAAGTTTTACTCCACAGAGGAACGTGAAGCGGGCAAAGCGGCCATGTTAATGGGCTGCGTCGGCATCACTGAGGGCGCAATCCCTTTCGCCGCCGCTGATCCGCTGCGCGTCATTCCTTCCATCATGATCGGTTCGGCCTGTGCAGCAGTCACCGCTGCATTGCTCGGCGCAGAATGCTATGCGGGCTGGGGCGGACTGATCGTACTGCCCGTCGTTCAGGGCAAATTTGCTTATATCGGCGCGCTGCTGGTTGGCATGATCGTGACCGCCCTGTGTCTCAACCTGCTGAAATATCTCGCCGCCAAAAAACAATCCACCAAAAACCACCAGGAATCTGATCTGGATTTGGACTTTGAAATTAACTGACATCAGGGAAAACATTATGACCAACATTATTGCTGTTACCGCCTGCCCGTCCGGCGTTGCTCATACCTACATGGCAGCGGAGGCTATCGAACGTGCAGCCAAAGCTAAAGGTTGGGATTGCAAAGTGGAAACGCAGGGCTCAATCGGTCTGGAGAACGAGCTGACGGCAGAAGACGTGGCCGCTGCGGACATTGTGATTCTCACCAAAGATATCGGCATCAAATTCGAGGAACGCTTTAAAGGGAAAATGACAGTGCGCGTTGGCATCAGTGACGCAGTCAAACGCGCCGACGCCATCATGGAAAAGATTGCCGCACACCTCAAGAACACGGCTGTCACGGATTGAATTTAAGGAGAACAGGATGACTTCCCGCATCGATCGTCTGAAAGCCGCGCTTTTCGCCAGCCCGCGTGAAATCTCGCTGGAACGCGCCTTGCTGTATACCGCAAGCCATCGAAAGACTGAGGGTGAACCGACGCTTCTTCGCCGTGCGAAGGCCACGGCATACATTCTGGATCACGTTGAGATTACTTTGCGCGAAGACGAACTGATTGCCGGTAATCGCACGGTAAAACCACGTGCGGGGATCGTCTCTCCTGAAATGGATCCCTACTGGCTGCTCAAAGAGCTGGATGTTTTCTCCACCCGTCCGCAGGATCGTTTCAACATTTCTGCTCACGATAAACAGGTTTATCGTGAGCAGCTTTTCCCTTACTGGGAATCGCGTTCGATGAAAGACTTCATCAACAGCCAGATGCCGGAAGAGGTCACCGCCGCCACCAAAACGCAGATTTTCAGCATCAACCAGACCGACAAAGGTCAGGGCCACATTATTATTGATTATCCGCGTCTGCTGAACACCGGTCTGGATAATTTAGTGGCTGGGCTACAGCAGCACGTTTCACAGGAGCCAGATAACGCGTTCTACCAGGCGGCGCTGATTCTGTTGCAGGCGGCACAACGGCACATTCTGCGTTACGCCGCGCTGGCGACGCTGATGGCGGAGGAATGTGAAGATCCGCAAAGAAAACAGGAATTGGAAAGAATCGCCGGTATTTCGCTGCATATCTCAGCCAGTAAGCCACAGGATTTCTATCAGGCCTGCCAGTTGTTCTGGTACATGAATATTATTTTGCAGTACGAATCCAACGCCAGTTCGCTCTCACTCGGGCGCTTCGATCAGTACATGTTACCGTTCTATCAACATTCCTTGTCACACGGGGAATCGCCAGCGTTCCTCAAAGAACTGCTGGAAAGCCTGTGGGTGAAATGCAACGACATCGTCCTGCTGCGCTCGGCCTCCAGCGCGCGGTATTTCGCCGGATTCCCGACCGGGTATACCATCTTGCTCGGTGGCCTTACTGAAATCGGGCGCAGCGCCGTAAACGTGCTTTCATTCCTGTGTCTGGATGCCTACCAGAGCATCTGCCTGCCACAGCCCAATCTCGGCGTGCGGGTAAATGAACTCATTGACCGCCCGTTCCTGCTGAAAACAGCCGAAACCATTCGTCTCGGCACCGGCATACCGCAAATTTTTAATGATGAAGTGGTAGTGCCCGCGTTTCTTAACCGTGGTGTGCGGCTGGAAGATGCACGGGATTATGCCGTTGTGGGCTGTGTGGAACTGTCGATTCCAGGGAAAACTTACGGGCTGCACGATATCGCCATGTTTAATCTGCTGAAAGTGATGGAATTAACACTGCATGAAAACGAAGGTAATGCGGCGATCACCTACCCGGATCTGGTGGAAAAGATCTGCCAGAAAATCAGCCACTACGTCAAACTGATGGCGCAGGGCAGCAACATCTGCGACATCGGCCACCGCGACTGGGCGCCCGTTCCGCTGCTCTCTTCATTTATTGAAGGTTGTCTGGAGAGCGGCAAAGACATCACCGCAGGCGGCGCACGCTACAACTTCTCCGGCGTTCAGGGAATTGGTATCGCCAACCTCAGCGATTCCCTGCATGCGCTGAAAGGCATGGTGTTTGACCAGCAACGTCTGACATTTGATGAGTTACTGGCGTCACTGAAAGAAAATTTTGCCAGCGAAGAAGGTCGCGCCATTCGAGCCCGTCTGATTAATCGCTTCGAAAAATACGGCAACGATGTCGATGAAGTTGATCTCATCAGCGCCGATTTGCTGCGTTATTACTGCAAAGAAGTCGAGCAATACCGCAATCCGCGCGGCGGGCAATTTACGCCGGGCTCCTATACGGTTTCAGCTCATGTGCCTTTAGGCGCGGTGGTCGGCGCGACGCCGGATGGCCGCTATGCCGGTGAACAGCTGGCCGACGGCGGGCTTTCACCGATGCTGGGGCAAGATCATCAAGGGCCGACTGCCGTACTGAAATCGGTCAGCAAACTCGATAACACGCTGCTTTCCAACGGTACGCTACTGAATGTGAAATTCACGCCGTCGACGCTCGAAGGTTATCAGGGGCTGAACAAGTTGGCAGATTTCCTCGGCGCATTCACCCGCCTGAAATTGCAGCATGTGCAATTTAACGTAGTCAATGCAGAGCAACTGCGCGAAGCGCAAAAGCGTCCGCAGGATTTCACGGGGCTGGTCGTCAGGGTAGCAGGCTACAGCGCATTCTTCGTCGAGCTGTCAAAGGAGATTCAGGATGACATTATCGGCCGAACCGCGCATCAGCTCTGAGCTGCGCATCCCCATCGTCGTAAAAAGGACCGTCGCAGATAACACCCTGCGCGGACGCATCTTCAACATTCAGCGGTTTTCACTTAACGACGGCCAGGGTATTCGTACCCTTGTTTTCTTCAAAGGATGCCCGCACCGCTGCCCGTGGTGCGCTAATCCCGAGTCTATGTCGCCACGCATACACGTCATCAAACGGCAGGCGAAATGCCTCAACTGCCGGACATGCCTGCAGGATCCGGATGAATGCCCTAGCGGTGCGATGGAATATGTCGGCGAAGACATTACGCTGCCAGAACTCATGAAACGTCTGCTGAAGGACGAAGTGTTTTTCCGCTCGTCCGGCGGCGGCGTCACGCTTTCGGGTGGTGAAGTGCTGATTCAACATGCTTTTGCCAGCGCGTTATTGCAGGAGCTACAGGCTCTGGGCATTCATACGGCTATCGAAACGGCAGGCGATGCGCCGCGGGATCACCTGCTTGCGCTGGCCGATCGCTGCGATCAGGTTTTGTTTGATTTCAAAATAATGGATCCGTCACTGGCACGTTCCATTCTCAACATGAATCAGCCACGCGTGCTGGAGAATTTCAGTGAACTTGCCCGGCGCGGCGTGAAGCTGCTGCCCCGTTTACCACTGATCCCTGGTTACACCCTGAAGCCCGAAAACATGCAACAGATCCTGGATTTCCTTAAACCCTTCCACTTAAATGAAATCCATCTGTTACCCTTCCACAAATACGGTGAAGCCAAGTATCCGCTGCTGGGGAAAACCTATTCCATGCACAAAACGCCGGTGCCTGATGCAGAAACCCTTGCGCTTTATCGTGCGCTGGCGGAAAGCTACGGATATCGGGTCACGCTGGGTGGCTAGGGTGTTAAGCACCGGATCAATGATTTCCGACAAAGGGGCATAGCAATGTCATTGAAATTGGTCGCCGTCACGGCGTGCATCAGCGGTGTGGCGCATACGTATATGGCGGCAGAGCGTCTGGAAAAGCTCAGTGCGCAGGAAAAATGGCAGGTAAAAGTGGAAACGCAGGGCGCCCTGGGCATCGAAAATTCGCTGTCAGAAAGCGATATTGCGCAAGCGGATATTGTCCTGCTGGTCACCGAGATCCAGCTTGAAAACCGCGAGCGATTTGCCCACAGTCGCTGCGTTCAGACGGGTATGCATACATTTTTGCGCACGCCGGAAAAAGTGATGGCTGCCGTCAAAAAAATCGCCACCTCGCCTCAGGGCACGCAGATCGTTTTACCCTAGTTAGGTTAGGGCAGTGCTTGTTCCAACTGGCTACGGTATTGCCGGCGATACTCTGAAGGCGAGCGCTCGGTGCTTTTCTTAAACTGGCGGCAAAAATAGTTGCTGTCGACAAACCCGCAGGCATGAGCGACTTCTTTCACCTTCATGTCGTAGCCTTTCAGCAGATTTTTTGCCTGCTCCAGCCGCACATAATTCAGATATTCATTTAGCCCGACCCCGCCGCTTTTCTGGAACAGATGCGACAGATAATTCGGTGAGATATAAAACGCTTTGGCGACGGAATCGCGGGTCAGCGGCTCACGATAATATTCTTCGATGTGCTGGCGGATCGCCGTGAACAGCGCCTGACTGCGCGACGCGGTCTTAACCGAAGAGCTGAACAGATCCAGCGTATGGCTTAGCAACCCTTTTACCAAAAACTGTGCCGTTTGCTGATCGCTTCGGTGCCACGCGAGTTCATTCAAAGCCTGTAACATAAACGCGCCGACACGAGGTCCGCGCCTGCCAATATTGCCCTTTTCGCTCCCCTCAAAACCTGTACCATCCCAGTGAAGCAAGCTAAATCCAAGCTGCTGTTTGCCAAACAAAATACTCAGCGTCCGCACCGGCTTTTGCCACTGGGGGCTGTTCCAGCCATTTGCCGGAACGAACAATACATCGCCCGCCAGCATTCGCGTCGCCTGACTTTTGCCCTGCTCGTCTTCCCATTCCATCATCTGCTCGCCATCCAGAATCAGTTCCAGACGCGGAAAATCCACCTGATACGCCAGCGCGGGCACCGGATGCTGGGCACCGGCGAAATAGACATGGCGGATCCCTGTGCCGTCTTCAAGTACCGGAGATAAAACAGAAAAAAGTGGATGGGTCATGATCGGGCTACCTCTCAGCATAATCTGGCTATGATAACTAACCCCGGCTGAAGGCAGAAAGGGAACTCGCAGATTTGCGAGGAACGATGGAAAACGGCTCACTGGCCAGCCTTAAGGCCGGGCACAGTGAGCCATAAATATCTTTAAGGGCTGTAAATATTCAGGCTTGCGGAGGCTGGCCATTGGACGCACTCAGGCCACCGTCCACCGGCAGATTCACGCCGGTGACGAATCGCGCATCGTGGCTGGCGAGAAAGGCTATTACATCAGCGATTTCTTCCGGCTCTGCGCCACGGCCAAGTGGGATGCGTTCAGCGAATTTATCCAGCAGCGGCTGGTTGTCTTTAATCCCGGCCGCCATCTCGGTAAACGTCAGTGACGGGCAAACCGCGTTAACGCGCACGCCGTCTTTGCCGTGATCCATCGCAATCGAACGGGTAAAGTTGGTCACGCCACCTTTGGCCGCGTTGTAAAAGCTCATTCCCCAGTCGCCACCCATACCGGAGACCGATGAAATGTTGACGATGTTACCTTTGCTTTTAATCAGCGCGGGCATGAAGAAGCGGGTGCAGTAGAAGACGCCGCTCAGGTCGATCGCCATGATTTTTTGCCAGTCATCGAGACTCGCTTCGGTGACCTTGCCCTGCACCACGACACCTGCGCCGTTTACCAGCACATCCACGCGGCCAAATTTATCTTCGATGACCGAGGCCATGCGTTCAACGTCCTGCGCCGAAGACACATCTGCCAGATGAATATAATACTGCGTGCTGCTTAACGTGCTGGCCACTTTCTCGAGCTTTTCCTTGGTTCGCCCGACCAGCACAACAATCGCGCCCTCTTTGGCAAAACGCCGGGCGGAAGCTGCGCCCATACCTGAACCCGCGCCGGTAACGACAACCACTTTGTCTGTAAATCGGTTCATGTTCTCTCCCTGTCTTAATGAGTTGAAACTTGTATTAAGCCTAGTGGAGAAAGCCGGGCTTTGTAGAAAGCGGCCCGTCACCCCCCCCTCAATCACGCTCCAGCCGCCGTATGCCGCGGGCTGAAAGAGTCGTAACAAAGTACGAATGAACGATAAAAAAAGGGCTCCGGGTATACAGCCCCGGAGCCCAACGTGTCGGCGATTCACCGACATACTTCCACCAACGTACTCTTTACTCACATCCGGTCAGATTTTCTCTGCACGCAGACGCTTAGCCGCTTTCACCATGTTTTCCAGCGACTCGCGGGTTTCCGGCCAGCCACGCGTTTTCAGGCCACAGTCCGGGTTCACCCACAGGCGCTCTGCCGGGATACTGTCCGCCGCTTTACGCAGCAGGTTTTCGATCCACTCCACGCTTGGCACGTTTGGCGAGTGAATGTCGTAAACACCGGGTCCGATTTCATTCGGGTAATCGAATTCTTTGAAGGTTTCGATCAGATCCATATCAGAACGCGAGGTTTCGATAGTGATCACATCCGCATCCAGCGCTGCAATCGAATCCATGATGTCGTTGAATTCGCAATAACACATGTGGGTGTGGATCTGCGTGTCATCTTTCGCAATGGCGGCGTTCAGTTTGAACGCGTCTACCGCCCAGCGCAGATACGCATTCCACTCAGACTTGCGCAGCGGCAGGCCTTCGCGCAGTGCAGGTTCGTCAATCTGGATGATGCCGATACCGGCTTTTTCCAGATCTTCCACTTCGTCGCGCAGCGCCAGACCAATTTGCTTGGCAATGGTTTCGCGGCTGACGTCTTCGCGCGGGAAGGACCAGCAAAGGATAGTGATCGGGCCGGTGAGCATGCCTTTGACCGGTTTTTCGGTCAGCGATTGTGCGTACTTCGCCCATTCAACGGTGATCGCTTCCGGACGGCTGACGTCGCCGATGATGACCGGCGGTTTCACGCAGCGGGAGCCGTAGCTCTGTACCCAGCCGTTTTGCGTGAACACAAAGCCATCCAGATGCTCGCCGAAGTATTCGACCATGTCGTTACGTTCCGCTTCGCCGTGAACCAGTACGTCAATGCCCAGACGTTCCTGTTCTTTAATGGCTTGCCTGATATGTTCGCTGATACCGGTACGGTATTTGGCGCTATCGAGACGGCCTTGTTTGAAATCCAGACGCAGGCCACGGATTTCCGTGGTTTGCGGGAATGAACCGATAGTCGTTGTCGGCCATGCCGGCAGGTTGAAACGGGCACGTTGTGCCACAGCACGCCTGGTGTAAACGTTTGGACGCTCGATATCGGCGGCCGTAATAGCCGCAACGCGTTTACCGACGGCGGGATTATTCACACGGGTCGATTCACGACGGGCGCGAATTGGCGCGCTATATTCCGCCAGTTTTTGCTGTGCTTCTGCGGTCGGATTATTCAACGCAGACGTCAGCAGTGACAGCTCGGCACATTTTTGCAGGGCAAACGCGAACCAGCTTTTCACTTCATCATCCAGACGGCTTTCGACGCTTAGGTCGATCGGGCTGTGCAGCAATGAACAGGAGCTGCCGATCCAGACATGGCGGCCTTCAATCAGTGGTTTCAGGCGGTCGAACCAGGTGCTCAGATCCGCACGCCAGACGTTACGACCGTTGATTACGCCCAGTGAAATCAGCCAGTCTTTTGGCAGCGCGTTGATCACCGTTTTCAGGTCATCGCGACCGGCAACCGCATCAATGTGCAGGCCCTGCACCGGCAACTGACGAACAGTGTCGAGGTTATGGCCGACGCTGTCGAAATAGGTCGTCAGCAGCAGTTTGGTGTGGCCCTGCAATTGCTCATACGCCGGTTTACAGGCATCGAGCCATTCCTGCGGCAGTTCCAGTACCAGCGCAGGTTCATCAATCTGCACCCACTCGATGTCGCGTTTTGCCAGTTCGGCCAGTACTTGCTGATAAACCGGCAGAATATCGTTAATCAGCGAAAGACGGTCGAACTGCTCGCCTTTCACTTTGCCGAGCCACAGGTATGTCAGCGGGCCGAGCAGAACCGGTTTCACTTTGTGGCCGAGCGCCAGTGCTTCGTCCACTTCTTCCAGCAGTTGCGTCCAGGTCAGTTTGAACTGCTGACCTTTCACGAATTCCGGCACCATGTAGTGATAGTTGGTGTTAAACCATTTCGTCATTTCCGCAGCGGCAGCCGGTTTACCGGTCGGTGCACGGCCACGGCCAAGACGGAATAAGGTATCGATATCGACAGACCCGTCAGCATTCTGGTGACGTGCAGGCACGTTACCCAGCAACAGGCTGGTGGTCAGTACGTGATCGTACCAGGCAAAATCGCCGACAGGCAGCAGATCCACACCCGCATCGGCCTGTTGTTTCCAGTGGCGGGCGCGCAGTTCGCGTCCGGTTGCCAGCAGTTCTTCCTGAGTGGAATGACCTGCCCAGTAGCTTTCTTGCGCTTTTTTAAGTTCACGACGCAGACCAACGCGTGGAAAACCCAGTGTGTGATTCAGTATCGTCATCTTTTTAATTCCTGTTTAGCCGTCCAGATGTTTACACATCCATAATCCGCAGGTACTGTATATTGCACAAGCGCAAATTATTCATGTCACAGTGAAGGACTCTCATGATCGAACTGAAACACCTGCGAACGTTGCAAGCACTGCGCAACACCGGGTCACTGGCCGCTGCCGCCTCGCAGCTTCATCAGACACAATCGGCCCTGTCTCACCAGTTCAGTGACCTCGAGCAACGGCTGGGTTTCAGATTATTTGTGCGCAAAAGCCAGCCGCTGCGGTTTACGCCGCAGGGTGAAATCATGCTCAATCTGGCAGAGCAGGTGCTGCCACAAATCCAGCAGGCATTGCAGGCGTGTAATGAACCGCATCAGACTTCACTGCGTATCGCCATCGAATGCCACAGCTGCATTCAGTGGCTGACGCCCGCGCTGGACAACTTCCATCAGAACTGGCCGCAGGTGATGATGGATTTCAAATCCGGCGTGACGTTTGACCCGCAACCGGCGCTGCAACAGGGCGAGCTGGACCTCGTATTGACGTCCGATATTCTGCCGCGCAGCGGTTTGCACTATTCGCCGATGTTTGATTTTGAAGTCCGTTTGGTGCTGGCACCGGATCATCCGCTCGCGACCCAGGCCGTCATCACGCCGGAAGATCTGAGCAGTGAAACGCTGATGATTTATCCGGTGCAGCGCCAGCGGCTGGATATCTGGCGGCATTTCCTGCAACCGGCAGGCGTCAGCCCGTCGCTGAAAAGCGTCGATAACACGTTGTTATTGATTCAGATGGTGTCGGCGAGAATGGGAATTGCGGCGCTGCCACATTGGGTGGTGGAGAGTTTTGAGCGCCAGGGTCTGGTGGTAACCAAAACCCTGGGCGATGGCTTATGGAGCCGGCTATACGCCGCCGTGCGTGATGGCGAGCAGCGTCAGCCGGTCACGGAAGCGTTTATTCGTTCGGCGAGGCAGCACGCGTGCGATCATCTGCCGTTTGTTCGCGACGCGGCACGACCCAACGCCGGTGCACCCACAGTGAGGACATAATCACCGCAGCGCCCAGAATAAAGCTCGGCCAGTGTGGCTGCTGTTGCCAGATAGCCAGATTCACTAACAGCCCGGCCGGGACGTGAAAGTTGTTCATAATCCCGAGCGTTCCGGCATCCACCTGCGTCGCACCGTAGTTCCACATGAAATATCCCAGGCCCGACGCGCCAACGCCTAACCACACCAGAATCCCCCATTGCAACTCCGTGGTCGGCAATTTCTGCGGATTACCCCACAGGAACCACGCCACCACGGCGCACATCAGCGCCCCGATGTAGAACCAGGAAAAGGCCGTATGCTGCGGTACCGGACGGGTTTCCATCAGACGTTTGTATCCCACCTGCCCGATGGCAAAACAGATATTCGCCGCCTGTACCAGCAACAGCCCGATGATGAAATGCTCGCTGATGTGGTCGTAACGGATAATCGCCGCACCTGCCACCGCCAGCAGTGCGCTGAGTGCATAGCCAATACGGATTTTGCGGCCACTGATGAGATCATAAATCAGCGTCACGTACAACGGCGTCATCACGGTAAACAGCAGGAATTCCGGCACCGACAGGTACAGATAGGCTTCGAAGCTGATGAGATACATGATCCCAAGTTGCATCGCACCGACCGCCATGTACAGCAAAATGGTGGTAAGCGCATAGCCTTTCCAGCGCAGGAACGGCAGGAACACCAGCGCCGCCAGCCCCAGACGGACCAACACGGCGAAGACGCTGTCGACCTGTCCGGCGAGATAAACGCCGATCAGACTGAAGGAAAAGGCCCACAAAATGGTGGTGATAATGAGTAAAGGCACGGCAGTTGAGCCCTAAAATGTGAAAGATGGACGATTGTAGCCGAATGAGAAACAATGCGAGATACGAAGGTGGTTTACATCTGATTAATTATAGAACAAACGAGAGCCGCACCACGCTTTGAGGGAAACGTGCCCTCAAATGCCGCGCTCGGGGATGTGATGGCATACACTTAACGGATGACTGGAAATGGAGGATGAACCGATGAAACGCTTATATGGAATGATCGCCGCACTGCCATTGCTGTTGGCCGTTCACGCTGCCGGTGCCGTTGAGAAGGTGCCGAATCCGAACGATCCGCTGCTGACCAATCCGTCGCAACAGCGTATGCAGCAACAACAGCAGAATAACCAGCAAATGCAGAAGCGTCAGCAGGAGCAGGATCTGCGCAGTAATCAGCAACAGCAGCAACTCAAACTACGTTCGCAAATCCAGAGCAATCAGCAACGGTTGCAGATCCAGCAGAATAACCAGACGCTGAATCAGAAATTGAATCAGACGCCGTAATTTTTTATCAGGCGTGGTGTCTTCCACGCCTGATCCCGCCTGTTACCACCACGTTTTATTCAAAATCCGGCCCGATCACATCAATCTTATCCGTACAGATGCAATCCACACCCCAGCGCAGGAGTTCGCGCGCGCGCTCGGGGTTATTCACCGTGTACACCAGAATATGCAGGCCAGCGGCTTTGATTGCGTTTACGCGCGCTTCACTGAGCAGTTTGTGATTGAGGTGCAAAGACACGCATTCCAGTTCGTCGGTCAGCGCTTTCCAGTTTTCGTGCCAGTCGTCGATGAGTAATCCGCGCGGGAGTTCAGGGGCGGCTTTTTTGGCGGCGACCAGCGCGTCGAATTCGAAAGAGGAGAGCAGCGGCGGAACGCTCTGATCTTTCCACAGCTCACGCGCAGCGAGCGCGATGTCAGTGCCTGTTTTTTCATTCAGGCCGGTGGTCGGTTTAATTTCGATGTTCACCATCATGTGGTGGCGCGCACAGCGTTCGGCTACCTGCGCCAGCAAAGGCAATTTTTCGCCTTTAAACGCGGCGCTGTACCAGTCACCGGCGTCGAGTTGCTGAAGTTTCTCCCACGGCTGCTCACCCGCCACGCCCCAGCCATTGCTGGTGCGGTTCAGGGTATCGTCATGCAGCAGGAAGATTTCCCCGCCCTGCGCAAGTTTGGCGTCAAATTCGATCATCGAATGACCGTATTTTGCGCCCACATCAATGGCGGCCAGCGTGTTTTCTGGTGCCAGTGCGCCGCCGCCACGATGCGCCACAATGCGAGGATAAGGCCAGGCTTTCATGTTCATTCCATCCGTAATCCGCTGTGAGTATCGAAAAAGTGTAACGCTTTCGCCGGGAAAGCCAAGCGTAACAGCGAACCCGCCGTCGGGAACACTTCATGCGATAAGCGCACCACGACGCCGCTGCCTGCCAGTTTGCCGTGCGCCAGGTTATCCGCGCCCAGCAGCTCCAGCGTATTGAGTACCATCGGGATCCCGCTTTGTTGATCCTCTGTCAGCTGAATATGTTCCGGACGAATGCCCAGGGTAAGCTCGCGGCCGCCCCATTCCGGGCGCGGGACTGGCAGCGGCAATTCGAAACCGTTTTCCATCACCAGCGACGTGCCGTCCGAGGCGAGCTGACCGGGCAGCAAATTCATCGCCGGTGAGCCGATAAAACTGGCAACGAACAGGCTTGCCGGACGGCGATAGACTTCCGACGGTGTGCCGATTTGCTCGGCGATGCCTTTGTTCATCACGATCACCCGCTCGGCCAGGGTCATGGCTTCGACCTGATCGTGCGTCACGTACAGGCTGGTGGTGCGCAGCCGGCGGTGCAGTTGTTGCAGCTCGAGGCGCATCTGTACACGCAGTTTGGCGTCAAGGTTAGACAAGGGTTCGTCGAACAGGAAAACTGCCGGTTCACGCACGATAGCGCGCCCCATGGCTACGCGCTGACGCTGGCCGCCGGAAAGTTCACGTGGTTTGCGTTTGAGCAGCGGGCCGAGTTCAAGAATACGCGCGGCTTCTTCAACGCGCGCGAGGATCTGCGCTTTGCCGAAACCGCGAATTTTCAGGCCATAGGCCATGTTGTCGAACACGGTCATGTGCGGATACAGCGCGTAGTTCTGGAATACCATCGCGATGCCGCGATCTTTGGGTTCCAGCTCGGTGACGCGCTGGTCGTTGATGTAGATATCGCCGGAGGTAGTGCGCTCCAGCCCGGCGACCATGCGCAGCAGCGTGGATTTCCCGCAACCGGATGGTCCGACCATGACGATGAACTCTCCATCGGCGACGTCCAGATCGATACTCTGGATAATCTGGTTTTTGCCGTCGTAAGACTTAGTTACTGCCTGTAATTTCAAATTTGCCATTTCGGTTTACTTCTCACTGTCTACCAGACCGCGCACAAACCAGCGCTGCATCAGGAGCACCACCGCCAGCGGTGGCAATAATGTCAGGATCATGGCCGCCATCACCTGATTCCATTGGGTCGAGCCGTCGCCTGAGGAGATCATGCTTTTAATCCCGGCTACCGCCGTGCCCATCGAGGCATCGCTGGTGATCAGAATCGGCCACAGATACTGGTTCCAGCCATAGATAAAGGTGATGACGAACAACGCCGCGAGGTTAGTTTTCGACAGCGGCAGCACGATGTCCCAGAAAAAGCGCATCGCACCCGCGCCGTCGATACGCGCGGCTTCCAGCAGCTCATCCGGCAGGGTCATGAAGAACTGGCGGAACAGGAACGTCGCGGTCGCCGAAGCCATCAGCGGCAGCGTCAGGCCGGTATAGCTGTCGAGCATATGCAGATTAGCGATCACCTGTACTGTCGGGAAAATACGCACTTCCACCGGTAACATCAGCGTCATAAAAATAAGCCAGAAGAACAGGTTACGTAGCGGAAAGCGGAAATAGACGATCGCGAATGCCGAGAGCATTGAGACAGAGATTTTGCCGACGGTGATGACGATCGCCATGATGAAGCTGTTGATCAGCAGACGTCCGAATGCCGGACTGTTATTGCCGACGCCCTGCGTCCAGATAGCGCTGATGTTTTCCCATAAATGCGAGCCGGGAATGAGCGTCATCGGCACGTCAAAAATCTGTTTGTTATCCAGAGACGCTGCGACAAACGCGACGTACAGCGGGAAGAGGATCACCAGCACGCCGAGCAGCAGCATGATGTGGCTGAAAATATCCAGCCCTCTGCGGTTTTCAATCATTGGTAACGCACCTTACGCTCGACGAAGCGGAACTGAATGAACGTCAGGCCAATCACCAGCATCATCAAAATAACGGACTGCGCGGCGGAGCTGGAGAGATCCAGACCGGAGAAACCTTCACGGTATACTTTATAGATAAGCGTGGTGGTCGCCTGTACCGGACCACCGCCGGTCGCGGCATCGATCACCGGGAAGGTATCGAAGAAGGCGTACACCAGATTCACCACCAGCAGGAAGAAACTGACCGGCGAAATCAGCGGCAGCACCAGATTGAAGAAGCGCCGCACCGGGCCTGCACCATCAATCGCGGCGGCCTCCACCAGTGATTTGGGAATGGACTGCAACGCGGCGAGGAAGAACAGGAAGTTGTAGCTGACCTGCTTCCAGACCGATGCCAGCACCACCAGGAACATCGCCTGTCCGCTGTTTTGCGCGTGGTTCCAGTTGTAGCCGATCGACGCCAGGAAATGCGAAATCAGGCCTAGGCCGGGGCTGAATAAAAACATCCATAAGACGGCAGCCACGGCGGGTGCGACGGCGTAAGGCAGGATCATCAGCGTCTGATAAATACGGCTGCCGCGAATGACGTGATCGACCAGCGCGGCGAAAAACAGCGACACTGCCAGCCCGATAAACGCCACCATAAAGCTGAATTTTAGCGTGGTGTAGAAGGATTCGAGGTAGTACGGATCCGCAAACAGCTGCGTGAAGTTAGTCATGCCAGCAAACTGGCTGGATAACCCGAACGGATCCAGCGTCTGCACCGAATACCACAGCGCCTGACCGGCAGGCCACAGGAAAAATATCGCGGTGATCAGCAGCTGCGGCAACACCAGTGCGTAAGGCAACCAGCTGCAACCAAAACCGGGACGGTGTGAACTCATAATGGTTTACTCATTGATTTGAAAGGCTCCCTCCCTGGCGAAGGGGCGGGTGCAAACCAGGTTAGTTTTGTATTTGGCTTTTAGCTCCTCCCCTGCGAAGGAGAGGGAGAAAAACAAGCTGGTTTTGTATTTAGCTCCTCCCCCTGCGAAGGGGGAGGTTGGGAGGGGGTTTAGCAAACAACGTCTGATTCACAGTTGCCATTAATATCCCACCCCAACCCCCTTCGCAGGAGAAGGGGCTAAAAATTACTTCGTCGAAGCCTCGAAGCGGCGCAGAAGAAGATCCCCGCGTTGTACCGCAGTGTCTAAAGCTTCTTTCGCCGTTTTCTTACCGCTCCACACGCTTTCCAGCTCTTCGTCCACGACCGTACGAATCTGCTGCATATTGCCCAGACGCAGGCCTTTGGTGAACGCTAACGGTGGCTTGTTCAGCATCTGGCGGGTTGCGACGTCAGAACCTGGGTTCTTCTCGTAGAAGCCTTCTTTTTTGGTCAGCTCATACGCGGCGGTCGTCACAGGCAGATAGCCGGTTTTCTGGTGCCATTCGGCGGCGATTTCCGGGGTGGTCAGGTATTGCAGGAATTCGGCGACGCCTTTGTAAGTGCCTTTGTCTTTACCGTTCATCACCCACAGGCTCGCGCCGCCGATGATGGCGTTTTGTGGCGCGCCCTTCACATCCGCGTCATAAGGCATCATGCCCACGCCGTAGTTGAATTTGGAGTACTGACGGATATCCGCCAGTGAGCCGGAAGACGCCGTGGTCATCGCGCAGTCGCCGTTATAGAACTTGGCGGTGGACTCGTCTTTACGACCAAAATAGGTGAAGTCACCTTTTTTATTCATGTCTTCAAGCATCTGAATATGTTTGATTTGCTCTGGTTTGTTAAATTCCAGAACCGCCTCAGTGCCGTCGAAGCCATTGTTTTTAGAGGCGATCGGCAAACCGTGCCAGGCGCTGAAGTTCTCAATCTGGATCCAACCCTGCCAGCCGCTGGCATAACCGCACTTCATGCCCGCTTCACGCAGTTTCTGGGTATAGACGGCCATGTCCTGCCAGGTTTTAGGTGGCTGATCCGGGTTCAGACCGGCTTTCTTAAAGGCATCTTTGTTGTAATACAGCACCGGCGTGGAGCTGTTGAAAGGCTGGGACAGCAGACGGCCTTTAGAGTCGGAGTAATAACCGGATACCGTCGGCACGAACTGGGAGACGTCCTGTTTCAGACCGGCATCGCTGAACACTTCATAGACAGGCTTGATGGCTTTACTCGCCATCATGGTGGCGGTGCCGACTTCATAAACCTGCAAGATGGCGGGCGCGTTACCGGTGCGGTATGCGGCAATCCCTGCGGCCAGGCTTTCGTCGTATTTGCCTTTATAGACAGGCACGATTTTGACATCCGGGTGCGTCTGGTTAAAACGGTCGGCCAGAGAGTTCACTTCTTTGCCTAACTCGCCGTCCATGGAATGCCAGAACGGAATCTCTGTAACCGCCATCGCCTGGGTGCTGAACGCGAATGCCAGTGCGATGCAAAGTGTCGTTTTTGTAACAGCGTGCTTAAGCATGCTTGTCTCCTGAAGAGGGCTGGTGTGATGTCAGTTGGTGTAAGGATTTTCTGATTCGGGAGCTAACATGACACGGCTAAATGACAGAAAAATAACCGTTAAATGACATTGATGTGACAGAAGCGTTAACTGGAAGTGACGGACACATGGCAAAAAAAAGGCGCACCGGATAAGCGGGGCGCCTCAGAGAAGAGAATGCGGGGGATTACAGCGCGCGTTTCAGGCGGGCAACGGCCTCGTGCATTTGCTCTTCGGTCGCGGTGGCAAAAGACAGACGGAAGGTGGAGTGATCCGGGTTGTCGGCATAGAAGAATTCGCCCGGCACAAACACCACGCCCTGCTCTAACGTCTTTTTCATCCACTCGGCGCAGTTACGCGGCTCGCGAAAACGCGCCCACAGGAACATCCCGCCTTTCGGATATTCAAAGGTCAGTACGTCGCCAAGCTCGCGTTCCAGCAGTTCAGCCATGACTTCACATTTCTTTTTATATGCAGCGCGGATGGTTTCGATCTGCGCAGGCAGACGCCCCAGGCCGAGATAGCATTCGGCTATCGACTGCGACAGCGCACTGGCGTGCAAATCTGCCGCCTGTTTAATGATCGCCACTTTATGCAGCAACCAGTCAGGCATGATCACCCAGCCCAGACGCAGGCCCGGTGCCAGAATTTTGGAGAACGTCGAGGTGTAGATGATGTTCTCGGCGTTGCCGTAGAGCGCTTTGGACAGCTCAAACAGCGTCGGCTGGCGTTCGTCGGTAAAACGCAGTTCGCCGTACGGATCATCTTCCACAATCAGGAATTCATGTTGAGTCGCCAGTTGCACCAGTTGCTCACGACGCGCACGGCTCAGGGTCACGCCGCTCGGGTTGCCGAACGTCGGCACCAGATAGACGCCTTTGATTTTGCGGGTTTTCAGCAACTCAGCCAGTTCATCGACAATCATGCCGTCGCCGTCAGAACCGACGGAAAGAATCTGCGCTTCGGCCAGTTCCAGCGTTTGTAACGCCGCCAGATAGGTCGGGCGTTCCACCACGAAAATATCATCCGGGTTCACGACGGCACGCATCACCAGATCCAGCGCCTGCTGGGAACCGGCGGTGACCACGATATCGTCAGCACTGGCCACCACGCCGCGCTCTGCGCACAGCTCAGCAATACGCTCACGCAGCGTATGACTGCCTTCCGTCAGGCCGTACTGGAATGCGTGCTCAGGCTGTTCAGTGATCGCCCTTTGCGTGGCTTCACGCAGGCCATCGAAATCAAACAGCGCCGAAGAAGGAATGCCACCCGCCAGCGAAATAACGCCTTCCATTTTGCTATGTTTGAGCAGTTCCCGGATGGCTGAACTTTTGAGCCTGACCATACGGGCGGCGAGTAAACCTTCTGTGTTCATTGTTGCTCCAAATGATGCGTAAAATTTAATGAGATGTTAAGTAGGGTAATTTAAACCAAAAATAAAAACCGCAAAGCGCCTGCAGTGCGATTTTTTAATGATGCGATCTGCAGCTGATTATCGCCGGATTTTACGCCTCAAGATAGGTCTGCATACGGCTTCATTCACCCGCAAAGCGGGTATCCGTATTTCCCAGCACGCCACCACGGCCAGCAACCTTCGGTACAATCTGCAGGAGAAATAGCCGTAGATAATGGCAAGGTGGTTGCGATAACAAGTAAGAGTGGACACTACCGTCCTGATAAGGGCAGTTTTGTCCGTATATTATATTGGCTTAAACAGCATGGGGTGAACCTACAAGGTATTGCCGCCTGTCTCGCAGAACCAGGCCATAAACAGCAGTTTTTCGATGCGGAGGAAGTATGGGCAAATGGCGGCCTGCCCGGAGTAAAATATATAGAGCCACGCCGTGTTACGCCAACTTAACGTAACTCAAAACCAGTCTGCCCAACCAGACTGGTTTCAAATTTATTATTGTAATATCAAGCGCCTAAATACGCCGCGCGCACCGCTTCGTTGGCCAGCAACGCCGCGCCGGTGTCTTCCAGCACGACATGACCGTTCTCCAGCACATAACCGCGATCGGCGAGTTTCAGCGCCTGATTGGCGTTTTGCTCCACCAGGAAGATGGTCATCCCCTCTTCGCGCAGTTGCTGGATAGTGTCGAAAATCTGCTGAATGATGATCGGCGCAAGCCCGAGTGAAGGTTCATCGAGCAGCAGCAGACGCGGCTGGCTCATTAGCGCACGACCAATCGCCAGCATCTGTTGCTCACCGCCGGACATGGTGCCGGAACGCTGGACGCGACGCTCTTTCAGGCGCGGGAACAGCTGGAAAACGCGCTCCAGACGCGAGTGGAACTGTTCACGAGTGGCAAAGAAGCCGCCCATCGCCAGATTTTCTTCCACCGTCATCCGCGAGAATACGCGACGGCCTTCCGGCACAATCGCGATATCGCCGCGCATGATTTTGGCGGTCTGCCACTGCGTGATGTCCTGCCCTTCGAAAATAATCGAGCCGTGCGACGCGCGCGGTTCGCCACACAAACTGCCGAGCAGCGTGGTTTTCCCCGCGCCGTTCGCGCCGATCAGCGTGACGATTTCACCTTTATTAATGCTCAGGCTGACTTCGTGCAGCGCCTGAATTTTGCCGTAATGGGCGGATACCTGATTGAATGACAACATCGTGTTCTGTCCCTTACCCTTCGCCAAGATACGCACGGATCACATCCGGATTGTTACGAATTTCAGCCGGTGTGCCCTGCGCCAGCGGCGTACCCTGATTTACCACGTAGATGCGGTCGGAAATGCCCATCACCAGTTTCATATCGTGCTCAATCAGCAACACCGACACGCTGTGCTGGTTACGCAGTTCGGCGATCAGCTGGTTCAGCTCTTCGGTTTCGCGCGGATTCAGTCCGGCAGCAGGCTCATCGAGCATCAGGATTTCCGGACGCGTCACCATGCAGCGAACAATCTCCAGACGACGCTGCTGACCGTACGCCAGATTACCCGCCTGACGGTTCGCCAGCTCAAGTAAACCGACGCGCTCCAGCCAGTCGGCGGCGCGATCCAGTGCATCAGCTTCGGCACGGCGAAAGCCCGGTGTTTTGAACAAACCGGCCAGCACGCCACTTTTCAGATGCTGATGCTGGGCGACCAGCAGGTTTTCGATCACCGTCATTTCGCGGAACAGTCGCACATGCTGGAATGTCCTGACGACGCCCATACGGGCAATTTTCTGCCCCGGCAATCCTTCAAGATGCTGTTCGCGTAGTTTGATGGTGCCGCCGCTCGGTTTGTAGAAACCAGTCAGGCAGTTGAACACCGTGGTTTTACCGGCACCGTTCGGGCCGATCAGTGAAACGATTTCGCCCTGATTAAGGTTCAGCGCCACGTTATTGACTGCCAGCAGGCCGCCAAAACGCATCGTCAGACCTTCAACGGCTAACAGAGGTTGCGTGCTCATGCCTGTTCCCCCTGATCGGCGATTTGTTTTTTAGACAGCTTCAGTTTGAGCTGCGGGCGCTTCATCGGCAGTAAGCCCTGCGGACGCCAGATCATCATCAGCACCATCAAAGCACCGAGAAGTAACATGCTGTATTCGTTAAGATCACGCATCAGCTCCCGCGACACTACCAGCAGGATAGCCGCCAGGATGACCGCAAACTGTGAGCCCATTCCGCCGAGCACCACGATAGCCAGCACGAAAGCGGATTCCGCAAAGGTAAAGGATTCCGGGCTGACGAAGCCCTGACGTGCAGCAAACAGCGTACCGGCGAAACCGGCAAACGCAGCGCTGATGGTGAACGCGGTGAGTTTGATGCGGGTCGGATTCAGGCCAAGAGAGCGGCAGGCGATTTCATCTTCACGCAGCGCTTCCCACGCACGGCCCAGCGGCATCCGCAGCAAACGGTTGATGATGAACAGCGTGGCGACCACCAGCAGCAGCGCGACCATGTAAAGGAAGATAATGCGGTCGCTCGGGTCATAGGCGACGCCGAAGAAGTTGCTGAACGTGTCCCAGCCACCGTCGCGCGGTGTCCGGCTGAATTCCAGTCCGAACAGCGTCGGTTTGGGGATCTGGCTGATGCCGTTCGGGCCGCCGGTCAGTTCGGTGTTATTAAGCAGCAGAATACGCACGATTTCGCCGAAACCGAGCGTCACGATCGCCAGATAATCACCTCGCAATCGCAGCACCGGGAATCCGAGCAGGAAACCAAACGCCGCCGAGACCAACCCGGCCAGCGGTAATGCCTCCCAGAAACCAATGCCGTAATAATGGTTGAGCAGCGCGTAGGTGTAGGCGCCGATGGCGTAAAAACCGCCGTAGCCCAGCACCAGCAGGCCCGATAAGCCCACGACGACGTTCAGACCGAGACCCAGCATGATGTAGATGAGCGTCAGCGTGGCGATGTCCACCGTGCCACGCGAGACGATAAACGGCCAGGCGATAGCAGCGATGATCAGAACCAGCGCCAGCAGTTTTTGTTTCGGCGTCGAGCCGTCAAAACTCGGCAGAACCCAGCCCGGCCCGGAGACTTTCTTCAGACCGCTGCTCACCATCGGGCGGAACAGTTGGAAAACAAAGACAATCGCACAGCCGATGGCGATCCACGTCCAGCGCACTTCGCCCGCGCCGTTCACCACCAGTTTGGTGCCGTCGAGGCTCAGTTGCAGCCCCATGATGAATGCCGCCAGAATCAGCAGGACAAACGCAGAGACCAGCGCATTTAAGAGGTTCAGGCGCTTCATACTTTCTCTACCTCCGGACGGCCCAGAATACCGGTCGGCAACACCAGTAACACGACGATCAGAAGCGCGAAGGAGACCACGTCTTTGTATTCAGTACTCAGATAAGCGGAAGTCAGCGCTTCGGCCACGCCAAGGATCAGGCCGCCGATCATTGCGCCCGGAATGCTGCCGATACCGCCAAGCACCGCCGCGGTGAAGGCTTTCATCCCGGCCATAAAACCGATGTACGGGTTAATTACGCCATAGAACTGACCGAGCAGCACACCTGCCACCGCCGCCATCAGAGCGCCGATAACAAACGTCAGGGAGATCACACGGTCTGTGCTTATCCCAAGAAGGCTCGCCATTTTGAGATCTTCAGCGCAAGCGCGGCAGGCACGGCCCATGCGCGAATAGCGAATGAACAGCGTCAGTGCCAGCATGGCGATAAAGGTCACAACCCAGATGATCAGCTGCATGGTGCTGATGGTCGCCGCGAAGCCGTTAGTTTCGCCGATCGTCCACTGGCCGGTGACCAGGCTCGGTAAGGCGAGATCGCGCGAGCCCTGCGTCAGGCTGACATAGTTTTGTAAGAATATGGACATCCCGATGGCGGAAATCAGTGCGATCAGACGTTTGGAGTTACGCACCGGCTTATACGCCACGCGTTCAATACTCCAGCCGTAGGCACTGGAAATCACAATCGCCGCGATAAATCCGGCACCGATCAGCAACCAGCTGGCATCGATACCCATCATCATCAGGGCGGCAATCACGATAAAGGAGACATAGCTGCCGATCATATACACCTCGCCGTGGGCGAAGTTGATCATGCCGATAATGCCGTAAACCATGGTGTAACCGATGGCGATCAGCGCGTAAGTACTGCCCAACGTTACGCCGTTGAACATCTGCTGAGTGAAATAGAGGAACTGCTCTGACATACCCTATCCTTATAAATCAAGGGTTTGATAACTTGTGCTACTCCTCCCCCTGCGAAGGGGAGGTTGGGAGGGAGTTTAGTAAACAACACTGTTGCCATTAATACCCCACCCCAGCCCTCCCCTTCACAGGGAGGGAGCGGAGGACCACTTTGGTGCGGTTTTATTTGATAGGGGTAGACGTGCCGTCTTTATGCCATTCGAAAATACCGAATTCGAATCCTTTCAGATCGCCCTTCTCATCCCAGCTCAGCGGTCCCATGACGGTATCCACTGAAGCTGATTTCAGGTTTTTAGCAATGTCTGCCGGTTCCATGCTGCCACTGCGTTCCATACCGGTGGTCAGCGCCTGCAATGCGGCGTAAGTCGTCCAGACGAACGGACCGGTTGGATCCAGTTTCTTGGCTTTCAGGGAATCAACGATTGGCTGGTTAGCCGGCACCTGGTCATAGCGTTTTGGCAGGGTAACGAACATCCCTTCAGACGCATCACCGGCGATGTTAGACAGTGAGGAGTTGCCCACGCCTTCCGGCCCCATGAATTTGGCGTTCAGACCGGCCTGTTTGGACTGGCGCAGGATCTGGCCCATTTCCGGGTAGTAGCCGCCAAAGTACACGAAGTCGACGTTATCTTTCTTCAGACGTGCCACCAGCGTGGAGAAATCTTTGTCGCCTGCGGTCACACCTTCAAACAGCACGACGTTACCGCCGCCTTTTTTCAGCGCGTCCTGAACAGAGCGTGCAAGGCCTTCGCCGTACTGTTGTTTGTCATGCACAACGGCAATACGTTTTGGCTTAATGGTGTCGAGGATGTATTTCGCCGCCGTCGGGCCCTGATCGGAATCCAGACCGGTGGTGCGCATCACCATTTTGTAACCACGGGTGGTCAAATCCGCGTTGGTCGCGGCTGGCGTAATCATCAGCACGCCTTCGTCTTCATAGATATCGGAAGCGGGCTGAGTAGAAGAAGAACACAGATGGCCGATCACGTAACGGATACCGTCGTTGATCACTTTGTTCGCCACGGCGACGGCTTGTTTCGGGTCACACGCATCGTCGTATTCGACGCCAACCAGTTTGTCGCCTTTTACGCCGCCTTTGGCGTTGATATCAGCGATAGCTTGTTTTGCGCCCGTAAATTCCATATCGCCATACTGGGCAACCGGCCCTGACATTGCGCCGACGATGGCAACTTTAATGTCTTTTGCAAACGCAGCCTGGCTCATTGCCAACGCGATACACCCTGCCAGCCAGATCTTACCCTTTGTTACTTTCATCCGATTACCCCGTTGATGTGTGTTGTGGTTTGCTCTTTCTTTGCCTGTTCAAAACATCATCACTTAAGAAATTTAGTATAAGTAATAACGAGTTACCGGCTTATTTCGTCTAATTTTCAAATAAGACTTTATAATTCATATCATTAAACAGGAATTTTCTTCTGCAAATCAAATAGCACAATCAGAAATATGAGGTGTAAACAGAATTTTATCTGGGCGAATACGCGGTTCCTTTTCAAACAATCAGTGGTTAACGCTGGCATTATTGATTAAAGCCAACATTTATCGCTTATACAGGGATCTGAAAAAAAGTTTTCGACTTGATACTGTACAAAAAAAGTTACGCACCGTTTTTAGTGGATTCCGCTACACTGGCTTTCCCATTTTCTGACCTGTCCGCCTCATGAAATTAACTATCCAAAGACTCACTTCACTCAGCGCACAAGACCTGATTGATCTGGCAAAAATCTGGCCTGAGCAAACCGAAAGCGATTGGCAAAACTGCCTGAAACCGGACCGTGCGTTATTCGCTGCCGTCTTCAACGAACGTATTCTGGGCGCAGTGAAAATCCGGCTAAACGGCACACACGCCGAACTCAGTGACCTGCTGGTGCGTGAAGTGACACGCCGTCGCGGCGTCGGGTTGTATTTGATGGAAGATGCGCAGGTACAGTTGCCTCAAATCAACAGCTGGGAGATGAAGGCGGAACCTGAAAGAGTACTGGATGCGTTTATGCGGGCGTGCAGGTTTGTACGCGAAGGGAATGTCTGGAAGAAATAACGTCTGGGTTTCAGGTATAAAAAAAGCGACCCGAAGGTCGCTTTTTCACGTCAGAAACGCACTTATCAGGCTTCGATCGCCACGCGCAGTTTCTTCATCGCGTTCTTTTCCAGCTGACGAACACGTTCTGCTGAAACGCCGTACTTATCGGCCAATTCCTGCAGAGTGGATTTATTGTCGTCATCCAGCCAGCGCGCACGAATGATATCCTGGCTACGTTCATCCAGACCTTCCATCGCGGAAGAGAGCTTGTCTGTCGCGTCACGATCCCAGTTATCTTCTTCGATGCTTTCTGCGAAGTCAGAACTCTTATCTTGCAAATACAGCATCGGCGCCATCGCCGCGCCGTCGCGTGGTTCGTCATCCGGCGTTGGGTCGAACGTCATGTCCTGTGCGGCCATGCGCGATTCCATTTCCAGCACATCTTTGCTGGTCACACCCAATTCGCGGGCAACGTGCTCCACTTCGTCGTGGCTGAACCAGCCCAAACGCTGTTTGTTTTTGCGCAGATTAAAGAACAGCTTACGCTGTGCTTTCGTAGTCGCGACTTTCACGATGCGCCAGTTACGCAGCACATATTCGTGAATCTCTGCTTTGATCCAGTGCACCGCAAAGGACACCAGACGCACACCGACTTCCGGATTAAAACGGCGAACCGCTTTCATCAGGCCGATGTTACCTTCCTGGATAAGGTCTGCCTGTGGCAAACCGTAACCTGAATAGTTGCGGGCAATGTGAGCAACAAAGCGCAGGTGAGACAGGATCAGGTGTTTAGCCGCTTCCAGGTCACCGTCGTAATGCAGCCGTTCAGCCAGCGCCCGTTCTTCCTCTGCGGTGAGCATAGGATAGGCATTGGCCGCCCGAACATAGGCTTCCAGGCTACCTTGGGGTACTAATGCTAAAGCGCGCATTTCTTTGGTCATTCAAGCCTCTCATGTATGACGTAATGCAGGTTTTATACCACGTTGCTGCGGGATGATACCGCCTCGCTGCCGGTCTGCTTTTAACGAAAAGTGACCACAACAAAGCAACGCCGAGCCCTTCATATTCGCTGCTCTTCGACCACGAATTTTACATAAAGTTCATGGACGGTTTCAACAGTCTGAAGACTCTAAGTGACAGACTGACTATTGGATAGTGAATTTGTGCCATTGCGGGGAAAGCAGGAAAAGATGATGCGAAATGATGTGAAGCAGCTCTCCCCCTGTGACACGATTCTTGAGCAGCAGGGGGAGATTATAGCAAAAATTTACTACTGTGGTGTAAATCGCCGTAAATGTTGCACCGTCGCCAGCCAGGCGGCGATCCATCCAATCATGGCGGAAACCAGCAACAGCAGCAGGCTTTCGTCCCAGCCCAGCCCGTGCAGGTCAAAGGTCGTACCGAAGACCTGTGCGACCTGAGTCACCACGCTCTCAAGGCGCAGCACCAGTACTTCGGAGAGTACCAGTGACAGCAATGCGCCTGTGAACCCGAGCATCGCGCCCCCATTGAGGAAGGGCCGCAAAATGAAGCCGTCGGTCGCGCCTATCAGCTTCATGACGTTGATGGTATCGCGGCGGCTGAAGATGCTCAGACGCACACTGTTACCAATGACAAGGAACACAGCGATCACCATCAGGATGCCGATCATCGCGGCTATCTGCCCCACCAGACCGGTTAGCGCCGCCAGACGGGCAAACCAGCTGTCGTCCATACGCACTTCATCCACGCCCTGCACAGCCGCCACACGATCGCGCAAGGTGTTGAGCGTTGCAGAGTCCTGGAAATTCATTTTCGGCGTAATGATGGCCACCGCAGGCAACGGATTTTGCTCAAGCATATCCATCGCGCCGCCAAAGCCAGACCAGTTGCGGAATTCGCCCATCGCTTCCTCGCGGGAGAGATAGTTGACTTTATCGACGCCCGCTTCGGTTTTAAGGGTTTTCACCACGTTTTCGGCCGCGTTGTCATCCAGCGCTTTGTCGAGATACACCGTCAGCTGTGGCGTCGGGTACCACTGTTCGGCCGCCGTACTGACGTTTTTCCATACCAGATAACATACGCTCGGCAGCGTCAGGGAAATCGCAATCACCATTACCGTAAGCAGCGTGGCCAGCGGCTGACGCAGCATGTCCGCCAGCGCGTTCATCCACGCATAGCGCCACTGTTCACGCCAGCCCCCTTGCAACGCTTTACTTTTCGCTGCGCGGGCGCTTTTTGCGGTTTTCGTCGGGTTTGGACTGTTCGCCATTAGTACACTCCTCCCGACATCCGGCCCTGACTCAGCGTCAGCGTGCGGTAATTACGACGGGCAATCAGACCCACGTCGTGCGTCGCCATCAGCACGGTGACGCCAACCCGGTTAAATTCTTCGAATAAACGCAAGATACCTTCCGACAGTTCACCGTCAAGGTTACCGGTCGGTTCATCCGCCAGCAGCACCGCAGGCTTGTTGACCACCGCGCGGGCAATGCCCACACGTTGTTGCTCACCACCGGACAGCTGGATCGGCAGGTTTTTGGCTTTATCCAATAACCCGACTTTATCCAGCGCGGCCGATACGCGGCGACGAATGTCTTCCGTACTGGCACCGGCGATAATCAGTGGCATCGCCACGTTGTCGTACACGGTGCGATCCATTAGCAGATGGTGATCCTGGAAGATCATCCCTATCTGACGGCGCAGGAACGGCACTTCACTGGATTTCAGGCGGCTGATGTCGTGGCCGCCAAACAAAATCTGCCCGGCGCTCGGACGCTCAATGCCGCAAATCAGCTTCAGCAGGGTACTTTTACCCGCACCAGAGTGACCGGTCAGAAATGCCATTTCCGCTTGCTGGATGTGAAAATTGACGCCCTGAAGCGCCTGTCGTCCGCCCAGATAAGCTTTACTGACCTGTTCAAAGCGAATCATCCGTATTAATCCTCTCGGGCAAAAAGTGCCTCAATAAAATCGTCTGCCTTAAACGGCCTCAAATCTTCGATACCTTCGCCGACCCCGATATAACGAATCGGAATGCTGAACTGATCGGCGATGGCGAATATCACGCCGCCTTTTGCGGTGCCGTCCAGTTTAGTCAACGTAATGCCGGTTAGCCCGACTGCTTCGTTAAACAATTTGGCCTGACTGACCGCATTCTGGCCGGTGCTGGCGTCAAGCGTCAGCATAACCTCATGCGGCGCGTCTTCGTCGAGTTTCTTCATCACGCGGACGATCTTCTTCAACTCTTCCATCAGATGCGCTTTGTTTTGCAGACGTCCCGCGGTATCGGCGATCAACACGTCGATACCGCGGGCTTTGGCCGCCTGAATGGCATCGAAAATCACGGAAGCTGAATCCGCGCCGGTATGCTGTGCAATCACCGGGATCTTGTTGCGCTGACCCCAGACCTGCAATTGCTCCACCGCCGCCGCACGAAACGTATCGCCCGCCGCCAGCATCACCGATTTACCCTGCGCTTCAAACTGACGCGCCATTTTACCGATGGTGGTGGTTTTCCCGACGCCGTTTACGCCGACCATCAGAATGACATACGGGGTTTTTCCGCTGACATCCAGTGGCTGCTCTACTTTTGACAGAATTTCGGACATTTCTTCCTTCAGCTTGCCGTAAAGCGCATCGGCGTCTTTAAGCTGCTTGCGGGAAGCGTGTTCAGTAAGAGAAGTGATGATTTTGCGCGTCGTTTCGACACCAACGTCGGCGATCAGCAGCTGTTCTTCCAGCTCTTCGAACAGATCGTCGTCGATTTTCTTACCGCGGAACAGGCCGACAAAGCCCGAGCCAAGATTCTGCCTGGTTTTCACCAGGCTGCGTTTCAGGCGGGTAAAGAAACCTTCTTTGGTCGGGCGTTCCTGCTCGGTTTCCCCGGCAGGCAGCACAACGATAGGATCCATCGCGACCGGCAGCGGCTCATTTTCAACGACGACATTATCATCGACCGCATCCAGGGAATCTTCGCGGGCGTCTTCGGCGATTTCAGCCGCTGACTCAACGAAGTCGTCTTCAATGATCTGCTCTTCCAATACCACCGGTTCATCAACGACCGGCGCATCAACAATAATGGGTTCTTCGATTTCCGCTTCAATAACAACAGGTTCAGCAACCGCAGATTCTTCAATGACCTGCTGCGCCGCCACCTGTTCTGTGATGTGAACAATTTCTTCTGCCAGTTCCTCAGCGGCCTCTAAACGTGCAGGCTCCTCAACATCGGGTTCCGGTTCTGTCAGGGGTTCAGGCTCGATAACCGGCTCAGGTTCGGCGATCGGTTCCGGCTCAACGGGAACGCCGGGTTCTTCGACAACCGGCACCTCTTCGCGCGTTTCTTCTTTCTGCTGCTCTTCTTCCTGACGGCCACGGCCAAACCAGGAGAAGAAACCGCGTTTTTTATCTTTAGCCATTTTACAACTTCACTCCTCGCCGCTAATGATTGGCGAACGGATTATTAATAGGGTTATAGTCGGGCAGTCTATCACTTTCCCCTTCCGGCAACACGCCCGCGTGTTGAATTCCGCTGGTTTTTCAATCGCCCATGTTAAACATTTGCCCATTCCCCGCACACCGGTAGAATAGCCCTCCAAACGATATGCAACGAAGCCGACGGCTTCGGATTACACAAGCGAACTATGGCAAAGAAACCCAACACTCCCGCCGCAGGCCAAATCCGAATTATTGGCGGACTCTGGCGCGGACGTAAACTTCCGGTTCCACACAGTCCGGGTTTGCGCCCGACCACCGATCGCGTGCGCGAAACGCTGTTTAACTGGCTCGCGCCAGTGTTACAGGGCGCACATTGTCTGGACTGTTTTGCAGGCAGCGGCGCGCTGGGTCTGGAAGCGTTGTCACGCTATGCCGCCAGCGCCACCCTGCTGGAGTTCGAACGCCCGGTTGCGCAACAGTTAGAGAAAAACCTGGCGCTGCTAAACGCCAAAGATGCGAAAGTATTTAACGTCAATACATTGAACTGGCTGGCAAAAGCCGGAAGCGCCTTTGACGTGGTTTTCCTCGATCCGCCTTTTCGCAAAGGCATTCTGCAAGACACACTGAATTTGCTCGAGCAAAATCAGTGGCTGGCTGATGAGGCCTGGATTTACGTCGAAACGGAAGCCGAACACGACACACTTGATGTGCCCGCCAGCTGGCGGTTACACCGTGAGAAAGTCGCCGGACAAGTTGCTTATCGTCTTTACCATCGCGATGTGACGCCTGAAACCGGCTCACCTGAACAGGAGCAGTAAGATGTTGATCAATATTGGTCGGTTGTTGATGTTGTGTATTTGGGGGTTTCTGGCATTTAACCTGATTCATCCATTCCCGAAACCGATCAAATACTTTCTGGATGTGGCGATTGTCTTCATGTTCTTCATGCACGGTTTGCAAGTGATGTTGCTTAAAGCCACGCAGGGAAAAGAAAAAGATACGATTGGCCCGTGGCTGCAAACGCGCATTTTTCTGTTTGGCGTGTTTGAACTGATGGCATGGCAGAAGAAACAACCGCCGCTGCCAACCAAAAAGTAATCTCTGTTTTTACGGCGCGTCCTGCGCCGTAAAAGCCACAAAACGGCTGCCCTTCACGCTTAATACCCCCTTTTGGCCTTTCGCCAGCTGGTGATATGCCGCTTCATCCAGCACGAGTTTCAGCTCTGAACCGCCGTTTTGCGGTTTGAAATAGCCTTCATACTTTTTATCTTCGACCGGGATCTGCTCCCGCTGGCGCGATCGCCGGTTGGGCGACAGGTATTCACGCTTGGCCGTCACTTCCACCTGCAATGTACGAAGCGGCGCGGCGTCGTTATCAGCATTGGTACGGCGCTGCTGAAAATACTGGCGGGTGGCGAAAATCGCGATGACCACGATAAACGCAATAAAAATCATCGGAGGTTTAGTCATTGTTTGTCTGTATTCGTTGAAGATGAAGGCGATAATGGAATCAGCCTAATTTAGCATGTGGGAATTCGCCACACAGCCTGAAACAGGGATTTCTGATTGTCGAAGGCAGCGCCAGTCTCCTACACTGAGATCAAATACAGGAAAACAGGATGCGTTTTCCTGCACGCAGACACTGGCATGGGTTTGATGTTTTGTTTTGAAATATAAAAGGATAAACAATGAGTTGGCCATTCCTCGCTGTATTTTTTTCCGGCTGGTTGTTCGTTGATGCCAGCTACCGCGGCCTGCGCTGGCAGCGCTGGGTCTTCAAACCTGTCACCTTATTACTGCTGCTCTTACTCGCCTGGCAGGCACCGACGCTCAATGTGTACAGCTATCTGATCCTGCTGGGTCTGGCGGCGACATTGGTGGCCGATGGCCTGCTGCTGTTGCCAGAAGAGCGGTTTATGTACGCCCTCGGCGCGTTCTTCCTTTCGCATCTGCTGTATACGCTCAGTTTCGCCAGCCAGATGACGATTACCTTTTTCTGGCCGCTACCGCTGGCCTTGTTGGTCATTGGCGCGCTGCTGCTGGCGGTTATCTGGTCAAGGCTGGCCGAGCTTAAATGGGCAGTAACCACTTACATCGCAATGACACTGCTGATGGTCTGGCTGGCGGGAGAACAGTATTTCGCGCGCAGCACCGACATGGCATTCTCGCTGTTCTGCGGAACCGTCCTGCTTCTGCTGGGCAATATTTTCTGGTTGCTCAGCCGTTACCGGTTCAAGTTCCGCGTCGCCGACGGGCTGGTTGCTGCCTGCTATTTCGGCGGTCATTTCCTGATTGTGCGATCGCTTTATTTGTAACCGGTATTAAAATCACTGCGGCGGAACCTTCCGGTTCCGCCCTCTCAAATATCGCTTGACCCTGGAGTCTACTCCAACGTTTAAACTGCCTGTAATCTCATTCGGTTTCAACCCGGAGGCAGTATGATCCCACTTCAAAAAAATACCGGCTGTACCTGCGGTTGTCAGGGCAAACGTGCGCCCGGACTGCACATCAATAAAATCAGCGCCGTTGCGCCAGCCCCTTGTTGCAGCGATAAACCAGCCGTTGCGGCATCAGCATGCGCTTCCACAGACAGCTGCTGCGCACCAAAAACAAGTGAACACTCACACACCACAGCCGACGGCACACTGGAAGGCTCGCCGGGTGAAGATGATCCCAGCGCGCCACTCTCCGGCAACCAGCAATACAGCTGGCGTGTCGAGGGGATGGATTGCCCGGCCTGTGCCCGTAAAATCGAAAATGCCGTATCAGGCCTGAACGGCGTCAGTCGCGCCAAAGTGCTGTTCGCCACCGAAAAACTGGTGATTGACGCCAGCCATGATATTTCGCAAAACGTTCTGCACGCCGTCACCGGCGCAGGATTTACCCTGCAATCCCTCGATAAAACGCAGAATCCCCCCGCGCAGGACGCATCACTGCTGAAAGAATATTTGCCGCTGATCGCCCTTTCCGCACTGATGTTACTGAGCTGGATCCTCGATATTTTCAATCCGCAGGCCGGTGAAATTGCGTTTATCGCCACCACGCTGGTCGGCCTTTGGCCGGTGTTGCTTCAGGCGATCCGCCAGACACGTTCCGGTTCGCCTTTTGCCATCGAAACGCTGATGAGCATCGCCGCGCTGGGTGCGCTGTTTATCGGTGCCACCGCCGAAGCTGCGATGGTATTGCTGCTGTTTATGATCGGTGAACGTCTCGAATCCTTTGCCGCCAGTCGCGCGCGCAGTGGGGTGAAAGCACTGATGGCGCTGATCCCGGACACCGCCGTACGGGTTATTGATGGCAAAACAGAATCCGTGCCGGTCGCCAGTCTGCGTCCCGGCGATATTATTGAAATCGCCGCCGGTGGGCGTCTGCCTGCCGATGCAGTTTTGCACAGCGCCGCCAGTTTTGATGAAAGCGCGCTGACCGGTGAATCGGTACCGGTCGAGCGCCTGCCTGGAGAAAAAGTCCCGGCGGGCAGCCTGTGCGTCGATCGTCTGGCGCGTCTGGAAGTCGCCTCCGCACCCGGCAACAGCGCTATTGACCGCATCCTGCAACTGATCGAAGAAGCCGACGAGCGCCGGGCGCCGATCGAGCGTTTCCTCGATACCTTCAGCCGTTACTACACGCCGATCATCATGCTGCTTTCGCTACTGGTCATTATCATTCCGCCGCTGGCGATGGGGCTTTCGTGGGAAACGTGGATTTATCGCGGTCTGACGTTACTGCTGATCGGCTGCCCGTGTGCGCTGGTGATTTCGACGCCTGCGGCGATCACGTCCGGACTGGCGGCGGCCACGCGTCAGGGCGCGTTAATCAAAGGCGGTGCAGCGCTGGAACAGCTGGCGCTGATCGAAACCGTGGCGCTGGATAAAACCGGCACGCTGACCGAAGGTAAACCAGAGGTCACCGACGTGTTGGTGCTGAATGGCGCCAGCGAAGGCGAAGTGTTAAGCCTCGCGGCTGCGGTCGAAGAAGGTTCACATCATCCGCTGGCGCAGGCGATTTTAGCCCGCGCGAAAGCTCATAATCCGCTGCCAATCACCGCACAGGATCGCCGGGCACTGGCCGGTTCCGGCGTGGAAGGGATTGTCTCGGGCAGAAAGATTCAGGTGCTGGCACCAAAGCGCGTGGAAGAAAGTGCGCTGAGTGCGGCCGCCACAACACAAATCGCCGGGTGGGAATCCACCGGTAAAACTGTGGTCGTCGTGATGCAGGACGCGCAGGCCATCGGTCTGGTGGCGATGCAGGATCGCCTGCGCGATGACGCCGTCGACGCGTTACGCAGTCTCAAAGCGCTCGGCGTATCGGCAGTGATGCTGACTGGCGATAATCCGCGTGCGGCGAAAACCATTGCTGACCGGCTGGGCATTGATTTCCGCGCAGGTTTACTGCCCGCCGATAAAGTCTCCGCGGTCACTGAGCTGAACGCCATGAAACCGGTGGCAATGGTCGGCGACGGCATCAACGATGCACCGGCGATGAAAGCCGCAACAATCGGGATTGCGATGGGCAGTGGCACTGACGTGGCGCTGGAAACCGCCGATGCTGCGCTGACGCACAACCGCCTGAGCGGGCTGGCGCAGATGATCAGCCTGTCGCGCGCGACGCGGGCGAATATCCGTCAGAACATCACCATCGCGCTGGGGCTAAAGGCGATTTTTCTGGTCACCACCATTATGGGGCTGACCGGCCTGTGGCTGGCGGTGCTGGCAGATTCAGGCGCAACGGCACTCGTCACTGCCAACGCCCTGAGACTGTTACGCAATAAATCGCGCTGAGGATTACGGGTGGGTCTCGCCGATCCGCCCTTTGCACAGCAGATAACGGTACGGCAGGCTTTCGGTATCAGACGCTAACAACGTGTGTTCCATAAAGCGGCAGAAGCCGGGAATATCGCGGGTCGTTGCCGGATCATCGGCGACGATCAGCAACGTTTCGCCGTCTTTCATGGTACGTACCGCTTTACGGACCATCATTACAGGTTCCGGGCAACGCAGGCCCAGCGCATCAAGCTGATGGTCCGGGTTGATAAAGGGATCGGTCATTTCGTTTCTCAACATTTTCAGCGGCAATGCGCGATTGTACGGTAATGGGCCACAGTTTAACCCGCTGGTTTTCTCACGCAACCTGCGCAAACCGTTGCGCTATAATTAACCTCCGGATTTGTTGCGCAAACGCTGCGCAACAGATACTATGCGCGCCGCACCGGAAATACCGGTGTGAAAGAAAAGACACTCTTGGGTTCCCTCACCCCAATTCACTAAAAAGGTCACATCATGTATTCCTTTACTGCTCAACAGCGGTTTTCCGCGTTGATATGGCTTTCGCTTTTCCACATCGCCATCATTACTTCCAGTAACTATCTGGTTCAGTTGCCCGTCTCCATTTTTGGTTTCCACACCACATGGGGCGCGTTCACGTTTCCGTTTATTTTTCTGGCCACCGATCTGACCGTGCGGATTTTCGGTGCACCCCTGGCGCGACGGATTATTCTTTCCGTGATGGTGCCTGCACTGGCCATCTCCTACGTCATTTCCGCCCTGTTCTTTGAAGCGCAGTGGCAGGGTGTCGGCGCACTCAGCAGCCTGAACATCATGGTGGCACGCATCGCGACCGCCAGCTTTATGGCGTATGTGCTGGGTCAAATTCTCGACGTTCACGTCTTCAACCGCCTGCGCCGGAACCGCCGCTGGTGGATAGCACCGGTTGCCTCGATGTTCCTGGGAAATATCAGCGATACGCTGTCGTTCTTCTTCATCGCGTTCTACAAAAGCACCGACGCCTTTATGGCCGAACACTGGGTGGAAATCGCGCTGGTGGATTACACGTTCAAAGTGCTGATCTGTCTGGTGTTCTTCCTGCCAATGTACGGCGTGCTGCTGAACATGCTGCTTAAGCGGCTGTCCGCTCAGGGAAATCACACCTCGTCGGCCATGCGCGCGCACTAGCGGTTAACAAGGGGCTTTCGCCCCTTATCAGATCCGCCTTCACCAAAACACAAATCGCGCCATAATCTGACTTGCATTTGCGGCGTGAATAGGTTGCCATAAGGCCGTTAAGTCAACATCTAAGCCTGATGAACAGGCCACTTAAGGAAGACCGATGCGTAACTTCGCTAAAATGATGGGAATGGCAGTACTGGTCGCCGGTCTGGCGGCGTGTGACGGTAAAACGACTGACGCACCGGCAGCAGATAAAGCAGCCGCCGCCGCGACAACCACCGCGCCAGTCAGCCTGCTGGATGGAAAAGTCACCTTCTCCCTTCCGCAGGGAATGAGCGACCAGAGCGGTAAGCTGGGCACTCAGGCAAACAACATGCACGTGTACGCCGACAGCACCGGTCAGAAAGCGGTGATTGTGATCCTCGGGGATAACACGACCGAATCGCTGGGAACGCTGACTGCCCGTTTGCAGGATCAGCAAAAAGCCCGCGATACCAACCTGCAGGTTGTGACGAACAAATCGATTCAGGTTAACGGCCAGACGATGCAACAGTATGACAGCGTGATCACCTCTGCCGGTCAGAAAGCTTATTCGTCTATCGTGCTGGGTAAAGTGGACAGCCATCTTCTGACGCTGCAAATCACCCTGCCGGCTGACAATCAGCAACAAGCGCAGGCGGATGCCGAAGCTATTATCAATACCCTGAAAGTTCAGTAATCTTCACTTTCAGCGGCACTCTCAGGCGGAGCTTTGGCTCCGCTTTTTTGTTGCTGATCTGCCAGGTTTGACACCTCATCGCGTTGTCCACAGAGTTAAAATGGTTTTTTTCGCTCACATTCGAAGGGAAACGCGCGCGATCACGTTAACGAACGGGATACCTCTCAAAAACGTGATCAAACCTTGCATTCCGGCCTTCTGACGTTTCATTTTGTTACTCAATATCGCAAAATCCGCCTCCTTAGTCATAAAACTGTAACAATTATGTCATCTATCACAGTTCATCGGCGCTCTGCCCGTTAGCATGATGTTCGTTTTGGAACATATCCGCATTGCCCTTTGTCAGTGGCTCATGATGAGTCAGACCTGATTTATGCCATGGGAGGCATGTATGCTCAGTATCTTCAAACCCGCGCCACACAAAGCGCCCGTGGATGAAAGCCACGTCGACCCGCTCTATCGCCGTCTCCGCTGGCAAATCTTCATGGGGATTTTCTTCGGTTACGCGGCCTATTATCTGGTGCGCAAAAACTTCGCGCTGGCAATGCCTTATCTCATCGATCAGGGTTTTTCGCGCGGCGATCTGGGCTTTGCGCTGTCCGGGATTTCCATCGCTTACGGTATCTCGAAATTCATTATGGGCTCGGTCTCCGACCGCTCTAATCCGCGCGTATTCCTCCCTGCGGGTCTGATCCTCGCCGCCGCTGTGATGCTGTTTATGGGCTTTGTGCCATGGGCAACCTCCAGCATCGCCATCATGTTCGTGCTGCTGTTCCTGTGTGGATGGTTTCAGGGCATGGGCTGGCCGCCGTGCGGACGCACGATGGTTCACTGGTGGTCACAGAAGGAGCGCGGCGGAATTGTCTCGGTGTGGAACTGCGCGCATAACGTCGGCGGCGGTATTCCTCCCCTGCTTTTCCTGCTTGGCATGGCGTGGTTTAACGACTGGCATGCGGCGCTGTATATGCCCGCTTTCGGGGCGATCCTGCTGGCGGTATTTGCCTTTATGACCATGCGCGACACTCCGCAGTCTTGCGGTCTGCCGCCTATCGAAGAGTATAAAAACGATTATCCGCCTGACTACGTGAAAGAGTCTGCCGAGCAGGAACTGACGGCGAAGCAGATCTTCATGCAATACATTTTGCCCAACAAACTGCTTTGGTATATCGCGCTGGCGAACGTGTTTGTTTACCTGCTGCGCTACGGCATTCTCGACTGGTCACCGACCTACCTGAAAGAAGTGAAGCACTTCGCGCTGGATAAATCCTCGTGGGCGTATTTCCTGTATGAATATGCGGGCATACCGGGGACTCTGTTGTGCGGCTGGATGTCAGACAAAGTGTTCAAAGGCAACCGCGGCGCTACCGGTGTATTCTTCATGGTGCTGGTGACCATCGCCACGGTGGTTTACTGGCTGAATCCGGTGGGCAATCCGGGCGTTGATATGGCCTGTATGATCACCATCGGCTTCCTGATTTACGGCCCTGTGATGCTGATTGGCTTACACGCGCTGGAGCTGGCACCGAAGAAAGCGGCGGGAACGGCGGCGGGCTTTACCGGATTGTTCGGTTATCTGGGCGGCTCGGTTGCGGCAAGTGCCATCGTTGGTTACACCGTGGATTACTTCGGCTGGGACGGCGGCTTTATCGTGATGATTGCCGGATGTGTGCTGGCGGTTCTGCTGCTGGTATTAACTATGCTGAGTGAAAATAAACACAAGGCGCAGCTGGCGAAAAATGCCTGATTCCAAATGTCATGACGCATAGCAAAAAGGCACCGAACGGTGCCTTTTTCTTTTACTGATTAACAGACTTCATCGTCGGGATTATTCAGACAGATACATTCTGCGCAGGTAATGCGGTACCGCATCGTCGGCGTTAGAACCGATGATTTCCGCATCCGGCATCGCTGCTTTCAGGCGCGGCAGGGAGCCACTCATCAGGCAGCCTTTTCCGGCCATGCTCAGCATCTCAAGGTCATTCAGACCATCGCCAAAGGCGATACAGTCTTTCAGCGTGTAACCCATCAGTTTCGAGACGTATTCCAGCGCGTGGCCTTTCGATACGCCGCCTGCCATCACTTCCAGACAGACCGGCAGCGAGAAGCTGACGTTTACACGATCGCCCCAGCGCGCATTGATCGCTTCTTCCAGCGGCAGCAGTTTCTCGTGATCTTCGCAGGTGAAATAGACTTTGCAGATGCCATCCGTTTCCAGCAGACCCGGTTCGTACAACTTGTATTTGAACACGGATTCACGGAAGAAATCGTCCTGGTCGGCGCGGTCGCGGTTCATGTACCAGTCGTCGTTACGGTAAACGTTGGTCAGAATATCCGGATTGTTGTGCATGATGCCGAAAAGATCGCGGGCAATATCTTCGTCCAGATTGTGGGAGAAAATCAGTTCACCGTCGGTGTTATGCACGCGCGCACCGTTCGAGGTGATCATATAAGCGCTGATTTCCAGATTGTCACGCATCTGCGCGACATCGATATGGTGACGCCCGGTGGCGAACACAAAATGCACATCGCGCTGCGTGAGCAGCTTGAGCGTCTCTTTTGCGAACGGGCTCAGGGTATGGTCAGGTGATAGCAGTGTGCCATCTAAATCGGAAGCAACAACATGGTACATAGCGTAGGTTCTAACCTCTGATGGAGTTGTGCGCGGCGTACCGCGGATTAATGCTGTCGCGCAAAAAAGCGCATGATAGCGTCCAGCGCCTGTGCCCGGAGGTCGTCCCGCTCGAACAGGATCTCATGGCGCGCGCCTTCAATGACCAGCGGTTTATCCCCTTCACAAGGGTGACCCGCAACGGCCATGGCCTGACAAAAAGCAAGATGAGACCGGTTGTCGACCACACGGTCTTCGCTTGCCTGCAATAAAAGGACGGGCGTGGTGATTTTCTCGGCTTCTTTCAGGATATGCATCCCGGCGTCGATACCTTCACGCACCCAGTGATACGTTGGCCCGCCGACTTGCAGCTCGGGATAATCGGCGTAGTAGCGCAGATTGCGGCGATAACGTTCGCGGCTGTGAGTCAGACGATTCACCACAAACGGCAGTGGCCGCCAGTGGCCCGTGCCGAGCGCATAGCCATCGCGACGAACCGGACGGTTTTCCGCCCAGTTGAGGATCCGGCGGGATATCCAGCCCGGCATCGGCAAATAAATGCCGGTCATCGGGGCCAGCAAGGCCGCCGCATCAAAGCTTTGCGGGTTCTTCGCCAGATACAGCGCCAGAATTGCCCCCCCCATAGAGTGTGCCAGCGCGAACTTTTTCTCGTACTGACGGGGCGCAATTTCCAGCTGATAAAAGCGCTCAAAATCTTCTACATAATCATCAAAGTGCTGGACGTGACCGCAGTGTGGATCGTCAAGCATCCTGCCGGAACGCCCCTGCCCGCGATGATCGACAATCATTACATCGTAGCCACAGTGGAATAAATCGTAGGCTACTTCGGGGTATTTTACGTAACTTTCGATACGGCCCGGTGACACCATGATGACTTTATCATGATGAGGGGAACAGAACCGGACGTAGCGGATCGGGACATCGTCAACGCCGTTAAACTCACCTTCCTCACGCGTACGCCAGAAATCAAGCAAAGGCCCGGTCGCAAAGGCGGCAAACTCCTTTTCACGTGTTAACCAACTTGCGTAATTCGCAGACATTCAATTGATCCAAATTTGTGAGTCGCAGAGGAGAAAAGTGTTATTTGTGAGCTATAGCACAACTATAGACAATGGCGTATTGTGCCATAAAACAACATAAAACGTATTCAGGGAGTCTCGCAATGACACTGGACTGGTGGTTAACCTACCTGCTCACTACTTCTATTTTAAGTCTGTCCCCAGGTTCCGGCGCAATCAATACGATGAGCACCGGCATCAGTCACGGCTATCGCGGCGCAGTGGCGTCGATTGCCGGATTGCAACTGGGATTGTCAATCCACATCGTGCTGGTAGGTATCGGCCTTGGCGCGCTGATTTCACAATCGCTGCTGGCGTTTGAGATGCTCAAATGGCTGGGCGCGGCGTATCTCATCTGGCTGGGTATCTGCCAGTGGCGCTCTGCCGGGGCGATTGACCTGAACGCTCTGGCCAGCAGTATGCCGCGCCGTCGTCTGTTCAAACGCGCCATTCTGGTGAACCTCACCAATCCCAAAAGCATCGTCTTTCTGGCGGCACTGTTCCCGCAGTTTATCATTCCTCACCAGCCGCAGGCTGCACAATACGTGGTGTTAGGCGTTACGACGGTGGTGGTCGATATCATTGTGATGATCGGTTACGCCACGCTGGCAACGCGCATTGCGGGCTGGGTGAAGGCGCCAAAACAGATGCAGTTGCTCAACCGCATTTTCGGTTCGCTGTTTATGCTGGTGGGGGTTTTACTGGCGAGTGCGCGCAAAGTTTAAGTCCTCAGAATGCAAAAAGGGTCCGGTATTTAGCCGGACCCTTTTTTATGCGCTTAACGTTCAGATCAACGATTTACAATTAACGCGATACCGAATCCGGCAAATACCACGCCCGCGACGCCATCAATCCATTTGGCTAAACGCTGATAGCCGCGACGCATTTTCGGCAGCGCAAAGACCATGGCGACTAGAGAGAACCAGGCCAGGGTTTCAATCACGATTAACAGGAATATGGCTGAACGCTCGCCGCCGCTGACGCTGTCGCCCACGAACATCGAGAACACGCTGCCGAAGTAGACGACGGCTTTCGGGTTGGACAGATTGGTCAGCAGCCCGCGCATAAAGGTGCGACCACGCGCGGGTAATGCGACAGCGACGTCGGTTTCAGCTCCGCCGTCCTGCTTTTTAGAACGTGCAGATTTCAGTAACTGCCACCCCATCCAGCACAGGTACAGGCCACCGCCGACGGTAATAATCTGATGCAGCCAGGCCATTTTTTGCAGGATCAGATGCAGGCCCATCAGCGCCACCGCTGCCCATACCGCGACACCCAGCGTAATACCAATGACCCCCATCATCGCTTCTTTACGCGAGCGGCTGGCCGCCGTTTGCGAAACAAAGAAGAAGTCCGGACCGGGACTGGCCAGTGCGATCATATGCACCATCGCAACCATCAGAAACAGCGTCAGCATGATTAACTCTCTGTGTTATGTGTAGGTATTCGAATCTGTTAGTCGTCGCCGTTATCGATGTGATCGCGGATCATCGCCATAAACGGTCGCCCGAATTTTTCCAGCTTGCGCTGGCCGACGCCGGTGATATCCAGCAAATCGCTTGGGCTTATCGGCAGATGTTCAGCCATTTCCAGCAGCGTTGTGTCGTTAAACACCACGTACGGTGGCACATTATTGTCATCGGCCAGCGACTTACGCAGCTTGCGCAGTTTGGCAAACAGCTTGTGATCGTAATTGCCGCCATAAGCTTTCTGGCGGGACGGGCTTTTAATCTTCAGCGTTTGAATACGCGGTACCGCCAGCTGCAAAGGGATTTCTCCGCGCAGTACCGGACGCGCCGCTTCGGTCAACTGTAATGCCGAATGCATGGCGATATTTTGCATAATCAGCCCGAGGTGGATCAGCTGGCGTACCACGCTGGTCCAGTGTTCGTTGCTGTGTTCTTTACCGATGCCGTAGACGCTCAGTTTCTCATGCCCGTATTCGCGGATGCGCTGATTATTCGAGCCGCGCAGCACTTCGACCACGTAACCTAAACCAAAGCGTTGTCCGACGCGTGCGACCACTGACAGCGCTTTTTGCGCGTCCAGCAGGCCGTCGTAGCGTTTTGGCGGATCAAGACAAACGTCGCAGTTACCGCAGGCGTTCTGTTTGCCTTCGCCGAAGTAATTCAACAACACCAGACGGCGGCAGGTTTGCGCTTCCGCAAAAGCGTTCATCGCATTCAGTTTGTGACGTTCGACATCCTGTTGCGCACCGGCCGGTTTTTCTTCCAGACAGCGGCGCAGCCATGCCATATCGGCCGGATCGTACAACAGCACCGCTTCGGCAGGCAGGCCATCACGCCCGGCACGGCCCGTTTCCTGATAGTAAGACTCAATGGTGCGCGGAATATCAAAGTGAACCACGAAACGCACGTTGGGCTTGTTGATGCCCATGCCGAACGCCACGGTGGCGACCACAATTTGCAAATCATCACGCTGGAAACCTTCCTGCACGCGGGCGCGGGTATCGTTGTCCAGACCGGCGTGATAAGCACCCACGCTCAGACCACGGCTTTGCAGGCGCGCGGCGGTGTCTTCGACTTTGGCGCGGCTGTTGCAATAAATAATGCCGCTTTTGCCGCGCTGGTCTTGCACGAAGCGAATCAGCTGATCGAGCGGTTTAAACTTCTCCACCAGCGTGTAACGGATATTGGGACGATCGAAACTGCTGACCTGAATCAGCGGATCGTTAAGCTCCAGCAGACGGACGATGTCGTTGCGGGTCGCTTCATCAGCGGTCGCCGTCAGCGCGATCACCGGCAGTTGCGGATAACGCAGTTTGAGCTGGCCCAGTGCACGGTATTCTGGTCGGAAATCGTGTCCCCATTGGGAAATACAGTGGGCTTCATCGACGGCAAGCATCGCCGGATTCCACTGTTGCAACTGCTCGAGGAAATCCCCCAGCATCAGACGTTCCGGCGCGATATACAGCATTTTGATGCGGCCGGTACGGCAGCCTGCCATCACTTCCTGCTGTTGCTCGCGGGTTTGGGTCGAGTTCAGGCAGCCGGCTTCAACACCCGCCGCCATCAGTTGGTCGACCTGATCTTTCATCAGGGAGATGAGCGGTGAAACCACCAGCGTCAGGCCGTCCATCACCAGCGCAGGGATTTGATAGCACAGCGACTTACCGCCGCCGGTCGGCATCACCACCAGACAATCCCGGCCAGAAATGGCGGTATTGATGATCGTTTGCTGACCCGGTCTGAATTGCTGATAGCCGAAGGTATCGCGTAATACCTGATGAGCCAGCTCTTCTTTATTTATCACTGCCGCCGTAGACACTCAATTCCCCAACTGTTCAAACCACCCGGCTAAGCCCTAAAGCCGCCGGGGCTGTACTGCAACAATATTATATACCCTAAATAATTCGGGTGGCAGGAAGGCGGCAAGTGAGGGCATCCCGATAAACTTATCTGAGTAAGTGATTCGGGGAACCGGGCGCAACCAGCAGATCTGCAACCTGAAGTATGACGGGTATTACATCATATCGTTAAGCATGATACCCACACCCACGCGAGTTTGCTTGTGGTTGTAGTCAATCAATGACTCACCGTAACCACTGAACACCTGCGTGTAGAAGCGTACGTGCTTGGAAATCGGGTAGCTCCAGCCAGTGGTCGCGCCGCCGTAGCCGGTGTTCCAGTTGTAACGGCTTTCCACACTGAACACGCTGTCGCCCCACGCATAACCGACTTTCAGACGGTAATACCCCATGTATTTGGTGATGTCGCGGTTATCATCATTTTCTTCACTTTCAGGAATGCGATACCACGGCTTGAGATCTACCTGCCAGTTGCCGTGCTGGGCCATAAAGCGCGCATAGACGCGGTTCCAGCTGCGCGACGTCGGGTCTGAGCGACCGTTTGACTGGTGGCTCACGCCGTATTCAGCTTCACGCAGCGTCCAGCCCAGGAAGTCGTAATCCGTCGCCCACGCCAGGAATAGCTGCGGTTCGTAGTTAGTTTCACGGAAAGGTGAAGACTGCCCACTGTTAGAAAGCTGCCAGAAGGATTTCTGTGTATAGGATGCACCGAGCACCGAGTTATCACCGGCAATGCCACGCCACAGCGGGAAGGCCAGGCTCAGCTGGAAGGCGACTTCGTCATGACGCGCTTTATTTGCCCAGTCATAAGACTGGATGGCTTTCTTGTTGATATTGCTGGTATCGGTATAAAGCAGGTAGTTCGATTCGTAAGGATAAAGCGTGAACGGGTTATCGTGATCCTGCAACATGCTGGCGATGATGCTGCCACGCACTGCCGGTTTATCATGCACTTCCTGTACCGTTGCTTCTTCTGCATGTCCCAGCAATGGCAACGCCAACATGGTGGCCCCGACAGCCCAAGTTTTACGCATTTTTTCCTCACCCTATAGTGTTTAATGTTTTTTAGAATTGATGGTTTGAAATAGCCAGCTAAAGGCCGGTATTCAGAAACAAAGCAGAGCATTTTACACACATATACATTCGCGCAAGAGTAATGAATAGATTTATCATGCACGAGGTAGAATTCACTGTCCTTGGCACATAAAATCAACATTTCGTTAACTAGTTGGGCGACTATAACGCTCAGTCGTTTGGATCAGGAAACCTTTCATGTCCGCGTCATCCCTCAGCCACGAAGCTGCCCTGCAGCTGATTGGCAATATTTTCGTTTATGACATGCCTTTTAACCGCGAACTCGGTCTGGAGCTTAAACGTCTCGACTGCGATTACGCGGAGCTGAAATTCGCTAATCAAACCAAACTGGTTGGCAACGCAGCACAAAAAATCTTACACGGTGGGGTGATCGCCGCAGTGCTCGACGTCGCTGCCGGGCTGGTGTGCGTCACCAGTTCGTTGATCCGCCGCGACAAACCCGACCACCCGTTGCTCGAAGCAGAAATGCGCCAGCGCCTGTCAAAAATGGGTACTGTCGATTTACGGGTCGATTACCTGCGCCCCGGCCGTGGCGAATATTTTATCGCCTCAGCCAGCCTGATCCGCGCCGGGAATAAAGTTTCTGTCGCCCGCGTCGATCTGCACAATGACACCGGCGTACATATAGCGACAACGACCGCGACCTACATGGTTGGCTGAGACGTCGAAAAAGAAATCAGGCGACGTAAACCCGTTACACTCGCAACCTTTCCTTCTTATTTTTTACTTCAGGTACCCACATGGATGCACAACGTACCCGGCAAGGCGTCATTTTTGCCTTTATCGCCTATTTGATTTGGGGGATCGCTCCGGCGTATTTCAAGCTCATCAAAGAAGTGCCTGCCGATGAAATCCTTACCCATCGGGTCATCTGGTCGTTCTTCTTTATGTTAGTGCTCCTGTCCGTCAGCCGCAGCTGGGGTGACGTCCGGCGGGTACTCGCACAACCAAAGAAAGTCGGCATGTTACTCATCACCGCCCTGTTTATCGGTGGGAATTGGCTGATTTTTATCTGGGCGATTAACAATAACCACATTCTCGAAGCTAGCCTTGGTTACTTTATCAGCCCGCTGGTGAATGTCGTGCTCGGCATGCTGTTTTTGCGCGAAAGGTTCCGGAGTTTGCAATGGCTCGCGGTGGTGCTGGCATTTGCCGGTGTGCTGATTCAGGTCTGGATGTTTGGCTCGGTGCCGATCATCGGGCTGGGGCTGTCGCTCACGTTCGCTTTTTACGGCCTGCTGCGTAAGAAAATCGGTGTGGATTCTCAGACCGGCATGCTCATCGAAACACTTTGGCTGCTGCCGCTGGCGGGCGTTTATCTGTTCTTTATCGCTAACAGCCCGACCAGCAATCTGTCGGCGAATCCATGGTCACTGGATTTACTGCTGATGGCGGCGGGGATCATCACCACCATTCCGCTACTGTTCTTTACCGCAGCGGCTGCACGGCTGAAGCTCTCGACGCTGGGCTTTTTCCAGTATCTCGGCCCGACGTTGATGTTCCTGCTGGCGGTGGTGTTCTACGGCGAAACGGTAAATACCTCGCAGCTCATCACCTTCGGCTTTATCTGGGCCGGCCTGCTGTGCTTTATCACCGACGCGCTTTACACGCAGGGCCGTCTGCGTCGAGGTATGACGGCGAAAGCCTAACAGCAACAAAAAGCCCCGTTCAGGGGCTTTTTGTTGTCCGCGTAAAAACGATTACAGCCAGTTTTTACGTTTGAAATACAGGTACGGCGCCAGCCCGGCGATGATCATCAGACCGATTGCGCCCGGATAACCAAATGCCCATTTCAGCTCAGGCATGAATTCGAAGTTCATCCCGTAGCTTGATGCCACCAGCGTCGGCGGCAGGAACACCACGGAAACGACCGAGAAGATCTTGATGATGCGGTTCTGCTCGATGTTGATAAAGCCCATCGCCGCCTGCATCAGGAAGTTCACCTTCTGGAACAGGGATTCGTTGTGCGGCAGCAGGGATTCGATATCGCGCAACACTTCGCGCGCCTGCTCCAGCTGGCCTGCGGGTAAGCGGGCTTTGCGCACCAGGAAGTTCAGCGCGCGTTGGGTATCCATCAGACACAAACGCACTTTCCAGCCGATATCCTCCAGCTCTGCCAGCGTGGACAGCGCGGCGTCATATTCGTCGCCCTGATGCCCTTCCATGATCACGCGGCTGAGTTTTTCCAGATCGCTATAAATATTTTCGATTTCATCCGCCAGCTGTTCGATTTTGGTTTCGAACAAATCCAGCAGCAGCTCGTAAGCATTGCCATCGACCAGCGTCTGGTTTCTGGCGCGCATACGGTAAAGACGAAACGCCGGTAACTCACGCTCGCGCAGGGTGTAAAGACGACCTTCACGCACGGTAAATGCTACGGTGCTGTTGCCCGCGTGGTCTTCGGCATCTTCATAGTAAAAGAAGGAGTGAATGTGCAGGCCGTCTTCGTCTTCGAAGAAACGTGCGGAGGCTTCGATGTCATCCAGTTCGGGACGCGTCGCCAGGCTTTGCCCTAATTCATGTTGAACGCGCTCGCGCTCTTGCTCATCAGGCTCGACCAAATCAACCCACAATGAGGTTTTGAGATCGTCTGCCTCGTCCAGCTCTAAACGGGATAAGCGGCTGTTTTCTAATTTAAAAGCACTCAGCATGTGCCCGTTCTCCCAAGAATGACAGAAAGTGGACAACGCGTTGAAGCACAGAAAATCACGGGGCGAAAAGAGTCACCGGCGTAATTCAGACCAAATTCAGATCCGACTCACAGCGACAGAACGGGGGTCGCTGACAACCACTAAGGCCATCAGCATAGAGGAGGGCCTTAGAAGTGGTACCTAACGAACAGGTTATTGAGCCAGTATCTACTGGGTGTGTCCAAGGCGCAGTTCCTCATTGATAATAGTGCGCGCATGTTACGCCGAGAAGAAAAAGACTGTCAACCGCGAACAAATCTATTCCCGCAACATTTATGCATAAAATACAGACGATATTGGCAACCTTTGACCGCTTATGTCAGAACCCTTTTTTGGCTACACTCAGAGACCTGAGCCCCTTTCTATTTCTGAAGCCAACTATGATTAAGCAGATTACCCAAGACACGCTGTGCGACCTGATCACTCAGGCCGCGCATTCACCGCGACTGCGCCAGAATCTGAACATCCATCCGGTACCGGAAGATGACGTACAACGCCTGGCGATCGCCATGGAGCCGGGGACTTACGTGCGCATACACCGTCACCCGCACACATGGGAAATGCTGACCGCGCTGCGTGGCCGTTTTCTGGTGCTGACTTACGATGAGAGTGGCAAGGTCACCGAACGCCTGTGGCTCGGCGCTGAAACCAAACTGCTGGAAATCCCGGCCAACACCTGGCATAGCGTATTATCGCTTGATGAAGGTGGCGTGATTTTCGAAGTGAAACACGGCGCGTATCAACCCGTTCAGGAACAAGATTACCTGCCCGGCACACCGCCAGAAGGCGACGAACGCGTGAAAGCAATGCTGGAATGGTATGCAAAAGCGGAAGTGGGCGACGTTTATACCCTTTAATACACCGTGATGCACGCGTCAGCGGCGCAGCGAAATTGAGCCCGGCCAGCGCGGAGACACCGGAATGGACACGCAGTCCATGAGGATCTCGGGCACTGCCTGGGCTCAGGACGCAAGTAAGCTAGCTTGCGGCTTCCAGCTTAGCGTAGGCGGCGACCAGCCATTTGATCCCTTCTCCCGGGAACGCCACCTGAAGGCGGCTGTGTTCGCCGCTGCCTTCCATGTTCACGATGGTGCCTTCGCCGAATTTAGGATGTACGACGCGCTGACCGAGTTTGAAGCCAGTATCGCTGACGCTGGTTGGGGTGCCGACGCTGCGGTTGTTCATCGGGCGCGAGACGTTAGCGCGCATTCGCACTTCTTCCACGCAGTCTTCTGGCAGCTCGCCGACAAAACGCGACGGCTTGTGCGAGACTTCTTTGCCATACAGACGACGAGTTTCAGCAAAGGTGAGCGTCAGTTTTTGCATCGCCCGCGTCACACCCACATAGGCCAGACGGCGCTCCTCTTCCAGACGACCGCTTTCTTCCAGCGACATCTGGCTCGGGAACATGCCCTCTTCCATCCCGACGATAAACACCTGCGGGAATTCCAGCCCTTTTGCCGAGTGCAGCGTCATCAGCTGCGCGGCGTCCTGATTGGCGTCGGCCTGACCTTCGCCCGCTTCCAGCGCAGCATGTGACAGGAACGCCTGCAACGGCATCAAATCTTCGTCTTCATCCTGATAGCTGAACTGGCGTGTTGCCGTCACCAGTTCCTCTAAGTTTTCGATTCGCGCCTGGCCTTTTTCACCCTTTTCCTGCTCATACATGATGAACAGGCCGGAATCTTTGATCACGCGGTCAGTCTGAACGTGCAGCGGCATATCGGCGGTTTCATGCGCCAGCGCATCCACCAGTTCAGTGAAGCGTTGCAGCGAAGAGGCTGCGCGGCCCGCCAGCACTTTGTCTTGCAACAGAGCGCGCGTCGCCTGCCACATGGTCAGCTGACGGTCACGGGCAGTGTGACGAACGACGTCCAGCGTGCGGTCACCGATGCCGCGCGTCGGTGTATTCACCACGCGCTCAAAGGCGGCGTCGTCATTGCGGTTAGCCATCAGACGCAGATATGCCAGCGCATCTTTGATCTCCTGACGATCGAAGAATCGCTGCCCGCCATAAATGCGGTACGGCATCGCCATCTGCAATAACGCTTCTTCCAGCACGCGCGACTGGGCGTTGCTGCGATAGAGAATGGCGCAGTCTTTCAGCGCACCGCCGTTGTCCTGCCACGTTTTGATGCGGTTCACCACAAAGCGCGATTCATCGAGCTCGTTGAAGGCGCAGTAGAGGGAAATTTTTTCGCCCTCACCGTCTTCGGTCCACAGGTTCTTACCCATACGACCGCTGTTGTTCTCGATAAGCGAGTTGGCGGCTTTGAGAATGGTGCTGGTGGAGCGGTAGTTTTGCTCTAAGCGGATGGTTTCCGCGTTCGGAAAATCTTTCAGGAAACGCTGGATATTCTCAACCTGCGCACCGCGCCAGCCGTAGATCGACTGGTCATCGTCGCCGACGATCATCACGTTATTATTGTCACCCGCCAGCAGACGGATCCACGCGTACTGAATGCTGTTGGTGTCCTGGAACTCATCCACCATCAGGTTGGTAAAACGCTCACGGTAATGTTGCAGGATATGCGGCTTGTTCAGCCACAACTCATGCGCGCGCAGTAACAGCTCGGCGAAATCCACCAGTCCTGCGCGGTCGCAGGCTTCCTGATATGCCTGATAGATACGCAGCCAGGTGGCTTCAATCGGGTTGTTGTAGGTTTCGACGTGATGCGGGCGCAGACCTTCGTCTTTTTTGCCGTTGATGTACCACATCGCCTGACGCGGCGGCCACTGCTTATCGTCGATGTTCAGCGCTTTGAGCAGACGCTTAATTAAGCGCAGCTGATCGTCGCTGTCGAGGATCTGAAAATCCTGCGGCAGTTTGGCGTCCAGATGGTGCGCACGCAGTAAGCGGTGCGCGAGCCCGTGGAAAGTGCCGATCCACATGCCGCCCTGACTGGTGCCAATCAGGTGTTCGATACGGTGACGCATTTCCGCCGCCGCCTTGTTGGTAAAGGTCACCGCCATAATGGAATACGGCGAGCAGTTTTCTACCGACAGCAACCAGGCGATGCGATGCACCAGCACGCGGGTTTTGCCACTGCCTGCCCCGGCCAGCACCAACAGATTGCTGCGCGGCGCGGCCACGGCTTCACGTTGTTTTTCATTCAGGCTGTCGAGCAGGTCAGAAACGTCCATAGGCACCGTTTGTCAGGATGAGAAAAGCACCCCGGCGATAAATGCCGCCATGAACGCTTTTCTACTGTGAATTTATACAGAGTAATTGATGAGGGGATTATAGCAATGCTGTCAGCGATGCCAACTGCGAAATCTCAATATGCGGTAACAGGCGGGCATCACGGATGTGCATCAGGTTGCCTTCGCGCAGGTTTATCCAGCACGCCTGCATTCCGCAGGCCACGGAACCCGCGACGTCGGTCGTGAGATCGTCGCCTACGTGCAGAATATTTTCCAGCGGAATGCCAAGCTTATTCGACGCCTTTTTATACATGTCGGCATACGGCTTCGCCCGGCCATGATCGCCCGCGCGCAAGGTAAACTGGAAATACTGCGCCAGACCGCAGGCATGCGGATCGGCATTACCATTGGTGACGGCCACCAGCGGCCAGCGTTCGGCGAGAGCGGCCAGCGCATTATGATTTTCTTCCGGCACATAAATCTTACTACGCCAGTAGGCGAAGGTTTCCATAGCGGCTTTCGTGCCCTGCCTGGCATCACTCTCACTCAGACCGGCGCGGGTCATGGCCAGCAAAACTGCCTGACGCCGCCATTCGGTCACGTCATGATAAATCTGTGCATCTTCTGCCAGCAATTCGGCGCGCATCAGGCGGATGGCATCCGGCGACATCTCAGCCAGTGCGGGGTGGAAACCCTGAATAAACTTCAGCGTTTCGGAATCGGTACGGCGGATAACGTCATAATTGTCATACAACGTGTCGTCTAAATCGAAAGTGATCGCTTCAATGCGTTTCAGCGGACGATAGAACTTCATCAGGATTTGCCTCGTTTTGCGCGGGGATGGGCGGCATCGTACACCGTCGCCAAATGTTGAAAGTCGAGGTGGGTATAGATTTGGGTGGTAGACAGATTGGCGTGGCCCAGCAACTCCTGCACCGCACGCAGATCACCACTCGACTCCAGAACGTGTGTCGCAAAGGAGTGCCGCAACTTATGCGGATTGATATGGCTGTTCACACCCTGTTTTACGCCCCACTCGGCAAAGCGTTTTTGTACGTTGCGCGCTGAAATGCGGTTACCCTGACTGGATAAAAACATCGCATCATCCTGCGGGCCAAACAGCGGACGTCGTTCCAGCCAGTGTTCCAGCCAGGTGACGGCGGTGCGGCCAATCGGCACCTGACGCTCTTTGCTGCCTTTACCCATGACGCGGACTTCGCCAGAGGCCATATCGACATGTTTACAGTCGATACCGACCAGTTCCGATAAACGAATGCCAGCGCCGTACATCACTTCCAGCATCGCGCGGTCACGCACTGAAAGCGGATCGTCGAGATTGATTTCCAGTAGCTTATTCACTTCATCGACGTCGAGATTCTTTGGCAAATGCTTCGGCGAACGCGGCGTGGATATGCCTTTGGCAGGATTGGCGCTCAGGACGCCCTGACGCACCAGCCAGTCGAGGAAACTGCGCAGCGAAGACATGCGCAGCGCCAGACTCGCCGGACCTAAACCCGCGCGTTTGCTACGCGCCAGCAGCATACGAACTTTCGGCGCATCAAGCTGTTGCCAGTGGGAAATACCGATTTCAGCGGCCATCTCGATCAGTGCGTCAAGCTGGCGGCTGTAGTTGGTCGAGGTCAGCGGACTGAGCTGACGCTCGACGTGCAGATAACGCAGAAACGCCTCAACTGCGGGATACAGGGGCGATTCAGTCTGTGTCATACCCGTTCTATCCAGCGTTCCAGTAAACCAGGCAGCATTTTTGCCAGCTGGTCGAGCAACACGGTGCCCATTCCCGGCTGATAGTGCTGCGGATCGCGGCTGCTGAAGATGAGAACGCCCAGTTCACCCTGCTCGCCCATCAGCGATAACGCGACGGAACCGACGGCTTTCGCCTGCGGCAAGAGTAACAGTAATTCCGGGCCGTTCAGACTGCCGAGGTAATGCGGAGTTTCGCCCAGACGCTGAATGCGCATGGATTCAAACGCGCTGCGGCTGACCGCCAGATGGGTGAAATCCGATGGCGCGCCGATGCGCCAACTTTCACTGAACAGGCGCACGTTCGCCCCTGCCAGACCGAGGCTGCGCGACCAGCGTTGCAGGCGGTTGAGCATATCCTGCAAGCCACTGGCGGCGGCAAGCGTCGCCTGCAGCTCGATCATCCGTCCGAAGAGGGATTCGTTGATCGACGCCTGTTCCATCAGCAGTGTGATTTCTTCTTCAAGCTGAGCAATCTGATGACGCTGACGCCCGAGTTGCCATTCAACCAGCGAGGTGCTGCCTTTCACCGGATGCGGTACGTGCAGTTGCTCGACGCTGCGGGCATTGCGAATAAAGAAATCCGGGTTTTGCAGCAGATACTGCATCACGCTGTCATCGTCGAGTGCTATCACCGGGTCAATCTGGTCATCAAGATTGTTCATAGATGAATAAATCCGTCGTAAACATGAGTGGCAGGTCCGGTCATATACAGCGGATGACCCGGCCCTTGCCAGCGAATTTCGAGGCTGCCTCCCGGCAGTTCCACCTGTACTTCTTCTGCGAGTAATCCTTGCTGAATCCCAATGGCCACCGCAGCACATGCGCCGCTTCCGCACGCCTGTGTTTCGCCAGCGCCGCGCTCGTAAACACGTAACTTGATGGTATCCGGGCTGACTATCTGCATGAAACCGACGTTCACGCGCTCAGGGAAACGTTCATGGCTTTCGAGGATCGGCCCGAGAATATCGACTTCGGCCGTCAGCACGTCTTCAACCTGCAACACGCAATGCGGATTGCCCATTGAAACCACACCGCAAAATACTGTGCGCTCTTCGGCGCGCAGAATATAGGTCTTTTCCGGTTTCGCGGCACGGAAAGGTACCTGCTGCGGTTCAAAGACCGGCTCGCCCATGTTCACCTGAACATCTTCATCTTCGGTGACCGTCAGCGTCATGCGACCTGTCTGCGTACTGACGCGGATATCGCGTTTGTTGGTCAGCCCTTTGATACGGACAAAACGGGCAAAACAGCGCGCGCCGTTGCCGCACTGCGCAACTTCACTGCCGTCGGCGTTGAAGATACGGTAATGAAAGTCTAACTCAGGATCGTAAGGTGGCTCTACCACCAGCAGCTGGTCAAAACCCACGCCACGATGGCGATCGGACAAACGGCGGATCAACTCAGGGGAGAAATAGACATTTTGAGTAACGGCGTCAACAACCATAAAGTCGTTGCCCAGACCGTGCATTTTGGAGAACTGCATAACTGACTCCGTTTACCGCTGGTCAAATCCAGTCGCGATGATCCCTTAATGAGACGGACCCGGCGGAAACCCGCCGGAACCTCAGCCCGAGGGCTGATTAATCTCTGGAATTCGTCGAGAGATCTTCTGGTGATACACCTTTTTGCTGCGATGAACCGTCGTTAGCGGTGCCCGGAACCTGACTGGTTTTCTGCGTGGAAGATTTATCCGCAGGCGGGAAATATAACGGCCCTTTCAGTCCGCAACCGGAGAGAGAAAATAATATCGTCGCGGCCAGAGACCAGCGTAAAGCGTTTTTCATTTTATGAATGCCTGTAATTCATGCGACCAAGCTCTCTATAATCGCAGGTGGATCATGAAAAGCAACAGGAATCGATAAAACCCGCAGGCACATTTTCAGCAGTGAAAGGGAAGGAAAGCCGGATAATCTGCCGCGCGCAGGCGATGCAGAACCTTTTTCTAATGGAGCTGAAATTGCTGTGTCAGCCGGGAAGGTTCGATCTCGCTTTCGGGCAGCGTGGCGCAGACGGCAGATAACGCATTGCTGCGAAAAGGGATCACCTGAATACGATCATCAAGGGACACTATCTGATAGAACTGCGGCAGGTTGAAGTTGATGAAGCTTGAGCCGTATGTGAAACGGTCGTGCGAGGAAGAATAGAAGCGGCTGACGTCGCGCACCAGATCCTCTTTACTGCCTTCGCAATGGTGGTACACCTCAACGCGGTTCGACTCATCGAGAATATAGATGTTAAAACCGATTTCATCCGCGCTGTCTTCAAAGAAGAACTGAATAATCCCTTCGCTGGCGTAGCCGTCAATCACCGCAGGCAGGTGCGCCTGATCGGTCTGCAATTTCACCGACAAACCGTGCAGTTTGTTATTAGAAATTGCGCCGTAGAATTCGATCGCATTTTCCAGCTTCTGCACCGACACGCTCAGGCGTTCGAAGAACAGACCCCAGGTTTGTCCGGCAACGCGCACGGCTTTGAAACGGCCCGGTTCGAGGCGTTTACTCGACAGACGCAGCTCGATGCACTCAGTCACCAGCTGCTGAATACGCGTGCGGATAAGGCCGCGCAAATGCTGGCTGTAGCAGAATACTTCCACCGACTCCGGCGGTGCTGCGTCCTGATGCATTTTGCCCAGAATGGTTTTCAACGCTTCCAGCACCGCCTGCTCACCGCTGAAATGCAGCGTACGCACTTCGTTCCACGAGTTGCGATACAGCAAATCAATACTGCCGACCATGCATTCCTGATTCTGCCCGAAGCTGAACACATCCAGCTTACGGAAATCAAAATGCACCACCTGGTTACGGAAGGCGGCGGTCGGATCATGTTCGAGATTGACGATGATCGCCAGATGACGGATTTCACACGGGCTGTACAACGCTTTTGGCGTCGGTGCCGCTAAACGCAGCGGGAAGTTGTGCGAGACATCCGCCACCAGCTCGCGCAGTTTGGCGATGTCGCACAGGCCGCCACTTTTGATGTGCAGGCGCGTGGTGGACGTCAGCAACCCGTTGAAATATGCCCACGCCACCAGTTTATTGAGGTAGCGGTTATATTCCAGCGGCTGATGGCTGACGATCGATTCCATCGACGGTGACTGGTTATACAGATACCAGCCGGTGCGGTTGGCGCGGCCAATCGGCACATGAATAAAGGTTAAATCGTTCTCTGACAGGTCAGGCGAGATCTGCGGGTTCACGAGTGTCACTTTGCCCGGCAGCGCTTCGAAAGCTGCGTACAACTTACGGGTCAGCACGCCGATATCCTGCGGGCTGGCGCTGACGCTTAAATTGTTGCGACGGGCAAAGCGGATGAGGTTGCGATAGCTCTGCATCATGGCATCAAGCAGTTCGTTATGCGCTTCTCGCACGCGCTCGATTTTCCAGTTAGCGCGGTTATCCAGCATCACCAGACGCTCTTCATCCCAGCCCCATTCGGCCACCAGCTGGCTGAGAATTTCACGACGCCAGCCGACTGACGCTCGGGCGCGGGAGAGTTTTTCGCAGACTTTGAGATAGAAACAACGGCGGACTAAATCGAGGCGGGTAGTGTCTTCAATCTGGGTCAGGTAACGGGTCACGCGGTCGAGCATCATACAATAGGAATCCAGACCGAAGTTGACGATCTCGCCCTGGTGCAGACGCTGTTTGATGTCCATCGCCAGTAACTGCGTTTTTGGATATTCCCAAGAATAGGCTTCCAGCAGCAACGTTTTGAGCACCGCTTTGTACGGTGAATCGATACTTTTATACAGCTGCCACAGACTGGCGCCGAAATACTCTTCCGCTGACAACGTGCTGAGTCCGCCAAGATCGAGCCATTCGTTTGGCGTCAGTGCGCCTTGCGCATACAAAGAAAGCACATATTCATCGTAATGCGCCTCTTCTTCACCCGGCACCATATTCCACAGAATACGCTTGCCGCCCATACGCACGGCCGTCCGGTAGAATTCGTCGAGCAATAAGATGTACTGCGTGGAACCGCAGTCTTCCCCACCCAAACTACCGCTTTCGTTGTGACGGAAACGGTTTTCGTCGATCAGGAAGAAGCTGACTTCCACGCCGAGCGACGCGGCCCATTTTTCCAACAGGCTGCATTTTTCCTGTAAGCGGTTGCGTTCTTCATTATCAAGCCAGGACTGATGGCAGACCCAGATATCCAGGTCGGAGCTCTGGCTTTGACCGATTGATGATGTGCTGCCCATCGAATAGACACCGGTTATCGGCAATTCGCCCTTCGCCATAGGCTCAAGTGCGCTGCCCCATTTGTCTTCGAGGTCGGTCAGATAGGTTTTTTGCGATTCATCAGGCGTGAAGAGGCAGATACCATGCGGAACCTTACCTTCAAGGTATCCCGGTATCAGAGGGTGATGATGATGTAAAAAGACGGGAAGCAACGTGTAGACCTGTTGAAACGCAGGCCCCATTGCCGCCAGTGCACGATCGACTCGTAACTGGTTGATCGCATCCAATCTTTGCTTCAGTGTCTCGATGTAGAGGTACAAGACGTTTCGCCTGATTATACAGTGTCTGGAAAGAACCCCGTTCCAAATCCGCCATTTATCGTGATGCTTATGCTTTGAACAACCGCGATTGTGCAAATAGTTGACGAATTATTGCTGGAAACGTGATCAATTTAACACCTTGCTGATTGACCGTAAAGAAAGTAACGCACCACAATTACTCTTCCGCTTCTCTCGATTTTACCGTTTGCTGTCAAACAGAACAAATCTCCTTTACGCCCGTTACCCTTCTTTTGCGAATGGCTTCTTACGCTGACAGCTTTCTATTGTCAGTGGTAGGATGGTCACAGAGACAGATAAACGGTAACAAACATGTTAGACAAAATCATTCGAATTGCCACCCGCCAGAGCCCGCTGGCTCTGTGGCAGGCACAATATGTTCAAAGCCAGTTAATGGCTTGTCACCCCGGTTTGCAGGTCGAACTGGTTCCGATGGTCACCAAGGGCGATATCATTTTAGATACCCCGCTGGCCAAAGTGGGCGGCAAAGGGTTGTTTGTGAAAGAACTTGAGCTGGCGATGCTCGATGGCCGTGCGGATATTGCCGTGCATTCTATGAAAGATGTACCGGTCGAGTTCCCGGAAGGTCTGGGGCTGGTGACGATTTGTGAACGCGAAGACCCGCGCGACGCGTTCGTCTCCAACCATTACACCTCTCTGGCCGAATTGCCGCATGGCAGTGTGGTCGGTACATCCAGCCTCCGCCGCCAGTGCCAGCTGCGTCAGCAACGACCTGATCTGCAAATCCGCGATCTGCGTGGTAACGTCGGCACCCGTTTATCCAAGCTGGATAACGGCGATTATGATGCCATTATTCTCGCCGTCGCTGGCCTGAAACGTCTGGGGCTCGAAAACCGCATCCGTACAGCGCTGACCCCGGAAGAGTGCCTGCCCGCCGTCGGGCAAGGTGCCGTCGGCATCGAATGTCGTCTCGACGATCATCACACCCGCGAATTACTCGCCCCGCTGGCGCACCGTGAAACCACGCTGCGCGTTCAGGCGGAACGTGCCATGAACATGCGCCTCGAAGGCGGATGTCAGGTGCCGATCGGCAGTTACGCTGAACTTGAAGGCGACCAGCTATGGCTGCGTGCGCTGGTTGGCGCACCGGACGGCAGTCAGATGGTTTGCGGCGAACGCCGTGGTCCTGCGGCCAGTGCGGAAAGCATGGGCATCAGTCTGGCTGATGAGTTGCTGGCAAACGGTGCACGTGAAATTCTGCAAGAGGTCTATCAGGGGAACGCACCAAAATGACCATTCTGGTTACCCGTCCTTCTCCCGCAGGAGAAATGCTGGTCAGCCGGCTGCGCGCTCTGGGTCGGGTCGCCTTCCATTCCCCGCTGATTGAATTTGCGCCGGGGAGCCAACTCGCTATGCTGCCGAACCTGCTATCCTCTTTAGATCAGCAGGATCTGGTATTTGTGCTGTCACAACATGCCGTGAACTACGCCGATCGCGCATTACGTCAGTCCGCCACCCGCTGGCCGGGCAATGTGAATTATTACGCGATTGGCCGCACCACCGGCCTGCTGTTTCATCGTGCAAGCAGTCTGCCGGTTCTCTATCCCCAGGATGGCGAAACCAGCGAGATGTTGCTGAACCTTCCGTCTTTGCAGCGTATTCATGGCAAGAAAGCGCTGATTTTACGCGGCAATGGCGGACGCGAAAAACTGGCGGAAACGCTGACTGAACGCGGCGTCGAAGTATCGTACTGCGAGTGTTATCAGCGCAGCCCGATCCACTACGACGCCAGCGAGCAAAGTGCCGTATGGCAACGCGCCGGTGTGGATACGCTGGTGGTGACCAGCGGTGAAATGCTGCAACAGTTGTATACGTTAGTTCCTGATTATTACCGACATTCATGGTTACTGCGCTGTAGCCTGGTGGTGGTCAGTGAACGTTTGGCAATCCTCGCCCGCCAGCTCGGCTGGAGCGCTATTCGGGTTGCCGAGAATGCAGACAATGATGCGCTGATTCGCGCATTACAATTACCTGACTAAGGGAAGTGCCAAAATGACGGAACAAAAAAATCCTTCCGCTCCGGATGATGAAATTGTTATCGCCCCGGCGGTTGAGAGCCCCCAGCCAGATGCTTTTGAACGGGATCAGGAGCTGAAAACCCTGCGTAAAAAGCAGCGTACTGCGCCCGTCCTGGGCGCTATCGCCATTGTGTTAGTGATCGCGCTCGGCGCGGGTCTTTACTATCACGGCCACCAGCAGGCGCTGGCTCAGGCCGCCTCGGATGAATCGCTTTCTGAACAACTCGACAGCCTGCAAAAAAGTCAGCAACAGGATAAACAGCAAATCGCTGCCCTGCTGGCTCAGCAGGAGAAAACCCAGCAGGCCGCCGATCGCCAGCAGGCGTCGTTTGGCCGTCAGCTGAACGAACTGCAGGATAAAGTCGCCAGCATTTCCGGCAGCGATGCCAAAACCTGGTTACTGGCTCAGGCCGATTATCTGGTGAAACTGGCCGGTCGCAAACTGTGGAGCGATCAGGATGTCACTACCGCCGCAGCGTTGCTGAAAAGCGCCGACGCCAGCCTTGCGGACATGAACGATCCAAGCCTGATTGAAGTGCGCCGCGCGCTCAATGAAGACGTGAGCAGTTTGTCTGCGGTCACACAGGTCGATTTCGACGGCATTATTCTCAAGCTGAATCAGCTGTCGAATCAGGTGGATAATCTCCGCCTGGCCGATAACGATACCGACGATTCACCGATGGACAGCGACAGCACCAGCCTGTCTGGTTCACTGACCGAATGGCGGCAGAACCTGACCAAAAGCTGGCACAACTTTATGGATGATTTCATCACCATCCGCCGCCGTGATTCAACAGCTGAACCGCTGCTGGCACCGAATCAGGACGTCTATCTGCGCGAGAATATCCGCTCCCGACTGCTGATCGCAGCGCAGGCCGTTCCGCGTCATCAGGATGAAGTCTACAAACAGTCGCTGGAAAGCGTATCCACGTGGGTTCGTGCCTATTTCGATACGACCGATCCCTCGACCAAAGCGTTCCTGGAAGAACTGGATAATCTCAGCCAGCAATCCATTTCGATGGACGTGCCGGATCAGCTGAAAAGCCAGCCGATGCTGGAAAAACTGATGCAAACCCGCGTGCGTAATCTGCTTCAGCAGCCCGCCGCCGCAACGCAGGGGGAATAACGCATGTTACGAGTTTTCGTGTTATTTCTGATTGTGTTTGCCGGGATTATCGTCGGACCGATGCTGGCAGGCCATCAGGGCTATGTGCTGATTCAGACCGATAACTACAACATCGAAACCAGCGTGACCGGCTTAGTGATTATGCTGATCGTCCTGATTCTGGTGCTGTTTTTCATCGAATGGATCCTGCGCCGCGTTCTGCGCACCGGCGCGCGTACCCGCGGCTGGTTTGCTGGGCGCAAAAGCTCCAAAGCGCGTAAGCAGACCAAAGAGGCGATGCTCAAGCTGGCAGAAGGCGATCATCGTAAGATGGAAAAACTGCTGGCGCGCAACGCCGACCACGCCGATCAGCCGGTGGTGAACTACCTGCTGGCAGCGGAAGCGGCACAGCAACGTGGCGACACCATCCGTACCAATCAGTATCTGGAGCGCGCGGCAGAAATCGCCGATACCGACCAGATGCCAGTGGATATCACCCGCGTACGAATCCAGCTGGCGCAGGGCGAAATTCACGCCGCGCGTCACGGCGTAGACCGTTTACTCGGCCAGTCGCCGCGTCATCCGGAAATTCTACGACTGGCAGAGCAGGCTTATCTGCGCACCGGCGCGTACGGATCGCTGCTGGAAATTCTGCCGTCCATGGCGAAAGCGGATATCCATACGGATGACGAAATCCGCGTTCTGCAGGAACAGGCTTATATCGGCATGATGAATCAGCTGATGGCTGAAGAAGGCAGCGATGGGCTGAAGCGCTGGTGGAAAGATCAGAATCGTAAAACCCGTCATGAAGTCGCGTTGCAGGTCGCGATGGCCACGCATCTGATTGAATGTAACGATCAGGATCTGGCGCAGGAAGTGATCCTCGACGGACTGAAACGTCAGTACGACGATCGTCTGGTCGCGCTGATGCCGAAGCTGCGTTCAGGGGATCCGGAACAGCTGGAAAAAACGCTGCGTCAGTTGATCAAGCAAAACGGCACCACGCCGCTGCTGAGCAGTACGCTCGGTCAGTTGCTGATGAAGCATGGTGAATGGATGCAAGCTAGCGAAGCCTTCCGTGAGGCGCTGAAACAGCGTCCTGACGCGTATGACTATGCGTGGCTGGCGGATGCGTTAGATAAACTGCACAAGCCGGCTGAAGCGGCGGAGATGCGCCGTGAAGGGCTGATGTTAACGCTGAACAACTCGCAGCAACCGTAAAGACATCGCGCTATCAGAAAGGCTCCTTCGGGAGCCTTTTTTACGTCATCAAACTTATACCCTGAATCATAGGAATCGCAGGCAGGCGGCCAACACATCTGCGGCTCCAAGGATGGCGGGTATGGGCAAAAAAAAACACCTGCACAATGTCAGGTGTCTAAAACAATCAGGTCAGAACAACAGTGAGTGCCTCACTCAACGTTTTGTCATCTGCATGATAATGCCGAAGCGTTATCGGTCAGGGTGACAATAGGCACTATAAATTGGCTCTGCATCATTCCCAGGTTTATGAAGCCGGAGCAAACATAATGGGTGGAATGAGCATCTACGGCGGGAATATTGCAGGACGCGTGCCACTCTGGCAAGACCTGAGGCGAAATATTTTATCGTTATGATTATCAAGGTTTTTATTATTCGTCAAACACGCGTACTTTTTCAAACCTCCGCGAATCTCCTGCCATAGCCCCTGATCTGTCTCCTGATGACGACACCACAGAATGAAAATGAAATTACCCTATTTTATCAATGATATAAGCGTCTCAATACAGAGACAAAATGAAGGTATGAAGTCGCCGAAAGGCAACAACAGGTGTGGAAAGGGAATTGATCAAATCGCAGATAACAAAAAGCCCCGCATTTCTGCAGGGCTCTTTATTCGAATTGGTCGGCGAGAGAGGATTCGAACCTCCGACCCACTGGTCCCAAACCAGTTGCGCTACCAAGCTGCGCTACTCGCCGATGTCGTGCATCTTACTACTTCTTGACGCTAACTGCATCATTTAAATGCTTTTTGTGTGTGTGGTGCGAAGGGAGGGACTCGAACCCTCACATCCAAAGGACACTAACACCTGAAGCTAGCGCGTCTACCAATTCCGCCACCATCGCATGTCACAATCACAAAATCATTTAAAAAATTTGGGGTGGCTAATGGGGCTCGAACCCACGACAACTGGAATCACAATCCAGGGCTCTACCAACTGAGCTATAGCCACCATTTCAAACTTTTCTACATCGTGGACCGTTCAACTTCAAACAAGACCACCGCAACTCTAGCGCAAACTTAATGGTGCGCCCGACAGGATTCGAACCTGAGACCTCTGCCTCCGGAGGGCAGCGCTCTATCCAGCTGAGCTACGGGCGCTTAGCGCCGTTGCGGGTGGGGATACTACGGTTTTAACGACTAGCTGTCTAGTGCTTTTTATCAGAAATATTGCGTTTGATTACGCTTTGTCCAATACGCATTAAAAGTAAGCGCCTTACCTTCCCCACCCATGACTTACGACGTTATTTTGCCTTTTCCGTCATCAGCGCAGCACGCTTATGCATGCCAAGGCCGAAGTATATCAGGGACACTCCCGCGATGAAAATACCGCCTACCAGCAAAGAAATGCGCGTATCCGGGTTAATCGCCATGCCCACCAGTACGCAGGTCAGGAAAATCAGCGTCAGATAGTTGGTATAAGGGAACAGAATTGATTTGAACGGATGGTTCTTCAGTTTCTCTTTATGTGCTTCACGAAAACGCAGCTGGCTGATGAGCACCACGAACCACGGCACCATGCCCGGCAGGACGCTGGCACTGTAAACGTAGACGAAGACTTTCTCAGGATTCGGGATCAGGTAGTTCAGACATGAGCCGACCAGCAGACATAAAATGGTGATAGCAATGCCGTACACCGGCACGCCACTTTTCGAGACATTGCTCAAAAACGCAGGCAACTGGCGATTCTTAGACAATGCATAGAGCATGCGCCCGCAGCTGTACATGCCGCTGTTACAACCGGACAGCGCCGCCGTCAGCACGACAAAGTTGATGATGCCCGCCGCCGAGGCGATACCAATCTTCGCGAACGTCAGCACGAACGGGCTGCCGTGCGTCCCCATTTCATTCCACGGGAAGATGGTGATGATGACGAAAATCGCGCCCACGTAGAAAATCAGGATACGCCACAGGATATTGTTGATGGCACGCTTGAGCGTCACCTGCGGGTTTTTCGCTTCACCAGCGGTAATACCCACCAGTTCGACACCCTGATAAGACGCCACGACGATACACAACGCAAACAGGAACCCTTTCCAGCCACCGGCGAAGAAACCGCCGTGCGCGGTCAGATTGGCAAAGCCAACCGGTTCACCGTGATTACCGAAACCGAAGAAGATTACGGCCAGACCGACCACAATCATCACAATGATGGTGGTGATTTTGATCAGCGCAAACCAGAATTCCATCTCACCGTAAAGTTTCACGGCGGCCAGATTGGCTGCAGCGACAATTGCCACAGCCATCAGCGCCGGGATCCACTGCGGTAATTCAGGGAACCAGTATTGCGCGTAGACGCCAATAGCGGTGATTTCTGAAATCCCCACCGCTATCCACATGAACCAGTAGCTCCAGGCTGTCAGATAGCCATAGTAAGGCCCGAGATATTTGTGCGCATAAACCGCAAATGACCCGGCCACCGGCTCCAGATGCAGCATCTCGCCCATTGAACGCATGATAAAGAAGACAAAAATCCCCGCCAGAATGTACGCCAGCAGCACGGAAGGCCCCGCCCATTTCAGCGTACTCGCCGCGCCCATAAACAGTCCGACACCAATGGTACCGCCCAGCGCGATAAGCTCAATATGCCGGGCTTCCAGCCCGCGGTGTAGCCCACCCTTCTCTTCTTGATTCGCCATAGATCCTCAATTTCTCTGTGTTGGTGTTTGCCTTCCGGAATGACCGGAATGTTATTTTTATTGTGAGATCCCCCGCAGACCGCGGAAAAACGGCGTTATGGTTTCGTATTTTCAGATGAGTTGCAAACCACAATTGAGAAAGATACGCATTGATAGGCAAGACAGACTGCAAATTGCAGAGAGGAGAAGTGAGAAATGAGAGGTGACGCGCCGCCCTGAGGTTTATTCAGGACGGCGAAGATAATTACAGACTTCCCGTATAGTAATAGCGGACGAATTTGAGCAGCTTCAGCTGACGGCGCAGACGGCTCGGTTGCGAAATCAGGCGGTAAAGCCACTCCAGCCCCATCTTCTGCCAGATCTTCGGGGCGCGTTTCACATGGCCGGTAAACACGTCGTAGGTGCCGCCGATCCCCATATACAGCGCGTCCGGATGAACGAGGCGGCAGTCGCGCATCAGGATTTCCTGCTTCGGCGAGCCCATCGCGACGGTCACGATCGCCGCGCCGCTGGCTTTCACCCGTTCAAATAACGCGTCGCGCTGATCCGGCGTGAAATACCCGTTCTGGCTGCCGGCGATATTGACGTTCCATTGCGCGCGCAACTTGTCTTCGGTTTGTTGCAGAATCTCCGGTTTACCGCCGATCAGAAATACCGGCGTCCCTTCTGCGCCTGCGCGCTGCATCAGGCCTTCCCACAAATCGGCACCCGCAATGCGTGACACTTTCGCCTGGGGATATTTCTTGCGGATGGCACGCACAATGCTGATCCCGTCTGCGTATTTGTATTCTGCCTGGCCAATCAGCGTACTGAGTTCCGGGTTACTTTCGACGGTCAGTACTTTCTCAGCATTCATTGCCACCAGCGCACCGGTTTTCACCTGATGACCGGCAAACAAATAATCGAGAAAATGCGCCATATCGCGAAAGCCCCAGAGGCTTATCCCGCGTATGTCGTAGTGTGGAATGTTATTTTTTTCAGAGTTCATTGGCTTTCCTGACAGCTACCGTCCCGATGGGGTTTTCATTGCGCGGCATTTTGGCACGGATCAGCCCCGCAGCGTCCAGCATCCAGTACAACAATTTGGCTGCGATCAGACAGGCACCGAACACGACACAGAAAAACACCACCCGTGAGAAGAAGGAATCCACGCCTTCACGGGCCAGCACGATAATATTGAAGACTGCGCCGAAGCAGAAACTTTGCAGAATCGCCGCTTTATACTTATTCGCATCAGCTTTGCCTTTCTCATATAGCCAGTCAAACCACTTGATGATCATGCCCACAGCGACGGCACCGAGCGGAATAAACCACACGCCGCCCATCACCACCAGCGATCCAATCAGCGTCGGGGAAATCGCCAGACCGGAATGGTTATCGAGCACTTCCCAGGTGAAATAGTTGGCAGAGTTAAGCACCACACTCGGACGGTCGTGCCACAGCCAGCCGGGGATAAAGACGTAGAAGTCACGCACGATGGGTGCGAGACCCTGGAAGCTAATTTTGTCGTAGTTCTGCAACAACAGGCCGAGGTTTTCCCAGGGCGAGAAGGTATCGCGCGTCAGATACAGGAAGGTATAAAACGCTTCCGGGCCGCTGACGTTCAGGCCGTAGCGCTTCAGCGCCAGCCAGAACATCCCGACAATCCCCAGCACGCCTGCGGCCGCCAGCATCCACAACGAGATCCAGCCGCGCACAATGCCGATAAACAGAAACAACGCAAAAGCGATGATAATGTTGGCGCGTGTGCCGCCGACGATAACGTAAGTCAGGAAACCAAACGCAACGGTGCTGGCGAGGAAAAACAGCCAGCGGCGCACATCCGGCTTGAGGAAAAATACCACCAGCATGGCCGGGATGAAGAAATAGAAGAAGCGTTTGAGGGCCACGCCGGAGACGTCGCTGGAAAAAATCTGGCTGTAGGACTTCAGCTTAAACAACAAAAAACCGTTGTGCATAAAGAAGACAGAGACCGTTACCACAGCGATCAGCGCCAGCAGGATCCACGTCAGGTGCGTCTCCACCCGGTTCATGGTGAATATCGCCCGTGAAGGCCCGTCACGTTTGGCCTTCAGCCGCGTTTTGTAACTGACGTAGTAAATGCCGTAGAAACAGGTGGCGGCGAGCATGGCCTGCAACAGGTTTTCCACCGGCACCACTTTGACATCAAACTGGAAAACCAGCACACAGGTCAGTGGAAAACCGAAATAAAATGTCAGCAGGTACAACAACGAAAACAGGACGTTGAAGTTGAAACGCACGCGACGAAATTCTTTATAGGTCAGCGTCAGGATAAACAGCAGCGAGAGCGCGTAAACCAAAGACAGGCCACCTAACTGTGCCAGCGTCATGATGCCTCTCCCGCCGCCAGCAGCAGCGCCTGCTGCCAGCCGGTAACGTAATTCGGGTTAAAGAAAGCGATGTTCTGCCGGTCGGTATTGAGCAACTGGCGACGCGCCTCGGCCACGGTATTCGCATCCAGTGCGTCACCGTAAAACAGCACCGGCAGATGCTGTTCCGCCAGATCCTGCCAGAACGGATTCTGGCGGCTGACCACAAACGGCACGCCGAACTGGATCAGCAAACATTGGGTACCAATCGCCTGCTGCCGGTCAAAAATGAAATAGCCCAACGTGCAGCGACGCAGCACGTTGAGATAATCCTCAAACGCCATTGCATCGGTCATCAGTTCAACATGGTCAGGAGCGAAAAGTTTCAACGCTTCCGCCCGCACCAGTTCGATATAGGTCTGATTATTGGCCGGATAGCCCATCGGAATAATCACGCGGATATCCGGGCCGAACTGCTGATGCAAGGATCGCAGGGCTTCAATGTGGCGATTGCTGCGATCGCCGGAATTTCCGACCAGCACGGTCATCGGCCCTTGTGGTTCCGGCAGATCTGCCGGCTGAGTCAGCGCGGGATCCATGCGTGTCGGGAAATAGAGTAAAGATGAGGGAACACGGGGGTGCCGTTGATGGAAATGAATCAAATCGCCGCGCGTGCCAAAAACGTGCCCGATACGTCCCTGCGCCAGACGGCGCAGCATATAGAACAGCCGAAATTTGAGGCTGCCTGCCGATTCATACAAATCCGCGCCCCAGATATGCCAGCTCACCTGCTGCGATTTGATTTTGCCGGTCAGGATGGCCAGCCAGAGCGTCGGGTTAAATTGCCCGTGGAAGAAAAAGCGGTGCGTCCGCTCCTGCGCGCGGGCGATAGCCGCCGCCGCCAGCGACTTTTTGTCAGGATAAACGCGAATATCCAGACGCGTGAACGCAGCAAACGCTGACGCGTCTTTCGCTGCCACCATAAAATGGCAAATCAGCTTTTCAGGCGCGCATTCGGCCAGCACGTCGTTAAAAAAGCGCAGTACGGTGACATTATGGTGGGGAATGTCAGATCCCAAAACGTGAATCAGCGTTGTCATGCTCGTCTACGATAAAGAAGAAATACGGTGCAACACAGCGCGAAATAGACGATATACGTCGCCATATACGCCTGCGCAGCGCCCAGGGAACCGTGAATCGGGATCAGCCAGTGTGAGAATCCGGTCAGTAACGCGAACTGGCTGATTTCAGTCAGCACATAAAAACGCAACGACGCACGGGCGATCACCAGATACCCAAAAACATACGAGCCGACTTTCAGTACATCACCTACCAGCTGCCAGGCGAACAAATCGCGCATCGCAATAAACTGTTTGGAAAACAGCAGCCAGATGGCGAAATCCCGCAGCAGCCATACCGTAAAACTGACGGCAGCGACGGCGGGAAGCACGAATTTCAGCGACTTGACGATCTCATGGGAAATCGCCCGCTTGTCTTTTAGTCGCGAAAGCGTCGGCAGTAAATACACACTGAAAGAGGCGGTGATAAATTGCAGGTACGCGTCGGAAATACTGCTGACACCCTGCCAGATCCCCACCTCTTTCCAGCTGTAATGTTCTGCCAGCAGATTTCGCATCATCACATAGGCCACCGGAATGGTGACGGAGGTGATAACCGCCATCAGCGTAAATTTGCCCAGATGACTGGCGATAAACCGATCCCAGCCCGGCTTCAGATACGCCAGCGGAAAGGATCTGCGCCGCCACAGCATACCCGCTGCTGGGATAATCACCAGCGCAGGCACCAGCGCCAGCCCGGCCAGTGCGCCTTCATAACCGCCAAGTTTGAAACACAGCAGGTAGGCAAGCAATCCAATCAGGCTGCCACCGATGACCGCCAGCGCATTGCCCATCGCATCGCGATAGCCTTTCAGGATGGCCTGAAAATAGTTGGCGTAGGCGATGCCCATCTGAATAAAGGCCACGGCACGAACCACAGCCTGATAGCGATCGTGCCCAAACAGTCCGACGCTTACCGGCGCTGCCGCCAGCAGAAACACCGCCGCCAGCAGGGTAGAAAACCCTAAAATCAGCGATGATGACGTGCCAAGGACCGCTTTAAGCTGCTCAGGATTTTCGTGGTGTTCAGCGACATACTTGGTGACACCATTGAAAATTCCGGCACCGGACAATACGCCCAGCACCGTCACCAGCTGACGGAAATTCCCCGCCTGCCCGACACCTTCCGGCCCGAACGCCACGGCCAGCAGCTTGACCACCAGCAGCCCGGCCCCGATTTTGATAAGCGTTGAGCCAGCGGTCCAGACAGATGCTTTTGCCAGCGACATATCAGGCGAAGTATTGCAGCATGGCCGCAATCACCAGGCGCTGCGTGTCGTCGGTCATGTTGTAGAACAGCGGCAGGCGCACAAGACGTTCGCTTTCCTGCGTGGTAAAGCGGTCAGTGCCGTCGAAACGGCCAAAGTTTTCACCCGCCGGGCAGGCGTGCAGCGGAATATAATGGAAGACGGTGAGAATATCCGCGGCTTTCATGTGGCGGATAAAGGCATCACGGTCTTCGATATCCTTCAGACGCACGTAGAACATGTGGGCGTTTTGCACGCAATCCTGCGGAATGCCCGGCAATTGGATGCGACCGGCATCGGACAGATCCTGCAAGGCTTCGTAATACTCATTCCAGATGCACAGGCGGCGCTGGTTAATTTTCTCAGCGGCGTCCAGATTTCCCCACAGATATGCGGCCTGCAAATCCGACATCAGATAGCTTGAACCGATATCGCGCCAGGTATATTTATCCACCTGCCCCCGGAAAAACTGGCTGCGGTTGGTGCCTTTTTCACGAATGATTTCCGCGCGGTCGATGAGTTTTGCGTCGTTAATCAGCGTCGCGCCACCTTCGCCACCGGCAGTGTAGTTTTTGGTTTCGTGGAAACTGAAACAACCGATATGGCCAATAGTGCCGAGCGCTTTGCCTTTGTAGGTGGACATCACACCCTGCGCGGCATCTTCCACCACAAACAGTCGATGCTTTTCGGCCAGCGCCATAATGGTGTCCATTTCACAGGCCACTCCGGCGTAATGCACGGGCACAATCACTTTGGTTTTGTCAGTGATGGCGGCTTCAATCAGGGTTTCGTCAATGTTCATCGTGTCCGGGCGGATATCGACAAACACGATTTTCGCGCCACGCAGCACAAACGCGTTGGCGGTGGAAACAAAGGTGAAGCTCGGCATGATAACTTCGTCGCCGGGCTGGATATCGAGCAGCAGCGCGGCCATTTCAAGAGAAGCCGTACAGGACGGCGTCAGCAACACTTTCGGGCAATGAAAACGTTGCTCAAACCATTGCTGGCAGCGCAGGGTAAAGCCGCCGTCACCGCATAATTTGCCGCTGCTCATCGCCTCACGCATGAAATCAATTTCAGTACCCACGATCGGAGGCGCATTAAAAGGGATCATTGTTTCACCTGTACAGCCAGTACGCCATGCGCGTGACTTTGCCACCGCTGGCGAGATAAAGGTTTAAGGCCGCGAGATTGCCGGTTTGGGTGGCGACGTGTAAACGCAACACTCCCTGTTCAGCACACCACTGTTTCGCAGCCGCCATTAATTTCCTGCCCGCTCCCCGTCCCTGACAATCAGGTCTGACGGCCAGCAGGCCAATTCTTGCCTCTTCGGGCGAGAGCCTTCGAAGCGTAACGAAACCCAGCCCATTGCCCTGTTCATCATCGGCCCACAGGCAAAGATGGTCGAAGGTGCCGAGCACCGCTTTCTCCGCCCACATCGCGTAGAAACGCGCGCTGTCCTGCGGGTGATACCACGGCGCACGAAAACGGCTTAGCCGGAATGCCTGTCGGGCGATATCCGCCACATCAGCAATTTCCTCCGGCACGGCCAGACGCCCGGCGGCAAGCGCGGCGTCCTGCGGATTTATCGCCAAACAGACGTCGGTTTCACCCTCTGCCAGCCGGAAACCCAGCGTCGAAAGGGCATCCAGCGTATCCATACGATCGGCGTCCACTTTCGCCTGCACCAGCGCATACGGCGCAAAATCCAGTGGCGTCACTTCAGGCGCGGCGGCATCGAGCGTCAGTTTCGCGCTCTGCAACTGGAAGAATTCACTCTCCCAGCTGAGGGAATCAACATTGCCGCGCAGGCTTATCGCCATACGCCCTTGGTATCCACAATCCACGACTGCTCAATCTGATCGGCGGGAATCGCTTTGAAGGAAGCATGATCGACCAACATCACCAGCAGATCGGCATTTTTCAGCGCATCATCGAGCGTATGCAACGTCACTTTTTCGGCCAGCGAATCTGGTAACTGGTGAACATTCGGTTCGACCGCCCAGGTTTCTCCTGCGTGCCAGTCTGCTATCAAATGCGTGACTTCCACGGCCGGGCTTTCGCGCAGGTCGTCGATGTTTTGTTTAAACGCCAGACCAAAGCAGGCGATTTTGACGTCAGCTGCACGTTTGCCTGTTGTGGTCAGGCAATCAGCCAGCGCTGCTTTCACGCGATCGACCACCCAGTGCGGCTTACTGTCGTTCACTTCCCGCGCGGTGCGGATAATGCGCGCCAGCTCCGGGTTTTGGGCGACGATAAACCAAGGATCGACGGCGATACAATGGCCGCCCACACCCGGTCCCGGCTGCAAAATATTGACGCGCGGATGGCGGTTTGCCAGACCGATCAGCTCCCACACATTGATACCCTGCGCATCGCAAATCAGCGAAAGCTCATTGGCGAACGCGATGTTTACATCACGGAAACTGTTTTCAGTCAGCTTGCACATTTCAGCGGTACGGGAGTTGGTGACGACACATTCGCCTTTAAGGAAAATGTTGTAAAGCTCGCTCGCACGCTGGGAACACAGCGCCGTCATGCCGCCGATGACGCGGTCATTTTTAATCAGCTCGACCATCACCTGCCCCGGCAAAACGCGCTCCGGGCAGTAGGCGATATTGATGTCTGCCTGCTCGCCCGCCTGTTGTGGGAAGGTCAAATCGGTACGCACTTCTGCCAGTAACGCGGCCATTCTCTCGGTCGCGCCAACGGGTGAAGTTGATTCCAGAATGATCAAATCGCCTTTTTTGAGCACCGGCGCCAGAGAAAGCGCGGCGGATTCGACGAATTTCATGTCGGGCAGATGATCGCCTTTGAAAGGCGTCGGTACGGCAATCAGGAAAGCGTCTGCGGGTTCCGGCGTGGTCACGGCGCGCAGGAATCCGTCTTCGACGGCCCGCTTCACCAGCAGATCGAGATCCGGTTCGACAATATGAATCGCCCCGCGGTTAATGGTGTCGACCGCGTGCTGATTGATGTCCACGCCGACCACTTTTTTCTGGTGCGAAGCAAACGCGGCGGCGGTAGGAAGACCGATGTAACCCAGTCCGATAACAGAGATCGTATTAAAACTCATTGTGATACCCAATGATTTTTCAGTGCTTCAAGAATATGGTGACACGCATGGCCGTCACCGTAAGGATTGTGCGCGCGGCTCATGCTGTTGTATTCATTTTCATCCGTCAGCAGCCGGTTTACTTCTTCCACAATTCTGGCGGGATCCGTTCCGACCAGAATGACCGTTTTGGCATCGACGGCTTCCGGGCGCTCCGTGGTTTCACGCATCACCAGCACCGGTTTGCCCAGTGACGGTGCTTCTTCCTGCACGCCACCGGAATCGGTAAGGATCAGATAGGCCTTATCCATCAGATAGACAAACGGCAGGTAATCCTGCGGATCGATAAGCACAATGTTGTCAATACCATGCAGGATTCGGTTCACCGGCTCACTGACGTTAGGATTGAGGTGAACCGGATAGACAATTTGAACATCAGGATGCTGGCGGGCGATATCGGCCAGCGCGGAGCAGATCCGCTCAAACCCGTCACCGAAACTCTCGCGGCGGTGGCCGGTAACCAGAATGAGTTTTTTGTCAGCATCAAGGAAGGGGTAACTCGCGGCGAGCTGTTGCGCCAATGAGGTATCTCCGCTGAAGCGATCCCTGACCCACAGTAAGGCATCAATTACCGTATTGCCGGTGACATAAATGCCCTTCCCAGGGATATTTTCTTTGAGTAAATTCGCGCGGGCATTTTCGGTCGGCGCAAAATGCCACGTTGCCAGATGCCCCGTCAGCAGACGGTTAGCTTCTTCCGGCCACGGCGAGGAAAGATCGCCGGTACGTAATCCGGCCTCAACGTGACCGACCGGGATCTGATGGTAAAACGCGGCCAGACTGGCTGAAAGCGTCGTCGTGGTATCGCCATGAACCAGCACGACGTCCGGTTTGAAATCATCCAGTACGGGTTTCAGCCCGGCCAGAATGCGGCAGGTAATTTCAGTCAGACCTTGCCCCGGCTTCATGATGTCGAGATCATAATCGGGTGTAATTTCAAACAGTCGAAGTACCTGATCAAGCATTTCACGGTGCTGTGCCGTGACACAAACTCTGGATTCAAATGCCGCATCCTGCGACAAAGCATGCACCAGCGGCGCCATTTTTATGGCCTCCGGACGGGTGCCGAAAATCGTCAACACTTTCACAATGTGTTTCTCTTATTTTTACGACGCGTCAGGGCAACGCCAGCCCCGATTAAACCACCGACAACACCCCACATGATCATTAAAAATACGCGGCGCGGGCTGTCACGTTTTACAGGCTCTTCAGGCGTTCTGAGATAACGGTAAGTCTGAAACTTTGCGGTCAGCGTCGGGCCGACATTCAGCGTAGAAAGCATCGCGCGATTCTGATCATACTCCAGATCGTACCCCGGACCGGAAGCTTGTAGCAGTTCGAGACGCGCTTTCAACATCGGGACGCCCAACAGGAACATGTCGGAGTCCGGCAACTCTTCGGCTGGCGTATCCGTCACACTCTTATTGATATTCTGCTGTTGAGCGATTTTAAGCGCCTGCTCCGTATTGTTCGCAGTACGTTTGAAAATGGCCTGCGCGACTTCTTCCTGACGCTTCACCTGGGCTTTCATCGACTGCGTACGCGCGGCCCATGCGCCCTGAAGTTCATCATAAAGATGCTGGGAGGCGCGGGCGCTGGCGAAATTAACGTACTGGCGCAGCAACTTATTGGCATCGACGGAGTTATCTGCCGTCAGTTTGACGATATCATTCGGGACTTTCAGGCCGTCACGCGCGGTGAACTGAATATCGTTAACCAGATCATCAAGCAACACGGCATTCGCCCGCGCATCGCCTTCCTGATGTTGCTTGTAATACGGCGATTGCAGCCAAAAATCGCGGCGGGTGTCATAGGCCGCCAGTTGCATCACAAATTCATTATAGGATTCATCAGAAATCGGCGGGCGGCTGGAGTCAGTCTGCGGCGCATTGCGCATATCCAGATTACGCAGAAACTGCGCCTGAGAGAAATAGGACGACAGGTTGTTCACCGTCGGACGATCGGTGATCGCGGTGGCACTCCATTCCTGCTTCATCAGATAGGACGAACCGAGCGCCACGAGAGCGAAGAGGATCCCCAGACCCGCAATCCACAACTTACCGTTCCATAAGGTGCAGCAAAGGCCACGGATATCGAGTTCATTTTCGATGGCGCGTTCATTCTGGTTACTTGTCATTTCTGATTTATCCACAGCCAGTAAGCCTCGGGTTATAAATATTAGTGAACGGTGGAGCGGCGCAAACGCCTTTTGACCCGCTTAATAAACCGTGCAACCCGCCAGGCGCGTTTAATACACACGCCATAAAGCAGGAACGCGAAGAAAAATAATACTAACATCAGCCATTCAGGCACCAGCGGCAGGTGCTCCCCAATGACGCCAATTGCTGCCAGCAGCGCCGCAGCGACGGTGATCAAAACAAATGCCTGACGGGAAGTAAAACCGGCGCGCATGATCAAATGATGAATATGCTGGCGGTCAGCCGAGAACGGACTCAGCCCTTTGCGCAGACGACGGTACATAATAGCAATCATATCCATCAGAGGGATGGCGATAAGCCAAAGTGCGGTGACCGGATTCATCGGATGCGATTCCCCCTGCGTACTTTGCAACAGGATCCAAATCACCGTGAAACCAATCAGCGTACTGCCGGCATCGCCCATGAAGACTTTATAGCGGCGGCCTAAGATGCCCAGATTGAGAAGAATATAGGGAAGTGTGGCCGCAATCATCGCGAAGCACCACAGTGCCAGATCCATATGGCCGCTGTCGTACATGATGATGCCCATAGCGCCGAAGCTGACACAAGAAAGCCCGCCCAGCAGGCCGTCGATACCATCAACCATATTGAATGCGTTAATTGCAGCCCAGACGGCGAAAAGCGTGAAGAGATAGCCAAACGGCCCGAGCACCATTTCCCAGGGACCAATCAGGTGCCCAAGATTGCGCAATGTCAGATTGGCGAAGCTCATCATGGCGACGGCAACACCGGCTTGCACCAGCGCGCGAATTTTCACACTGATGTCATAGCGATCGTCCAGCGCCCCAACCAGCACCAGTAATCCTGCGCAGATGAGATAAAGGTGACCGTGGGGAATGTGGTAATCGGTGATGAAAAAGGTGTAGCAGATACCGGCGTAAACAGAGATGCCACCGACCAGCGGAACCAGACCCTGATGGCGTTTGCGGAAATTGGGTTTATCGACCAGACCAATTTTGGTCGCTACCTTTCTGGCAGCAAGTAGAAACAGGAATGAAAATAAGAAAACAATGACGAGTTCAGTACTCATAGTGAGTAGGTTCACAGTTAAGAGATCTCTGCAAAAATAAGGTGCGTGGGATTGAGCGCAAGAACATCATAAACCTCACAGCCTTATATCTATCCGGGGGTGACAGTTATGGTTTTGTCTCAGGCAATACCTTATCTGTTGCCCTTTCTTTATGTTATCAGGGAGTCCGTCGACAAAATAAAGAAAGGGCAATGGAAAAGCCATCAGCTATTATCCGAATAAACTGACTGTTTCTCCTAAGTCGCACAATGGTAGCGACCAAAAGCAAAAAACGCCACGGCTTAGCGTGGCGTTAGCTGACTTTTACACCAAATTACGAACGTTTCATCATATCGAAGAAGTCGTCATTGGTTTTGGTCATGGCAAGCTTGTTGATGAGGAATTCCATCGCATCAATCTCACCCATTGGATGGATGATTTTGCGCAGGATCCACATTTTTTGCAGCTCTTCAGACGTGGTCAACAGCTCTTCTTTACGCGTACCAGAACGGTTGTAGTCGATAGCAGGGAACACGCGCTTCTCAGCGATTTTACGCGCCAGATGCAGTTCCATGTTGCCGGTACCTTTAAATTCTTCATAGATAACTTCATCCATTTTAGAACCGGTATCGACCAGCGCGGTCGCGATGATGGTCAGGCTTCCGCCCTCTTCCACGTTACGTGCTGCACCGAAGAAACGTTTTGGACGGTGTAAGGCGTTCGCATCCACACCACCGGTCAGGACTTTACCTGAAGCAGGAACCACGGTGTTGTAAGCACGAGCCAGACGGGTGATGGAGTCGAGCAGGATGATGACGTCTTTCTTATGCTCAACCAGGCGTTTCGCTTTTTCGATAACCATTTCGGCTACCTGAACGTGGCGGGAAGCCGGTTCGTCAAAGGTGGATGCAATAACTTCGCCTTTCACCAGACGCTGCATCTCGGTCACTTCTTCCGGACGTTCATCAATGAGCAGAACCATCAGCACACAGTCTGGATGGTTGTACGCAATGCTGGTGGCAATGTTTTGCAGCAGCATGGTTTTACCGGCTTTCGGCGGCGCCACAATCAGACCACGTTGACCACGGCCAATTGGGGAAGCCAGATCCAGTACGCGCGCAGTCAAATCTTCGGTTGAACCGTTACCACGTTCCATGCGCAGACGAGAGTTTGCGTGCAGAGGGGTTAAGTTTTCAAACAGGATTTTGTTGCGGGCGTTTTCTGGTTTGTCGAAGTTAACTTCATTAACTTTCAACAGGGCAAAATAACGTTCACCTTCTTTAGGTGGGCGGATTTTACCGGAAATGGTGTCGCCAGTGCGAAGGTTGAAGCGGCGGATTTGGCTGGGAGATACGTAGATGTCGTCGGGGCCTGCGAGGTAGGAACTGTCTCCGGAGCGGAGGAAACCAAATCCATCCTGCAATATCTCCAGTACGCCATCACCGAAGATGTCTTCTCCGCTTTTAGCATGCTGCTTCAATATTGAAAAGATAATGTCTTGCTTGCGCATGCGGGCCTGGTTTTCCAGTCCCATATTTTCGCCGAGTGCAATCAGGTCAGAGACCGGCGTATTCTTTAATTCGGTAAGATTCATAATGGTGGGTTCTTAAACTCGGGGTATGTCTCGAACATCTGTCGTGAATGGGTATGGCAGGGTCATCCGTGCCTGTTTGTGTAGAACAACACTCAAATAACAGCTTAAAAATCCAGCCGATGGCAGTCGCCAGCGGGCGATTTTAGAGGGGCAAACTGATATTGAGGTGTCTTAAAGCCGATTTTTTCAAAACCGTTAGATGGTCAAGCACAGTGCCAGTTCAATATAATTTTTATTCAAAGAAACTATCAGGCAGATGTTTTTGACACAACAGAGTAAAACGTAAGAATCAAACTACAGGTAAGCTCTATTTGCAGTAAGCGTAAACTTAGCACGCTTCGTGACAGGCGTCTAGCGGACATTGTGAAAAACACGGCAGCCCGCTAAACACCTGGTCTGGGTCATCCCGACCGCTTACAGATTAGCTGTTAAGAACTCTTTCAGCTGACCTTTCGACAGTGCGCCAACTTTAGTTGCTGCGACTTCGCCGCCTTTAAATAACAGCAGTGTAGGAATACCACGGATGCCGTATTTAGGTGCAGTACCTGGGTTTTCATCAATGTTCAACTTCGCGATAGTCAGCTTGCCTTCGAACTCAGTGGCAATTTCATCGAGAATCGGAGCGATCATCTTGCAAGGACCACACCACTCTGCCCAGAAATCGACCAGCACCAGCCCTTCGGCTTTCAATACGTCGTTGTCGAAACTGTCATCGGTCAGGTGAATAATTTTATCGCTCATGTTCTACTCCAAAGGATTATCTTTACCTTGTTGATGTAGCATTAACCAACATTAGGTTGACTTTATTTCACCGGATACGCTTTCGTAAAGCAATAGTTAGCTGATATTCTACCACACTATGAGCAAAACACACTTGACCGAAAAGAAGTTTTCCGACTTCGCCCTGCACCCGCTTGCAGTAGAAGCCCTTGAAAAGAAAGGGTTCCATTACTGCACACCTATCCAGGCATTAGCTTTGCCAATCACGCTCGCTGGGCGTGATGTTGCAGGTCAGGCGCAAACCGGTACCGGCAAGACGCTGGCTTTTCTAGCGTCTACTTTCCATTATCTGCTTTCTCACCCTGCTGCGGAAGGTCGTAAGACCAACCAACCGCGTGCCTTGATCATGGCACCGACGCGTGAACTGGCTGTGCAGATCCACTCTGATGCCGAAGCATTATCCGAGTCTACCGGGCTGAAATTAGGTCTGGCATACGGCGGCGACGGCTACGACAAACAGCTTAAAGTACTGGAAAGCGGCGTGGATATCCTCATCGGAACCACTGGCCGTTTAATCGATTATGCAAAACAGAACCACATCGACCTGGGCGCGATTCAGGTGGTGGTACTGGATGAAGCAGACCGCATGTTCGATCTGGGCTTCATAAAAGATATCCGCTGGATCTTCCGCCGGATGCCGCCAGCAACACAACGTCTAAACATGCTCTTCTCCGCTACTCTTTCCTGGCGTGTGAAAGAGTTGGCGTTCGAAAACATGAATAATGCCGAGTCGATTGAGATCGAACCGGAACAAAAAACCGGTCACCGTATTCAGGAAGAGCTGTTCTACCCTTCTAATGAAGAAAAGATGCGCCTGTTACAGACGCTGATTGAAGAAGAATGGCCAGACCGCTGCATCATTTTCGCTAACACCAAGCACCGCTGTGAAGACGTCTGGGGCCATCTGGCTGCCGACGGACATCGCGTGGGTCTGCTGACCGGTGACGTCCCTCAGAAAAAGCGCCTGCGCGTTCTGGAAGACTTCACCAAAGGCACGCTGGATATTCTGGTGGCGACTGACGTAGCCGCACGTGGTCTGCACATTCCTGCCGTAACACACGTTTTCAACTATGACTTACCTGACGATTGTGAAGACTACGTTCACCGTATTGGCCGTACCGGCCGTGCTGGCCTGAGCGGTCACTCCATCAGCCTGGCGTGTGAAGAATATGCGCTGAACCTGACGGCAATCGAAACCTATACCGGCCACAGCATTCCGGTCAGCAAATACAGCAGCGAAGCACTGTTAACCGATTTGCCTGCTCCGAAACGTCTGGCGCGTGCACGTACCGGTAACGGTCCACGCCGCAACAGCAATTCGTCTTCGCGTCGCAGCAGCGCACCGCGTAGCAACCGTAAACGTCCGGGCTGATAACCTATGCTAAGCTCCACCTCACTCTACGCAGCAATCGATCTGGGCTCTAACAGCTTTCATATGCTGGTTGTTCGTGAGGTGGCAGGCAGTATCCAGACCCTCGCCAGAATAAAGCGCAAAGTGCGTCTGGCCGCAGGTTTGGATAAGCAAAACCTGCTTTCTCAGGAAGCGATGCAGCGCGGCTGGCAATGCCTGAAATTGTTCTCTGAACGATTGCAGGATATCCCGCGCGAACAAATCCGCGTGGTGGCGACTGCCACCTTACGACTCGCAAGCAACGCCGAGGAGTTTCTCGGTAAAGCGCAGGACATTCTCGGTTGCCCGATACAGGTCATCGCCGGGGAAGAAGAAGCCCGTCTGATTTATCACGGTGTCGCCCATACCACGGGTGGTCCGGATAAGCGTCTGGTGGTCGATATTGGCGGCGGCAGCACCGAGTTAGTGACCGGCGTTGGTGCGCAGGCGACCACGCTGTTCAGTTTGCCGATGGGCTGCGTCACGTGGCTTGAGCGTTATTTTAGCGATCGCAATCTGGCGAAGGAAAACTTCGATCAGGCCGAACAGGCCGCGATCGACATGATCCTGCCCGTTGCGCCGGATCTTATCGCTAACGGCTGGCAGATTTGCGTCGGCGCATCCGGTACGGTGCAGGCTTTGCAGGAAATCATGGTGGCGCAAGGCATGGACGAGCGCATCACGTTGCCGAAACTTCAGCAGCTCAAACAGCGCGCGATTCAGTGCGGCAAACTGGAAGAGCTGGAAATTGAAGGTCTGACGCTGGAACGTGCGCTGGTTTTTCCAAGCGGACTGTCGATTCTCATCGCCATCTTCAAAACCCTGAATATCGAAACCATGACACTGGCTGGCGGAGCACTGCGCGAAGGTCTGGTGTACGGGATGCTGCATCTGCCGATCGAACAGGATATCCGTCAGCGCACATTGCGTAATTTGCAACGTCGCTATCTGCTGGATAACGAACAGGCGCAACGCGTGGCACAGCTGGCCGAGAACTTCTCGATACAGGTGTCACAGGAATGGAAGCTGGATGCCCGTGCCCGTGAGTTGCTTAACAGCGCCTGTCTGATCCACGAAATCGGTTTGAGTGTCGATTTCAAAAAAGCCCCGCAACACGCGGCATACCTGATCCGTCATCTGGATTTACCGGGTTTCACGCCGGCACAGAAAAAACTGCTGGCGACGCTGTTGCAGAATCAAAACGGCACGCTCGATTTACCTTTGCTCAATGAGCAAAATGCTCTGCCGCCGCGTCTGGCGCAGCGCCTTTGCCGCATTCTGCGACTGGCGATCATCTTCGCCAGCCGTCGTCGTGACGACACATTGCCTGCCGTGCGTTTACGTGCGAATGATGATGAACTGAGTGTGATTGTGCCGCAGGGCTGGCTGGAACAGCATCCGCTGCGCGCCGAAGAGTTAGAGCAGGAAAGCCACTGGCAAAGTTATGTCCACTGGCCATTGTTTGTCGAAGAGCAACGCTGATTTCCTGATAAATCAGTAGATTATTGAGGCAGGGTTGATCCTCTGCCTTTTTTACATCTTAATCTTTCAGTTTCCGCCTTTGGCTTTTGCCAGCTGTTCGCGGATTTTCTCCAGATGGCTCTGCCCTTTCACCATCCTCTCCTGCGCACTCACCACCTTACGTTCGCTTTCCCATGCCAGATCGTCTTGCGGTAACTCCATCAGGAAACGGCTCGGCTCGGGGCGGATCAGCTCGCCGTACTGGCGACGTTCGCGGCACAGCGTAAAAGTCAGCTCTTTCTGCGCACGGGTAATGCCCACGTACGCAAGACGCCTCTCTTCATCCACATTGTCTTCATCAATGCTGCTCTGGTGCGGCAATAACCCTTCCTCCATGCCAACCAGATAAACATACGGGAACTCCAGCCCCTTGGAGGCATGCAGCGTCATCAGCTGAACCTGATCCAGCTCTTCATCATTTTCCCCGCGCTCCATCATGTCGCGCAGCGTAAAGCGTGTCACCACTTGAGTGAGCGTCATCGGCTCATCCAGATCGGTGCCTTCGAGCATTTCAGTCATCCAGCTGAAGAGCTGGTTGACGTTTTTCATGCGCATTTCTGCTGCTTTCGGGCTCGGTGACGTTTCGAACAGCCAGCTTTCGTAATCGACGCCGTGAATCAAATCCCGCACGGCGGCTACCGGCTCGCGTTCGGCCAAATCGGAAATCGTGCCCATCCAGTGGGTAAAGCGCTGTAAGGATTCAAGCCCGCGCCCGGTCAGCGACTGGCTCAGCCCCATGTCGAAGCTGGCTTTAAACAGGCCTTTGTTGCGCTGATTCGCCCACTCGCCGAGCTTCTGCAAGGTCGCCGCACCAATTTCGCGGCGTGGCGTGTTGACGATGCGCAGGAATGCGCTGTCGTCGTCAGGATTGGTCAGAACGCGCAGATAGGCCAGCAAGTCTTTAATCTCAGGGCGGGAAAAGAACGAAGTGCCGCCGGAAATTCGGTACGGGATGCGGTTTTGCATCAGCATTTTTTCAAACAGGCGCGACTGATGATTACCGCGGTACAAAATAGCGTAATCACCATACTGAGTTTTGTTGATGAAGTGATGGGCAATCAGCTCGCCGACCACGCGCTCGGCTTCATGATCTTCATTGTTGGCCGTCACCACTTTCAGCGCTTCGCCGTACGCCAGCTCAGAAAACAGACGCTTCTCGAAAACGTGCGGGTTATTGGCGATCAGAATGTTAGCGGCTTTCAGAATACGCTGCGTCGAACGGTAGTTTTGCTCGAGCTTAACGACCTGTAATTGCGGGAAATCTTCTTTCAGCAGCACCAGATTCTGGGGGCGCGCACCACGCCAGGAGTAGATCGACTGATCGTCGTCGCCGACCACGGTAAAACGCGCACGGTTGCCGACCAGCAGCTTCACCATCATGTACTGGCTGGTATTGGTGTCCTGGTATTCATCCACCAGCAGATAGCGCAGCTTGTTCTGCCAGCGTTCGCGCACTTCTTCGTTTTTCTGTAACAGCAGCGTCGGCAACAGGATCAAATCATCAAAATCGAGAATATTGCAGGCGCGCATGTGGTCATGATAAAGGCTGTAACAGTGTGCGAAGATCTGATCACGTTCGGATCGTGCAAGGCCAGCAGCATGGGAGGGATCTACCAGATCGTTTTTCCAGTTTGAGATCGTCGAAACCAACTGCTGCAGCAACGTTTTATCGTTCTCCAGCCACTTTTCGCTCAGCTCTTTAAGCAGCGCCAGCTGGTCCTGATCGTCGAACAGGGAGAAGTTAGATTTCATGCCCAGCGCAGCGAATTCGCGCTTAATGATTTCAAGACCCAGCGTATGGAACGTGGCAATCAGCAAACCACGCGCTTCTTTGCGCCCGAGGGTTTGCCCGATACGCTCTTTCATTTCGCGCGCGGCTTTATTGGTAAAGGTGACGGCCGCAATATGGCGGGCCTGATAGCCACATTCGCGGATCAGGTGCGCGATTTTATTGGTAATTACCCTGGTTTTACCGGAGCCAGCACCCGCCAGAACCAGGCAGGGTCCGGTGACGAATTCGACGGCGTGTTGTTGGCTGGGGTTTAATCGCATGGCGTATTTTTGCTCACCTGATAGACAAGGACGGCGATTGTAGCAGAAACGTCGCCTGAGATTGACAGGCTTTACCGCGCAATTTGTTGCTTGTGGAATGCAGGCCGAAGTCCACATGTGCGGTTGCAAATGTTACATTACGCCTTTGGAACATATCTCGAGAAAGGGTCTTAATCATGGCAAAAACCGCAGCAGCAATGCATATCCTTGTTAAGGAAGAAGAACAGGCGAATGAAATTCTGGCCCAGTTGAAAAACGGCGGCGATTTCGAAAAGCTGGCAAAAAAACACTCTACCTGCCCGTCAGGTAAAAAAGGCGGCCATCTGGGCGAATTCAAGCAAGGTGCCATGGTGCCTGCTTTCGATAAAGTGGTGTTTTCCGCGCCGCTGATCGAGCCACAAGGCCCACTGCACACTCAGTTTGGTTACCACATCATCAAGATTTTATACCGCAACTGAGTTTCCGTTTCGGCGCAGTCGCAGTAAAAAGAAAGGGCACCGCATTTTCATGCAGTGCCCTTTTTTTGCATCTGGAGACCCGAATAATTCGATCTACAGGAAACCAACGCATCTGTAGTTCGAACGATGAAGGATATCAGCTGGCTACAGCGATACGTTTCATATCAGTCATATAGCCACGCAGGGTGCGACCAATGGATTCGATCGGGTGGTTGCGGATAGCTTCGTTAACGTCACGCAGCTGCGCGTTATCAACCTGAGTCTCAGCAACGGATTTACCCAAATCACCCGCCTGCAGGGTGGTCATGAATTCTTTCAACAACGGTACTGCTGCGTTAGCAAACAGGTAGTTACCGTATTCTGCGGTATCAGAGATAACCACGTTCATTTCGTACAGACGCTTACGCGCAACGGTGTTGGCGATAAGCGGCAGTTCGTGCAGTGATTCGTAGTAAGCAGATTCTTCAATGATACCGGACGCCACCATGGTTTCGAAGGCCAGCTCAACGCCCGCTTTCACCATCGCAATCATCACAACACCGTGGTCGAAGTATTCCTGCTCGGAAATTTTACCGTCGAACTGTGGTGCGTTTTCGAACGCGGTAGCGCCCGTTTCTTCACGCCAGGTCAGCAGGTTTTTGTCGTCGTTCGCCCAGTCAGCCATCATGCCGCTGGAGAATTCACCCGAAATGATATCGTCCATGTGTTTCTGGAACAGCGGTGCCATGATGCCTTTCAGCTGCTCGGACAGCGCATAAGCACGCAGTTTCGCCGGGTTAGACAGTCTGTCCATCATCAGCGTAATGCCGCCTTGTTTCAGCGCTTCGGTGATGGTTTCCCAGCCGAACTGCAGCAGTTTTTCTGCGTAGGCTTCATCAACGCCGTCAGCGACCAGTTTGTCAAAGCACAGCAGAGAACCGGCCTGCAACATGCCGCACAGAATAGTCTGCTCGCCCATCAGGTCAGATTTTACTTCAGCAACGAAGGAAGATTGCAGAACGCCGGCACGATGGCCGCCGGTAGCCGCAGCCCAGGCTTTAGCAATCGCCATGCCTTCGCCTTTAGGATCGTTTTCCGGGTGAACGGCGATAAGCGTTGGAACACCGAAACCACGTTTGTATTCTTCACGGACTTCAGTACCCGGACATTTCGGAGCCACCATCACTACGGTGATGTCTTTACGGATCTGCTCGCCTACTTCAACGATGTTGAAGCCATGAGAGTAGCCCAGTGTCGCGCCGTCTTTCATCAGTGGCTGAACTGCTTTAACCACTGCGCTGTGCTGTTTGTCTGGAGTCAGGTTAACGACCAGATCCGCCTGCGGGATCAGTTCTTCGTAGGTGCCGACTTTAAAGCCATTTTCTGTCGCTTTACGCCATGAAGCACGCTTCTCAGCAATCGCTTCTGCACGCAGGGTGTAGGACACATCCAGGCCAGAATCACGCATGTTCAGACCCTGGTTCAAACCTTGTGCGCCACAGCCCACAATCACCACTTTTTTACCTTTGAGGTAGCTGGCTTCGTCTGCGAATTCATCGCGACCCATGAAGCGGCATTTGCCCAGTTGTGCCAGCTGCTGACGCAGGTTCAGTGTGTTGAAATAGTTAGCCATGTCTTGCTCCGTTCTTTCGAGGTAAGTGCTGTTATTTTTTGTTTCACCCGTGAACCGGTGAACGCCGTGAATTCACTATATGTCATGCGACACATTGCTTAAATTGATATATTACGAAGATGACGTTGCAAAATCTGCAATACTCTTGTTTTGTCATCTGTGAAACCAAAGAGCCGGGTAATCTTTATGGACTTACGTGATCTGAAACTGTTTTTGCATCTGGCGGAAAGCCGCCATTTTGGCCGTTCATCGAAGGCGATGCATGTCAGCCCGTCAACGCTGTCGCGCCAGATCCAACGGCTGGAGGAAGAACTTGGCCAGCCGCTTTTTCAGCGTGATAACCGCACAGTGCAACTGACCAGTGCAGGCGAACAACTCAAAAACTTTGCCCAGCAGACGCTGCTGCATTACCAGCAGCTGCGCAGCGGGCTGGATCAGCATGGTCCGACGCTGAGCGGCGAACTGCGTTTGTTCTGCTCGGTAACCGCCGCGTACAGCCATCTGCCGCCCATCCTCGACCGCTTCCGCGCGCAACATCCGCTGGTAGAAATCAAACTGACCACCGGTGATGCCGCCGATGCGGTTGAGAAAGTGCAATCCACCGAAGCGGATTTAGGCATCGCCGGGCATCCTGAAACGCTACCGGGCAGCGTCGATTTCACAAAAATCGGTGAAATTCCGATGATCCTGATTTCGCCCTCCCTGCCCTGCGCGGTTCGGACGCAGGTCAGTGAACCACATCCCGACTGGTCGCAAATTCCGTTCATTCTTCCGGAACACGGCCCGGCACGAAAACGCATCGACATCTGGTTCAAACGCAACCGTCTGAGCAATCCGCTGATTTATGCCACTGTCTCCGGCCACGAAGCGATTGTTTCGATGGTGGCGCTCGGTTGCGGCATCGCGCTTATCCCGTCAGTCGTCGTCGATAACAGTCCGGAATCCATCCGCAACCGCATTACGATTCTGGATAACGTCACGGTCGGCGCACCGCTGGAGCTGGGCGTCTGCGTGCAGAAAAAACGCCTGAACGAACCGCTGATCGACGCGTTCTGGCAACTGTTATAACCCGCGTTCACGACAAAATGATGGCAAAGAAAAAGGGCCCGTGCGGGCCCTTAGATTTTTAGCCCGCTAAGAAGAAGCGGAACGCAGGATTATCACTTTCGTTATGGCAGTCATAACCCAGCGCCTTCAGGTTCTGTTCGAACTCCGGTTCCTGTTCATTCAGCTCGAACGCGGCCAGCACGCGGCCAAAATCGGTGCCGTGGCTGCGGTAATGGAACAGCGAAATATTCCAGTGCGTGCCCAGCGTATGCAGGAATTTCAGCAACGCGCCCGGTGATTCCGGAAACTCAAAGCTGTAAAGCCGCTCGCGCAAAGGCTTGGTTGGACGCCCGCCCACCATGTACCGCACGTGAAGTTTCGCCATTTCATCATCAGAGAGATCCACCACCTGATAGCCATCGCGATTCAGCTCGTCGATGATTCCCAGCCGCTCTGCGTGGCCGCGCGTCAGACGCACGCCCACGAAGATGCAGGCGTTATCCGCATCGGCATAACGGTAGTTGAACTCGGTCACCGAACGGCCACCCAGCAGCTGACAGAATTTCAGGAAGCTGCCTTTGCGCTCAGGAATGGTCACCGCCAGCAGCGCTTCGCGTTGTTCGCCGAGCTCGCAGCGTTCCGATACGTAACGTAAACCGTGGAAGTTGACGTTCGCGCCTGATAGCACGTGCGCCAGACGTTCGCCCTGAATGTTGTGCTGCTGCACGTATTTCTTCAGTCCCGCCAGCGCCAGCGCCCCGGAAGGCTCGGCAATCGCACGCACGTCTTCGAACAAATCTTTCACCGCGGCGCAGATGGCATCGCTGTCGACGGTTATCACGTCATCAAGATATTCACGGCACAGGCGGAACGTTTCGTTACCGATACGCTTCACCGCCACGCCTTCAGCGAACAGCCCGACGCGCGCCAGATCAACAGGTTCACCGGCATCCAGCGCTGCGCGCAGGCAGGCAGAATCTTCGGCTTCGACGCCAATCACTTTGATCTGCGGCATGAGCTGTTTGATCAACACCGCGACGCCCGCTGCCAGACCGCCGCCGCCGACCGGCACGAATACGCGGTCGAGATGCGCATCCTGTTGCAGCAGCTCCATCGCCAGCGTGCCCTGCCCGGCGATCACCGCCGGATGGTCAAACGGCGGGACAAACGTCATGCCCTGCTGCTGCGAAAGCTCGATAGCTTTGCCTTTGGCTTCGTCGAAATTCGCGCCAAACAGCAATACTTCACCACCGAAACTGCGCACCGCATCGACTTTGATGTCCGCGGTCGCCACCGGCATCACTATCAGAGATTTGATGCCCTTTTTGGTGGCCGACAGCGCAACACCCTGCGCATGGTTACCGGCCGAGGCCGTGATCACGCCACGGGCGGCCTGCTCTTCGGTCAGGCTGGCTATCATGGAATACGCGCCGCGCAGTTTAAAACTGTGAACAGCCTGGCGGTCCTCCCTCTTCACCAGAATGGTATTACCCAGCCGGGAAGAGATCTTTTCCATGACCTGCAAAGGGGTCACCTGTGCGACTTCATACACCGGCGCACGCAGCACGGCGCGCAGATATTCAGCGCCGCACGGCTGGTCGGGCAAAGGTTGAGATACCGCCATGGCCTTTAGCCTCCCAGCTTAGACTTGTCGCGAACGGCGCCTTTGTCGGCACTGGTCGCCAGCATGGCGTAAGCACGCAGCGCATAGGAGACTTCACGCACGCGGTTCTTCGGCGTCCACGCCTGATCGCCACGAGCCTCTTCTGCTGCATGACGCGCTGCCAGTTCGGCTGCCGGAACGTCCAGCACCATGCTGCGGTTTGGAATGTCGATGTCGATAAAGTCGCCATCCTCAACCAGCGCAATCATGCCGCCGCTGCCCGCTTCAGGAGAAACGTGACCGATAGACAGGCCGGATGTGCCGCCTGAGAAACGACCGTCAGTGATCAGCGCACACTCTTTGCCGAGCCCCATGGATTTCAGATAGGTAGTCGGATACAGCATTTCCTGCATACCCGGCCCGCCCTTTGGCCCTTCGTAGCGGATAACCACGACGTCGCCTGAAACGACTTTGCCACCGAGGATCGCGCTCACGGCATCGTCCTGGCTTTCGTAGACTTTGGCCGGGCCACGGAAGGTCAGGTTAGATTTATCCACGCCTGCGGTTTTCACGATACTGCCGGCTTCGGCGATGTTGCCGTACAGCACGGCCAGCCCGCCTTCCAGACTGAACGCATTTTCCAGCGAGCGGATACAGCCTTCGGCGCGGTCATCATCCAGTGTGTCCCAGCGGCAATCCTGTGAGAACGCCTGCGTGGTGCGGATACCGGCCGGACCGGCGCGGAACATTTTTTTCACGGCTTCATCTTTGGTCAGCATGATGTCGTACTGATTCAGCGTTTCCGTCAGGTTCAGGCCAAGGATGTTTTTGACGTCGCGGTTCAGCAGGTTCGCGCGGTCCAGTTCGCCCAGAATCGCCAGTACGCCACCGGCGCGGTGAACGTCTTCCATATGGTATTTCGGCGTGCTCGGTGCGACTTTACACAGGTGCGGTACGACGCGTGACAGACGGTCGATATCGATCATATCGAATTCGATTCCGCCTTCCTGCGCGGCAGCCAGCAGGTGCAGAACGGTGTTGGTCGAGCCGCCCATCGCTATATCCAGCGTCATGGCATTCTCGAATGCCGCTTTGCTGGCGATGTTGCGTGGCAGTGCGGTTTCGTCATCTTTTTCGTAATAACGTTTGGTCAGCTCAACGATGCGGCGACCGGCGTTCAGGAACAGTTCGCGGCGGTCAGCGTGCGTCGCCAGCAATGAACCGTTACCCGGCTGCGACAGACCCAGCGCTTCGGTCAGACAGTTCATGGAGTTGGCGGTAAACATACCGGAACAGGAGCCGCAGGTCGGACAGGCAGAACGTTCGATCTGCTCGCTGTCGGCGTCGCTGACGTTCGGGTTTGCGCCCTGAATCATGGCATCGACCAGATCGAGCTTGATGATTTTGTCAGACAGCTTGGTTTTACCGGCTTCCATCGGGCCGCCGGAAACAAAGATCACCGGAATGTTCAGGCGCAATGACGCCATCAGCATTCCCGGGGTGATTTTGTCGCAGTTGGAAATACACACCATGGCATCGGCGCAGTGCGCGTTCACCATGTATTCGACGGAATCGGCGATCAGTTCACGGGAAGGCAATGAATACAGCATGCCGCCGTGCCCCATCGCGATACCATCATCCACTGCGATAGTGTTGAATTCTTTTGCCACACCGCCGGACGCTTCGATTTGCTCAGCAACCAGTTTACCCAGATCGCGCAAGTGCACGTGGCCTGGTACGAACTGGGTAAAGGAGTTAACGACGGCAATAATTGGCTTGCCGAAATCATCATCGGTCATGCCGGTGGCACGCCATAATGCGCGGGCGCCAGCCATATTACGGCCATGAGTGGTGGTATGGGAACGGTACTTAGGCATGCTCAGTTACTCCAAATCATTTCTGTTTAGCAGGCAGCGAAATCGCCACCTGCATCATTCTTGTTCTTTAGATTACTGTGGATTAATTGGGTCCAACCATCCCCATTTGTCTTCGGTTTTGCCGGTGAACAGGCCGAAGAACGCATCCTGAATTTGTTTCGTGACCGGACCGCGTTTGCCGATTCCGACCTGAATGCCGTCCACGCTGCGTACAGGAGTGATTTCCGCCGCAGTTCCGGACATGAACACTTCGTCAGCCAGATACAGAGATTCGCGGGACAGCACCTGCTCACGCACTTCCAGACCCATGTCTTTCGCCAGTTTAATGATTGCATCGCGGGTAATGCCCGGCAGTGCAGAAGAGGTAAACGGCGGTGTGAACAAGATGCCTTCTTTCACTTCGAACAAGTTTTCGCCCGCGCCTTCTGAGACGTAACCGTGAATATCCAGCGCGATCCCTTCCTGATAACCGTGACGGCGTGCTTCGCTGCCGACCAGCAATGAGGACAGGTAGTTACCACCGGCTTTTGCGGCGGTCGGAATGGTGTTGGCGGCAACGCGGTTCCATGAGGAGACCATTGCGTCGATACCCTGCTCAAGGGCTTCTTCACCCAGATATGCGCCCCACGGGAAGGCGGCGATGATGACGTCAGTTTTGTAGCCATCCGGCGGGTTCACGCCCATACCGACATCGCCCACAAACACCAGCGGACGAATATACGCGCTGACCAGATTGTTTTTACGCAGCGTTTCGCGGCAGGCTTCCATCAGTTCATCAACGCTCTGAGAAACCGGCATACGGTAGATTTTGGCGGAATCGCGCAGACGCTGCATATGTTCACGGTGGCGGAAAACGACCGGGCCTTTATGGGAGTCGTAGCAACGCACGCCTTCGAAGACTGAGGTGCCGTAATGCAACGCATGGGACATCACGTGAACCTTTGCTTCTGCCCACGGAACCATCTCGCCATTGAACCAAATGTAATCAGCTTTCTTCGTCATTCTATTCGTCCCTATTACTCACGCATTCGCGCGTATTTGTTGTGATGTGTGTTGCTGGATTTCGACACAGGCGACATCCATAAGTTTGCGTAACTGTGAAGACAGTAAATCTACCGGCCGCTGGCTGGCAACGGTCAATTCGATATTTATATTTTCTGCATTGACCATCGGGGTCATGTTCATCGCACAGACCTGAAAACCACGGTGGCGAACAACGCGTAATACGCGCTCCAACATTTCAGGGCGGAAACGGGCCTGGATTGAGACGTTATGCTGCATCATGACATTTTCTCCAACATGGTTTCGTTGCCTGCGCCCGGTGGTACCAGAGGCCAGACATTTTCATTTTCGTCGATGGAGACATGAAGCAAATACGGGCCTTTGCTGTTGAAAAAGGCATCCAGTGCGGCATCGACTTGGTCTTTACGGCTGATACGTTGGCCGGGAATATTGAATGCGCTGGCCAGCGTCACAAAATCGGGGTTATCGGAGAGGTTGGTTTCACTGAAGCGTCCGTCGAAGAACAATTCCTGCCACTGTCGAACCATCCCTAACCGCTGGTTATCCAACAGCAGGATTTTTACGGGCAACTGTTTTCGCTTGATGGTGCCCAGTTCCTGCACATTCATCATGAAGGAGCCATCGCCCGAAACGCAGATCACCATATCGTCAGGGCGTGCAACCTGCGCACCGACGGCAGCAGGTACGCCGAAGCCCATCGTGCCCAGACCGCTGGAAGTGATGAAGTTTTCAGGACGCGAGAACTGCATGTGCTGCGCGGTCCACATCTGGTGCTGGCCGACGTCGGTGGTCACCACGGTAGTGGCATCTTTGCGATCGGAGATTTGTTTCAGCAGCAGTGGCGCGTAGATGGCCTCGCCCGGATGATCGTAACGCCATTCGCCCTGGGCTTTCAGGGTCATCACTTCGTCACGCCATGCATCGATGCTCAGTGGTTGTTGCAGCGCCGGTAACAGTGCATTTAAATCGCCCTGTAACGCGACGTGTGCCTGACGCAGTTTGTTCAGCTCCGCCGGGTCGATATCCATATGGATAACGGCGGCGTGCGGTGCGAAAGTGTTCAGCTTGCCGGTCACGCGGTCATCGAAACGCGCACCAACGGCGATCAACAAGTCAGAAGACTGCACCGCCAGATTGGCCGCTCTGGTACCGTGCATACCCAACATGCCCAGATAACAAGGGTCGGTGGCATCCGGTGCACCCAGACCTTTCAGCGTCGCCACCGCGGGAATACCGGTAGTAGAGATGAATTCGCGTAAGGCAGGCACTGCCTGAGCCATGCCAACGCCGCCGCCGATGTACAGCATAGGTTTTTGGGCCGCAGCGATCATTGCGCGGGCTTGTTCCAGTTCAACAGCCGGATGCGGGAAGGATTCTTCGACGGCCAGCAGGTGCGGCGGCAGTTCACCCGTTGCCAGCTGGATATCTTTCGGAATGTCGATCAGCACGGGGCCTGGACGGCCAGAGCTGGCGATGGCGAAAGCTTCGGCCATGATTTCAGGCAGCGCATCCAGCGATTCCACCAGGAAACTGTGTTTGGTACAGGCCAGAGATAAACCTAAAACGTCGATTTCCTGAAAGGCGTCAGTGCCGATAAACGCGGAACCCACCTGACCGGTGATTGCCACCAGAGGAACGGAATCCAACAGCGCGTCAGCCAGACCGGTGATCAGGTTGGTGGCGCCGGGACCGGAAGTGGCGATACACACGCCGACTTTTCCGGTTGAACGGGCATAGCCGATGGCGGCCATTGCGGCACCTTGCTCGTGCCGGCACAACAGGTGTTCCACGCCGCCGTCATACAGTGCATCGTATACCGGCATGATTGCTCCGCCGGGATAACCAAACACCATATCTACCCCCTGCGCACGCAACGCTTGTACTACCCACTGTGCTCCGTTCATCCTTATTCTCCTGCCTTTTTGCGACAAGTGCAGAATATTATGCTGTTGCTCATTTTCCGACCTCGCTTCATTGTTCACTGAAATCACCGAACCAAAAAAAAACCCCGGACCTTTCGGTGCGGGGTTTCTTTTCAGGTTCAGGCTTGTTTAATAAGCCTTTCTTCGTCCAAGTGCAGCCCCGCACGGTGGGATAATAATCACCACCACGCGAATCACGACTAGGCTAACTACGAGGAGAAGGGCTTTCATTTTTAGGTTTCTATAATTCATATTGCGAACGATTGCCTACAGAGTTATCACAGTAATGCATTTAATGACAACATTTTTCTTGCGTTATTATTTGCGCACCGTTGCACAATCCGCCAAAAAAAATCTGGAAAATCAAACCTTAGCGGGTTGATCCGCCGTCTGATTATTTATTGCACCTGTTATGGCTTTTCCGCGCGTATCCCGCCCAAACGCAACCAGTATGGAAATCACGATTGCCACCGTCCCGGCAACAATCGCCATCGCCAGGCCGTAGTTATGTCCGTGGCTTTCGGCGATGCTCGCCTGCAAGGTAGCGTTGACCGATGCCAGCAGATTCCCCAGCTGATAAACGAATCCGGGCAGCACGGCACGGGTATTCGCGGGCACCAACTCGGTTAAGTACGATGGCACCACGCCCCACGCGCCCTGCACCATAAACTGCATCAGAAATGCGCCCAGACCGATAGTCCAGGTTCCGCTGGAGAAGGCCCACAACGGGATCACCGGTAAAGAGAGTAACGCCGCGATAATAATGGCTTTTTTGCGCCCGATTTTCTCCGACAGCGTGCCAAAGAAGATACCGCCAATGATTGAGGCGATGGTGTAACCGATCGCAATCAGGCTGACCGTATGGGCATCAAAACCGTGCTGAACTTTCAGGAATGAAGGGTAAAGATCCTGCGTTCCGTGGCTGAAGAAATTAAACGCCGCCATCAGCACCACCAGATAGACGCAGAGCTTCCAGTGCGATTTCAGCACCGGTAACAAAGCGGTACTTTCCTTGCGTTCGCGGGCGGCGAGCCAGACCGGCGATTCCTGAACTTTGAACCAGATGAACGGCAGCAGAAAGACGGGGACAGCGCCGATCACAAACATGCCACGCCAGCCGACCAGTTCAGAGAACAAGCCGTAAACCACCGCCGCCAGCAGGTAACCAAACGGATAACCGGCCTGAAAAATCCCGGACATCATCCCGCGTGAACGGTCTGGGATGGTTTCCATCGCCAGTGATGACGCCACGCCCCAGACTCCGCCCATCGCCACGCCGTAAATCACTCGCAGGATCAGGAAAACGGTCAGTGAAGGCGCCACTGCCGTGCAAAGTTCGAAAATTGAAAAGCAGGCAATGTTAACCATCAGCACCGGTTTACGGCCATATTTTTCCGCTGCCCGCCCGAACAACAATGCCCCTATTGGCCGGACTGCCAGTGTCAGCAAAATCGCCAGCGTCACCTCTTTGATATCCACCTGAAATGCCGTCGCTATATCACTGAGCAGAAAGACTAAAATGAAAAAATCGAAGGCATCGAGGGTCCAGCTTAAGAAACTGGCGATGGCAACATTTCGTTGCCGAGAAGTCCAACCAAACATGGGTGTATCCCTATTCCGGAAAGATGTAGGCAATGCGCTCACGAGCCGATCCGGAAAATCCTCTGTGAGGCAGAGAGATGTTAATTAATAATGCGTATTTGTTTATTTATTGTTAAATACACTCAAATTAAACACCTCTGCCTCGCAAACCGGCAACTTAATTAGCCAGCTAATTTGTTTCCAGAAACCTCAGGCTGTTAAAGAATGTTGCAGACTTTGCGAGACATCGCACAGCCTTTTGATTTCACGGTGTAATTTCTAAAAATTTTTCACGCGATGCTGCGCAAGGCTGCCATCTTATTTCCGCTGCGGTTTTGCATTCCGGCATGCTACTGACAGGAATTTTCACAGCAAAGGAAAAAGCATGTCATTAGCCGTGGTGTATACACGCGCATCGCTCGGTGTTCAGGCGCCCGGTGTTTCTGTCGAAGTGCATATCAGCAACGGTTTACCGGCACTGACGCTGGTGGGGCTGCCCGAAACCACCGTCAAAGAGGCCAGAGATCGCGTGCGCAGCGCCATCATCAACTGCGGATTCACCTTTCCTGCCAAGCGCATCACCGTCAATCTCGCCCCGGCAGATTTGCCCAAAGAAGGCGGGCGATATGACTTATCGATCGCGCTGGCGATTCTGGTGGCTTCTGAGCAGTTGCAGGGCGATAAGCTGGAGGCCTACGAGTTTTTGGGTGAGCTCGGGCTTTCTGGTGCGTTACGCAGCGTTAATGGCGCGATCCCGGCAGCACTTGAGGCGCAGAAAGAGGGGCGGATACTGATCCTGCCGCAGAACAACCAGATGGAAATGACGCTGCTCGATCCGGGGGTAGCGCAGATCGCCGGGCACCTGCTACAGGTTTGCGCTTTCCTGCAAGGCGAAGACAGCCTGCCGCCCATCGACTATCCCACAGAGCCACCCGCCTCTGTGCATCAGCCCGATATCGCGGAGATCATTGGCCAGGAGCAGTCCAAGCGTGCATTGGAGGTCGCCGCAGCGGGCGGACATAACCTGCTGCTGATTGGTCCGCCGGGAACGGGCAAAACCATGCTCGCCAGCCGGTTACCGGGATTATTGCCGCCGCTAAGCAATGAGGAGAAGCTGGAAACAGCGGCCATCGCCAGCCTGGTGTATAACCCGGAGGAGGACGGTGAGTTCTCCCGCGTGCGGCCTTTTCGCGCACCGCATCATAGTACGTCGATGAGCGCACTGGTCGGTGGCGGCTCGCTGCCGAGGCCCGGAGAAATTTCGCTGGCACACAACGGCGTTCTGTTTCTCGATGAGCTGCCGGAATTTCAGCGGCAGGTGTTAGATGCGCTGCGCCAGCCGATGGAGTCCGGCGAAATCACCATTTCCCGCGCCAGAGCGAAAGTGCGCTATCCGGCAAGAGCACAACTGATCGCAGCCATGAATCCCAGCCCGACAGGGCATTATCAGGGCATTCACAACCGCACACCGCCCCAGCAGGTTCTGCGCTATCTGGGCAGACTATCAGGCCCTTTTCTGGACCGGTTCGATTTATCGATTGAAGTGCCACTTTTACCGCCGGGGATCCTCAGCCAGCAAAACCATGCACCGACCGCCAGGGAAAGCAGTGCAGAAGTTCGGGAACGGGTGCTGACAGCCAGAGACGTTCAGTTAAAACGTGCGGGGAAAATCAATGCACATATGAACAGCAGTGAGGTGGAAACGTATTGTGTGTTAACGAAGGCGGATGCTGAGTTTCTGGAAGAAGTGCTGCATAAACTGGGATTATCGGTGAGAGCCTGGCATCGCATTCTGAAAGTCGCGAGAACACTGGCCGATCTCGGGGGGAGTGAAGCCATTGAACGCAAACATATTGCTGAGGCGCTGAGCTATCGCACCATGGATAGGCTATTGTTAACTCTGCATAAGAGTCTGGCATAAAAAACGGGGCATAGCCCCGTTTCATTAGTCGTCGCTTTCCGTGTAGTCTTCTACAGCGTCTGCCTGCGGTTTACCGCCGGACAGCGTGTGGAATTTCTTCGGACGACGGGTGCGGATGATGTACTTATTCCACACTTTTTCAGCTTCCGTTACCGGTTCGCGCGTACCGCGGCAAACCTCAAGGAACAGCTTTTCTTCATCGGTTGCTGGCTCGCGTTTTCCCAAATCCAGTTCGTTAAAGGCAAAGCCGTAACGTTCTAGCATTTGCGCTTCTTTAATGGTGAAATCGCCATGCCGGGAGAACCCGCGAGGGTAATGTTTATTATCAAAAAAACGACTTGTCGTGGTGAAGCTTTCCGCCATCTGACACGCTCCTAATTCTCTCATGGTCGTGCTGTTATGGCGCGGAGTATTAGTTAGGCTTGACATTGTGTAAAACAAAACATTTAAATCTTAACGACAAAAATAATTGGAGATGGTTTTGGACACGGAATTACTGAAAACCTTTTTGGAGGTCAGTAGAACTCGCCACTTTGGTCGGGCAGCGGAATCGCTTTATCTGACGCAATCCGCTGTCAGCTTTCGTATCCGGCAACTGGAAACCCAACTTGGCGCAAATTTGTTCACCCGCCATCGAAATAATATCCGCTTAACGCCCGCAGGAGAGCGTCTGCTGCCTTACGCCGAGAATCTGATGTCTACCTGGCAATTGGCGAAAAAAGAGGTGTTACGCTCGTTACAGCACACAGAATTGTCGATTGGTGCCACGGCCTCGCTATGGGAAGCCTATCTGACGCCGTGGATGCAGTCGCTCTACGTGCAACGTGATACTTTGCGGCTGGAAGCACGCATCGCGTTGCGCCAGTCGCTGGTAAAGCAATTGCATGAAAGACAACTGGATTTGCTGATCACCACCGAGCCGCCAAAAATGGACGAGCTCTCAAGTCAGCTGTTGGGTAATTTCTCGTTACGACTTTTTTCATCGAAGAAAACAGTCAGAGGGGAACAATCGCCTTATGTGAAACTGGAATGGGGCGCCGATTTTCCTCAGCAGGAAAAGTTGCAAAACAGCGATCAGGAACCCGTTCTGACCACCACATCAGCGCATCTGACGCGACAATTACTGGAGCAGACCGGTGGCTGCGCTTTCCTGCCGTCACACTGGGCAAAAGAATATCCCCAGTTGGCAGCGCATGAAGAGATTCCACCGGTTATCCGCCCGCTGTACGCCGTATGGCTGCAAAATAGCGATCAGCAGGTTCTTATCCGTCAGTTACTTAAAACGCCGCTGATCACCCATCTCTGAGCCCTCCGCCATCAGGTCGGCTCGGGGCGCGGATGCCGTGCTCTTCTGGCGGTCCAGAATGAGCTCATGCCCTTCTGCAAGCCGATAAAGACAAACAGCAGGATACCCATGACGATTTTGGTCCACCACGAGCTGAGTGTACCGTCGAACGTGATGTAGGTTTGGATCAGGCCCTGAATCAGAACGCCGAACAGGCTTCCAAGTACGGTCCCTACGCCGCCGCTCAGCAAGGTTCCCCCGATGACGACAGAAGCGATAGCATCCAGCTCTACCCCACTGGCTGCCAGCGCGTATCCGGCGGAGGTGTAGAGTGAAAACACGATGCCGGAAAGGACAGCCAGCGTGCTCGACAGCATGTAGATGTAAATCGTTGTCCGCCTCACCGGAACGCCCATCAGCGCCGCCGACACGTTACTGCCACCGACCGCGTAGACGTTGTTCCCAAAGCGTGTCCGGTGCGCCAAAATAATCCCCACGAAGACGACCAGCAGCATGATTAACGCCAGCAGCGTGAAACGTCCCCCGCCCGGCATTTTCCATGCGTAATTCGCCAGAAAATCATAAACTGGATGATTAATGGGCAGCGATTCTTCGGAAACGATAAAGCTCATACCGCGAACGAAAAACATTCCTGCCAGGGTAATAATAAACGCCGGAAGCTTCAGCGTATCGATGATCCAACCCATCAGTGCGCCAAACATCGCTCCCATCAGCAGGACAATCACGAAGGCATAACCGGGCGCAACGCCGTAATCGCCAATCAGTTTCGCCAGTAAAACGCCGGTAAAAGCGATCACTGAGCCTACCGACAAATCGATGCCGCCTGAGAGGATCACGAAGGTCATCCCGACGGCTACAATCCCGAGAAAGGCATTATCTGTCAGTAAATCAAAGAAGACGCGCGTGGAGGAGAATCCGGGAAACTGGGTGAAGCAATAACCATATCCGGCCAGAAACACCACGATAGTAATCAGCAGGGGCAGATTTCTTTTGAGCATTATCCCTTCCTCCGAAACAGATTACTGAGCGACACCCGGGGCGACTGCACCACCAGCACGGCCAGCACCACCAACGCTTTGAGTACCAGATTAAACTCAGGTTTAAAACCGGAGAGCAGAATGCCGGTGTTCATGCCCTGAATGATGAGCGCACCGATAACCGAAAGGAGCAGATTAAATCGCCCTCCGAGCAACGAACCACCACCAATGACCACCGCCAGAATCGCATCCAGTTCCAGCCATAAACCGGCATTATTGGCATCGGCACCGCGAATATCCGCCGTGACGATAACCCCCGCGACCGCTGCACAAATCCCGCAAATTACATAAGTAGAAATCAGCACCAGACGCGCATTTACCCCGGCGTTGTATGCGGATCGGATATTGATCCCGACGGATTCAATAAATAGCCCAAGCGCCGTTTTACGCGTCAGCGCCCACACCAGAACCAACATCACGACCACAATGATCACCGGCATCGGCAGATAAAACAGGGAACCGCTGCCGAACTGCGATAAACCATTGTGTTCGAACGTGACGATTTGTCCCTCGGTGATGAGCTGCGCGATTCCGCGACCAGCGACCATCAGCATCAGCGTCGCCACGATCGGCTGAATCTGCAGCACGGCGACCAGAAAGCCATTCCACAGGCCGCAAACCGCACCTACACCGACGGAAGCCAGGAGCACCATTGCCAGCGGATAACCTTGCACCGTCATGGTGGCCGCCGTTGCTCCGGCAATGGCCATCACGGCACCCACCGAGAGATCTATGCCTCCTGTCGCAATCACCAGCGTCATACCGAGAGCCAGCAGAGCCACCGGCGCACCGCGGTTAAAGATATCCACCAGACTGCCAAATAGCCGGCCATCCTGAATGTGGATTGAGAAAAAGCCCGGCGCGACCAGGCTATCGATCAGTAAAATGGCAATGAATGCCCCGATTTGCGTAGCACCCTTTGGAAATACCCATCGAACTTTGCGCGGTGATCCTGTCATCGGCAGACTCCTGTTACTCATCGATATCTCCTCATTGCGCCGCGATGGCTTTCATAATGGCTGGCACGGAGATTTCAGCCTGCTCAATTTCGGCAACATGACGGCGATCGCGTAACACCACGATGCGGTCTGCATAGCCCGACAACTCTTCCAGCTCGGATGAAATCACCAGCAATGCCAGCCCCTCATCGCACAGTTTTTCAATCAGGCGAATGATTTCAGCATGCGCGCCGACGTCAATGCCGCGGGTCGGTTCATCGAGGATGAGAAAGCGAGGATTGGTGGCAAGCCAGCGCGAAAGCAGGACTTTTTGCTGATTCCCGCCGGAGAGATATTGAATTTCCTGCTCGGTGCCGGGTGTTCGAATGCCGAGAAGTTTGATGAATTTCTCTGAGATCTGATGCTGCTCTTTCATCGGCAGAGGTCGTAACCAGCCGCGCTGAGCCTGTAGTGCAAGAATGATATTTTCACGGACGGTGGCTGCGCCGATAATGCCATCGGTCTTGCGATCCTCAGGGCAGTAACCAAATCCGAGTTTGGCCGCTTTACGCGGCGTACTGATGGTCTCTTCCTTGCCATCAACCCGAGCTTTGCCGCTGTCATGACCTTTGATGCCGAAAATCAACTGAGCGGTTTCTGTCCGCCCGGATCCCAACAATCCGGCAAGGCCGACAATTTCACCACGACGGACTTTCAGATCGAAATTCTCGACCACGCCACGACGGCCATAATCCTTAAATTCCACCAGCGGTTCACCGGTGACATTGCGATGTTCAGTACGTTTAAGCAGACTTTCATCAAAGCTGTGTCCCAGCATCATCGGCACGAGATCCATACGTGGTAAATCAACCGTGCGCTCTGACCCCACACGTTTGCCGTTGCGCAGCACTGTAATACGGTCGCTGATGCGGTAAACCTGATCGAGGAAATGGGTCACGAAAATCATCCCAACACCTTTGTCACGCAGCTGCACGAGAATATCCAGCAGCATGCTGACTTCTTTAGCATCGAGACTGGCGGTAGGTTCGTCGAGGATTAATACCTGCGCAGAAAGGTCGACAGCTCGCGCAATCGCCACGATTTGCTGGATGGCAATGGAATAGGTGGAAAGCGGCTGGCTGACATCGAGATATAATCCGTAGCCCTCCAGCAGCACCTCTGCCTGTTGTTCCATTTTGCGCTGATTGACCAGACCAAACCGGGTAGGTTCGCGACCAATAAAGAGATTAGCCGCCACGGAAATATTCGGCAGGAGATTCACTTCCTGGTAAACCGTACCAATCCCAAGCGACTGCGCATGGGCCGTATTGACCGGTTCGATGGGAGTACCATTCAAATAAACCTGCCCGGCAGAACGTTTATATACGCCGGTCAGGGCTTTAATCATTGTGGATTTACCGGCACCGTTCTCCCCTAAAAGGGCCACGATCTCACCACGTTCGAGAGTAAAATCGACATTTTCCAGTGCCTTAACGCCGGGGAATTCTACTGAGAGGCCACGCACATCAAGCAGCACTGCTGAACCTGGATTATCCGTCACATCACTACTCCTGCTGCATCCGCTACCGGCGGAATGGGAATAATTTTTACCGGCCTGCCCGTGAGACAGACCGGTAAAATCGGCTTAATAACCCATGTCTTTTTTCATGTCATATTCTTTCTGAGCCATGTCCGGCAGGATAAGCGCAGACTGCGTCTGAATAAATTTCTTCGGTTGAGTACCGTCTTTTTTCATGGCGATCAACGCATCAAACGCCGGGCCAGCCATGTTTGGTGTGAGCTCGACAGAGGCATTCGCTTCGCCATTCAGCATCGCTTTGTAGATATCAGGAACCCCATCAATTGAAACGATTTTGATCTGCGAACCCGGTTTCAGACCGGCTTCTTTGATGGCCTGAATAGCACCGATCGCCATGTCATCGTTATGTGCGTAGACGGCACAAATGTTTTTGCCATTTTGCTCAGCCTTGATGAAGCTCTCCATGACTTCTTTACCTTTACTGCGGGTAAAGTCACCGGATTGAGAACGAATGATTTTGACATTCGGCGCGGCTTTGAGTGCATCAGCAAAACCTTTTTTACGGTTTAACGCAACGCTCGCGCCGACGGTTCCCTGAAGTTCGACCACGTTACACGGCTTGCCGGCCACATCTTTCACCAGCCAGTCACCGGCGACTTTACCTTCATACACGCTGTCAGAAGCCACAGCTGCGGTATACAACGATGGATCGCTGACTTCAATCGTGCGGTCTAAGAGGAATACGGGGATTTTCGCCTCTTTGGCTTCGGTCAGAACGGGGGCCCAACCGGTTGCGACAACCGGTGCAATAAAGATCGCATCGACACCTTGCGCAATGAATGAGCGGATTGCCTTGATTTGGTTCTCTTGTTTTTGCTGAGCATCCGCAATTTTCAGCGTGATCCCGCGTTTCTCCGCTTCCGATTTGGATACCTTAGTTTCTGCAGAACGCCAACCAGACTCTGATCCGATCTGAGAAAAACCTACAACCAGCGGAGCTGCCTGTGCCGCGCCACAAAGTGCTGTTGCTACTGCTGCTGCCACAAATAAGCGTTTGTACATGTCTCTTTCCTCGCGTGTAGTCTGAGCTACTTTTTGTTATGACTCGTTGGGTACGGCCAGAACATTCACCGGATATATGTTCTCGCTCATTACGATAATTACGCCGTAAAAAGAACGAAAAAAGTCATGCCCGGTTCTGGTTGTCGTCATAGGACGATGATTAGGTTTAGTACACAGGGAAAAAGGGAGCATGAGCGGGGTCACATACGGGAATAACAATCATTTAGTGCATGTATTTAGCCAAAATATAACCAAAAATAACCAGGAAAATAAAAAGAATTGAACTGAAATGGTGCAAAAAGACGCAGGAAAAGGATCAGTGGTGAGGATTAATTGAGCTAAAGAGGGGAAATTGCAGGATTTAAAACAAAAAAAAGCCCCTCGCTTTCGCGAAGGGCTCTTAATATGGCAGGGGCGGAGAGACTCGAACTCGCGACACCCGGTTTTGGAGACCGGTGCTCTACCAACTGAGCTACGCCCCTAAATTACGCTTAACATTATGCCTGCTAAAGTTAGCAGGCATAATTTTTAATAATTGGCGGAACGGACGGGGCTC
>NZ_JYDE01000010.1 GCF_003263515.1 Rahnella inusitata | reverse complement strand
GTGCTGATATCGTCTTGTGAGTGCCCACACAGATTGTCTGATAAATTGTTAAAGAGCGTTCGTTGCGAGACTTAACTCAGCAACGTGGGAGGCAGATAATACGCTTTCCCACTGAAGAGTCAACCATTTTCTCATCGAGATGCGGTGTTTTCACCGGGTTGATTCTTCCTGACTGGGCGACTTGGTTCTCGTTAGAGGAGTCGTTGTTCCCGGTCAGTGGAGGCGCATTATAGGGAGTTCTCAGAAGGCCGCAACCCCTAATTTCAATTATTTTATCAACCGTTCACAAATTCAACAAAAAAGCCCGAAACGGAGGATTAATGAACGGATCCAGCTCAAAACACGCCTGTTTAAAGCCCGAGGCTGGAGTAAACTCGCTTTATAATAATGAAAGATATTCAGGAATACCCTAGATGCTACTTAATGCACATCAACAAGCTGCTCAGCGAAACCTTTCCTATTTACTGGCGGAGAAGATTGCACAACGCGTTTTATCCGGTGATTACCCCGAGGGGTCGATACTTCCCGGTGAGAATGAGTTAGGGGAGATTTTTGGCGTCAGCCGGACAGCCGTGCGTGAAGCGGTGAAGACACTGGCGGCAAAGGGCATGCTTTTGCCCCGCCCGCGAATTGGGACGCGGGTCATGCCTCAGTCCAGCTGGAACTTTCTCGATCAGGACTTGCTGACCTGGTGGATGACACGCGAAAACTTCGATCAGGTCATGGCGCATTTTATCGTGCTGCGCAGAGCGCTTGAACCGCAGGCTTGTGCATTAGCCGCTGTCTCAGCCAGCAAAGAACAAAAGCATCGGCTTTCACTCTATATGAATGAAATGCGCCAGCTGCACAAAAGTTTTGATCGGGAACAGTGGATTACGGTGGATACGCACTTTCATCAACTGATCTATGAAGCGGGGAAAAACCCTTTTCTGACGTCGTTCTCAAATTTATTCAGTTCGGTCTATCAGAGTTACTTTCGGGCGATCACGGGAAATGAGGTTATCAAGCTGGAACAACATCAGCGCCTGACCGATGCCATTCTTAGCGGCGATGCCAATGCGGCGCTGAAAGCCTGTCAGCATCTATTACTTAGCGACGAATGAACCCACGGATTGACGTACCACCAATTCCGGAGTGAGCACCAGAATCTGCGGCTCCGCCTGGGGGTCCTGCAGACGATGTAATAATGCATCCACCGCCAGTTCTCCGAGTGAATCTTTAGGCTGATGGATAGTCGTCAGCGGCGGCATCATGTATTGCGCCAGCTGGATATCATCGTAGCCGATTACTGCGACATCATCCGGCACACGCAATCCACGTTGATACAACGCCTGATACGCACCGACTGCCATTGCATCATTCCCCGCAAAGACCGCATGAGGCGGCTCGGGTAACGACAGCAATTTTTCCATCGCCGGTACGCCTCCTTCGAATTCAAAATCGCCGCTGACTTCATAACCGGGAGGGATGACCAGCCCGGCTTTATTCATTGCCTGACGATAACCATTCAGCCGTTCCTGCGCGGTGGTTTTATCCAGCGGTCCGGTGATGCAGGCAATTTTGCGATAGCCCTGACGGATCAGATACTCCGTCGCCATCTCTCCGCCCAGAAGCGCATTGTCCTGAATCACATCATTCGCGCCATCAAACGGTGACCAGTCCATCATCACAATCGGTAAGGAAGGATAGCGGCTGATGGCATCTTTCGATGGCCGGTGATTTTCAGTACACATTAACAACAGGCCATCGACACGCTTTTGCAGCAGCGTTTCCAGACTGCGGTTCATGCGCTCAGCATCGCCGTCGGTATTACATAAGATCAGGCTGTAGCCACGTTCATAGCAACTGCGTTCAACACCGCGCACCACTTCCGCATAAAACGGGTTGCTGCTGGCCGTCAGTAACATGCCGATGGTGCGGGTTTGATTCAGTTTCAGGCTGCGTGCCAGCGCGGACGGTGCGTAGTTGAGCTGTTCAACGGCGGCATTCACCTTGTCAGCGATGGCATCACTGACAAAGCGATTTTTGTTGATGACGTGAGAAACGGTAGAAGTTGAAACGCCCGCCAGACGGGCGACATCTTTCATGGTGGCCAATCAGGCCTCCTGCTGCGTGAGGAAATCGTCGATTTCTTTGCGCCATGGTACGGAAGGCTGAGCGCCAGGACGCGTCACTGCAATCGCGGCAGCGGCGTGAGCAAAACGTACCGCGCTGTCCATCGCCTGACCTTCCAGCAATGCAGTCACCAGTGCGCCATTAAAGGTATCACCCGCGGCGATAGTATCCACGGCTTTGACGCGGAATCCGGCGACCTGCTTGCCTTCCCCGTTTTGGCTCAGCCAGACACCTTTACTGCCCAGCGTGATGATAACCGTCGCGATGCCTTTATCGTGCAAGGCTTTGGCTGCTCGGGCCGCATCGTCATTATTCTCGACCTTAATCCCGGTCAGCTTCTCCGCTTCAGTTTCGTTCGGGGTGATGATATCCACCCGCGACAGCAGTTCGTCCGGCAATTCACAGGCCGGGGCTGGATTAAGAATGACCTGCGTGCTGTTTTCTTTGGCTAACTTCGCCGCCGCAATCACCGTCTCTAATGGCGATTCCAGCTGCATTAATAAAGCAGCAGCATCGATGACTTGCTGTTTATAGCGTTCAAGGTAGTCCGGCGTCACCGCACTGTTGGCTCCCGCATCAATACCAATGACGTTCTCACCTTCTGCATTCACGAAAATCAACGCAACGCCGGTGGTCATTTCTTTGATGGCTTCGACAGGTTGCGTATCAATGTGGTCGCTGGCCAACTGTTTACGGACGCGCTCACCAATATCGTCGTCACCCACACAGGCAATAAAAGAAATATCTGCGCCACTGCGACCGGCGGCTACCGCCTGATTCGCCCCTTTGCCACCGAAAGCCACGGTGTACTGCTTGCCGATGACCGTTTCACCCGGTTGCGGGAAGTGGTTGATATTCAGAATGTGGTCAGCATTAATACTGCCGAGTACCACCAGTTTGCCTGTTTTCATGTGGAGATCCCTGAGTCAAAGAGCGCCCCCAAAAGGAGGCGCAGGTTACAGCATCGAGCATGCGGGTATTACGGCTGAGCAACCAGTTTCAAATCAACAGGAATAACAGCCGGGACTTTTTCGCCTTTCAGCACTTTGTCAGCCGTCTGAACACCGATCACGCCGATTTGTTCCGGACGTTGTGCCACAGTCGCGCCCATTTTACCGCTGTTTACAGCTTTGATACCGTCTTCTGTGCCGTCGAAGCCGACAACCAGCACGTCAGTTTTACCGGCAGTTTGCAGGGCACGCAATGCGCCCAGCGCCATTTCGTCGTTCTGAGCGAAGACGGCTTGTACGTCCTGATGCGCAGTCAGCAGGTTCTGCATAACGTTCAGGCCTTTGGTGCGGTCGAAGTCAGCAGGCTGGCTGGCGAGGATCTGGAAATGGTGTTTCTCAGCTGCCTGGGCGAAACCTTTACCGCGTTCACGGGCAACGGAAGTCCCGGCAATGCCTTCCAGTTCGATCACTTTGGCGTTTTCGCCCAGTTTCTTCGCGATGTAGTCACCTGCCATTTTGCCGCCGAAGGCGTTATCAGAGGCTACGTGGCTGGCAACGACGCCTTTAGTCGCCTGACGGTCAAGGGTGATCACCGGGATTTTCGCCTGGTTAGCCATCGCGACAGCGTTGCCTACGGCATCAGAATCAGTCGGGTTAATCAGCATCAGCTTGGTACCGCGAACGGTCAGGTCCTGCACGTTTGCCAACTCTTTCGCCGGGTTGTTCTGCGAATCGAGAACAATCAGGTTGTAGCCCAGTTTGTCGGCTTCTTTTTGCGCACCGTCTTTCATGGAAACAAAGAACGGGTTGTTCAGTGTTGAAACGACCAGCGCGATGGTGTCTTTCGCCATCACGTTAGCACTGAAAGACGCGGTGATCGCTGCGGCGGAAACCCAGACAGCCAGTTTTTTCATATTCATGGTCATAAGTCCTGTAGGAGAGTTTATTTGTTGCTTTTGTTATCCACCAGAACCGCCAGCAGAATGACAACTGCTTTCACGATCATCTGGTAGTAGGAAGAAACACCTAATAAGTTCAAACCGTTATTCAGGAAGCCAAGGATCAATGCACCGATCAGCGTTCCAACAATGCGCCCTTTACCCCCGGACAGGCTGGTTCCCCCTAAAACAACAGCGGCAATCGCATCCAGCTCGTAGCCCGTACCTGCGTTAGGCTGCGCTGAAGACAAGCGCGCCACTTCGATGATACTGGCCAGAGCGGCTAACAAACCACACAGGGAGTAGACGATAATTTTGACTTTATCGACGCTGATACCTGACAGACGCGTAGCGGATTCATTGCCGCCAAGCGCGTAGATATAACGCCCTAACCGGGTGTGATGCAGCATGTACCAGGCTGCAATAAACACCACGGCCATCAGCCAGACCGGTGTCGGAATACCCAGCGGGCGCCCGATACCAAACCAGCCAAACACATCTGCCACATCATTAAAGCCTGTGCTGATCGGGCTGCCGTTGGTGTACACCATGGTGATACCGCGCAGCAGCAACATCATGACCAGCGTGGCGATAAACGCCTGCACTTTACCTTTGGCGACAATCATACCTGTGACGGCGCCGATACCTGCACCCAGCGCCAGCGCGCCTGCCACGGCAACCAGCGCATTCACTTCCAGCCCGACGATAGAGGCCGCAACCGCACCGGTCAGCGCCAGCAAAGAACCGACGGATAAATCAATACCTGACGTCAGGATCACCAGCGTCATGCCCACGGCCATAATGGCGTTGACGGACGTTTGCTGAAGGATGTTAAACAGGTTATTCACGGTGAAGAAATTCGGGCTCATAGAAGAGACCACGGCAATCAACACCAGCAGCGCAATCAGAGACTTCTGCTCCAACAACCACTCTTTACTGATCCAGCGCTTTTTGGCTGACAATGTCTGAGAACTCATATCTGATTACTCCTGCGTCACGCGGTATTGCTTGCCGACAGCGGCTGCCATCAACACTTCTTGCGTAGCCTGTTCTATCGGGAATTCACCGCTTAAATGACCTTCATGCATCACAAGAACCCGGTCGCTCATACCGATCACTTCCGGCATTTCTGAGGAAACCAAAATGATGCTCAGCCCTTCGCGCTTGAACTGGTTAATAAGCTGGTAAATTTCTTTTTTGGCACCGACGTCAACGCCGCGCGTCGGTTCGTCGAGGATCAGGACTTTTGGCCGCGTCATCAAACCGCGGGCAATCGCCACTTTTTGCTGATTACCACCGGAGAGCAAACCAATCGGCTGCATCATCGATGGCGTTTTAATATTGAAGAGGCGAATGAAGTCGCCGACGGCCTGCTGTTCATCCGCATGCTTGAGGCGTCCGCCGCCGTGGCTGAAATAACGCAGTGCGGTCAGCGACATGTTTTCTTTCACCGACATCCCGAGCACTAATCCATCGCGTTTACGATCTTCGGAGATATAAACAATACCGTTCGCCAGACCGTCCTGCGGCGAGTGAGTAACCACTTCGCGGCCATCGAGCGAAACGTAGCCGCTTTTACGTGGCAACGCGCCGTAGAGGATTTTCATCAGCTCGGTGCGGCCAGCCCCCATCAGCCCGGAGACACCGAGGATTTCGCCGCTGTACAACTCAAAACTGACGTTATCCACGCCCGGCCCGCAGACATCACGAACCTGCAAGCGCAGCGCGCCGCGTGCGTGGTTAATGCGTGGGTATTGCTCTTCCAGACGACGGCCAACCATCATTTCGATCAACGTGTCTTCTTCCAGCTCGCTGACCGGACGCTCTGCGATAAACTGCCCGTCACGGAATACGGTGACGTCATCGCAGATCTCAAAAATTTCTTTCATGCGGTGGGAGATGTACACCACGCCGCAGCCAGCCGCTTTGAGTTCGCGAATGACGTTAAACAAAGAGGCGGTTTCAGTGTCAGTCAGCGCATCCGTCGGTTCATCCATAATGATGACTTTGGATTCGAAACTCAGCACTTTGGCGATTTCGACCATCTGCTGATCGCCAATCGATAATTCACCGACCAGGCGATCGCTTTTGTAGCGCAGATTCAGGCGGGCCAGGAGTTTGTCCGCTTCGGCATACATCTTTTTCCAGTTGATGCGGCCAAAACCGTTTACAAACTCACGGCCAAGAAAAATGTTTTCAGCAATAGTCAGCTGAGGGATCAGGTTAAGTTCCTGATGGATGATACCGATCCCCGCTTCCTGCGAAGCTTTCGGGCCACTGAACGCGGTTTCCTTGCCGAGGAAATGTACTGAGCCGGCATCTTTCTGATAGATGCCGGTCAGCACTTTCATCATCGTGGATTTACCCGCGCCGTTTTCACCCACCAGCGCCATGACACGTCCCGGATAAACGCTGAGCGCCGCGCCGGAAAGTGCTTTTACGCCGGGGAAGGCTTTATCAATCCCTGTCAGTTGCAGCAAAGGTTGCATAAAGGCCTCAGAAGGTTACGCCGGCACACAGGATCACATTCGCATACGGCGAACATTCCCCGCTGCGGATGACAGCACGACTTTTTTCGGTTTGCGCTTTGAATGCCTCATGACTGACATAATCCAAAGCAATGGTGTTTCCCTGGTGTTGTTCGAGTTGTGTCAATCGGGCGAGTAACGCTTCATGGAGTTGAGGATTTTTGGTGAGGATTTCCTCTGCGAGGATAGCCCGCTCAACCTGCATCTCGTGTGTCACTACCTCTAAGACTTGTAAAAAGGTGGGAACTCCCTGGGTTAGCGCCAGATCGATGCGCTGGCAAGCTGCTGGCACCGGAAGTCCGGCATCGCCAATAACCAGCTGATCGGTATGACCTAACCGGGCAATAACAGTTGAGATTTCGGCATTTAATAGCGGTGACTTCTTCATTTTGACTCCTACAGCGAAACGTTTCGCTCACCACTGAGTTTATGAAACTGGCCGCACAAGGCAACGAAGATGTGATGGAATTGTGATCAGCGTCGAAACGTTTCGCTGAATGATTCAGAAATAGGGAGGCAATTTGAGTTAGTCATTTCAGAAAGGAGAAGGCACAAACAAAACAGGGTACCCGAAGGTACCCTGTGAGCGGCAAAAGGCAGGATTATATTTCCACCTGCGTTCCCAGTTCGATAACGCGGTTTGGCGGGATTTCAAACTGGTCCGGTGCGCGCAAGGCGTTACGGCTGAGCGCCATGAACAGCTTACCCCGGAAGTAGAGATACCATGGCCGCTTGGTCAGGATCAGCGATTCATGCGACATGAAGAACGACGTTTCCATCATCCGGCACGGCAAACCTTCCAGACCACAGCGGTGGAAAATCTCTTCCACGTTCGGCGTTTCTTTAAATCCGTAACTTGCCACCACACGCCAGAACGTCGGCGACAGCTGCTCGATAGTGACACGCCGGACGTTGTGCACATAAGGCGCATCTTCCGTTCGCAGCGTCAGCAGAACCACGCGCTCATGCAGCACCTTGTTGTGCTTGAGGTTATGCAGCAACGCAAACGGAATGACGTTGATGGCTCGCGACATATACACCGCCGTTCCCGGAACACGAACCGGCGGGGATTTCTCCAGCGAGGCGATCATTGCCTCCAGAGAATTCCCATGTTCGTTCATGCGGCGCATAAGACGAAAACGCTCGCTTTTCCAGGTAGTCATGACGATAAACATGCACAGGCCGAGCGTCAGCGGCAGCCAGCCGCCGGAGAACAGCTTGGTGGCGTTTGCGGCAAACAGTGGAATATCCATAAACAGCAGACCGATCAGCAAAATGCCAACCAGGAACGGTTTCCAGTGCCAGTTTTTCAGCGCCACCGTACAGGAAAGAATGCTGGTCAGCACCATCGTACCGGTCACGGCAATACCGTACGCCGCCGCCAGATTGCTGGAATGCTCAAAGCTGGCAATCACAATCACCACTGCGAAATACAGCAACCAGTTAATGGCCGGGATATAAATCTGACCGGCTTCCATTTCCGAGGTGTGGATGATGCGCATCGGCGGTAAATAGCCCAATCGCACAGCCTGACGCGTCAGGGAGAACACGCCGGAAATCACAGCCTGAGAGGCAATGATGGTCGCTAAGGTGGCTAATACCAGTAACGGAATTAACGCCCAGTCAGGCGCCAGCAGGAAGAAGGGGTTTTTGATCGCTTCAGGATTCTTCAGCAGTAACGCGCCCTGACCGAAGTAGTTCAGCACCAGAGACGGCAATACCACCGTGAACCATGCCAGACGGATCGGGAATTTCCCGAAGTGCCCCATATCGGCATACAACGCTTCCACACCGGTAATCGACAGAACGACAGCGCCGAGTGCCAGGAAGGAGAAGGATTTATGTTCGATAAAGAAGTTTACCGCCCACATCGGGTTCATGGCGCGTAAGACTTCAGGGTTCTGCATGATGCTGTTTACGCCAAGAACGGCGAGCGTCAGGAACCAGACCAGCATCACCGGGGCGAAGAGTTTGCCCACGATACCGGTTCCGTGTTTCTGAATAATGAAAAGCAGCGTCAGAACAGTAATAGAAAGAGGAACGATATAAGGATCGAGTGATGGCGCGGCGATCTCCAGACCTTCCATTGCGGAAAGCACCGAAATGGCCGGAGTGATCACTACTTCGCCATAGAAGAAGCTGCCACCGATCAGGCCAAGTATCACCAGCACCGCCGTGGTGCGTGATGACGTGTTTCTGCCCGCCAAAGACATCAGCGTCAGTATGCCGCCTTCGCCCGCATTGTCCGCCCGCATCACATACGTGAGGTACTTGAGCGACACAATAAGGATAAGCATCCAGAAAATCAGAGAGAGAAAACCAAATACGACGCTAGGCTCAACATTGAAACCGTAGTGTCCTGAAAAACACTCTCTTAAGGTATAGAGAGGACTGGTACCAATGTCGCCATAGACCACACCAATGGCGGCCAGGGTTACTGCTGGGAGTGACCGTTTATGTTCAGTGCTCATATTTCGTTTCTTTTTTGCTCGAACATCCGTAAGCGATGCGTGCGCTCAGTCCAATGATGCCCACTAAAAGGCGCACAGTATGCACGAATAAATCAGATTGCCTACCCTTAAATGTGCAGCTAAACCGGCGTTCAGAGGAACGAGGTCACAAATCTCATAATAGAAAATTTTTAGTAATCAACAAGCTATACAGTGAAAAATAATCATGGCTTATCGCTGCGAGCCAGTACACTATTCAATATCTAAATGAAAACCGGAAGAGACAGTATGGCGCAATCTCCCCTTCTGGCAGAACGGATTGCCCGTCTTGCTAACGCACTGGAACATGGCTTGTACGAGCGACAGGACGCCATTCGTTTATGCCTGCTGGCCGCACTGTGCGGCGAAAGCGTTTTTCTGCTCGGCCCGCCGGGCATCGCAAAGAGCCTGATCGCCCGCCGTTTAAAATTCGCCTTCCGTCATGCTCGTGCCTTTGAATATCTGATGACGCGATTTTCCACGCCGGAAGAAGTCTTTGGCCCGCTCTCAATTCAGGCCCTGAAAGATGAAGGCCGATATCTGCGTCTGACCGAAGGTTACTTACCGGAAGCTGAAATCGTCTTCCTTGATGAAATCTGGAAAGCAGGTCCTGCGATCCTCAATACCTTGCTGACCGCTATCAACGAACGCCGTTTCCGGAATGGCGAACGCGAAGAACCGATCCCTTTACGCCTGCTGGTCAGCGCCTCTAACGAACTGCCTGAAGCCGACGGCAGCCTGGAAGCGCTATATGACCGCATGTTGATCCGCCTGTGGCTGGATAAGGTACAGGATAAGCAGAATTTCCGCTCACTGCTCACCAGCCGCACCAACGAAAGCGCCAATCCGGTGGCCGAATCATTGAGTATCAGCGACGAAGAGTATCAACAATGGCAGCCGGAGATCGATAAAGTCAATCTGCCGGATGCGTGCTTTGAACTGGTTTTCCAGCTTCGTCAGCGTCTTGATGCACTCGACACCGCGCCTTATGTTTCAGATCGCCGCTGGAAAAAGGCACTGCGTCTGTTGCAGGCCTGCGCATTCTTCAGCGGGCGAAACACCATCACGCCTGTTGATCTGATCCTGCTTAAAGACTGCCTGTGGCATGACCTCAATACGTATCAGCTGTTGCAAACTCAAATCGAGCAGCTGATCACCGAGCAGGCCTATCAGCAGCAAACATTACTGATGAAAATCCAGCAGTTAGATCAGCAGTGGATGCAGTACCAGCAGCAACAAAGCTCACGTCAGTCCATCAAGCTCGGCAAAAAAGCCGGGATGTTCAGTCGCAAACCACAACACAGCTTGCCGGACAGCCTTTCCGCCACTCACCTGACGTTATTACTGCAAACGCCTTTGCACCTGCATGAAATCAAAGTCACTCACTTGCTCTTCGACCGCACGGCGCTGGAAGAGTGGCTCAATAAAGGCGGCGTACTGAAAGCGAAGCTAAATGGCATCGGCTTTGTGCAAACCATCGATGCCGAGATTGATGATAAACAGCAGTTGCTGGTGCTGGACGTCAGTCGCCAGAGCACGCCGCTGACTTTGCCAGGCAACGAACATATCGCCGTTCCCGACGAGATGAAGAATACGCTGAGCGATCTGAGTGCAAAACTCGCGCAGCAGCGGCATGAATTTGGCCAGCAGCAAAACTGCCTGTTTGTTCCGGCGCAATGGATGGCGAAAATCGAAGCCAGCCTGCTGCAGGTCACCGAACAGCTGCGCCATCAGCAGCAGACGTTCAGCGGGCACTAACTATGTTCAGCCTGGAATCTCTGGATCTGCTGCTGGCGATCAGCGAAGCCGAATTGATCGAGGAACTGATCGTCGGACTGCTTGCCGCGCCTGCGCTGGCCGTTTTCTTTGAGAAATTCCCCCGCCTCAAACGCGCGCTGACCAAAGATCTTCCCGAATGGAAGCTGCGGCTGCGCCAGAGGATCCATGAAACGCCCGTACCGCCCGATCTGGCGAAAGAATTCTACCTTTACCAGCAATGCCAGCAGACCGATATCACCACCTTTCAGACCGGGCTGCCGGCGCTGATTGATGAGTTGTTCCGGCTGAACTCTCCTTTTACTACCGAGGCCCGTACATTATTCGAGAACAATGAGGAATCGCGAACGGCACGAACTGGCAATAGTTTTCAGACTCTCTTCCTCCAGCGCTGGCGCCTGAACCTGACATTCCAGACGGTGAACGTTCATCACCAGTTACTGGAGCAGGAACAGGAGAAATTGCAGGAGGAGTTACTTCAGCGTCTTGAACTGAGCAGCGAGTTGTCTCCTTTATTAGCAGAGAACGATACCGCGGCAGGACGTCTTTGGGATATGAGTAAAGGAAAGCGTCTGCGCGGGGATATCCAGTCACTGGCCCGCTTTGGTGCTTTCCTGCAACAACAGCCTGAGCTGGTTCATCTGGCAGAGCAACTGGGGCGCAGTCAGACGGCCAAAACCAGTCCGCATGAAGATGCCAAAATGGAAACGCATCGGCTGATGGTCCGCGAACCCGCGACAGTGCCGGAGGAAGTGAACGGCATTCACCAAAGCGACGATATCCTGCGGCTGATGCCGACCGAACTGGGTACGCTGGGTATCCCTGAACTCGAATACGAATTTTACCGCCGGTTACTGGAAAAGCGGCTGATGACTTACCGCCTGCAGGGAGACGTCTGGCGCGAGAAAGTGGTGAAGCGTCCGGTGGTCTGGCAGCAGCAAGAACCGCAGCCCCGTGGCCCGTTTGTGGTGTGTGTGGACACCTCAGGCTCTATGGGGGGATTCAATGAACAGTGTGCGAAAGCCTTTTGCCTGGCGCTGCTGAGGATCGCCCTTGCCGATAACCGTCGCTGTTACATCATGTTGTTTGCCAGCGAAGTGATCCATTATGAACTGACCTCCGCCGGTGGACTGGATCAGGCATTGCGTTTTCTCGGGCAACATTTTCGCGGCGGCACCGATCTGGCAGCCTGCCTGAATGCCACCCTGGACAAACTGGCATCACCGGAATGGCATGACGCCGACGCAGTGGTGATCTCAGATTTCATCGCTCAACGGCTGCCTGACGAGGTACAGAAGAAGGTCAAAATGCTCCAGCGGGAGAAGCAGCACCGCTTTCATGCGCTGGCGATGTCGCATTATGGCAAGCCCGGGATCCTGCGTATTTTCGATCATATCTGGCGCTTTGATACCGGTGTGAAAAGCCGTGTACAACGCCGCTGGCAAAGAAATTAACCTTAAAGAGAAAGCACACCATGTCTGAAATCTATCAGCTCGACGAGTTGGATCGCGGGATCCTCAATGCGTTGATGGACAACGCCAGAACACCTTACGCCGAACTGGCAAAAGTCTTCACCGTCAGCCCCGGAACTATCCACGTGCGCGTCGAAAAGATGAAGCAGGCTGGAATCATCACGGGTGCGCACATCACCGTAAATCCTAAGCAACTCGGTTACGACGTTTGCTGCTTTATTGGCATCATTTTGAAAAGCGCCAAGGACTATCCGTCTGCGCTTAAAAAACTGGAAAGTATCGAAGAAGTGGTCGAAGCCTATTACACCACCGGCCACTACAGCATCTTCATTAAGATCATGTGCCGCTCCATTGATTCTCTGCAACACGTACTTATCAACAAGATCCAGACCATTGACGAGATCCAGTCAACAGAGACGCTGATCTCCCTGCAGAACCCCATCACACGCACCATCCAGCCCTGAGCACTGATTTCTATACCCCTATTATCCACAGGTAGATCCCAGCTCATTCACAGCGTACAATGTCCTCCTTTTCTCGGGTGAGAGTTCTATGTCTGACGTAACCCTGATCAGTGGAAGTACACTTGGCAGTGCCGAATATGTTGCTGAACACGTGGCAGAGAAGCTGGAAGAAGCCGGTTTTTCTACACAGATGTTTCATGGTCCGGAACTGTATGAAGTCCCTTTAGAAGGGATCTGGTTGGTGGTGTGCTCCACACACGGTGCCGGAGAGTTGCCTGATAACTTGCAACCCTTCCTGGAACAGCTGGAAGATCAGCAACCGGATCTGTCAAAAGTTCGTTTTGGTGCCTTAGGTTTAGGCAGCAGCGAATATGACACTTTCTGTGGCGCGATCAATTCTCTCGATCAGAAACTGACGTCATTAGGGGCAAAACGGATCGGTGATCGACTTGAGATCGACGTGACTCAGCATGAAATTCCTGAGGATCCGGCAGAGGTTTGGGTGATCAACTGGATTAATTTACTCAAATAAGTGTAAATTTCAGCCGATCAGATGTGGATAACTATGCTTTAAAGCGGTGTAAAACCGGTAGTTATCCCTCTAACAACTCCTGTACGCTTTTCAGCCTGTGCATAACTCTCAATTCTGATCCCAGCTTATACTGTCCAGGATCACCGATCATTCACAGCATTCGATCCTTCTTAGCATATTGATCTTCATTGAGAAAAATGACTTATGCACAGAGGATCGCGATCCTAATAGAAGTATTAATAAGAGATCTTTAAATAAAAAAGATCTTCTTTTAATTAGGGAAGATCCTCCGGGGCTTGTGGAAGATCTAAACTTGAGTAGAATCCCTCCTCCCAACGCCATACAAAGAAAGTTCGCTTGAACGCTGAGGTGCAGTCGCATGTTTTATCCGGATCAATTTGACGTCATTATCATCGGTGGAGGTCATGCAGGTACTGAAGCTGCCATGGCATCTGCACGCATGGGACGTCAGACCTTATTATTAACCCACAATATCGACACGCTGGGACAGATGTCGTGTAACCCGGCAATTGGCGGGATCGGGAAGGGACATCTGGTAAAAGAAGTGGACGCTCTCGGCGGTTTGATGGCCACAGCTATCGACCATGCGGGCATTCAGTTTAGGATACTAAACGCGAGCAAAGGCCCTGCCGTACGGGCAACCCGTGCTCAGGCTGACCGTGTGCTTTACCGTCAGGCAGTTCGCACTGCCTTAGAGAATCAGCCAAACCTGATGATCTTCCAGCAGTCAGTCGAAGATCTCATTGTGGAAAACGATCGCGTTGTCGGTGCCGTGACCAAGATGGGGCTGAAATTCCGCGCCAAAACGGTAGTACTGACCGTCGGTACTTTCCTGGACGGCAAGATCCACATCGGACTGGAAAACTACAGCGGCGGCCGTGCAGGTGATCCTCCTGCTATCTCCCTTTCACAGCGTCTTCGTGAATTACCGTTACGCGTGAACCGTCTTAAAACAGGTACACCGCCGCGTATCGATGCCCGCTCCATTGATTTCAGCGTACTGGCTCAACAGCACGGCGATAATCCGGCTCCGGTATTCTCTTTCATGGGTAACGCGTCGCAACATCCGCGACAAATCCCGTGTTACATGACCTATACCAACGAAAAAACCCATGATGTGATCCGCAACAATCTGGATCGCAGCCCGATGTATGCCGGGATCATCGAAGGGATCGGCCCGCGTTATTGCCCGTCGATCGAAGATAAAGTCATGCGGTTTGCCGATCGTAATTCTCATCAGATCTTCCTTGAACCGGAAGGCCTGACCAGCAATGAAGTCTATCCAAACGGGATTTCAACCAGCCTGCCGTTTGACGTACAGATGCAGATCGTACGTTCCATGCAGGGGATGGAAAATGCGGTGATCGTTCGTCCCGGCTATGCCATCGAATATGATTTCTTTGATCCGCGTGATTTGAAACCGACGCTGGAAAGCAAATTTATTGCTGGACTGTTCTTTGCAGGACAAATCAACGGTACAACCGGCTACGAAGAAGCGGCGGCACAAGGTCTGCTGGCCGGTATGAACGCCGCACGCAGCGCCACCGACGATGAAGGCTGGGCGCCACGCCGTGATCAGGCTTATCTGGGTGTGCTGGTAGACGACCTGTGTACGCTGGGTACCAAAGAACCGTACCGCATGTTTACCTCGCGTGCTGAATACCGTCTGATGCTGCGTGAAGATAACGCCGATTTACGTCTGACGGAAAAAGGGCGTGAATTAGGCCTGGTCGACGATGCCCGCTGGGCACGCTTCAACCAGAAGCTGGAGATGATCGAGCAGGAACGTCAGCGTCTGCGCGGGATCTGGGTCAATCCTCATCACGCACAGGTCAGCGAAATCAATGCACACCTTTCCGCGCCGCTCTCAAAAGAGGCCAATGCTGAAGAGTTGCTCCGTCGTCCCGAAATGACGTATGCGCTGATCACCACATTGTCTCCTTTTGCGCCGGGCGTGCCAGATGTACAGGCTGCTGAACAGGTTGAGATTCAAATCAAGTACGAAGGCTACATTGCACGTCAGCAGGAAGAGATCGACAAACAGCTGCGCAATGAAAACACTTTGCTGCCAACAGATCTGGATTACCGTCAGGTGAACAGTCTGTCGAACGAAGTGATCGCCAAGCTAAACGATCACAAGCCGACGTCGATCGGTCAGGCTTCGCGGATCTCCGGTATCACACCGGCTGCTATCTCAATTCTGCTGATTTGGCTTAAAAAACAAGGCTTGCTGCGCCGTAGCGCCTGAGACTCATCTCTGATGACCGCCCTTTGATCCCAAGGCGGCGGTCAATTCTCGCTTTCCCCGCCTTTTTGGCTGCTTTATCATTCCCCCCACCGGGCTGTTCCCGGAATACCGACTCTGTCAGAGGATTTTCACTGTGCAAAAGAAACTGGACTCGCTGCTTGCTGCGGCAGGAATAGCGTTACCCGATCAGCAAAAACACCAACTGATTGCCTATGTTGAACTGCTGCATAAGTGGAACAAAGCCTACAACCTGACGTCGGTACGTGATCCGATGCAAATGCTGGTGCGCCATATTCTGGACAGTATCGTAGTGAATGAGCATTGCAGGGCAGTCGTTTCATTGATGTGGGTACGGGGCCGGGCTTACCGGGCATTCCACTGGCTATCGTCCGTCCGGACTCGCATTTCACATTGCTGGACAGCCTCGGCAAACGCGTACGCTTCCTGCGTCAGGTTCAGCATGAGCTGGGGTTGAAGAATATTGAGCCGGTACAAAGCCGTGTGGAAGAGTTTGAACCTGAACCGCCATTTGATGGTGTGATAAGCCGTGCGTTTGCCTCGTTACAGGACATGTTGTCCTGGTGTCATCATCTGCCAAAGAAAGGGCAGGGGCGCTTCTATGCGCTCAAGGGCGTGTGTCCCGATGATGAACTGACGGCGTTACCTGACGGTATCACTTTGGAAAGTGTGGTGAAACTGCAGGTTCCGGAACTTGACGGAGAACGTCATCTGATAATTCTTAGTGCAAACTAAAGTTGAGAATTATCAAATAATCCTTAAAAAATATGTGTGTTAACAGAGTTAAAATGAGCAGGCTAATTAAATAGCGGTGACTTTCGACCAATCACCTCTTTTTTACACACTGTTAGCAATTAGGTGACCTTTATTTTTAATCCGTACCGAGATAGTCACTTGTGAAATTTAATCGGCATCAGGCCAGTGATATTCAACTTGTAATGAAAATGTTGATATTTGTTGGCTAGTTGTATCATCGGATGATGTCTATTTTTAAATAAGATGTTTTCTCAATCGCGGTTCTTTTAACAATATGATTTATATCATTTTTAAAAGGCCGGTTTAGCTAAAGACATTCGAGCGGTGTAGGGTATATAAATAGGGTCGCGTTAATTATGTGATCCAGTGCACGCTTCTTTGTCAGGTGATGAAATAACCGCAGCAAAGTAAAAAGGGCAAATTCAGCTATAGTTTCGTAATCAAAATAGCGATGAAGAGGAAAATTTAAATAATTGTTCACCTTTTCGCTACTTATCCATTGAATTCGTTCCTGTGCACCGTATAATTTGCTCGGTTTTTGCTGCTTGACTCAAAACAGTAAAGGCAGTGATATACGGCATTCAGCATACCTCCAGCTAGGTACTCGATACGGAGAGAACAAACGTCATGTCTGTATCCGGTATTTTACACAGTACGCATAGTGTGAAGGTTGCCAGAAAGCTGTTACTACTGCAGTTATTGACCTTTGTTCTGCTCAGTGCAGTCTTTGGCTTTAAAAGCCTGGAATGGACCACTTCAGCTCTTATGGGTGGTTTGGCCGCCTGGCTGCCAAATGTACTGTTCATGCTGTTTGCATGGCGCCATCAGGCGCAAACAACGGTCTCTGGACGGGTTGCCTGGTCCTTTGCTATCGGAGAGGCGCTGAAGGTGCTGGTTACGATAATCTTAATGATTGTCGCACTTGGCCTGTTTAAGGCGGCGTTCGCTCCGTTGGGGTTGGCCTATTTATCGGTGTTGATGACTCAGATTTTGGCACCGGCCGTCATTAACAGTTACCGTACTTAACTACTAAAGGGTAAGAGGCATCATGTCTGCATCAGGAGAAATCTCTACTCCACAAGAGTATATCGGTCACCATCTGACTCAGCTTCAGGTAGGGACGGGATTCTGGTCGATTAACATCGATTCGATGTTTTTCTCCGTGTTCCTCGGAGTACTCTTTCTGGTTATCTTCCATCGCGTCGCTAAAAACGCCACCAGTGGTGTTCCGGGGAAACTGCAAACGGCCATCGAGCTGGTTGTGGGCTTCGTCGATAGCAACGTGCGTGACATGTATCACGGCAAAAGCAAAGTCATAGCGCCTTTGGCTCTGACTGTCTTCGTCTGGGTGTTCATGATGAACATGATGGATTTGCTGCCAATCGATTTTCTGCCGTACATAGGCGAACATCTTCTTGGTCTGCCGGCTCTGCGTGTTGTACCCACGGCTGACGTGAATATCACGTTGTCCATGGCGCTCGGCGTATTCATTCTGATTCTTTTCTATAGCATTAAGATGAAAGGCATTGGCGGTTTCGTTAAAGAACTGACAATGCAGCCATTCAATCATCCGGTTTTCATTCCGATTAACCTGATTCTTGAGGGTGTCAGCCTGCTGTCTAAACCAGTTTCACTGGGTCTGCGACTGTTTGGCAATATGTATGCGGGTGAGTTGATCTTCATCCTTATTGCTGGCCTGCTGCCGTGGTGGTCACAGTGGATCCTGAGTGTGCCTTGGGCCATTTTCCACATCCTGATCATTACGCTGCAAGCTTTTATCTTCATGGTTCTGACGATTGTCTATCTCTCGATGGCATCTGAAAAACACTGATTTTTCTTTCAACACTACTGCGTTTTAACTGAAACAAACTGGAGACTGTCATGGAAAACCTGAGTATGGATCTGCTGTACATGGCTGCCGCTGTGATGATGGGCCTGGCGGCAATCGGTGCTGCAATCGGTATCGGCATCTTGGGTGGTAAATTTTTGGAAGGTGCTGCACGTCAGCCTGACCTGATCCCTCTGTTGCGTACACAGTTCTTTATCGTTATGGGTCTGGTCGATGCAATCCCAATGATTGCTGTTGGTCTGGGTCTGTACGTGATGTTTGCTGTCGCTTAACACTGAGCTTGCTCACGGTTAAACGAACTACATCAAATATTTCACTTTGAAAGAGGCATTGTGCTGTGAATCTTAACGCAACAATCCTCGGCCAGGCTATCGCGTTTGTCCTGTTTGTCCTGTTCTGTATGAAGTACGTATGGCCGCCGATTATGGCTGCCATCGAAAAACGTCAGAAAGAGATTTCTGAAGGTTTGTCTTCCGCAGAACGTGCCAAAAAAGAGCTGGACTTAGCGCAAGCCGATGCGACCGACCAACTGAAGAAAGCCAAAGCTGAAGCTCAGGTAATCATCGACCAGGCGAACAAGCGTAAAGCACAGATCGTCGACGAAGCGAAGACCGAAGCCGAGCAGGAACGTAACAAGATCGTAGCGCAAGCTAAGGCAGAGATTGACGCCGAACGCCAACGTGCACGTGAAGAGTTGCGTAAACAGGTCGGGATTTTGGCCATTGCTGGCGCCGAGAAGATCATCGAACGTTCCGTGGATGAAGCTGCTAACAGCGACATCGTTGATAAACTGGTCGCTGAACTGTAAGGAGGGAGGGGCTGATGTCTGAATTTGTAACTGTAGCTCGCCCCTACGCCAAAGCAGCTTTTGACTTTGCCGTTGAGCACCAAAGCTTAGATCGCTGGCAGTCTATGTTAGCGTTCACGGCTGAAGTCACGCGCAATGAAATGATTGAAGAACTGCTTTCCGGTGCAACGGCACCAGAAACGCTGTCTAAGACGTTTATTGCCGTATGTGGTGAACAACTCGACGACGCAGGCCAGAACCTGATTAGGGTAATGGCTGAAAATGGACGTTTACGCGTTCTTCCGGAAGTGTTGCAGCAGTTCATCGAACTGCGCGCCTCACTGGAGGCTAGTGCTGAGGTTGAAGTCACTTCAGCAAGTCCACTGACGGAAGAACAGCAGGCAAAAATTGCTGCTGCTATGGAAAAACGTTTGTCTCGCAAAGTTAAGCTGAATTGCAAAATTGACAAGTCTGTTCTTGCCGGTGTCATTATCCGTGCAGGTGATATGGTGATTGATGGCAGCGTTCGCAGTCGTCTTGAACGCCTGGCAGACGTCTTGCAGTCTTAAGGGGACTGGAGCATGCAACTGAATTCCACCGAAATCAGCGAACTGATAAAGCAGCGCATTGCTCAGTTCAATGTAGTGAGCGAAGCTCACAATGAAGGTACTATCGTTTCCGTCAGTGACGGGATCATCCGCGTGCACGGCTTAGCCGATGTCATGCAAGGGGAAATGATTGCGTTGCCGGGTAACCGTTACGCTATCGCCCTGAACCTGGAGCGCGATTCCGTAGGTGCTGTTGTTATGGGCCCTTACGCTGACCTCGCCGAAGGGATGAAAGTAAAATGTACTGGCCGTATCCTGGAAGTTCCAGTTGGCCGTGGCCTGTTAGGTCGCGTTGTTAACACCCTGGGGGCGCCAATCGACGGTAAAGGTCCGGTAGAGCATGACGGCTTCTCAGCTGTCGAAGCAATCGCACCTGGCGTTATCGAACGTCAATCCGTAGACCAGCCTGTGCAGACAGGTTACAAATCCGTTGATGCCATGATCCCAATCGGTCGTGGTCAGCGTGAATTGGTCATCGGTGACCGTCAAACCGGTAAAACTGCTCTGGCGATCGATGCGATCATCAACCAGCGCGATTCCGGCATCAAATGTATCTATGTGGCTATCGGCCAGAAAGCGTCCACCATTTCTAACGTGGTTCGTAAACTGGAAGAGCACGGCGCACTGGAAAACACCATCGTTGTTGTTGCAACTGCATCAGAATCTGCTGCACTGCAATATCTGGCACCGTACTCCGGCTGCGCAATGGGTGAATACTTCCGTGACCGCGGTGAAGACGCACTGATCGTTTATGATGACCTGTCTAAACAGGCTGTTGCTTACCGTCAGATTTCCCTGCTGCTTCGTCGTCCACCAGGTCGTGAAGCTTACCCAGGCGACGTTTTCTATCTCCACTCCCGTCTGCTCGAACGTGCTGCGCGTGTAAACGCCGACTACGTTGAAGCATTCACTAAGGGTGAAGTGAAAGGCAAAACCGGTTCCCTGACTGCGCTTCCGATCATCGAAACGCAAGCGGGTGACGTTTCCGCGTTCGTTCCGACCAACGTAATCTCGATTACCGATGGTCAGATCTTCCTGGAATCCAACCTGTTTAACGCCGGTATTCGTCCTGCGGTTAACCCGGGTATCTCGGTATCTCGTGTTGGTGGTGCTGCTCAGACCAAGATCATGAAAAAACTGTCCGGTGGTATTCGTACCGCGCTGGCACAGTATCGTGAACTGGCTGCGTTCTCCCAGTTCGCTTCTGATCTGGATGAGGCAACCCGTAAACAGCTGAACCACGGTCAGAAAGTGACTGAGCTGCTGAAACAGAAACAATACGCTCCGATGTCAATCGTGGCGCAGTCTCTGATCATCTTCGCAGCAGAACGTGGTTATCTGGAAGACGTTGAGTTGTCCAAAGTCGGTAGCTTTGAAGCGGCACTGTTGGCGTTTGCCGACCGTGAGCACGGCGAGCTTCTGCAGCAAATCAACCAAACTGGTGCGTATAACGATGAGATCGAGGGTAAATTCAAAAATATCCTCGATACCTTCAAAGCAACCCAGTCCTGGTAACACTAAGCGGCCTTGCTGTCCTGCTTTTGGCAGATAAGCAGCGGGCCGTTTGGTAATGAGGAGAAGCAGAGATGGCCGGCGGAAAAGAGATACGTAGTAAGATCAGCAGCGTGCAAAACACGCAAAAGATCACTAAAGCGATGGAAATGGTCGCCGCCTCCAAAATGCGTAAAACGCAGGAACGTATGGCGGCCAGCCGTCCTTATGCAGAAACCATTCGTGAAGTGATTGGTCACCTTGCGTTAGGTAATCTGGAATATAAGCACCCTTACCTGGATGAGCGTGACATTAAGCGCGTCGGGTATCTGGTGGTGTCTACCGACCGTGGTCTTTGTGGTGGTTTGAACATTAACCTGTTCAAAAGACTGCTGGCAGAGATGAAAGGCTGGTCCGAAAAGGGTGTTGAAGTTGATCTCGCACTGATCGGTTCCAAAGCAGCCTCTTTCTTCGGCTCCGTGGGTGGCAACGTTGTTGCTCAGGTTACTGGCATGGGGGATAACCCTTCTCTGTCAGAACTGATCGGACCGGTTAAAGTGATGTTGCAGGCTTTCGACGAAGGTCGCTTAGACAAGTTATGCGTTGTTAGCAATAAATTCGTCAATACCATGTCTCAGGAACCACGCATCGTGCAGCTGTTGCCTCTGCCACCCGCAGAAGACGGCGCACTGGCGAAGAAATCCTGGGATTACCTGTATGAGCCGGACCCTAAAGCGCTGCTGGATACCCTCCTGCGTCGTTATGTGGAATCTCAGGTTTATCAGGGCGTCGTAGAAAACCTGGCCAGCGAACAGGCCGCGCGAATGGTAGCGATGAAAGCCGCAACCGATAACGGCGGCAGCCTGATCAAAGAGCTGCAGTTGGTATACAACAAAGCTCGTCAGGCCAGCATCACTCAGGAACTCACCGAGATCGTCGGGGGAGCCTCCGCGGTTTAAGCTAGGTTTACGAATTACGTAGAGGATTCAAGATGGCTACTGGAAAGATTATCCAGGTAATCGGCGCCGTGGTGGACGTCGAGTTCCCTCAGGATGCAGTACCGAACGTGTACAATGCTCTTGAGGTAGAAAACGGTACCTCCAAGCTGGTGCTGGAAGTACAGCAACAGTTAGGTGGCGGCGTTGTTCGTTGTATCGCAATGGGTACATCAGATGGCCTGCGTCGCAATCTGAAAGTGAACAACCTGGAACACCCAATTGAAGTTCCGGTTGGTGTAGCGACTCTGGGTCGCATCATGAACGTATTGGGTGAACCAATCGACATGAAAGGTGAAATCGGCGAAGAAGAACGTCGTTCAATTCACCGTCCTGCTCCTTCTTACGAAGAGCTGGCGAACTCCCAGGAATTGCTGGAAACCGGTATCAAAGTTATGGACCTGATGTGCCCGTTCGCTAAGGGCGGTAAAGTCGGTCTGTTCGGTGGTGCGGGTGTTGGTAAAACTGTAAACATGATGGAGCTGATCCGTAACATCGCGATCGAGCACTCCGGTTATTCTGTGTTTGCAGGCGTGGGTGAACGTACTCGTGAGGGTAACGACTTCTACCACGAAATGACCGATTCCAACGTTATCGACAAAGTTTCCCTGGTTTATGGCCAGATGAATGAGCCACCAGGCAACCGTCTGCGTGTAGCACTGACTGGCCTGACCATGGCGGAGAAATTCCGTGATGAAGGTCGTGACGTTCTGCTGTTCATCGATAACATTTACCGTTATACCCTGGCCGGTACTGAAGTGTCCGCACTTCTGGGCCGTATGCCTTCTGCGGTAGGTTATCAGCCAACGCTGGCGGAAGAGATGGGCGTTCTGCAAGAACGTATCACCTCGACCAAAAGTGGTTCTATCACCTCCGTACAGGCCGTTTACGTCCCTGCGGATGACTTGACTGACCCATCTCCAGCCACCACCTTCGCTCACTTAGATGCGACCGTGGTACTGAGCCGTCAGATCGCGTCACTGGGTATCTACCCGGCGGTAGACCCACTGGATTCCACCAGTCGTCAGCTGGATCCACTGGTTGTTGGTCAGGAACACTATGATGTGGCTCGTGGCGTGCAGTCTATTCTGCAACGTTATCAGGAACTGAAAGACATCATCGCGATCCTGGGTATGGACGAGTTGTCAGAAGATGACAAACTGGTTGTATCCCGTGCGCGTAAGATTCAGCGTTTCCTGTCCCAGCCATTCTTCGTGGCCGAAGTCTTCACCGGTTCTCCGGGCAAGTTCGTTTCGCTGAAAGATACCATCCGTGGTTTCAAAGGCATTATGGACGGCGACTACGATCACCTGCCGGAACAAGCGTTCTACATGGTTGGCACCATTGAAGAAGCAGTGGAAAAAGCCAAGAAACTGTAACGCTAGTTTGTTGTGGTATTGAGAGAGGATGACATGGCTGAAAAAGCTTACCATCTGGATGTAGTCAGTGCGGAAAAGAGAATGTTTTCCGGCATGGTACAGAAGATCCAGGTGACGGGTAGCGAAGGCGAACTGGGTATTTTCCCGGGGCATGCTCCGCTGCTCACCGCCATCAAGCCTGGCATGGTGCGCATTGTTAAAGAACACGGGGAAGAAGAGTATATCTATCTTTCCGGCGGCATCCTTGAGGTGCAGCCGAATGCAACAACCGTGTTGGCTGATACTGCAATCCGTGGGCAAGACCTCGACGAAGCGCGCGCGCTTGAAGCTAAGCGCAAGGCGGAAGAACATATTAATAGTTCTCACGGCGACGTTGACTACGCTCAGGCGTCAGCAGAACTGGCTAAGGCGATCGCGAAACTTCGCGTTATCGAACTTACCAGGAAAGCGATGTAACGACATCAGTGTAAAAGGCGACCTTCGGGTCGCTTTTTTTTTACCTTTAAATAAGACACTTTTCAGCGTTTATCCGAAGGCGGAAATTCACGTTTAATGGAATACTTGCGGAATAAGTGGACGTTTTACCCTCAGATTTTTTGCTGTAGTCTATACCGTGCTCAACCCTTACAGGCTGCGGCCTGCAGGTGGTTTTTGAAGCGAAATATGTAGTAATCCGGGCACTGAACGGGTTACTTTTGTCACTCAAATTGGATTTGTCAGGTTACCTATGTCGAACAGCACACTGAGTGTGGTCATCCTTGCCGCGGGCAAGGGAACACGCATGTACTCCAACCTTCCTAAAGTTCTTCATTCCTTGGCGGGTAAGCCGATGGTGCAACACGTGATTGATGCCGCCATGCAGGTGGGGGCGAAGAACGTGCATCTGGTCTATGGCCATGGTGGCGAGTTGCTGAAGAAAAATCTGGCGGGCAGTGATCTGAACTGGGTATTGCAGGCAGAGCAACTGGGTACCGGTCATGCTATGCAGCAGGCTGCGCCTTTCTTTGCTGATGATGAAGATGTGCTGATGCTGTACGGCGACGTTCCGTTAATTTCCGTCGATACGCTGGAAAAACTGCTGAAAGTCAAACCGGAAGGCGGTATTGGTTTATTGACCGTCGTGCTTGACGATCCAACCGGCTATGGTCGCATCGTGCGTGAAAATGGCACAGTGACCGGCATTATCGAACAAAAAGATGCCAGCCAGGAACAGCTTAAAATTCAGGAGATTAACACCGGAATTCTGGTAGCCAACGGAGCATCTTTCAAGCGCTGGCTGAGCAAACTCAATAACAATAATGCGCAGGGTGAATACTACATCACCGATATCATTGCGATGGCACATGCCGAAGGGCACCAGATCGCCACCGTTCATCCGGCGCGTAACAGTGAAGTGGATGGCGTGAACAACCGCCTGCAACTTTCGCGCCTTGAGCGCGTGTATCAGAGCGAACAGGCTGAACGCCTGCTACTGGAAGGCGTGATGCTGATGGATCCGGCGCGGTTTGATTTGCGCGGCGAGCTGTCTCATGGCATCGACGTCCTGATCGATACCAACGTGATTATCGAAGGCCACGTCAAACTGGGCGATCGAGTGAAAATCGGTGCGGGCTGCGTGCTGAAAAACTGTGTGATTGGCGATGACTGTGAAATCAGCCCTTACAGCGTCTTCGAAGATGCGGTGCTGGAAAGCGGTTGTACCGTCGGGCCATTCGCCCGTCTGCGCCCTGGCGCTGAGCTGGCCGAAGGCGCGCACGTCGGCAACTTCGTCGAAATCAAAAAATCCCGTCTGGGCAAAGGCTCTAAAGCGGGTCACCTTTCTTATCTCGGCGACGCTGAGATTGGTGACAACGTGAATATCGGCGCGGGCACCATCACCTGTAACTATGACGGCGTGAACAAAAGCAAAACGATTATCGGCAATGACGTGTTTGTCGGCTCCGATACTCAGCTGATTGCGCCTGTTACCGTCGGCAACAATGTGACCATCGCGGCGGGCACCACTGTGACGCGCGATGTTCCTGACAACGGTTTACTGTTAAGCCGGGTGCCTCAGGTGCATAAACCTGACTGGCAAAAACCGGTGAAGAAATAATAAGCATTACATAATAATCCCCAACTTCTACAAGGCTCGGGGAACCGTAAGTACACCGGAAAACGGGGCTCGCGGATAAATCAGGTCAGGCATCAAAAAAGGTCCCGAAAGACCTTCAATAGGAATAAAACTGATGTGTGGAATTGTAGGCGCAGTAGCGCAACGCGATATTGCTGAAATTCTGTTAGAAGGTTTACGCCGTCTCGAATACCGCGGTTATGACTCAGCCGGTCTGGCTGTGATTGATGCGCAAGGGAAAATGGGGCGTTTGCGTCGTCTGGGCAAAGTCCAGATGCTGGCTGACGCGCTGGATCAACATCCACTGCACGGCGGCACCGGTATTGCGCACACCCGCTGGGCAACCCACGGCGAACCTTCTGAAGCGAACGCCCACCCGCATGTGTCCGATTACATCGCGGTGGTGCATAACGGCATCATTGAAAACCACGAACCTCTGCGTGAATTACTGATCGAACGCGGCTACCGTTTTGATTCCGAAACGGATACCGAAGTGATCGCGCATCTGGTGCATTGGGAACAACTTCAGGGCGGCACGCTGCTGGAAGTGGTTCAGCGTGTTATCCCGCAACTGCGTGGCGCATACGGTACTGTCGTGATGGACAGCCGTGATCCGTCCGTTCTGGTCGCCGCCCGTTCCGGCAGTCCGCTGGTGATCGGTCGTGGCGTGGGTGAAAACTTCATTGCTTCCGATCAGCTGGCATTGCTGCCGGTCACCCGTCGCTTCCTGTTCCTGGAAGAAGGCGATGTGGCGGAAGTGAAACGTCGCTCGGTCAGCGTGTATGACAAAAATGGTCATGCAGTTGAGCGTGAAGAAATTGAATCCAAAGTGCAGTACGACGCGGGTGATAAAGGCGTTTACCGTCACTACATGCAGAAAGAAATCTACGAACAGCCTCTGGCGATCAAAAACACCCTGGAAGGCCGTTTCAGCCATGGTGAAGTGAATCTGAGCGAACTGGGCGAAAAGGCTGACGACATTTTGTCACGCGTTCAGCATATCCAGATTATTGCCTGCGGGACGTCGTATAACTCCGGTATGGTCGCGCGTTACTGGTTTGAATCATTGGCCGGTATGCCTTGTGATGTGGAAATCGCATCTGAATTCCGCTATCGCAAATCTGCTGTACGTCCGGGCAGCCTGATTATCACGCTGTCCCAGTCCGGCGAAACGGCCGATACGCTGGCCGCCCTGCGTCTGTCCAAAGAACTGGGTTATCTCGGTTCTCTGGCCGTGTGTAACGTGGCCGGTTCATCGTTGGTGCGTGAATCCGACTTGGCACTGATGACCAAAGCGGGCACCGAAATCGGCGTGGCATCGACCAAAGCATTTACCACTCAGCTGACCGTTCTGTTGATGTTGGTGGCGCGTATGGGTCGTCTGAAAGGCGTAGCGCCGCAGGTTGAGCACGACATCGTTCATGCGCTTCAGGCATTGCCTGCGCGTATCGAGCAGATGCTGTCGCTGGATAAAACCATCGAAGCTCTGGCAGAAGGTTTCTCTGACAAGCATCACGCCTTGTTCCTCGGTCGCGGCGATCAATACCCGATTGCGATGGAAGGTGCGCTGAAGCTCAAAGAGATCTCTTATATTCATGCCGAAGCCTATGCAGCAGGCGAGCTGAAACACGGCCCGCTGGCGCTGATTGATGCCGATATGCCGGTGATCGTGATTGCGCCAAACAACGAACTGCTGGAAAAGCTGAAGTCGAACATCGAAGAAGTGCGCGCCCGTGGTGGCCTGCTATATGTCTTCGCCGATCAGAATGCCGGTTTTACCGACAGCGACGGCATGAAGATCATTCAGCTGCCACACGTTGAAGAAATCGTCGCACCGATTTTCTACACCGTTCCGCTCCAGCTGCTGTCCTACTATGTCGCGCTGATCAAAGGCACCGACGTAGACCAGCCGCGTAACCTTGCGAAGTCTGTGACGGTAGAATAAGTCTTTAAGATTTGTGCTTCTGAGCGCCCCCCGTGGGCGCTTTTTTATTTCTGCGACGCAACAAGGTATAGTCCGCCTTTTACAGAGGTTCTCTGCGCAATGCCGATCCCTTCTTCCATACGGATTAACAAATACATCAGCGACAGCGGCATGTGTTCGCGGCGTGATGCTGACCGTTATGTCGAAAACGGGCGGGTATTGATTAACGATATGCAGGCCGAATTTGGTGCTCAGGTCTTTGACGGCGATGTAGTGAAGGTGGATGGCCAGCTCATAGGGCAACGAGATGAAACCGGTCTGGTGATGCTCGTGCTGAACAAGCCGGTAGGTATTATTACCTCGATGGACGAAAGTCTGCCGGATAACATCGGAACACTGATTCATCACAGCAAACGTATCTTTCCGGTCGGGCGTCTGGATAAGGATTCGCAGGGACTGATTTTACTGACCAACCACGGCGACATGGTGAACAAAATTCTGCGCGCCGGTAACGATCATGAAAAAGAGTACGTGGTGACCGTCAACAAGCCGGTGAACGACGCATTCATTCTCGGCCTGAGCACAGGCGTTCCGATGCTGGGCACCGTGACCAAAGCCTGCAAAGTGGTGAAAGAATCAGAATATATTTTTCGTATTACGCTGGTGCAGGGCCTTAATCGTCAGATCCGCCGCATGTCGAAGTATTTTGGTTTTGAGGTGACCCGTCTTGAACGCGTGCGCATTATGAATATTCATCTGGAAGGGCTGCCGTTGGGTGAATCACGGGAATTGACCGGTGATGAAGAGAAAGAGTTATTGCGGCGTATTCAACACTCAGTTTCCGACGAAACACTGCCGTAAGCGGTCATTTCTCCACCAGGGCACGCCTCAAAACCTCTCAGTTTCGCCGTATTGCCTGAATTATGACCATTGTCATAAAACTGTCATATAACGTACATTTTACTGTCACCAAACTGTCCTATTTTCCTCCTGTGCCTAACACTTTAATTAACGTCGACATTAGTCGGGAAGTTTAAAACCACCAGGAGTGGAACATGAAATTGATGCGTAACACCGTCGCCGGTCTTGTAGCAGCGACTTTTTCCCTCACAGCAATGTCTGCTTTCGCTGCCTCTAACCTGACTGGCGCTGGCGGTACCTTCCCTGCACCTGTTTACGCGAAGTGGGCAGATGCTTATCAGAAAGAAACCGGTAATCAGGTTAACTATCAGGGCATCGGTTCTTCCGGCGGCGTGAAACAAATCATCGCCAAAACCGTTGATTTCGGTGCGTCCGACGCCCCGATGAAAGAAGAAGATCTGACCAAAAACGGCCTGTTCCAGTTCCCTACCGTGATCGGTGGCGTGGTACTGGCGGTTAACATCCCTGGCATCAAATCCGGTCAGCTGACTCTGGACGGTGCAACGCTGGGTGATATTTACCTCGGCAAAATCAAAAAGTGGAACGACGCGGCGATCACTAAGCTGAACCCTGGCGTGAAACTGCCAGACACTAACATCGCGGTGGTACGCCGTGCTGATGGTTCCGGTACCTCTTTCGTGTTCACCAGCTATCTGGCGAAAGTGAACAACGAGTGGAAAGAGAAAATCGGTTCTGGTTCTACCGTTAACTGGCCTACCGGTCTGGGCGGCAAAGGTAACGACGGCGTGGCGGCATTCGTGCAGCGTCTGCCAGGTTCTATCGGCTACGTAGAATACGCTTACGCGAAACAAAACAACCTGGCTTACACCAAACTGGTGGATGCCGACGGTAAAGCCATTACCCCGACTGAAGAATCTTTCAGCGCAGCGGCCAAAGGCGCTGACTGGACGAAAACCTTCGCTCAGGACCTGACCAATCAGAAAGGTGACAATGCGTGGCCAATCAGCTCCACCACCTTCATCCTGATTTACAAAGACCAGCAAGATGCAGCTAAAGGCACTGAAGTGCTGAAGTTCTTCGACTGGGCTTACAAAAACGGTAACAAGCTGACGACCGACCTGGATTACGCCGCACTGCCTGATTCTGTGGTTGAACAGATCCGCGCAGCGTGGAAAACCAATGTAAAAGACTCCAGCGGCAAAGCACTGTACTAGGATCCGACCTTCCGTCTGATATAGAGTACAAGTCTTCTGCTTCATTCCCTCTCCGGCCGGGGAGGGAATTAAATCTGAATTAAAAGAGAGTGGTATGGCTGAATACAAGCCGGCTATCAAGGCACCAAGCAAAAACGGTGACATCATCTTCGGCGCGCTGGTCAAACTGGCTGCGCTGATCGTGTTATTAATGCTGGGCGGTATTATCGTCTCGCTGTTTATTGCTTCCTTACCGAGCATTGAAAAGTTCGGTTTATCCTTCCTCTGGAATAAAACCTGGGACGCCCCGAACGAGCAGTTCGGCGCACTGGTGCCGATTTACGGTACCGTCGTCACCTCGATTATCGCCTTGCTGATTGCCGTACCGGTCAGCTTTGGTATCGCGTTATTCCTCACCGAACTGGCTCCGAACTGGCTGAAACGTCCGCTAGGCATTGCCATCGAGCTGCTGGCGGCTATTCCCAGCATAGTTTACGGCATGTGGGGTTTATTCGTTTTTGCACCGCTGTTTGCCCAATACTTCCAGACGCCAGTCGGTGACGTACTTTCCGGCATCCCGATTGTTGGCGCTCTGTTCGCCGGTCCCGGATTTGGTATCGGTATTCTGGCTGCGGGTGTGATCCTCGCTATCATGATCATCCCTTACATCGCCTCGGTAATGCGCGACGTGTTCGAGCAAACGCCGGTGATGATGAAAGAGTCCGCTTACGGCATCGGTTGTACGACGTGGGAAGTGATTTGGCGCATCGTGTTGCCGTTCACTAAAAACGGCGTGATTGGCGGTGTGATGTTAGGGCTGGGACGCGCGTTGGGTGAAACCATGGCGGTGACCTTTATCATCGGCAACACCTACCAGCTCGACAGTGTCTCGCTGTATATGCCGGGCAACAGTATTACCTCGGCGCTGGCTAACGAATTCGCCGAAGCCGAAGCCGGTCTGCATACCGCCGCGCTGATGGAACTGGGCCTGATTCTGTTCGTGATTACTTTTATCGTTCTGGCGCTGTCGAAAGTGATGATTCTGCGTCTGGCTAAGAAAGAGGGCCGTTAAGATGACGACACTCGAAATGCAAAGCACCCCTGAACTGCTGGAGTCGCGCCGCAAACGTCAGGCATGGCGTCGGCAGAAAAACCGTCTGGCGCTGCTGGTCTCTATGATGACTATGGCGTTCGGTTTGTTCTGGCTGGTGTGGATCCTGTTCACCACCGTGGTGAAAGGCGTCGACGGAATGTCGCTGGCGCTGTTCACTGAAAATACCCCGCCACCGAATACGGCGGGCGGCGGTCTGGCGAATGCCATCGCGGGCAGCGGATTACTGATTTTGTGGGCGACCGTGATCGGTACGCCACTGGGCGTGATGGCGGGGATTTATCTGGCAGAATATGGCCGCAAATCCTGGCTGGCGGAGTTCATTCGTTTCATCAATGACATTCTGCTTTCCGCGCCTTCCATCGTCGTTGGCCTGTTCGTGTACACCATTATGGTAGCGAAAATGGGGCATTTCTCCGGCTGGGCGGGCGTTCTGGCGCTGGCGCTGCTGCAAATCCCTATCGTTATCCGCACCACCGAAAACATGCTCAAACTGGTGCCGGACAGCCTGCGTGAAGCGGCTTACGCACTGGGTACGCCAAAATGGAAGATGATTTCCGCCATCACGCTCAAAGCGTCGGTGTCCGGCATCATCACCGGTATCCTGCTGGCGATTGCCCGTATTGCCGGTGAAACCGCGCCACTGCTGTTCACGTCTCTCTCCAATCAGTTCTGGAGCACCGACATGATGCAGCCGATTGCCAACCTGCCGGTGACCATCTTCAAGTTTGCGATGAGCCCGTTTGGCGAATGGCAACAACTGGCGTGGGCGGGCGTGCTGCTGATTACATTGTGCGTGCTGCTGCTGAATATTCTGGCGCGTGTGATTTTCGCGCAGAAAAAACAATAATTCATGATGGATGGCAGGCGATAACGGCTGCCGTCACTGTTTTCCCGGCGTCGCGATGCGGCGCGCGAATAAGAGAGATGTCTGAGAATGACTGACGCATCCAACAGCAAGATTCAGGTTCGCGATCTGAACTTTTATTACGGCAAATTCCACGCGCTGAAAAATATCTCCCTGGATATTGCCAAGAACGAAGTGACTGCATTTATCGGCCCGTCGGGCTGTGGAAAATCCACACTGCTGCGCACGTTCAACAAAATGTATCAGCTGTATCCTGAGCAGCACGCGGAAGGCGAAATCCTGCTCGATGGCGAAAATATTCTGGTCGATAAGCAAGATATCGCCCTGCTGCGCGCCAAAGTCGGCATGGTGTTCCAGAAGCCAACGCCGTTCCCGATGTCGATTTACGACAACATCGCATTTGGCGTGCGTCTGTTTGAGAAGCTTTCCCGTAACGATATGGACGAGCGCGTGCAGTGGGCGCTGACCAAAGCGGCGCTGTGGAATGAATCCAAAGACAAATTGCATCAGAGCGGTTACAGCCTCTCCGGCGGTCAGCAACAGCGTTTGTGTATCGCGCGTGGTATCGCGATCCGCCCTGACGTGCTGCTGCTCGACGAACCCTGCTCGGCGCTGGATCCGATTTCCACTGGCCGTATCGAAGAGCTGATCACCGAACTGAAATCCGATTACACGGTAGTGATTGTGACGCACAACATGCAGCAGGCTGCGCGTTGTTCAGACCGCACTGCGTTTATGTATCTGGGCGAACTGATCGAATACAGCGACACCGATTCGCTGTTCACTTCGCCAGCGCGTAAACAGACTGAAGATTACATTACTGGCCGCTACGGTTGAGGTAAGAAAAATGGATAACCTGAACTTAAACAAACATATTTCCGGCCAGTTCAACGCAGAGCTTGAGCACATCCGCACCCAGGTGCTTGTGATGGGCGGTCTGGTTGAACAGCAACTGACGGACGCTATCACCGCGATGCACAATCAGGACGCGGAGTTGGCGCAGCAGGTCATCAAAGGCGATGACAAAGTGAACATGATGGAAGTGGCGATCGACGAGGCCTGCGTACGCATCATTGCCAAGCGCCAGCCGACTGCCAGCGACCTGCGTTTAGTCATGGCGATCATTAAAACCATTTCCGAGCTGGAGCGTATCGGCGACGTGGCGGATAAAATCTGCCGTACCGCGCTGGAGAAATTCTCGCATCTGCATCAACCGTTGCTGGTCAGCCTGGAGTCACTGGGCCGCCACACCGTGCAGATGCTGCATGACGTACTGGATGCCTTCGCACGCATGGATCTCGACGAAGCGGTGCGGATTTACCGTGAAGACAAGAAAGTGGATCAGGAATATGAAGGCATCGTGCGCCAGCTGATGACCTACATGATGGAAGATCCGCGCACCATTCCAAGCGTCCTGACTGCGCTGTTCTGCGCCCGTTCTATCGAGCGTATCGGCGACCGTTGTCAGAACATTTGCGAATTCATCTTCTACTTCGTGAAAGGTCAGGATTTCCGTCACGTTGGCGGCGATGCATTAGATAAGTTGCTGACAGACAGCAAAGAAAAGAAAGAGTGATCTGTCCTTCATCATTCGCCTTTCTGCAACGCGAATTATTGAGTGCAACGTCAGCGAAACGCTAAAAACAAAAAAGGCCTCACACGAGGCCTTTTTGCTGTCCGATCAGCGGTTATTTCATCACATACCGCAGTGCTACCACCACCGCCAGCTGGCGATAATGCGCGACCTGCAAATCCACTTCGTCAGGATTTTCAAACAATGCGCCGAAGGTGTACTGGTTAGCCACCTGATGCACACACAGGCTGCTGATCAGCCGGTGAACGTCACGCGCCTGCGCGTCGTCCTTGAAAAGGTGGCTCTGTTTTCCACGTTCGAGAATATCTTCCAGCACCGTTAAGGCCGATTTGTTGATCTCACGGATGCTGGTGGACTGGCGGATGAAGCGCCCGCGCAACATGTTTTCGGTCGAAACAATACGGATAAATTCCGGATGCGAGACGTGGAAATCAAAACTGGCTTCCACCAGCTTGACGATCGCTTCGGCGGGCGGAAACGCCGATAAATCCAGATCCAGCTCGTGCTGGCGGATCCCACGATAAACGTGCTCCAGCACCAGTAAATACAGCGCTTCCTTGGTCTTATAGTGGTAGACCACCATACGTTTTGTGGTGTTGGCATTGGAGGCGATATTCTCCATCCGCGCGCCCATCAGGCCAGACTCGGCGAATTCAGCCAGCGCGCTGTCAAAAATACGCTGCTTCAGGCCTATCGGATCATTTTTACGTCCCGGCGCCGGGGAACTTTGGCTGCTCAGCGTCTTACCCTCATCATTAACCACATTTACGTCCCAGAGATTAACCATTGATCCGCTCAGTTACAATCCGCCGGGCGACAATCCGTGCATTCACACCCACCGGTGGCACTTGACGAACCGGGGATCAGGGTCCACTACTGTAAGAACCGAAACCTGAAAAAAAAGGATGCTATTTTGCCAGTAACTTCACGATTACGCTCCATTGCGACGGTTTCTGTGCCCGGAACCTTGCCTGAAAAACTTAAGGCCATTGCCGCAGCGGGATTTGATGGCGTGGAAATCTTCGAAGATGACTTGTTGAAAAACCCGGTTAAACCCATCGCTATCCGCAATTTGGCCGATTCTCTGGGATTGCAGATTTTCCTGCTGCAGCCTTTTCGCGATTTCGAAGGCATTGCGCCTGAAAAACGCCCGGAGAAGCTCGCCAGCGCGCGACGTCAGTTTGATCTGATGAGCGAACTGGGTTGCGATCACCTGCTGGTATGCAGCAATACCGACGCCGACAGCTCAGCCGAACGCGACGTTCAGATTGCCGATCTCGCTGCGCTGGCAGAAATGGCGCAGCCGTACGACATCCGCATCGGTTATGAAGCGCTGGCGTGGGGGAAACATGTTAACCGCTATCTGCAGGCATGGGATCGCGTACGCGAAGTGAATCATCCGGCACTCGGCATTGTGCTCGACAGTTTTCATGTTCTGGCTGTCGGTGACAATCTCGACCGGCTGGACGAGGTGCCGCTGGATAAAATCAGCTTCCTGCAACTGGCCGACGCGCCTTACAAAGACATGAACGTCCAGCAATGGAGCCGCAGTTACCGTTGTTATCCCGGACAGGGCGATTTACCGCTGGTGGATTTCGTCAGTACATTGAATCAAAAAGGCTTTCGCGGCCCGTGGTCGCTGGAAATCTTCAATGATAAAACCCTGCCGCTGGCCGATGGCTTGCGCTCGCTGGTGGAGCTGGAAAAACGCATGCTGGCGCATGATCTCGCGGTGCTCAAAGACTGATTTATCGCCAATGTCGACTGACCGCTACTGCGGTCAGTCTTCCCGCCCCCATCCAGTGCTGGCGCTTTTCGGCTAAAATCCTTAGGATACCCCCCGATTGTTTTTCCCCCATTTTGGAACTCACACATGAGCACACCACACAGCAACGCGACCGGTGGAAAAGGGCTGGCTGAGCGTCTGTTTAAACTGACGCAGCACGGCACCACGGTTCGCACTGAAACTATCGCGGGTTTAACCACCTTCCTGACCATGGTCTACATCGTTTTCGTGAACCCGCAAATCCTGGGCGTCGCGGGAATGGATAAGCAGGCTGTCTTTGTCACCACCTGTCTGATCGCCGCGTTTGGCAGCATCCTGATGGGTGTGATTGCTAACCTGCCGGTGGCGCTGGCACCGGCGATGGGGCTGAACGCGTTCTTTGCGTTTGTCGTCGTGGGCGCGATGGGCGTGTCGTGGCAAGTCGGGATGGGCGCGATTTTCTGGGGCGCTGTCGGTTTGCTGCTGCTGACCATCTTCCGCATCCGCTACTGGATGATCGCCAATATTCCCATCAGCCTGCGCGTGGGGATCACCGCCGGTATCGGGCTGTTCATCGGCATGATGGGGCTGAAAAACGCCGGGATCATCGTGCCGAACCCGGACACCATCGTGACCATCGGCAACCTGACCTCGCACAACGTACTGCTTGGCGTGCTGGGCTTCTTCATTATTGCCGTGCTGGCGTCGCGTAATTTCCACGCCTCTGTGCTGGTGTCTATTGTCGTTACGACGCTGATTGGTCTGGCGATTGGCGATGTGCATTACAACGGTTTTTGGTCGATGCCGCCGAGCATCACTACCGTTGTTGGTCAGGTGGACCTGAAAGGCGCACTGAACATCGGTCTGGCAGGCGTGATTTTCTCCTTCATGCTGGTTAACCTGTTTGACTCCTCCGGTACGCTGATTGGCGTGACCGACAAAGCCGGGTTGGCCGATGCGCAGGGTAAATTCCCGCAGATGAAGCAGGCGCTGTATGTCGACAGCGTGGCTTCTGTGGCGGGCGCATTCATCGGGACATCATCAGTAGGCGCTTACATCGAAAGCACCTCAGGCGTCTCTGTGGGTGGCCGTACCGGCCTGACTGCCGTGGTCACCGGTTTGCTGTTCCTGCTGGTTATCTTTATTTCACCCCTAGCAGGCATGGTTCCGGAATACGCCGCCGCAGGCGCGCTGATTTATGTCGGCGTTCTGATGACCTCAAGTCTGGCGCGCGTGTCGTGGGATGACCTGACCGAAGCCGTTCCGGCATTTGTGACAGCGGTGATGATGCCGTTCAGTTTCTCCATTACCGAAGGTATCGCGCTGGGTTTCATCTCTTACGTCGTGATGAAACTGGGCACTGGCCGCTGGAGAGAAATCAGCCCGTGCGTAGTGGTCGTGGCATTGCTGTTCGTGCTGAAAATCGCGTTCGTTGATGGGCATTAATTGGTAAGAGCCCCGTCTTGAGGCATTAAAAAAGCCCGCTCACGTTTAAACAGTGAGCGGGCTTTTTGCATTGGGTCATGCGGGAATTATTGACTGACGCGATGCGTGTAATCTGCAAAGGCGGTGAGCTGCCCCTTAAGGAAATCCAGCGTGCCCTGGTCGATCACTTCGCCGGTCTGTTCATCGACTTTACTTTGGATCACGCCGCCCATGAACTCAGGTTTGTTCATCACCATCGCATCCAGGAACACCAGAATTTGACGCAAATGATACTGGCAGCGCGCACCGCCAACCGGCCCCATTGAACTGGTCTGGATCAGTACCGGTTTACCGGCCAGCGGCTGGTTCGGCAGACGGGAAATCCAGTCGATGGCATTTTTCAGGCCACCCGGTACCGAGTAGTTATATTCTGGCGTCACGATGATCACGCCATCTGCCTGACGAATGTGTTCCGCAATGGCCTCGATATCGGCCGGGAACCCCTCTTCCTGCTGAACGTCGGCGTCGTATAGCGGCACTGAGCCGATAGACGGCAGCGCCTCAATGGTGACACCGGCTGGCGCGACTTTCGGCAGCGAGCGGGCCACCATTGCGTTATAAGACCCTTTACGAAGACTCCCTAACAGTGTGACAAACTTCAGTGGCTGAGCTGACATGGCGTTCTCCTGCTTTGGTTAACGTAGGTTCTACCATAAACGAAAAGCCGCTCCACGATATACAACGTTAATGAAAACATAAGTGAAGTTTTATTTAGCTGGCGGCAGGCTGATGAATTTCATGTAGTGCGGCGATTCAGATTGCTGATCCACTGACAGGGTTTGCGTGCGGGTAAACCCGTTTTCCGGTTCATAGCGCCAGCATTGCAAACGGATAATCGACGGCGACTGCGCACACGCCCAGGTGATCGAGCCTTCTATGTCACTCATCACCTGCGCTTCCGGCGTGACGGTTGAACGTAAACGTCCGGAGGCAGGATTTAAGCTGAGCGTCAGGGGATTTTGATCATTGATGCCAGACATCTTCAGCATGCTCTGGCGGATACACCACAATTGCAGGGAGGACTCGACAGGATCGGACTGCATGGCAATCCAGGTTTTTTCAACGGCGGACAGTTGCACCTGCTGTTGAGGATTTACCAGTGCGCTGCGGGCGTGAATGATCTCGAGATCAAGCCCGACTTTACCTTCGCTGCTGATCAATACGCCGACCGTGCTGCCGGCATAGGCCAGACTGAAATCCGGCAAATCGGGGGATTCAAAGCTTGGGCGACCGCTGGGTAAGGTGATGACGTTGGGCAATTCGGGAATGCCGTACAAATAGAAAATCATTTCTGCCAGCAGAACGCGACCGTTCAGAAAGCGTCGGCACTGTTTTTCGGAAAGGTTTCTTGCGGATAATACGATGTCTCTGGGCACCCGATGTGTATCAGGTTCTGCATCCGTTACAGCCCATCTTGCAAAATGGCACGCCATTGTTCACTCCATGATTAATGGTTCGACCATATTTTCTCAACATGCGATAAGAATAACATTAAGAGAAATCATTAAAAACCGCTTAAAACCCGTGATACACCACAGTTTTATTACGTTTCAGAAAGTTTTTCATAACGCTTTAGTGAACGCTATCACGTTGTTAGCTTGATAGTGAGAAAGAATATCATCCGCACGATGTTCTGGTTTTTCACCCCGATGATCTGACCACCAGATATATCTACTATAGCAACATAAAGAAACATCAGAAAATGCCGTTAGTAGTTAAGCAGCGATCTCGCTGCTTTGCCGGTGAGTACCCTAATATGTTAAAAACAACACAGTCTCGCTTTATCGCATTGATCAGCTTGTTTTTTATTGTGCTGGTCATCGTTACGCTCATTGTTATCCAGGTCTTTATCGCTCCCCAACTGAAGCAAACAGAAACTAATCTGGTTGCCAATCAGGTAGATGATGTGGCGGTCGCCATCAACGATCGTCTGAATAAAGTGGAATCACAGGTGCGCACCATCACGCAAACCGTGGCACAGATGGACAGCGACAGCATTGATCGCCTGCTACCTGCGCTGGTCGATCAGTATGGTGACGCCGCTGTCTTTGGCGGCGGTATCTGGCCGCTGCCAAATCAGCGCGATCCAGCAAAAATCAAATTCAGCACCTTCTTTGCTCGTAATAATAATAATGAACTGACGGTCAACACCTTCTGGAACAGCGCGGAATCGCCAAACTACTTCGAGCAATCCTGGTATATGGCAGCGTCAAAAGGTGAAAAAGGGCAGTGCGTCTGGGCTCCGGCCTATTTTGACGACGCCAGCACCCAGCCGCGAACCAACTGTGCGATGCCAATTTACAAAGGCGACAAGCAGTGGGGCGTAGCCACTATCGATGTCACCCTGGGCTTCTTCAACCAACTGGTGACCGGGATGGAGAAAAAGGTCAATGCGACAATTTATATCGTTGAGAAAGACGGGACGATTGTCGGCACCAGCCACGCCAGCGATGAAAAACTGCCAAAACTGGCGTCATTGGGGGAACAGTCCCAACTTGCCGCGCAAATCCGCAAAAGTCTTGATCAGATTAACGGTGCGGCGAATGTGGTAGCGGATTACGACAGCGACGGCACGTCCCACACGATGTTTATGAGCAACATTCAGGGGCCGTGGTATATCGTCACGGATATGCCCACCAGCCAGTTGCAGGCGCGCACGCACAGCATTCTTGCCAGTCTTGGCATGGTGCAAATCCCGATGGTCTTGCTGTTGTTAATTGTACTGATCGTCGCTATCAAAATTTTCATGCGCCAGCTGGCTGCGCTGCATAAAAACATCAGTCAGCTTTCTGCCGGGGGCGCGGATCTTACCCGTCGTTTACCGGACAGCCGTAGCCCTGAGTTCAATGCTATCAACCAGAGCTTCAACAGCTTCCTGTCTTTCCTGCAATCTATCCTGCGCCAGGTCGGTGACAGTAGTATGGCAATCACTTCGGCATCGCGGCAGATCGCCAGCGGAAATCTCGATCTCTCCGCACGGACGGAAGAACAGGCCAGCTCTATTGTGCAAACGGCCGCCTCAATGGAAGAACTCACCAGCACGGTGAAACAGAACGCCGCAAATGCCGAAGGAGCAAACCAACTGGCGCGCGATGCGTCGGCCGTTGCTGAGAAAGGGTCTGACGTAGTGAAACAGGTGGTAGTGACCATGGGCTCGATCACCCGTTCATCACACAAGATTGTCGATATCATCAGCGTGATCGACGGTATCGCTTTCCAGACTAATATTCTGGCGCTCAATGCCGCGGTGGAAGCCGCGCGCGCAGGTGAACAAGGGCGCGGTTTTGCTGTGGTTGCATCGGAAGTACGCAGTCTGGCGCAGCGTTCGGCCACCTCGGCCCGCGAAATTAAAAAACTCATCGAAGACTCGGTGGCGGATATTGCCACCGGCAGCCAACTGGTGGCCACGGCGGGTACGACAATGGATGAAGTGATGGGCGGCGTGAATAACGTGGCGACGCTGATGAACGAGATCATGTCCTCCAGTCAGGAACAAAGTCTCGGCATTGAGCAGGTCAATATTGCGATCACTCAGCTTGATAACGCCACGCAGCAAAACGCCGCGCTGGTGGAACAGGTGTCTGCCGCCGCTCAGGCGATGCAGGATCAAACCGTTCAGCTGGAAACCGTGGTGGCGGGCTTCAAGCTCTGAACAAGATTGGACGTTAACGCGCAGACCGGACGAGTTTATAAAGTCCGGTCAGGACATTGAGTGAAAGATAATAAAAAACCCACATTTTGCGATGTGGGTTTTTTACGTTCAGGTGGCCAAATCACTTACCAATACAGAAACTCGAGAAAATGCGTCCCAGCAGATCATCGGACGTGAATTCACCGGTGATTTCGCTGAGCGACTGCTGCGCCAGACGCAACTCTTCTGCCAGCAATTCACCGGCCCACGCCCCTAACAGCTGGTCTTTACCCTGAACCAGATGCTGTGCGGCATCTTCCAGCGCATTCAGGTGGCGGCGGCGGGCGAGGAATCCGCCTTCCATATTGTGGTTGAAGCCCATGACCTGTTTAAGATGATCGCGCAGCAAATCAACGCCATCGCCGGTACGGGCGGAAAGGCGGATAAGTGAGTGACCATTCACTTCAGTTTGACCCAGCGCTTCGCCGGTAATGTCTGCTTTGTTGCGCACCACGACGATCGGCAATGTCGCGGGCAGGCGCGCCATAAACTCTGGCCAGATGTCGGCAGGCTCTGTCGCGGCAGTTGTCGTGCCATCGACCATGAACAGCACTAAGTCAGCCTGTTCGATCTCATTCCATGCACGTTCGATACCAATACGCTCGACTTCGTCGCTGGCTTCACGCAGACCGGCGGTATCGATAATATGCAGAGGCATGCCATCAAGATGAATATGTTCACGCAGCACGTCGCGGGTGGTACCGGCGATATCTGTGACGATCGCCGCCTCGCGACCCGCTAAGGCGTTCAGCAGGCTGGATTTACCGGCGTTAGGCCGTCCGGCAATCACCACTTTCATCCCTTCACGCAGCAGGCTGCCCTGACGCGCTTCGGCGCGCACGGCGTCGAGATCGCCCATTACGGTATTGAGCTTGGCCTCAATTTTACCGTCAGACAGAAAGTCGATTTCCTCATCCGGGAAATCAATTGCCGCTTCCACAAAGATTCGCAGGTGAGTGAGTGCTTCCACCAGATGATGAATTCGCTGAGAGAACGCGCCCTGCAAGGAGTTTACCGCTGAACGTGCGGCCTGCTCGGAGCTGGCATCAATGAGATCGGCGATCGCTTCAGCCTGTGCCAGATCAAGCTTATCGTTTAGGAAGGCACGTTCAGAGAATTCACCGGGACGCGCGATGCGTACGTTTTCCAGCGCGATAATGCGACGGAGCAGTAAATCGAGGATCACCGGGCCGCCGTGGCCCTGTAGCTCCAGCACATCTTCGCCGGTAAAGGAATTCGGGCCGGGGAACCACAGTGCGATGCCCTGATCCAGCGTGCTGCCGTCTGCATCCTGAAACGGCAGATAGTCGGCATAGCGGGGCTTGGGCAGCTTACCTAAGACAGCCAGTGCCACATCCCGCGCCGCACGGCCTGAAATGCGCAAAATGCCAACGCCGCCGCGACCGGGAGGGGTTGCCTGGGCGATAATGGTATCTGAGGTACTCATAGCGTTTTATCTCTTTTCATATCCGGCATACATCAACCTGCAGATGCGTTGGCTGCGCTCGAATTATACCGGGTATTTGGATGTGCAAAAGGCGGTCAAATGACCGCCTTTGTCTTTTTATCATCAAGTTTAGCTGTCAGGACGGAAGCCGCCCTGACAATCACTTATGACTTTTTCTTGTCGCGGCTGTGCAGGCCACGTTTTTCCAGCCCGCGATAAATCAGCTGCTGCTGGAGGATGGTGACCAGGTTACTGACGATGTAGTACACCACCAGACCAGAAGGGAACCACAGGAAGAACACGGTGAAGATGACCGGCATGAAGGTCATGATCTTCTGCTGCATTGGATCGGTCACGGTAGTCGGCGACATCTTCTGAATGAAGAACATCGTGATACCCATCAGCACCGGCAGAATGTAGTACGGGTCTTGCGCTGACAGGTCATGGATCCACAGGATGAATGGCGCATGACGCAATTCAATGGAGCCAGACAGCATGTAATACAGTGCCAGGAAGATTGGCATCTGAATAACCAGCGGCAGACAGCCACCCAACGGGTTCACTTTCTCAGACTTGTACAGCGCCATCATTTCCTGACTCATGCGCTGTTTGTCATCACCGATACGTTCACGCATGGCCGCCAGTTTCGGCTGCAACATACGCATTTTCGCCATCGACGTGTACTGCGCGCGGGTCAGTGGATACATGATACCGCGGACAATAAAGGTGATAACGATGATCGAGAAGCCCCAGTTACCGACAAAGCCCTGAATAAATTTCAGAAGTTTGAACAGTGGCTGAGAGATGAACCATAACCAACCGTAATCCACTGTCAGGTCAAGGTGAGGCGCGATAGCGGCCATCTTGTCCTGAATTTCAGGGCCGACCCACAGGATGGAAGCAACTTGTTGCTGCGCACCCGGTGCCACGGTAAACGGTGTGCCTTTAAAGCCAATCGTTGAAATACCGTTGTTGGCCGTGGTGAAGAAAGTGTTGGTGTCTTTCGCAGACGGGATCCACGCTGTCGCAAAATACTGCTGCAGCATCGCAACCCAACCGCCCTGAGTGGTGACATTCAGCGCTTCGCTCTTATCGAACGCGTACTTCTGATATTTGTCATCGCTGGAGGAGTATGCCGCGCCGCGGAACGTGTGCAGAGCAAAGTTATTGCTGCCGGTATCACGGTGCTTAGGCAAATCGGTGGTTTGTTTCAACTGGCCAAACATAGTCAGTTCAAGCGGGGCTGGCGAGGTGTTGTTGATGTTGTATTCAACGTTCACCGCGTAAGAGCCACGTTTGATAACGAAGGTTTTGGTGTAAATCGCACCGTTCTGAGCCGTATAGGTCATCGGGATGCGCAGTTCAGACTGACCTTCAGCTAATGTGAAGGAATCCGAGCTTGCCTGGAACAGAGGACGTTCGCCGTTAGCCGGATTGTCTGGACCGTTTTTGCCTGTCAGACCGCTTTGCGCCTGATAGACGAAATTAGGAGTGGTTTCCAGTAACTGGAAAGGCTGGTTAGAACCCAGAGTCGTTGGGTAAGCAGTCAGCAGAGCCTGCTCAATGTCGCCACCACGGGTGTTGATAGTTAATGACAGAACATCGCTGTTAACTGTAATTAATTTACCCTGACCGCTGCCAGGAACAGCCTGGTTAGCAGCATCACCGTTTGCAGTATTCGCAGTCTGTTGCGTGGTCTGGTTGGCCGGTTGCGGAGCGTGGTCCGTTTGCCATGCCTGCCAGATCATGAAAGACACGAACAGCAGAGCGATGAGGAAAAGATTGCGTTGCGAATCCATCGTTAGAGTTCTCTGTTATTGTCGGTTTTCGGCGGTACGGGGTCATCACCACCTGGGTTCAAAGGATGGCATTTTAATACGCGTTTCAAAGTCAACCAACTGCCTTTTAACACGCCAAAACGACCAATTGCTTCAATACCGTATTGAGAGCAGGTTGGTCGAAAGCGGCAATGCGGCCCGAGCAAAGGACTGATGAACAACTGATAACCACGTATCAGTTTAATCAGGATGCGGGTGCCTGTCGGCAATGTCGACGCCATAATTTCTCCAACGCTTCCGTCAGCGCGCGATTATCTAAATCGGCGACACCCTTTTTGGCTACCACTACAAAATCCATCGCCGGCAGCGCGTGCTGATTCAGTCGGAAACTTTCGCGGGTAAGGCGTTTGATCCGATTGCGTTCATGAGCGCGTTTGACGTGTTTTTTAGCGACGGTAAGACCGATGCGGGGATGCCCCAGCTCGTTCAGGCGGCCGAGTATCGTAATTTGCGGCGTGCCAGCCCGTTGTGGCTGCTGGAAGACGAAAGTGAAATGACGGGGAGTTAACAAACGTAACTCCCTGGGAAAAGCGAGCTTAACCACTAATTCGATTAGCTTTATTACTTGGAAGCAGCTGACAGACGAGTACGGCCTTTCGCACGACGGCGGGCCAGAACCAGACGACCATTTTTGGTTGCCATACGAGCACGGAAACCGTGGGTGCGGTTGCGCTTCAATACGGACGGTTGGAAAGTGCGTTTCATAGCGATTTCTACCTAAACTTAAATTATTACTGATCAGTAAACGCGAAGACATTTCGGCGAAAATACGACCGATGCCCTTGTCGCAACATATAAAGAAGCGGGATTGTAATAACTGTACAGTCCTGAGTCAATTTACATTGCCAGAAAGGGTCCAAATGTTTACCAGAATGGCCCGTGGTCACACCGCAAATCCATCTGGTTATGACCATCAGGAACACAGGCTTGACACATAGGGCTGAGAATTATACGGACTCTGAGGCAAATCGCAAGGATCCTCGTCTGATCCTTATCCACAGGCCTGAGATCTTGTCTGCGTGCTGCTGAAAAATGCCTCAGCGGAGTCCTATTTTTTCACCAGAGTGATGATTACATCGCCTAATTTTAAAAGGATCGGCTAAGCTTACCCACTTGCCGATGGCTGCCTGTGGATAAAAAGGATCTAAACTGTCAGTAAGGGGAGGATCTCTGTGTCGGATTGCGTTATGATCCGCCATTCCGATCGTGATCCCAGCCGGGATGCTGTCGACAAAAACCGCAAAAAGCGGTTCGCACGTGACTTTATGCCGCTGACAGGGTGGCGAAAGAAATTTCCCCCATTCACCGGGCGGGACGTGTGTCAAAAATCATGATTTAAAAAATATCCTGATCCTTTTCTTTTTTTGATCTTGTTCGAGTGGAGTCCGCCGTGTCACTTTCGCTTTGGCAGCAATGTCTTGCCCGTTTGCAGGATGAACTACCTGCCACAGAATTCAGTATGTGGATACGCCCCCTACAGGCGGAACTCAACGACAATACGCTGGCGCTTTACGCCCCGAATCGTTTCGTCCTGGATTGGGTTCGCGACAAATATCTCAATAACATTAATGGTTTGCTCAATGATTTTTGCGGTGCAAACGCGCCGCTGCTGCGCTTTGAAGTGGGCAGCAAACCGTTAATTCAGCGCGTCAGCCAGCCTGTTGCGGCCAGCGTCAGTTCGCAGTCAGCACCGGCGATCCCGCGCCTCGCGCCTTCTCGTCCAAGCTGGGACAGCTCGCCGGTACAACCTGAGCTGTCTTACCGTTCTAACGTGAATCCGAAACACACATTCGATAACTTCGTTGAAGGTAAGTCTAACCAACTGGCCCGCGCGGCGGCGCGTCAGGTGGCAGATAATCCGGGCGGCGCGTACAACCCGCTTTTCCTTTATGGCGGCACCGGTCTCGGTAAAACCCACTTATTGCACGCGGTCGGCAACGGCATCATGGCGCGTAAAGCCAATGCGAAAGTGGTGTACATGCATTCCGAGCGCTTTGTTCAGGACATGGTCAAAGCGCTGCAAAACAATGCCATCGAAGAATTCAAACGCTACTATCGCTCCGTCGATGCGTTGCTTATCGATGACATTCAATTCTTTGCGAATAAAGAACGTTCACAGGAAGAGTTCTTCCACACCTTCAATGCTTTGCTGGAAGGTAATCAGCAGATCATTCTGACCTCGGATCGTTATCCGAAAGAGATCAATGGTGTTGAAGATCGTCTGAAATCCCGTTTCGGCTGGGGCCTTACGGTGGCGATCGAGCCACCTGAATTAGAAACCCGCGTGGCGATCCTGATGAAAAAGGCCGACGAGAACGATATCCGTCTGCCGGGGGAAGTGGCCTTCTTTATTGCTAAACGTCTGCGTTCCAATGTGCGTGAGCTTGAAGGCGCACTGAACCGCGTGATTGCCAACGCCAACTTTACCGGGCGCGCGATCACCATCGACTTCGTTCGTGAAGCGCTGCGAGATTTATTAGCGCTTCAGGAGAAGCTGGTCACTATCGATAATATTCAGAAAACAGTGGCCGAATATTATAAAATCAAGGTCGCTGACCTGCTTTCCAAACGGCGTTCCCGTTCGGTAGCCCGCCCACGCCAGATGGCGATGGCGCTGGCGAAAGAGCTGACCAACCACAGCCTGCCAGAAATCGGCGATGCGTTCGGTGGTCGGGACCATACCACGGTGTTGCACGCCTGCCGTAAAATCGAGCAGTTGCGTGAAGAAAGTCACGACATCAAAGAAGATTTCTCCAACTTAATCAGAACATTATCTTCCTAGCGCTATGAAATTTATTGTTGAACGTGAGCATTTGCTGAAACCACTGCAACAGGTCAGTAGCCCGCTGGGTGGACGACCGACGTTGCCTATTCTGGGTAACCTGTTATTACAGGTGACGGATGGCGCGTTGTCGCTGACCGGGACGGATTTGGAAATGGAGATGGTGGCGAAAGTCGCGCTGTCCCAGACCCATGAAGCGGGTGCCACGACGGTACCGGCGCGTAAATTTTTTGATATCTGCCGTGGATTGCCTGAAGGCGCGGAAATTTCCGTCGCTCTCGACGGTGACCGCATGCTGGTACGCTCAGGCCGCAGCCGTTTCTCGCTGTCGACCCTGCCAGCAACAGATTTCCCTAATCTCGACGACTGGCAAAGCGAGGTGGAATTCACCCTGCCGCAGGCCACGTTGAAACGTCTGATCGAAGCCACGCAGTTCTCGATGGCGCATCAGGACGTTCGTTATTACTTAAACGGCATGCTGTTCGAAACCGAAGGTGAAGAACTGCGTACTGTCGCCACTGACGGCCACCGCCTGGCGGTATGTTCCATGCCAATCGGCCAGTCACTGCCGTCGCATTCGGTGATCGTGCCTCGTAAAGGCGTGATGGAGCTGGTGCGTCTGCTTGACGGCGGTGACACGACGTTGCAGCTGCAAATCGGCAGCAACAATATTCGTGCTCATGTCGGCGACTTTATCTTTACCTCCAAACTCGTTGATGGCCGTTTCCCTGACTATCGCCGCGTATTGCCGAAGAATCCCGACAAAACGCTGCAAGCCGGGTGTGATTTGCTGAAACAGGCCTTCGCCCGTGCAGCTATCCTGTCCAACGAAAAATTCCGTGGTGTGCGTTTGTATGTCAGCCATAACCAGCTGAAAATCACCGCCAATAACCCGGAGCAGGAAGAAGCAGAAGAGATTCTGGACGTCGGCTACGAAGGCACCGAAATGGAAATCGGCTTCAACGTCAGTTATGTACTGGATGTGCTTAATGCGCTCAAGTGCGAAGACGTGAATCTGCTGCTGACCGACTCTGTGTCCAGCGTGCAGATCGAAGATGCCGCCAGCCAGTCGGCGGCCTATGTCGTCATGCCGATGAGGCTTTGATCTGAATTAATGGCCTTAACGCGCTTACTGATAAAAGATTTCCGCAACATTGAGGCGGCGGATTTAGACCCGTCGCCCGGTTTTAACTTTCTCGTCGGTCCCAATGGCAGCGGTAAAACGAGCGTGCTCGAGGCGGTGTATACGCTCGGGCACGGCCGTGCTTTTCGCAGTTTGCAGGCAGGGCGCGTGATCCGTCACGACCAACCGGAGTTCGTTCTTCACGCCCGCGTGGATGACGGCGGCGATCGCGAAGTGTCGATCGGCCTGAGCAAAAGCCGTCAGGGCGACAGTAAAGTGCGCATCGACGGCAGTGACGGCCACAAAGTGTCCGAACTGGCGCAGATGTTGCCGATGCAACTTATCACCCCCGAAGGCTTCACCCTGCTCAATGGCGGGCCGAAGTACCGGCGGGCGTTTATCGACTGGGGTTGTTTCCATCACGACCCCGGTTTTTTTATCGCCTGGAGCAACCTGCGACGGTTACTCAAGCAGCGCAACGCCGCGCTGCGCCAGGTGAGTCGTTATGCGCAAATTCGTGCCTGGGATCAGGAATTGATCCCGTTAGCCGAGCGCATTAGCGAATGGCGGGCAGCGTACAGCGAAGCGATCGCGGCTGATATCAGCGCGACCTGCGCGCAATTCCTGCCTGAATTCGACCTCAGTTTTTCTTTCCAGCGTGGATGGGACAAGGAAACTGAGTACGGCGAGTTGCTGGAGCGTAACTTTGAGCGCGACAGAGCCTTAACCTATACCGCATCAGGTCCGCATAAAGCGGATTTCCGCATTCGTGCCGACGGCACGCCGGTGGAAGATTTGCTGTCCCGTGGGCAGCTGAAATTGCTGATGTGCGCGCTCCGGTTAGCGCAGGGTGAGTTTCTCACCCGACAGAGCGGGCGGCGTTGCCTGTATCTTCTTGACGATTTTGCCTCCGAGCTGGACGCCGACCGACGTCGGTTGCTGGCCGATCGCCTGAAAGCCACCCAGGCACAGGTTTTTGTCAGTGCGATAAGCGCTGAGCAAGTGACCGATATGATGGGTGAAAAGGGCAAGATGTTCCGCGTGGAACAAGGTAAAATAGCCGTTCTATCACAGGACTAAAAATGAGCGAGAAACGTTGATGTCGAATTCTTATGACTCCTCAAGTATCAAGGTATTAAAAGGGCTGGACGCGGTGCGTAAGCGCCCCGGCATGTATATCGGCGATACCGATGACGGCACTGGTCTGCACCACATGGTATTCGAGGTTGTGGACAACGCTATCGACGAAGCCCTCGCGGGCCACTGTAAAGAGATTCAGGTCACGATCCATGCGGATAACTCTGTTTCCGTACAGGATGATGGTCGTGGTATTCCTACCGGCATTCACGAAGAAGAGGGCGTTTCTGCTGCTCAGGTCATCATGACCGTACTTCATGCCGGCGGTAAATTTGACGATAACTCGTACAAAGTCTCCGGCGGTCTGCATGGCGTGGGTGTTTCCGTCGTTAACGCCCTGTCGGAAAAACTGGAGCTGGTTATCCGCCGTGAAGGCAAAGTGCACACCCAGACTTACGTCCACGGTGAGCCGCAGGATCCGCTGAAAGTGGTTGGTGATACCGAGGCGACCGGTACGACCGTGCGCTTCTGGCCAAGCTACGCCACCTTCACCAATCAAACAGAATTCGAGTATGACATTCTGGCGAAACGCCTGCGTGAGCTGTCATTCCTGAACTCTGGTGTGGCGATCCGCCTACTCGACAAACGCGATGGCAAGAACGATCACTTCCATTATGAAGGCGGTATCAAAGCTTTCGTGGAATACCTGAACAAAAACAAAACACCAATCCACCCAACCGTGTTCTATTTCTCCACCGTGAAAGACGATATCGGTGTGGAAGTGGCGTTGCAGTGGAATGATGGTTTCCAGGAAAATATTTACTGCTTTACCAACAATATCCCTCAGCGCGACGGCGGCACCCATCTGGTAGGCTTCCGTTCTGCGATGACCCGTACGCTTAACGCGTATATGGATAAAGAAGGCTACAGCAAGAAATCCAAAATCAGCGCCACCGGTGATGATGCCCGTGAAGGCCTGATCGCCGTGGTTTCGGTAAAAGTGCCGGATCCTAAGTTCTCCTCTCAGACCAAAGACAAACTGGTTTCTTCCGAAGTGAAGACCGCCGTTGAGTCTCTGATGAACGAGAAGCTGGTTGATTATCTGATGGAAAACCCGGCCGACGCGAAAATCGTTGTCGGTAAAATCATCGATGCAGCCCGTGCGCGTGAAGCCGCGCGTAAAGCACGTGAAATGACCCGTCGTAAAGGCGCGCTCGATCTGGCCGGTCTGCCAGGCAAACTGGCTGACTGTCAGGAACGCGACCCGGCACATTCCGAACTGTACTTAGTGGAAGGGGACTCAGCGGGCGGCTCTGCAAAACAAGGCCGTAACCGTAAGAACCAGGCGATTCTGCCGTTGAAAGGGAAAATCCTCAACGTTGAGAAAGCGCGCTTCGACAAAATGCTCTCTTCTCAGGAAGTGGCGACGCTGATTACCGCGCTCGGTTGCGGTATCGGCCGTGACGAATACAACCCGGATAAACTGCGTTATCACAGCATCATCATCATGACCGATGCCGACGTCGATGGTTCGCACATCCGTACCCTGTTACTGACATTCTTCTACCGTCAGATGCCTGAAATTGTAGAGCGTGGCCACGTGTTTATCGCGCAGCCTCCGCTGTACAAAGTGAAAAAAGGCAAACAGGAACAGTACATTAAAGATGATGAAGCGATGGATCAGTATCAAATCTCTATCGCGATGGACGGGGCAACGTTACACGCCAACGCCCATGCACCAGCACTGGCGGGCGAACCGCTGGAGAAACTGGTGGCTGAACATCACAGCGTGCAGAAAATGATTGGCCGTATGGAACGTCGTTATCCGCGTGCGCTGCTGAATAATCTGGTCTATCAGCCAACGCTGGCGGGTGCTGAACTTGCCGACGAAGCGAAAGTGAAGGAATGGATTGAAACGCTGGTGTCTCGTCTGAACGAGAAAGAGCAGCACGGCAGCAGCTACAGTGCAATCGTGCGCGAAAATCTTGAACACCAGCTGTTCGAGCCAATCCTGCGCATTCGTACTCACGGTGTGGATACCGACTACGATCTCGATGCAGACTTCATTCAGGGCGGCGAATACCGCAAAATCTGTACCCTGGGTGAAAAACTGCGCGGCCTTATCGAAGAAGATGCTTACATCGAACGTGGCGAACGCCGTCAGCCAGTGACCAGCTTCGAGCAGGCGCTGGAATGGCTGGTGAAAGAGTCACGTCGCGGTCTGTCGATTCAGCGTTATAAAGGTCTGGGTGAAATGAACCCTGAGCAATTGTGGGAAACCACGATGGATCCGACACAACGCCGCATGCTGCGCGTGACGGTGAAAGATGCTATCGCGGCGGACCAGCTGTTCACCACGCTGATGGGCGATGCGGTTGAACCGCGCCGCGCCTTCATCGAAGAGAACGCCCTTAAAGCGGCCAATATCGATATCTGACAGAGCGCTGACTGATAAAGAACCAAGTCCGAAACGGGAAACCGCTTCGGACTTTTTTTTCGTCTGACGCGGCCCGCATTCTGTCTGGCTTTAAGGGTTGTGATCGCGTTAGCATTGAGAAAGATTATTCCAACTCTGAGGATGCTATGGCTATTGAATTGATTGCAATTGATATGGACGGGACGTTGCTCAATCCGCAGCACGAAGTGACGCCTGCCGTGAAAAAAGCGTTGTCCGATGCGCGTGCAAAAGGCGTGCAGATCGTTCTGGCGACCGGACGTCCTTTTATCGGCGTACAGCGTTATTTACAGGAACTGGATTTGCAGCAGGACGGATGTTACTGCATTACCAATAATGGCGCGCTGGTACATAACGCTAAAGATGGCAGCGTGATCGCCGAAATAGCCCTTACAATTGACGATTATCACTACTTCGAACAACTCTCCCGTCAGCTCGGCGTACATTTCCATGCGCTGACCAAAACCGATTTGTTCACCGCTAACCGCCACGTCAGCAGCTACACCGTGCATGAGTCCTTCACCACTGGCATCCCGTTGCAGTTCTGCCCGGCAGAAGAGATGGATCCGACGCTGACCTTCCCGAAAGTGATGATGATTGATGATCCTGAACTGCTGGATCGCGCCATCAGCCAGCTGCCTGACGACGCTAAAGCGCGTTACACCATCATGAAAAGCTCGCCATACTTCCTCGAAATTCTCGATAAGCGCGTGAATAAAGGCGAAGGCGTGAAAGTGCTGGTGGAAAAACTGGGTCTTGCACGCGAGAGCGTGATGACGCTGGGCGATCAGGAAAACGACATTGCGATGCTGGAATACGCCGGTCTCGGCGTGGCGATGGGCAACGCGCTCGACAGTGTGAAAGCGGTCAGTCAGTTCGTCACCAAAACCAACACCGAGGACGGCGTGGCGTTTGCCGTGGAGAAATTTGTTCTGAACGTCTGAGACTGATGAAAAGGAGCCCGCCGCGGCCATGGAAAAACAGTTAACCTCTGATGCCCGCGGGCATCAGCTGACCAATATTAACGTCTGGACGCCGGACAGCCAGTGGCTGGTGTATGACGTGCGTCCGCACGGCGGCTCTTTTAGCGGTTCAAACATTGAGCGGGTGAATGTCGCAAGCGGCGAAACTCAGGTGTTATACCGCGCTCCCGAAGGCGCACATGTCGGCGTGGTGACGGCCAGCCCGGTTCAGCCAGGACGTTACGTATTTATTCACGGTCCGGAAAATCCGGATGCCAGCTGGCAATATGATTTCCATCACCGCCGCGGTGTTATCGTCTCCGATCCTTTACGCAATGAGGCCGTCACGCTCGATGCGATGGATATCACCGCACCCTACACATCCGGCGCGCTGCGCGGCGGCACGCACGTTCACGTCTTCAGCCCGGACGGTTCACGCCTCAGTTTTACCTATAACGACCACGTTTTGCATGAATTAGATCCGGCGCTCGATTTGCGCAACGTCGGTATCGCGCTGTCCGGTTATCCGGTGGCTTCGGCAAAACATCATCCACGTGAATATGATGGCAGTCATTTCTGCGTGCTGGTCAGCGATACCACCGCGACACCTGCGCCGGGCAGTGACGATATCAACCGTGCGTATGAAGAAGGCTGGATTGGCGGCGAAGGCTATCTGAAACCTGACGGCCGCCGTCAGCGTTGGGCGCTGGCGTTTATCGGCGATACGTTGTCAGCAAACGGCGAAAAACACCCTGAAATCTTCGTGGTGGACTTGCCGCCTAGCGATGAAGATTATCTGCGTGCAGGCGAAAAACCGTTGCAGGGTACGCCGGAAACGCTGCCAGCACCGCCTGCAGGCGTGAAACAGCGACGTATTACATTCACCGAAAAAGGCATCGCGACGCAGCCGCGCCACTGGCTGCGCACGTCGCCAGACGGTACACAGATTGCATTTCTGATGAGAGACAAGCAGGACGTGGTTCAGGTGTGGACGGTTTCACCGAATGGCGGCGAGCCGCTGCAAATCAGCCATACGGCAACGGGCATTCAATCTGCTTTTAGCTGGAGCCCGGACGGAGAATCGCTGGCGCTGGTGTGCGACAACAGCGTGATGCGCCTTGATGTGGCTACGGGCGAAATGACCCGGCTGACCGACCGAACGGAGATTGCCCCCTGCGCCGACGCGGTAGTGTATTCGCCGGATGGCAGTAAAGTGGCGTTTATGCGCCAGTGCGGGGAATTTGCGCAGATTGCAGTGACATCAGGCAGCTAGCGCGGCTTACAAAAAACGAAACCGGCCTGCGTTGGCCGGTTTGTTGATGTCTGCACGGGCTATTTTTTGTGAGCGGATGATTTCTGCGAATGTGTGGTTGCAGACATCGGCGGCACATGGTCGATATCGACGCCGTTACTCAGCGCGAGATTACGTTCTTCGCTGGCCTTGATGCGATCCCTGGCTGTCACTGTGCCGCTGCGAAAATAGTCATACGGCAGCAGTACGGTATCAAGCACGGCACTGAACGGCAGATCCAGCAACAACAGCGGTGTCATTGCCCAGCTGGTGTCATCACTCTTCATCATTTCTACGTCCGAGCGTGTGCCCGAATAATATCCCGTATCGCCACCGGTATGGGTCATGACACTGGAACAGCCGCTGGTTGCTAAAAATGCGCATCCGGTTATCAGCGGCGCTAGTACAAATTTCTTCATGTTAGAACTCATCTTATGCTGTCAGGCTGAGTTTTTTCGTCAAAACGACTTATACCACTCAACTAAAAAATTTAACAAAGCATGCTGTAGCTCTGTGGCTGCGATCTCATTAAGTGTAATGACTAATTGAAATCTTGCTGAAAACCGTCCGTCTTCGCGGGCAGTTCTCCGTCACGCACTTTGTCTTTAAACTTTTACTGTTCCGGCAAACTCAAAAAAATTTCGTTTTTTTTTGTGGTGGCAGACTTGAAAATTTTTCTTTAGTCGCCATTTTTAATTTACGACGCAGGAAGAGATACGCCGGAAGGGTATTTCCTCTTTCATAAACAAATGTGTCGCTGGCCTGTCCCAAGGGAAGGTCTTCAACAAATATACTCGCTGAATATCAGGAGAAGTAGTAATGCGTAATTTTGATTTATCCCCGCTGTACCGTTCTGCTATTGGTTTTGACCGTTTATTTAATCTTATCGAATCGGGTCAGAATCAGGGCGGCGGATATCCCCCTTATAATGTCGAGCTGGTGGATGAAAACCATTACCGGATTGCGATCGCGGTAGCCGGTTTTGCTGAATCCGAGCTGGACATCACGGCCCATGACAACATGCTGGTGGTCAAAGGTGCACATGCACCGACAGAAACAGACCGCACCTATTTATATCAGGGTATCGCTGAACGTAATTTCGAACGCAAATTCCAGCTGGCTGAGCATATTCAAATTAAAGCCGCTAACTTAGCGAACGGTTTGTTGTATATCGATCTGGAACGTATCGTTCCTGAATCATCCAAACCGCGGCGTATCGAAATTCGCTAATTCACGGGCTGTCTGAATTTTAAAAACCTTATGTGAAGACAGCCAGAAAATGAAAAAGTTTAGGCTCGCCGTCAGGGAGCTGCCCCGTCACATCCAAAATGGCTGACGGGATTGTTAATCTCGCTTCAAAGAAGGAGTTACACCATGCGTAATTACGATATTTCTCCATTACTGCGTCAGTGGATTGGTTTCGATAAATTGGCCAGTTCTATGCAGGGTTCCGACCAGGCATTTCCACCGTACAACATCGAGAAGTCAGACGATAACCACTATCGCATCTCGCTGGCGCTGGCCGGATTTAAACAAAGCGATCTGAATATTGAAGTGGAAGGCCCGCGTTTGACCGTCAGCGGCACGCCGGCTCAGCCTGAAACCAACGTTGAGTATTTGCATCAGGGGCTCGTCATCAAGCCGTTTACCCTGAGTTTCACGCTGGCTGAGCATATGCATGTTTCAGCGGCGGAGTTCGTCAACGGCCTGCTGCACATCAGCCTGGTGCGTGACGTACCGGAAGCGCTGCAACCGCAGAAAATCGCGATAGGCAGTGACAAACCGGCGCTGGAAAACCAGACGTCGTAAGTTATCAGGCATTAAGCAGAAAACAGAACCGGGGCGATGAGCCCCGGTTTTTTTATGTTTTAAAACAGGCGATACAGACGAAGCGGAATGGATTACTGATTTTCCGCGTGAGCTTTTTCCACTTCTTCCGCCAGAATCTTCACGCCGCGTTCGATTTGCTCTGAATCCGGCACGTAGTTCATACGCATACACTGGTGGGTGTGCGCCCACGGATGTTCCAGCCCCGGGAAGAAGTAATCGCCCGGCACCATCAGCACGCCGCGCTGTTTCAGACGCTGGTAAAGCACTTCGGTGGTGATCGGCAGATCTTTAAACCACAGCCACAGGAATATCGCGCCTTCCGGTTTGTGGATCAGACAGCGTTCTTCCGGCAGATAACGGCGCAGCGTGGCAATCGTTTCCTGCACGCGCTGATAATAAAACGGTTTGATAACCTCTTCGGAAAGTCGCAGCAAATCGCCTCGCACAATCATTTCATGCGCGATGGCCGGGCCGACGCTGCCCGGTGACAGGCTGATAATGCCGTTCATGTTGCTGATCGCTTTGATGATTTTCTCATCGGCAATGACAATGCCGCAGCGTGAACCCGGCAGGCCGAGTTTCGACAGGCTCATGCAAAGAATGATATTCGGGTTCCACAGCGGCGTCGCATCGGTGAATACGATGCCAGGGAACGGCACGCCATAGGCGTTATCAATAAGCAGCGGGATATTTTTCTGCTGCGCCAGCGCGTCGAGACGGATCAATTCTTCGTCGGTAATCACATTGCCGGTCGGGTTGGTCGGGCGTGAAACGCAAATCAGTCCGATGTCTTCGGTAATATTGAGGTGATCAAAATCGACGTGATATTTGAACTGGCCTTCCGGCAGTAATTCGATATTCGGTTTGGCGGAGACAAACAGATTTTCATCCAACCCGGCGTCGGCATAGCCCAGATACTCCGGTGCCAGCGGGAACAGGACTTTGGACATGCTGCCGTCGGCGCGACGTCCGGCGAACAGGTTAAACAGATAGAAAAAGGCGCTCTGGCTGCCGTTGGTCAGCGCGATGTTTTGCGCATCAAGCTGCCAGCCCAATTCTTTTTGCAACATTCCGGCCAGCGCGTGACGCAGCACGTCTTTGCCCTGTGGGCCGTCGTAGTTACACAAGGCTTCCGTCAGTTTGCCTTCGGCCAGCATTTCGCTGAGCAACGTCTGGAAATAATCCTGCATCTCAGGAATTTGCGCCGGATTGCCGCCGCCGAGCATCACAGCGCCTGGCGTGCGTAAACCGTCATTCATGTCGCCCATCAGACGGGTGATGCCTGAAAAACGGGTAAATTTGTCACCGAAAGCAGAAAACGTCATAGAAAGCTTTGTATGTTATCGAAATGTGATGCCCACAATAACGCCTGCGGCAAAGCAGTGCAATCGGACCACCGGGTTTTGAAATGTCCTTCCCCGCCGTAAATACGGGCAGGGAAGGAGAGGGCAGGGTGTTCTTTGTGACTTACTTCTTCAGGACTTCCGGGTTCACGCAGAACTCTTTCACGTCACCTTTCAGGGCGGCGATCAGGTTATCGACGGCACAGGCGGCCATGTCGTAACGAGTTTCATGCGTAGCGGAACCGATGTGCGGCAGCGCAACCACGTTTGGCAGGCTCAGCAGCGGGGAGTTTTTCGGCAGCGGTTCAGTCTCGAAAACATCCATGCCTGCGCCATAAATTGTACCGGCTTTCAGAGCCTCGATCAGGGCCGGTTCATCGATTACCGGGCCACGACCGGCGCTGATCAGGATCGCACTGGATTTCATTTTTGCCAGTTCGTCTTTACCGATCAGGTGGAACGTTTGTTCGGTCATCGGCAGCAAAATACACACGAAATCAGATTTTTTGAGCAGTTCATCCAGCTCGCATTTACGGGCGCCAAACTTCTCTTCGGCTTCTTTATGCTGGCTGCGGGCGTTATACAGAATCGGCATGTCGAAGCCGAAATGCGCGCGCTGCGCCAGTGCCAGACCAATGCGGCCCATACCGACGATGCCCATGGTTTTGTGATGCACGTCGGTGCCGAACCAGTCCGGGCCGACGTTATCGGTCCATTCACCGGCTTTTACGCGCTCGGCGACATTCACCACGCGACGCGCAGTGGAAAGCACCAGCGCCATCACGGTATCAGCCACGGTATCGGTCAGCGCGGTCGGGGTGTGCATCATCGGGATTTCACGACGAGTCAGTTCGGCCACGTCGAAATTATCGTAACCGACGGAAATGGTGGAAACCGCACGCAGGCGCGGTGCATGGTCAAACAGCTCTTTATCAATCTTTCCGCCAGATCCCAGCAGCCCTTCGGCGTTTTGCAGCGCATCAAACACCGCAGGACGGTTTTCGTCAGTGATGCCATCAAATTCAGTGATAGCGAAATGCTGCTCGAGACGTTGATGCAAATCGGCTGGCAGTTTTTTGTACAGAACAATAGACGGCTTCATCAATTATTACTCCCCTGAGTTAAGGAAACATCTTCGGATTTTGTGGCGGCCTGTCGCGGTTTCACCAGCAGAGTTAACCCTGCGGAGAGCACGAGCGACACGGCCATAAAAATAAAGGAGGCGGAAGGGCTGCCGGTATTGCCGTTCAAATACCCGACAAACCAAGAACCAAAGAACGAGCCCAGCGCGCCGAGGCTGTTGATCAAGGCCATCGCGCCACCGGCGACATTCCTGGGTAGCATTTCAGGAATGATGGCGAAGAACGGCCCGTAAGGCGCATACATTGCGGCAGCGGCAACCACCAGTAAGCCGTAAGACAACCAAAAGTGGTGGCTGCCGGCGGCCCAGGAACCGAAGAACGCCAGCGCGCCTATTAACAAAAGCGGCCAGACGAACAGCTTACGGTTTTGCATCTTGTCGGAGGCCCACGACACCACAATCATAGCGATGGTGGCGGCCAGATATGGCGCGGAGGACAGCCAGCCCGCTTCGACCATACCCATCTCTTTGCCATCGTGCAGAATCGACGGCAGCCACAACACGAAGCCGTACACACCAATACTCCAGAAGAAATATTGCAGGCAAAGCAAGACGACGCTGCGTGAGCGGAAAGCTTCGCGATAGCCACCGACCGCCTGAATGTCTTTCTGCTCTTTTGCCAGCTGGTCGCTCAGGGCTTTCTTCTCCTGCTCGCTCATCCAGCCAACCTGTTCCGGCTTATCTTTCACGGTAAACCACCAGATGATCGCCCAGATGACTGCCGGAATCCCTTCAAAGATGAACATCTCACGCCAGCCAAAGGATTCGATCAGATAGCCGGAAAGCACCGACATCCACAGCACGGTGACCGGGTTTCCGAGTATCAGAAAGGTATTAGCGCGGGAGCGTTCAGATTTTGTAAACCAGTTGCTGATGTACACCAGCATTGCGGGCATCACCGCGGCTTCCACTACGCCGAGCGCGAAGCGGATCGCCGCCAGCATCGGAATATTGTTCACCACACCGGTGAGTGACGCAAATCCGCCCCACAGCAGTAAGCACCAAAAAATCAGTTTCTTAACGCTGCGGCGCTCGGCGTAAATGGTGCCGGGGATTTGGAAAAAGAAATAACCCAGGAAAAACAGCGCGCCCAGAAGGGACGACATTCCTTTGGTGATACCGAGATCATCATTAATTCCGGCGGCCGAGGCGAAGCTAAAATTCGAGCGGTCAACATAGGCCAGACTGTATGTGATAAATACGATCGGCATGATGTACCACCAGCGACGCGGCGCGATCCTGGACGGCTTCATAACGGTTCTCCTGATTATTCGTCAGAATGACGTACAACCTCTTTTTGCCATGACTTACAGACGTAATAAGTCGACGTAATACTTCGTCACGGCGGTCAGGTTTTCACCCTCGAGCGGAAATTCAATACCGCGCGGTACATCCTGCGGCAGCGCTTTGAGCAACGCTTTCCAGCTGCCGTCGCTGTCATCGAGCGCTACGGCGTGCCATTTTCCGGCGCGTTTCTCCGCCGCTTTCACATGAACGTACCCGACGTGACGCGCCAGACGTTCCGCTGCGGTGGCCGGATCTTGTCCGACCCACAGCCAGTTCGCCATATCGAAAGTCATCGTCAGCGGCAGGCGCAGTGATTCCGCCGCAAACATAAAGGCGTTGATGCGCGAAAGAATGCCGCATTCGCTCGACTGGTCATTCTCGACCACCAGCTTCACCGGCTGCGAGGCCAGCAGCACTTTCAGCGGCGTCAGATCGGCACCAGGCTCAAACTCGCCCAGTGAAAACTTGATCGTTCGGGCACCTAAAATCTGTGCTTCTTCAAAATACTGTCCTGCATCCGGATTCAGCTTACCGCCCGAAATGAACAGCGCGAAGGGCACCGAATAGACGGCAAACAGCCCGTGTTGTTGAATTTTTTCCGCCAGCTGCGGCAGTGCATCCAGCTCTGTGTCGGAGAATAATTCACGGCGGATCTCCACCCCGTCAGCTTTTGCACCGGCGATAATCGAAAGCAGTTCTGCCTGCCCGCCGAGGGCTTTCACTACACTGTTACCGTACGCGGCGGTAACGATGACGATCTCTCTTTGCATGACTCTCTATCCTGTTAATTCGCACCGAATTGCGGTGCCAGCGACCGTTTAGAAGACCTAATCTTAGTGGAACAAATGGCTAAACGGGTTCTTGTTAATAATTTGTTTCGCTTTATACAACCTAATTGGAACCGGTTCCAATCAAAAGACCTGAAAGCCAGAAACATGATCCCGCTCACGAAGAACGGGAGATAAAAGGGGAAGAAAAAGGAAATCAGCGGGCGGCGGTCGATGCGCGCGCAATCAGTTCGCCGGAGAATTCGATGTCTTTAACGGGCTCAGTATTGCCCTGAATGCGCATCACCAATTGGCCAATTGCCGCAACGCCCATGTCGTAGGTCGGCTGTTTAAAGGTCGTTATCCCAACGCCCGCGAGATCGGCCCACACCAGTTCGTCGAAGCCTGACAAACCGATATCCGGCCCCCAGGTCATATCCAGACGACGCATGGCGCGCGCGACCTGAAGCGTCAGCGCACCGTTCACGCACATCACCGCTTTATGCTTATCGGGATGGCGTGCGACAAAATCGCGCAGCAGCGTTTCCAGCCCTTGCGAGTTGCTCAGCTCGATTTCGCCCTGTTCGGCGATGCACTGCGGGGATTGCTGCATGCGCTGCAAAAAGGTGCGCAGGCGATCCAGTCGGGTGTTAACCGTGGCCGGTTCGGTGACGAAAAGCAGTGCTTCAAAACCATTTTGCAGAAGATGATCGGTCATCATCTGTGTGGCTTCCACGTTATTCAGCGCGATGACGTCGCAGGCGAAATCCGCCACTTTGCGGTCGATCAGCACCATCGGCAGATTCGCCTGTTGCAGCGTGGAAATCGCCGCTTCGCGCATTCCGACGGCGTTCACCACAATGCCGTCCACGCGATAGCTGCTGAGCAACTGGAGGTAATGTTTTTCCTGATCCAGCTCGTTGTTGGTGTTACACACCAGCAGCGTCAGCCCTTCCTGACGGCACGCGGCTTCGACACCACGCATCACTTCGACAGAATAGGGATTGGTAATATCGGCGAGGATCAGCCCCACCAGACGCGTCTGACCGCTTTTCAGGCTGCGCGCCATCTGGCTGGGCTGGTAATCCAGCAGGGAGATTGCCCGTCCGATGCGCTCCTTGAGATCATCGGACAGCAGGTGTTTTTCACCGTTGAGATAACGTGAAACGCTGGTTTTGCCGGTTTTTGCTGCACTGGCAACGTCACGTATCGTGGCGCGACCCGCTGCGCCCGGCTCCTGTTTTTTGCTCACAACCTTTCTCCCCTCATGCTTATTTCACGGAGACTAGCACAGAGTGTCGAAAGGCTGTAAACGTTACTCAGTGCAATCCTTCCACCGGTCTTGCCGCCGCAACCGTCTGTTTCTGCGGACGGCTGCTCAGCGTGAAGGCTGAAATAATGGTCACACTGAAGGCAATTCCTCCAAGGATCAGGTAGGTATCGCTGAACCCGATGCGGTCGTACAAACTGCCTGCAAAGGCGGAAAGGAAAATCGCCGCCAGCTGTTTGGCGAAGTTAAAGCCGATCAGATAAATGGTCGCCGAGAACCGGACATCAAAAATCTGTGTGATGTATTTGAACACCCCGACCAGCAGGAACGGCACTTCCAGCGCGTGAAGCATTTTCAGCAGGATGACTTCTGCCGCCGTGGTCGCAAACGAAGAGCCGACGATACGAATCGACATGATGGTACCGGCCAGCAGCAGCGTATTTTTCGCGCCAATACGGTTAATTATCCATGGCGAACAGAACATAATCAGCGCGTTACATAGCTCACCGGCGGTGGTGACATAGCCGAACATTTCGGTGCCATGCTGCGGTGAGGAGAAAAACGTTTTGAAGAAGGTGGCGAACTGCTGATCGAAAACATCGTAAACGCAGGCGACGCCCACCACGTACAAAATCAGCATCCACAGTTTGCGTTCTTTCAGCAATAAAGCCGCGGTTTTCAGCGAGAATTGTGACTGATTGGCGCCAAGTTTATCCAGTACCTGCGCATTTTTATTTTCCTGCGGACGGGAAATCAGCAGCAAAACCATCAGAATGACCGCTGCGCCGGATCCCATCCAGAACACGATGTCCGGGTTAATGTTAAACAGTATCCCCGCCGTTGACGCGCAAATCCCCCAGCCGAAACAGCCGAACATTCGCGCCTTGCCGTATTCGAAGGCGCTGTTGCGGCTGACCCTTTCGATATACGCCTCGGTCGCGCCGGAACCGCCCGCGAAGACGAAGCCGATGTACGCGCCGCCGAGAATGGCGCCGAGCACAATATTGATTTTCAGCAGCGGTGCGAACACGTAAATAAAGAATGGCGCGAAGAGGAACAGCAGTACGGCGATGATCCACAACAGGTGTTTCTTCAGGCCAAGTTTGTCAGAAATAATGCCGAAGAACGGCTGAAACAGGATAGCGAACAGCGACATGCTGGAGAACACGATGCCGGTTTCCGTTTTGCTCAGGCCGATAACGTCAGACAGCCAGATGGGTAAAAACGGATAACAGGTCGCCATAATGAAGAAATAGAGGAAGAAATAGCTGCCAAATATCCAGAAGTTCGCATTTTTTTTATAGAAGCAACGATCGCCAGTTTGTGTAGGGTTCATAGTGATTTCCTTGCCGAAACCATCAAAACCGGCACCGAAGCGCCGGCGTTTTTTATGTTTATGTGTTCTTCAACTTTCCGGATTACACCCGTTCAAAACCGAGCAGCAGGGCACTTTCCGGATCCAGTACCGGCAGCGTCAGCCCGGCGTTCGCCAGCCATTCTCCGCTCAGCACCGGCGCGTCGTGCAGCCACGCCGGTTGTACCCGCATGGTGTGGCCGCTGCCGCCACCGGCCAGCAGCGCCGGTTCGTCCAGCACCGTCACGCGATAACGTGCATCGGCTTGCAGCCCCGGCACCCGCAGCGTTCCCGGTAATGACCAGGTTGGCATCGCCAGCTGACTCACCAGAAATACCGCGCGATCGCCGCTCTGGCTGACCACGCCGTTGATCAGCATCGCGTCATCGCTGCTATCGACCCGATAGACGTCGCCGCTGTGCAGCAATGGCCGCAACTGCTGGTGCAGACGGGTGTATTTCGCGAAGCCGGCGCGCTCCTCCTCGCCTTCTTTCACCGGATCGAGCTCAATGCCCATGTGTCCGAACAGCGCCGTGAGGCCGCGAAATTCAATACTGTGCTGGCGTGAGGTGGCATGGCACAGCTTATTGCCGATGTGCGAACCCATCACTTCCGGCGGGAAGAAATAGCTCATTCCGCGCTGAATTTTCTGCCGCTCCAGTGCGTCATTGTTGTCCGACGTCCAGAAGCGGTGGCTGCGTTTCAGTACTTCATAATCGATGCGGCCGCCGCCGGAGGCGCAGGATTCGAATTCAATCTGCGGGAAGCGTTCGCCCAGCACGTCGAGCAGGCGGTAAAACTGCTGCGTTTGCGCCGTCAGCGCCGCCCGGCCTTCATGTCCTGGCTGGACGATTTCGCGGTTCATGTCCCATTTAACATAATCAACGTCGTGCTCGCTGAGCAGCCAGCTCATGCGTTCCACCAGATAATCAAAGACCTGCGGATTGTTCAGATCGAGCACGAACTGATGACGGCCGCTGGGTTGCTGATAACCCTGCAGCGCCAGCAGCCAGTCCGGGTGGGCGCGATACAAATCCGAATCCGGATTAATCATTTCCGGTTCGACCCAGATACCAAATTCCATGCCGAGATTTTTGACGTGGTCGATCACCGGTTTCAGCCCTTTCGGGTATTTCTTCTCATCGAGATACCAGTCGCCAAGCGCCGCGCGGTCGTGGTCGCGGCCACGGAACCAGCCGTCGTCGATAATGAAGCGTTCAACGCCTAAAGCAGCCGATTCCGTCGCCATCTGCATGATGTAGTCGGGATCGTGATCGAAATAAATCCCTTCCCATGTGTTGAGATGCACAGGACGCGGTTTCTGTGTCGGGAAATGCAAAATTTCTTCGCGCACGAAGCGGTGGAACTGCTGGCTCATGCGGTTCAGCCCTTGGGCGGAATAGCTGGCGTACAGCCACGGTGTCTCCAGCGTTTCGCCCTGTTCGAGGCGCTGCTCACCCGGAAGATACAGCGCTTCGGCCTGCACCAGACGGCGACCGTCGATTTTGATGTCAGCACGCAGACGGTGGTTACCGCTCCAGCCCAGGTGGATCCCCCAGACTTCGCCCTGTTCTTCGCTAAAGCCCTGATGACCGATCATCATCGCCGGGAAATATTCGGAGGAGGTTTTGCCGCGACGGTTTTCCTGAATGATGCCGCCGTGATCGAGCTGCGTGCGGTGCGGCTGGAACTCTTTGATCCAGCGGCCATGAAACGCCATCACTTCGGCGGCGCGTTCTGGCAGCGGCAGCGTCACGGCAAGGCGCGTGAGCTGATAAGTGCCGGATTTGAGATTGGTCAGGGCATTGCGGGTTTGCAACACACCGCTGTCATCGAGGCGCAGTTCGCTGCGAAATTGCAGGCCGGCGATCGCATCCTCGGTAGTGATCGTCAGCTGGTTTCCCTGATGGCGGACATCTACGGTGTCGAACACCGGCGACCAGTCCAGACCGTCACGATGGCCTTCAACACCCGGTGTACCGAAAGACCCGCGTCCGGTGTCAGCGCTGAAATTTAGCGGAGCTTCCACGTCCAGGCGGCCATTGGGTACCGCGCGGGCAAGGGAAATTACGTCATCGGCTGAAAACTGGCTCAGACGCTTTCCCCAGTACAGGATTTCAGCGAACGGCGTACAGCGCACGATCAGGCTGGTGTGTTCGCTGGTTAAATGGACGATCTGGTTTTCCATAGTGTCACGACTCCACAAGGTAATTTGCAGCGATAAAACGCTATCTGGTGGAGTAACTATTGATCCGAAACGTTTCGGATGGGAAATGCGAAGATGCAAATTTGTGATATAGGGTGGAAAAATAGTCTGAGGGGAATTTATAACTTCGGTGGATGTGCGGTAACGCCCGCCTGCAATTCCGGCTGCCAGAGAACCTGCAACTGGCTCATCGGTTCGTTGCGGATCAACGCCATCGTCATCTCGGCGATTTGCAGTCCGACCGCTTCGCGGGTGCCCTGACGAATAGCGGTGACGGCCACGTCGGGCAGGCTGTCAGAGGGTAAACCATCGTAGATAATCAGCGAGACCGCGCCACTGAGCAACAATCCGGCTTCGTACAACGCCAGCGCCGCGCCTTCGCCGTGCATATTGCAGTCGCAGACAATGGCGGTGGGTGGCTGCGGCAATGCCAGCAACGCCTGTGTCGCCTGATAACCAGCGCGGCGGCTCGGGCTGACTTTATTCACGTATTGCGGATTTAGTGGCAGTTTATTGGCCATCAGCCCGTCGAGATATCCCTGACGACGCTGGCTGATAAAAGATTGCTGATTGTTTTCGCCGAGGAACGCAATGCGCTGATGGCCAAGCCCCGCGAGATGATCGACCGCCATTTGCATACCAGCACGGTTATCGAAATCGAACCACGCATAATCCTGAGTCAGGCAGGTGCTGCGGCCTAGCGCCAGAAAGGGAAAATTGCGTTGCTGCAAATCCAGCAGGCGCGGATCGTCATTCAGCGTGTGTGCCACCAGCATGGCGTCTACGCGTTTGCTTTCGATGAGCCGTCGCCACGAAAAGGTTCCCAGCTCATCCGGCACCAGCAGCAGATCGATCTCATGTTTTGCCAGTTCGCGGGTGATACAGCCGACCATTTCGACAAACGCAGAATTGCTTAACGGATGGGAAGTGAAGGGGAAAATAAGGCCAACAGCGTCGATCTTACCCATCTTCAGACGGCGGGCGAGGGTATTGGGCCGGTAACCGCGTACATCCGCTGCCGCCTGCACCCGCGCTTTGGTGTCCGCTGAAACGTCATCATAACCGTTCAGCGCACGGCTGACGGTGGTCACAGAGAGACCGAGATCTTTGGCGATAGCTTTCAGAGACATACTGGCATCCGTTGCGCAGGTGAGAGAAGCGGTTGCCGGAGGATAACATAAACGCAAAACGGAGCCTCGCGGCTCCGTTCATATTTTGTATTTCAGCGGTTTTACTGCAACGGGCTGAGGGTAATCTCAACGCGGCGGTTCTGCGCTTTACCCGCTTCGGTGCTGTTGCTGGCGATCGGATTATCCGGGCCTGCGCCGGTGGTGCGTACGCGGCTGCCGTCGACGCCCTGAGTGATCAGCGCGCTGCCGACACCGTCAGCACGTTGCTGTGACAGCTTCATGTTGAGCGCACGGGTACCGGTGCTGTCGGTGTAACCGACGACGTTCACGGCAGTTTTAGGATACTCTTTCAGTACCATCGCCACGCCGGTCAGCGTGTTTGCGCCCGCCGGTTTCAGCGTGCTGCTGTTGGTGTCGAAGGTGACGTTATTCGGCATGTTCAGCACGATGTTATCGCCCTGACGGGTAACGCTGACACCCGTGCCTTTCATTTTGTCGCGCAGCTTAGCTTCCTGCACATCCATGTAATAACCCGCACCGCCACCCAGCGCAGCGCCTGCAGCGGCACCAATCAGTGCGCCTTTGCCGCGATCGTGTTTGGATGAAGAAAGCATCCCAACGCCCGCACCTAAGGCGGCGCCCAGACCCGCGCCAATGCCGGATTTACCTGCTTCTGATTCGCCGGTGTACGGGTTGGTGGTACAGGCTGACAGGCCCATCGTGACGCAAAGCACGCCAGCAACCACAAGAAGTCTTTTGTTCATCTTATTTCCTTTCTGGATGTTTTCTTTATGTTCTTTTTTCAGAACCTGACTGCTCCATTATGACTGCACGCTTTCCGGTAAGTTGCACAGAAAAAGGTGACAAAACATAAACAATTGCAACGAGCAGATATCAGCCCTGCGGCGATCTGGCGCCATTTATGCGTAATTTCGTGGAGTTTAGCAGTAGGAGAATTCCGGTTATCCGTTTTTGTCTTTTTACGGATCTCAGAAGCTTATTTAGAAAGGGGCTGATGCCAGCGCAAAACCCAGGTAGGAAGATCGGTTCCGGGGTGAACCGTATCGTTTACCACTAAGAACTCTTCTTTGCGATAAAAAGCCAGGGCGCGGTGATTTTCCTGATAAACCTCGAGCAGCAACAGCGGGTAATGGTTTTTCACCTCCTGCATCAGTTGCTGCGCGATGCCTGTTCCATAAACCTTTTCATCAACAAACAGCGCGCCGATGAACTGATGATTGAGCACGCTGATGAAGCCATTAATTCCGCCGTCTTCAGCGGTGGAAACCCAGGTCACCGCCTGCGGTAAAAAGGTTTCGCGCACCATGGGTGCGCTTTCAAACCAATAGGTTTCATCAATAAACGGATGCGCCGCCAGCGTGCTGCGCAGCCATAGCCGCATAATGGCTTCGACATCGGCAGGGGCGGAGAGACGGATCATACTGGTTGATTTTTCGGATGGCAGAAACAGTAAGACTGATGATCGTTCACCAGCCCGGCGGCCTGCATAAACGCATAGCAAATCGTCGAACCGGTAAATTTGAAGCCTTTCTTTTTCAGTGCTTTAGACATCGCATCGGAAACGACGGTCTTGGCCGGTACGCCTTCCGGGCCGAGCGGATTATTGATGACCGGTTGATGGTCAACAAAGCTCCAGATGAACTCTGAAAAATCTTCACCATTGGCCTGCATGGCCAGATAAATTTGTGCATTCAGGATGATCGCTTTGATTTTTCCGCGATGACGCACAATCCCGGCGTCGAGCACCAGACGTTCTACGTCGTCGTCGGTCATTTTGGCGATGCGCACCGGATCGAAATTGTGGAAGTTATTGCGGTAATTTTCGCGCTTTCTGAGGATAGTGATCCACGACAGCCCTGCCTGCTGGCCTTCCAGACACAGCATTTCAAACAATTCGCGGCCATCTTTGACCGGAACGCCCCATTCTTTATCGTGATAATCGAGATAAATCGGTTCTTTCGAAACCCAGCTACATCGGGTGGTCGCCATTCTGTCATCCTTTTAAGAAGCCTGAAAACATGGGGCCAGTGTGTGGCTTCCCGGATAACTCTGCAACGTCGCAATTTCTGTGCACCCAACTTGACGCTGGTCGGATCTGAACAATATTTAAAGCCATTCATTACGTAATCCCTGCGTATTCAGGGATGCGAACCGCAAATATTTTCGGGATATCACGACGATGACAGGCAAAAAAACGCCGTTTTACGGATGACACAGGGGGCATTCGCCGTGGCGATGTGCTTAGGTTTTCAGGCTCCGGCGCAGGCTTACAGTCAGCTTTATGTCTTCGGCGACAGCCTGAGTGACACTGGCAATATTGGCCGCTGGACCTTCGACAGCAGCTCGCATCAGCTGTACGACGAAATTCTGGCGAAAAATATCGGCACTACGCTGACGCCTTCTTCCCAGGGAGGCCTGAACTATGCCGAAGGCGGCGGTGTTGCGGTGCCGGGCCTCGATTCTGAGTACACCACGCAGGATCAGGTCAAAAGCTATCTGAACTCGACCGGGGGCAAAGCCGATCCTGACGGGCTGTACATTCACTGGATTGGCGGCAACGATCTGGCCGCCGCCGCGCTGAGCCTGAACCCGATTTCTGCCGTAGAAATTGCCACCAACAGTGCCACCCAGGCCGCGTCGCAGGTGAACGATTTGCTGAAAGCCGGAGCGGGAACCGTGGTGGTGCCGACCGTGCCGAATATCGGCCTCACGCCGGTGCTGATGGAAGGCATTATCCAGGTCGGATTGCTGCCGGTGCAGCAGCAGGCGCTGGAAGCGGCCTACCAATATCTGAATGCACAAAACACTCCGGACAACGATGCGCGTACTGAAGCGATTCACAATGCGCTGAAGGCTTCAACCACCGCCGGTCTGGATTCCGAACTGGTGCAGGATTTGTTATCAAAAGGGCTGATCGCCGCCTATGACGCGTTGAAAAGTGTGGCAGGCGATCTTACTGATACCTACAACACCACCGAAGATATCGCGCTGGCGAAAACCGGCGGCAATATTGCGCGTGTGGATATCAACGGGCTGTTCAACGAAGTGATTGCCGATCCGAACCTGTACGGCTTCACCAATACCGCCGGCACCGCCTGCCCGGTCGGTACCTCGGCCTCTGAGTGTACGTCGAACCTGCCGGGCTTCGACAGCAGCAAAGCGTTCCTGTTTGCCGACCATTTCCACCCGACCCCGCAGGCGCACGCGCTGATCGCCGAGTACATGCAGTCGGTGATTAACGGTCCGCTGGAAGTCACCGCGCTGAATCAGGGCTCGCTGGCGCTGGCGCGCAATACGCAGGGGCTGCTCGACAGCCGCTACCAGCAGTTGCGTTCGCAGGATAATGACGCCGGTACTTTCGGCATGTTCGGGGGTTATGCCGGACAGAGTGCGGACAGCAAAATCAATCCGTCGCTGGGTGAGGGTGATCTGACATCTAACTCGCTGAATATCGGGATGGATTATCAGATGACCGATCGCTGGATGATGGGGCTGATGATTTCCGGTTCAGACGATAAACAGGATCCGACCGACCATTACAGCTACCGCACGCGAGGCTGGATGGCGACGGCCTTCAGCGGTGTTAAAATCGCCGAAAATGGCTGGATAAACGGCGATGTTCATTATGGTTCGCTAAACTACGACGATATCAACCGCAGTATCAAATTGGGGCCAACCACCCGCACTGAGCGTGGCGATACCGACGGTAAACAGATTGGCGGACGGCTCACGGCTGGCTGGGATTTCCCGGTTTTACCGGTGCTGAAAACCGGCCCGGTGGCGCAGTACAGCTGGGATTACAGCAGCATTGACGGTTACAGCGAGAAAGGCAACAACAGCACCTCGATGCGTTTTGGCGACCAGACGTCCCACTCGCAAATCGGCGCGCTGGGCTGGCGTCTGAACGCCGAACTCGGCATCGTGAATCCGTACGCGCAGGTGACCTACGACCGTCAGTTCAGCGATAACACCTACACCGCCACGGGCGCGATAAAATCGACCCGTACGCACTTCAGCCGCACCACCGGCGAACAGGACAAAGACTGGGTCGACATGACAGCAGGCTTAAACGTCCAGTTAACTCACAGTCTCTCTGCCTTCGCCGCCGTCTCCCAAACCACCGGTCTGGATTCCGGCGAGCAAACGTCCTATAACGCGGGGATCAGTGCACGGTTTTAAACCCTGAGGGGGTGACAGCCCCCTAATCCCACCCGAAATTAAACACTTTCTCTCCGCTGCGCAGCCGTTGCCTGATTCTGGCTGATTATCTTCCGTTCAGCGGGTATACTGTCCGACTCTTTAATACCCGTCATACTTCGAGTTGCAGATGCGTTGACTGCGCTCGCTCACCCCCGTCACTTAGTTATCTAAGCTCCAGGGGATTCACGAGCTTGTCGCCTGCCTGCCAGTCGAATTATTTTGTGTATAAACCCACTTTCTCGCGTGCGAATCCAACATGCAAAAGTTTGATACTAAGACATTTCAGGGCCTGATCCTGACACTGCAAGATTATTGGGCGCAGCAGGGCTGCACCATTGTTCAACCGCTGGATATGGAAGTTGGCGCGGGTACTTCGCATCCGATGACCAGCCTGCGCGCGCTCGGCCCTGAGCCTTTTGCGGCAGCCTATGTTCAGCCATCACGCCGCCCGACTGACGGTCGCTACGGTGAGAACCCGAACCGCCTGCAACACTATTATCAGTTCCAGGTGATGATCAAACCTTCCCCGGAAAACATTCAGGAGCTGTACCTCGGCTCCCTGAAAGAGCTGGGCCTTGATCCGCTGATCCACGATATCCGCTTCGTTGAAGATAACTGGGAAAACCCGACGCTCGGCGCCTGGGGTCTTGGTTGGGAAGTGTGGCTGAACGGCATGGAAGTGACGCAGTTCACTTACTTCCAGCAGGTTGGCGGCCTGGAATGTAAACCTGTGACCGGTGAAATCACCTATGGTCTTGAGCGTCTGGCGATGTACATCCAGGGCGTGGACAGCGTTTACGATCTGGTCTGGAGCAACGGTCCGCTGGGGAAAACGACTTACGGCGACGTGTTCCATCAGAACGAAGTGGAGCAATCCACCTATAACTTCGAATACGCCGATGTCGATTTCCTTTTCTCCTGCTTCGAACAGCATGAGAAAGAAGCGCAAACCCTGCTGGCACTCGAAAAGCCGCTGGCATTGCCTGCGTACGAACGCATTTTGAAAGCAGCTCATTGCTTCAACCTGCTGGATGCGCGTAAAGCGATTTCTGTGACTGAACGTCAGCGCTACATTCTGCGCATCCGTACCCTGACTAAAGCGGTAGCTGAAGCGTATTACGCTTCCCGCGAAGTGCTGGGCTTCCCGATGTGCAAAAAGAACGAGAAGTGAGAAACAGTGATGACTGAAAAAACATTTCTGGTGGAAATCGGCACGGAAGAACTGCCACCGAAGGCTCTGCGCAGCCTTGCTGAATCTTTTGCCGCTAACCTGACTGCGGAGCTGGATGCGGCGAATCTGCCACACGGCGACGTCAAATGGTTTGCAGCACCGCGCCGTCTGGCGCTGAAAGTCTCTGCCCTGCATGAATCTCAGGCCGATCGCGAAGTAGAAAAACGCGGCCCTGCGGTTTCTCAGGCATTTGATGGCGAAGGCAAACCAAGCAAAGCCGCCGAAGGCTGGGCACGCGGTTGCGGTATCACCGTGGATCAGGCCGATCGTCTGGTCACGGATAAAGGCGAATGGCTGGTTTACCGTGCGCATGTCAAAGGCGAAAGCGCACAACAGCTGCTGCCTGCGATGATCGCCACGTCGCTGTCCAAACTGCCGATTCCAAAACTGATGCGTTGGGGCGATTCAGACGTGCAGTTTGTGCGTCCGGTTCACACCGTCACTTTGCTGCTGGGCGATGAGCTGATCCCGGCGAAAATCCTCGGTATCGATTCTGCGCGCACTGTTCGCGGTCACCGTTTCATGGGTGAGCCTGAATTCACCATCGACAACGCCGATCAGTATCCGCAGATTTTGCTCGAGCGCGGCAAAGTGATCGCTGATTACGAACAACGTAAAGCCATCATCAAGCGTGATGCCGAGAAAGCAGCGAAAGAGATAGGTGGTATTGCCGATCTGAGCGAAAGCCTGCTGGAAGAAGTGGCGTCTCTGGTGGAATGGCCGGTTGTTCTGACCGCGAAATTCGAAGAGAAATTCCTGGCGGTTCCGGCTGAAGCGCTGGTTTACACCATGAAAGGCGATCAGAAGTATTTCCCGGTGTACGACGCCGCGGGCAAACTTCTGCCGAACTTCATCTTCGTGGCCAACATTGAATCGAAAGACCCGCAGCAAATCATTTCCGGTAACGAGAAAGTGGTGCGTCCGCGTCTGGCCGATGCTGAATTCTTCTTCAAGACCGACCGCAAAAAACGTCTGGAAGATAACCTGCCGCGTCTGGCTACCGTGATGTTCCAGAAACAGCTCGGTACCCTGCGTGACAAAACCGATCGCATCGAAGCGCTCTCCGGCTGGATCGCCGATAAAATCGGTGCCGACGTGGAGAACGCTAAACGCGCCGGTCTGCTGTCTAAATGTGACCTGATGACCAACATGGTCTTCGAATTCACCGACACGCAGGGCGTGATGGGCATGCACTATGCGCGTCATGACGGCGAAGCGGAAGAAGTCGCCGTTGCGCTGAACGAGCAGTATCAGCCACGCTTTGCGGGCGACGCCTTACCGGCTTCCCCGGTGGCCTGTGCGCTGGCGATCGCGGATAAGATGGACACTCTTGCCGGTATCTTCGGCATCGGGCAGCACCCGAAAGGGGATAAAGACCCGTTCGCACTGCGTCGTGCAGCGCTGGGCGTGTTGCGTATCATCGTTGAGAAAAACCTGACGCTTGATCTGCAAACCCTGACCGAAGAAGCGGTGCGCCTGTACGGCGACAAGCTGACCAACGCCAAGGTTGTCGATGAAGTGGTTGATTTCATGCTCGGTCGTTTCCGCGCGTGGTATCAGGAAGAAGGTCACGCGGTCGATACCATTCAGGCTGTGCTGGCGCGTCGTCCGACCAAACCGGCTGATTTCGATGCCCGTGTGAAAGCGGTGAGCTACTTCCGTACGCTGGATGAAGCGGCAACGCTGGCTGCGGCCAACAAACGCGTTTCCAACATTCTGGCGAAATCCACCGACGTTCTGCTCGATCACGTTCACGCTTCCGTGCTCAAAGAGCCTGCTGAGCTGAAACTGGCGACGCATCTGGTGGTGCTGCGCGATAAACTCGAGCCGCTGTTTGCTGCCGGTCAGTACAAAGAAGCGCTGGTCGAACTGGCTGCGCTGCGCGAAACCGTCGATAAGTTCTTCGATACCGTGATGGTGATGGATGAGAATGAAGCGGTGCGCATTAACCGTCTGACGTTGTTATCTAAGCTGCGGGAGTTGTTCCTGCAGGTAGCGGATATTTCGCTGCTGCAATAAGTTCCCGAATCTGGCTCGATCCGCTCCCTCCTCTGCGAAGGGGAGGGGCAAAGCAAAACCGGCCCGTATTCGAATTTAAGCGCTTTATGAAAAAGCGTCGGGGCCGCAGGTATCGCATACCCACCTTATGTTCTATCCTATACCCCGCATGGAATGCATAAACTCGGCAGGGAACTTGCCGGTAAAAGAACATTGAAATCAGGAGTCAGGACTCATGGCTGTAGGGATCAGAAGCGGTGCATTTTCTCGCTGGCTGGCGCCGTTTATCGCACTGCTGGTAGTGTTTCAGCTCACTGCATGCGGCGATAAAGAACCGGAGCAACGCAAAGCCTTTATCGATTATTTGCAAAATACCGTGATGCGCAGCGGGCAAAACCTGCCATCGCTGAGTGAAGATCAAAAACAACGTTTTGGTAATTACGCGAATGACTACGGCATTATTTTGTCATTCTCCCGTCAGATGAAAGGCGCGGTAGACGGCAGCTTCGTGCCAGTCGTCAACGCTATCGGTCAGGTGCGCACGCCTCAGGATTACATAACGCAACGCGGTGCGTTGCAACAGGCGGCCAGTACGCTGAGCCTGCTGAATGCACAGCTGCGTGATTCCAAAACCAAAGCGGATACCGCGATGGCTGCGCTTAAGCAGCCGGACGATCTGAAAGCCGTTTACAGCCAGGTATATAGCACCGTGGTGACTCAGCCTGCGAATGCACTGACACCGCTGGTACCTGCGCTGCAAAGCTTCACGCAGGATATCGTCTCCGTCGGTGACTATCTGCAACAGCAGGGCACTCAGGTCGCTTTCGCCAACGGCGGCGTGCAGTTCCCGACGCAGCAACAGGCGACGCAGTACAACACCATGATGTCGAATCTGGTGGGCAAACAGCAGACATTGCTTCAGGCGCAGAAAGTCGCGCAGGGCGATTTCAGCAACTAAGGTTTATTCCGGCAGGAATACGGCGAACGGACCTCTAAAGCCACGTTAAATAACGTGGCTTTTTTAATGTAAAAAAATTAAAACAAGAGTGCTAATTTGACGAAGTTCACAATTACAGCATTTTAATAAAAATCATCATTTGTGATTCGGTTAACAAAATACCCATTGACTTATTATTTTTATTTAAAAATATAAGAAAATAATGTGAACGCCATTCACTTTTATCCCCCTGATTCTGTTTTATTAGACAGAGATCACAAGATGCCACCCGTTTGCTTAAAAAGTAACGTGAGAATATGCTCCTGATTATTCAACGCCCGTTATTATTCTGTGGGGTTTTATCCGGAGGAATATTGCGGGAATAAGGGGTGTAATATGTCAGAGTTAATAAGTTTCTTTCATCAGGATGCGATCAGTATTTATTCCGGCGCAAAGAGTTGGCAGCACGCGATAGATTTATCGATGGAAAATCTGTTGGAGAATAATTGGGTAACGGAAAATTATATTGCCTCCATCAAACAAACCACGCTGGACATCGGCCCCTATTATTTACTGGCTCCGCATATCGCCATGCCCCACGCACGGCCAGAGTGCGGGGCGCTGAAGACGGCGCTCAGCCTGACGCTGCTGCGCGAAGGCGTGAGCTTTGATGCCGATAGCCCGCCGGTAAATCTGCTGATCGGCCTGGCTGCCGCCGATGCGGATTCTCATATTGCCGCCATTCAGGCACTCAGTGAAATGTTGTGTGAAGATGATGTGGTTAATGAATTACTTCATGCAGAAAATATTGAGGCATTAATCAACATCATCCGGCGTTATTAATTTCACCCTCCCTCTTAAACAGGAATTAAATATGGCTAACAAATCAATGCGCGCCAGAGTGCAGGCTTTTGGCGGCTTTCTGACGGCAATGGTCATTCCGAATATTGGGGCTTTTATTGCCTGGGGTTTTATTACGGCGTTATTTATTCCGACGGGCTGGACGCCTAATCTTCACTTCGGCCAACTGGTTGGCCCGATGATCACCTATCTGTTGCCGTTAATGATTGGTTCCACCGGCGGACACCTGATCGGTGGTAAACGCGGGGCGGTCATGGGGGGCATTGGCACGATGGGTGTGATTGTTGGCGCCGATATTCCCATGTTTATCGGTGCAATGGTGATGGGGCCGCTCGGCGGTTATGTGATCAAAAAAGTAGATGAAGCGCTGGAGAAACGCATCCCTGCTGGTTTTGAAATGGTCATCAATAACTTTTCGCTGGGTATTCTCGGCATGCTGTTATGCCTGCTGGCCTATGAGGTGATTGGCCCGGCGGTGATGGCGGCCAATAACGTAGTGAAAGAGGGCATTGAAGCACTGGTCGCGACCGGCTATTTGCCGTTACTGTCAGTCATTAATGAACCCGCGAAAGTGCTGTTTCTGAATAATGCCATCGATCAGGGGGTCTACTACCCGCTGGGTATGCAGGACACCGCGCAGGCCGGAAAATCTATCTATTTCATGGTGGCCTCCAACCCTGGCCCCGGCCTCGGTATGCTGCTGGCCTTCTCGCTGTTTGGGAAAGGGCTGAGCAAAAAATCTGCGCCCGGCGCGATGATCATTCATTTTCTTGGCGGTATCCACGAGCTCTATTTTCCTTACGTCCTGATGAAACCGTTGATGATCATCGCGATGATTGCAGGCGGTATGACCGGCATCTATGTCTTCGAACTCTTTGGCGCCGGGCTGGTGGCTGGCCCAAGCCCTGGCTCAATCTTTGCCTATCTGGCCCTGACGCCGCGCGGTGGTTTTATCGGCACCTGCGCCGGTGTGCTGGCGGGCACCGTGGTCTCTTTTGTCGTCGCTACCGTGATTTTGAAACTTGATACTTCACCGGCGGAAGATAACTTCGCAGATTCCCAGACGGCGAACAAAAAACGTAAGGCCGAAGGCAAGTCTGGTACATCACCGTTGGCTGCCCGTATCAATCTGATCGCCTTTGTGTGTGATGCCGGAATGGGTTCCAGCGCCATGGGTGCGACGACGTTTCGCAAGAAGCTGGAGAAGGCGGGTTACGCGATTGAGGTGAAACACTACTCCATCGAAAACATCCCTGCCGATGCCGACATTATTGTCACCCATGCCAGCCTCGAAGGGCGCGCGCAGCGGGTCACGGAGAAACCGTTGATCCTGATTAAAAACTATCTTGGCGACCCGGCGCTCGACGCGCTGCTTATCGATATCACCTCACAGCCTCAGCAAGGAGCCCTCGCATGAAAACCAAAGTTGCGGCCATTTATGGCAAGAAAGACGTCAGGATCCGGGAATTCGAACTGCCGGAAATCGGCGATGACGAACTGCTGGTGAATGTGGTGTCAGACAGCGTTTGTCTCTCGACCTACAAAGCCGCTCTGCTCGGCAGTGAACACAAACGGGTACCGGAAGATATCGATGAGCATCCTGCCGTCACCGGGCATGAATGCGCCGGGGTGATCGTTGAGGTGGGGAAAAATCTCAATGGCCGTTTTGAGGCGGGGAAACGCTTCGTGCTGCAACCGGCGATGGGGCTGCCGAGCGGTTATTCCGCCGGTTATAGCTATGAAACCTTCGGCGGTAATGCCACCTATATGATCATCCCGAAACAGGCTATCGATCTGGGCTGCGTGTTGCCTTACGAGGGCCGCTATTTCGCGGCGGCGTCGCTGGCGGAACCGATGTGCTGCATTATTGGCGCGTACCACGCCAGTTATCACACCACTCAGTATGTGTATGAACATCAGATGGGCATCAAAGCCGGGGGCAATCTGGCGCTGCTGGCCTGTGCCGGACCGATGGGCATTGGTGCGATTGATTATGCGATTAACGGCGATGTGAAGCCTGCGCGCGTGGTGGTGGTCGATATTGATGAACAGCGTCTGGCGCGGGCCGAGCAGTTATTGCCAGTGGCCATGGCGGCGGAAAAAGGCGTTGAGCTGGTCTACATCAACAGCAAAACGTTGTCAGATCCCGCTTCTCATCTGCGGGAACTGACCGGCGGCCACGGATTCGATGACGTGTTTGTTTACGCTGCCGTCGCACAAGTGATCGAGCTGGGCGATGCCCTGCTGGCAGAAGACGGTTGTCTGAACTTCTTTGCCGGGCCGACCGATAAAAATTTCAGCGTTCCCTTTAATTTCTATCATGTTCACTACTCCTCGACGCACATTGTTGGCACCTCAGGCGGGTCGACCGGTGATATGGAGGAGGCGCTGGCACTGACGGCAGCGGGGCGTATTCAGCCTTCCTATATGATCACTCACATCGGCGGGCTGGATGCCGTGCCGGAAACCGTGCTCAATCTGCCTGATATTCCCGGCGGTAAAAAGCTTATCTATAACGGAATTTCCATGCCGTTGACGGCCATCGATGACTTTGCCGAACGGGGTAAAAGTGACCCGCTGTTTGCACGTTTGGCCGAACTGGTGGCGCCAACGCACGGCGTGTGGAATGCGCAGGCGGAGCAGGCTTTACTCAGCCACTTTGGTGTTTCCACCGGGCTGTAATATGATCGATTCATCTCATTACTGAATTGGCTAAGGGAAGGATGACTGTACTCACTGAAGATCAGGTGCTGGAGACGCTCTCCAGCCAGACGAATCTCAATGATTTTCTGGATGCCGCCAATGTCATTTTACTCAGCGGTATTAAACAGTTCCTCCCTCAGCTTTTTATTAATAATGACGAGGATATCCGTGAATTTGCTGTGAAACCTTTACTCGCTAAATCTGGCCCGCTGGACAATAATGATGTTTCCCTGAGGCTCATTTATGCCTTGGGGAAAATCAAAAAATCGGTTTATGCAGATATTTTGCTTTTTTCTCAGCTGGACGAGCACCTGAAAACGAGTTCAGAGATTGTGGAATTTCATGAAGAGACCGTTTATGAATTCATCCAGAATCTACGTTGTGTGACGGGTAATTTGTTGATGTTTCAGTCCATTGAGAAAATGAAATTTGCCGGTTTTGAGATATTCAATAATGCACGTTATGGCAATTTGGTGAGGACGGCGCTGTCGCTGGCGGTGACGGATTTACTCAAGGAACTCACCCATGAACGTAACGCTGACGATTAACGGACTTACTACGCAGGCTTGCTTCCCTCATAAAGATATCGACCAACTCCATCTGCCTCTTTTACAGCATTTCTCTGCCCTTCAACGCCAGCAAAACCGGCCTCTGATTGTCTTTCTGGTGGCACCTCCGGGCACAGGAAAATCCACGTTGTCCGCCTTCTGGCAAAAGCTCTCCTGCGAAATGCCAGAATTAGTCCCGCTTCAAACCTTACCCATGGACGGTTTTCATCACCGCAACGACTGGCTGGATGCCCACGGTTTGCGCCAGCGTAAAGGCACGCCGGAAACGTTTGATCTGGCCAAATTACGCGATGCGTTACTAGCATTACGCAAGCCCGGCAGCCGCTGGCCGGAGTACAGCCGTACGTTGCATGAGCCCGTCGAAGAGGCCATCAGCGTCACCGCGCCGGTGCTGATCGTTGAGGGTAACTGGTTGCTGCTCAATGAACCGGGCTGGGCGTCGCTCTCTGCCCTATGTGATGTGAGCATTTTTATTGAGGCGGACCCGGACATACTTCACAGGCGCCTGGTTGAGCGAAAAATCCGCGGTGGCCTGAGCCCGCAACAAGCGGAGGATTTCTATGCCATGACCGACGGGCCTAACGTCATGCGGGTGCTGGAGCATAGCCAGCTGGCGGATATCCGGTTGAAAATGGCCACGGACAATGGCTATCAAAAATCTGATTTATAGAAAATCACAATTTTTTGCCTGCAAAAGACACAAAACTACTCTACTTTTTCAGCAACTTTATCTGTTTCTGTTTTCTGTTAATTAAGGATTTTTGATGAAACGTCTGACGATGACTTTGCTGGCTTCGCTGGTGATGGCGCCCACCTTAGTGATGGCTGCCGACAGTGCCACTGCTGATTTCACGCCGGCCCAGCAGGCGGCTATTGGTAAAATCGCAGCAGATTACCTGCTTCAGCACCCGGAAATTCTTGTGCAGGTCAGCCAGAAATTGCAGGCGCAGCAGGCCGATCAGCAACAGCAACAAACCCTGAGTGCGGTGCTGGCCAACGCTGACAAACTCACCAGCGATCCGGCTACCCCAAGCTATGGCCCGAAAGACGCCAAAGTCGCGTTTGTCGAATTCTTCGATTATCAGTGCCTGTACTGCAGCCGCATGGCGCCCGTGGTCGAGAAAACGGTGAAAGCTAATCCAAATGTGCGTTTCGTCTTCAAAGAGTGGCCAATCTTCGGCGATCGCTGGAAACCATCAATTACCGCCGCTGAAACCGGTATGGCGGTGTGGAAAGAGAAGGGCGCACAGGCGTATTTCGATTATCACAACAGCATCTACCGCACCGGGCATGACGAAGGAAAACTGACCGAAGCGGATATCGCCGGTGCCGTGAAAGCCGCCAAAGCTACGCAGCCGACCGAAGCGCAGCGTAAAGCCACGCACGAAGCCATCGCCGCCAACGACGAACTGGCACGTACCCTCGGTTTTAGCGGCACTCCGGGCTTTGTCGTGATGCCAACCAGCGGCGCTACCGCTGAAAATACCACCGTACTGCCGGGCGCAGTGTCCGCCGACGATTTGCAGGCCGCCATCGTTAAGGCGCAAGGCGGGAAGTAATTCTTCAAAGAGTGTTCTAAATAGTGTTCTAAATAAAACGGCGGGCTGTCTGACTGCTCGCCGTTTGTGTTTCCTGTCCCCTGTAATTTTCTTTCAACATCTCCCCCGTAAACTCATTCCTGTGCAGATCTGACACGTCTGAATGCTTTTTAAGCTAAATACACAAGTCCGGCGAAAAATACTTTGTGATAAATATCACATTTTTATGATAAAGACTCGTTAACAAAAGGTGACTTAAGTCACGTTTTTAGCGCCGTGATGGCTGCATTTTCGCCACTGTAGCCGGGTTACAGGGTGTTTTTGTGATCGCGATCACTCTAATGCAGGGGGTAGTGGGCTCATAGGTGTGATCCGCATCACGGGATGCCGGGTGGGTACGCGGTGCCTATAATCACGTGGTAGAGTCCGCCTCGCAGACAGCAATTCGACGGACGGATTTTTAAAGCAGTGGCATATAAAACCGAATTAACCGTCACCGATAATTAACTGATATCACGCGCTCTATTGTCAGCGCGTATCAATAGGGGTGCGTTTTATGTTTTCACCAGACGTTAAGATCAAAGTTCAAAACTTTGGTCGCTTCCTGAGTAACATGGTAATGCCCAACATCGGCGCGTTTATCGCCTGGGGTATCATTACTGCTCTGTTCATTCCAACCGGCTGGGTTCCTAATGAAACATTAGCGAAACTCGTTGGCCCGATGATCACTTATCTCCTGCCACTGCTCATCGGTTTCACCGGTGGTCGTCTGGTCGGTGGTGATCGCGGTGGTGTGGTCGGTGCCATCACCGTAATGGGTGTGATCGTCGGTGCGGACATGCCGATGTTCCTCGGTGCGATGATTGGTGGCCCGCTGGGTGGCTGGTGTATCAAGCGCTTTGACCGTTGGGTTGACGGTAAAATCAAAAGCGGCTTTGAGATGCTGGTTAACAACTTCTCAGCCGGTATTATCGGTATGCTGCTGGCGATCCTCGCCTTCCTGGCAATCGGTCCGCTGGTAGAAGCGCTGTCTAAAGTGCTGGCTGCAGGCGTGCACATCATGGTTATTCATAACCTGTTGCCGCTGGCCTCAATCTTTGTTGAACCGGCGAAAATCCTGTTCCTGAACAACGCCATTAACCACGGTATCTTCTCTCCACTGGGCATCCAGCAGGCGACTGAAACCGGTAAGTCTATCTTCTTCCTGATCGAAGCGAACCCAGGTCCGGGTATGGGCGTCCTGATGGCGTACATGTTCTTCGGTCGTGGCAGTGCCAAACAATCTGCCGGCGGCGCGGCAATCATCCACTTCCTGGGTGGTATCCACGAAATTTATTTCCCATACGTTCTGATGAACCCACGTCTGCTGCTGGCCGTTATCCTCGGTGGTATGACAGGCGTGTTCACCCTGACTCTGCTGAACGGTGGTCTGGTGTCTCCGGCTTCACCAGGCTCCATCCTGGCAGTGCTGGCGATGACGCCAAAAGGTGCTTACTTCGCTAACATCGCGGCTATCGTGGCAGCATTTGCGGTATCCTTCGTGGTCTCTGCGCTGTTGCTGAAAACCACTAAAGCGAAAGAAGGCGACGATCTGGACGAAGCAACGCGTCGCATGCAGGACATGAAAGCCGAATCTAAAGGCGGCAAACCTTCTGCAACGGGCGTGGCGGGCGATCTGTCCACCGTACGTAAAATTATCGTAGCCTGTGACGCCGGTATGGGTTCCAGCGCAATGGGTGCCGGTGTTCTGCGTAAGAAAGTGCAGGATGCGGGGCTGACCAATATCAGCGTCACCAACAGCGCAATCAACAACTTGCCTGACGACGTGGATTTGGTGATTACCCACCGTGACCTGACTGAACGCGCCATGCGTCAGGTGCCACATGCGCAGCACATCTCGCTGACCAACTTCCTCGACAGCGGCCTGTACACTGACCTGACTTCACGTCTGGTTGAAGTGAACAAAGCCAGCCAGTACAAAGAGAAAGTGACCACCACGCTCGGCGACAGCATCGTGGCGGATACTGATAACGAAAACCTGTTCCGTATGAGCGAAAGCAACATCTTCCTCGGCCTGCAGGCGACCAGTAAAGAAGACGCGATCCGCTTTGCCGGTGAGCAACTGGTGAAAGGCGGTTATGTTCAGGCAGAATATGTCGAAGCGATGCTGGCCCGTGAGCAGCTGACCTCCACGTATCTGGGTGAATCCATCGCGGTGCCACACGGCACTATCGAAGCGAAAGACCGCGTACTGAAAACCGGTATTGTGTTCTGCCAGTATCCGGCGGGTATCCGCTGGGGTGACGACGAAGATGACTCAGCGCGTCTGGTTATCGGTATCGCCGCACGTAATAATGAGCACATCAACGTGATCACTAAACTGACCACGGCGCTTGATGAAGATGGTGTGATTGACCGACTGGCCAACACCACCAGCGTCGAAGAAGTCCTGAGTATTCTTCGCGGTTAAGACTTAAGCATCAAAAAAATAGAGCGTCACTCAGCGGGTCTTACGAGACCCGCTTGTTGATTCGGAGCCGGGCGGCTCCCCAGCTTTACCTAATGATGGCCCCCGATTTGAAGGAAATATTATGAAAGCATTACATTTTGGCGCAGGTAACATTGGCCGCGGTTTTATCGGTAAATTACTGGCTGATGCAGGGATTGAACTGACCTTTGCGGATGTCAGCCCTGTATTACTGGACGCGCTGAACAGCCGTAAAGGCTATGACGTGCATGTTGTGGGTGAACAGGCGACCGTTGAGCCGGTCAGCAACGTCAGCGCAGTGAACAGCGCAGGTCAGGACGCGATTAACCTGATCGCCGAAGTCGATTTAGTCACCACCGCCGTGGGCCCGACCGTACTGGAAAAAATTGCGCCAAACGTCGCGAAAGGTCTGGTTCTGCGTCACCAGCAGGGCAACGAAAATCCGCTGAATATCATCGCCTGTGAAAATATGGTGCGCGGCACCAGCCAGTTCAAACAGCACGTATTCAACGCGCTGCCGGAAGAAGAGAAAGTGTGGGTTGAAGCGCATATCGGTTTTGTCGATTCCGCCGTAGACCGCATTGTTCCGCCAGCCGCAGCCGGTACCACCGATCCGCTGGAAGTGACGGTGGAAACCTTCAGCGAGTGGATTGTCGATCAAACTCAGTTCAAAGGTACCTTGCCGGAAATCGCCGGGATGGAACTGACCGACAACCTGATGGCGTTCGTCGAGCGTAAACTCTTCACCCTGAACACCGGTCATGCTATCACCGCGTACCTTGGCCAGCAGGCCGGTCACGCGACGATCCGAGATGCTATTCTCGACGAGAAAGTGCGTCTGATCGTTCGCGGCGCGATGGTCGAAAGTGGCGAAGTGCTGATCCGTCGTTACGGTTTCGATTCGCAAAAACACGGCGCATACATCGAAAAAATTCTGTCCCGCTTTGAAAACCCGTATCTGCATGACGACGTGGAACGCGTTGGCCGTCAGCCGCTGCGCAAACTGAGCGCTGGCGACCGTCTGATCAAACCGTTGTTGGGTACGCAGGAATATCGCCTGCCGCACAATAATCTGGTTATCGGTATTGCTGCCGCGATGCGTTATCGCAGTGAGCAGGATCCACAGGCTAAAGAGCTGGCAGAGCTGCTGGAGAAAGTCGGCCCGAAAGCCGCCCTCGCGCAGATTTCAGGTCTGCCGGAAGAAGGCGAAGTCGTCGCTGAAGCCGTAAAAATCTACGAATCCATGCATTAATACTGCGTTCGTTTTGATTTCGCCAACACCAGGCAAAGAAAGCCCTGTCGGGCAGGCAGTGACTGCCCGACATGTGTGTTTCAGGGATGACGCCAAGGGCGTTAAAAGCATCGGTTCTTTATTGCAAGAAAGCCCAATGGAAAAAGCTCAGGCATTTGAAAACCGTGTCCTCGAGAAGCTCAATGCGGGTAAAACCGTGCGCAGCTTTTTGATGACGTCCGTCGAATTACTGGCCGAAGCGCTGGATATTCTGGTGGTGCAGGTTTTTCGCAAAGACGATTACGCGGTGAAATACGCGGTCGAACCGTTGCTGACCGGCACCGGTCCGCTGGGCGATCTGTCCGTGCGTCTTAAACTGATTTATGCGCTGGGTGTCATCAGCCGTCATGAATATGAAGATGCAGAATTATTGATGGCGCTGCGTGAAGAGCTGAACTACGACGGCGAAGAGTACCGTTTTACCGACGATGAAATTCTGGGGCCGTTCGGGGAATTGCACTGCGTGACGGAGTTACCGCCAGCGCCGACGTTCCTGAAACCCGGCGAAGCCGACGAATCGCTGATTGCCATGCAACGCCAGCGTTATCAGCAAATCGTCCGCTCTACCATGGTGCTTTCCGTGACCGGCCTTATCGCCCACATCAGCAATCAGCAGCCGTCACGTTTATCTCCCGTGCAGAAATAACCTGCTTACATCATCGCATGACGCACTTCCCCGACCAGCAGCCACAGCGCGGTGAGCGCCATCATGCCGCCCATGATTGTATTGAACAGTTTCAGCTTCCACTCAACGCGTAACGCCTGACGTAACCTGTCACCCATCACCACCCACACCAGAATGCACGGCAGGTTGATCAGCGCGAAGCCGACGCAAATCAGCAGCGTGTGATGCAGCATATTGCCGTCCGGCGGCGTAAACAGGATCGCCACGTTGGTGGCCATCAGCCAGGCTTTCGGGTTGATCGCCTGAAACAGCGCGCCGCCGACCATGTTCATCGGTTGCTGTTTCTCACCTTCTTTCGGCGTGCCGGAACGGTAGATTTTCCACGACAGCCAGAACAAATAGGCACAGCCGACGACCGCCATCGGCAGGCGTACGGCGTTCATCCAGCTCAGTAAAATCGCCAGCATTGAGGTCATCAGCGCACATTGCACGACGCAGCCGAGTGTTATCCCGAGCATCATCGGCACGCTGCGCCGCAGCCCGAAATTCACGCCCGAAGCCGCCAGCAGCAGATTGTTCGGGCCCGGCGTAATCGACATCACGGTGACGTAACTGACAAAAGCGGTATCTATCATTTTCTTTCCTGCTCCCCTGTATTCCAGATAACCAGAATAAAGTGTTGTATGGGAGGGTAACAGAACCAGAAATACGCTATTGTCAGGGTTACAGATTGAGATGACGCACACTGTACCCATCCCTTTTTCACGGAACTGACACCATGACTGATACCGCGGATCTGACTGATACTCGTTACAACCAGCTGGCGGAACAACTGGCCGAAGCCATCCGCCGTGGCACGCTCGCGCCGGGCAGTCGTTTGCCCTCAGTGCGACGCAGCGCGCAGACCTGGTCAGTCAGTATTAATACCGTGGTGGCGGCGTACCGGCGGCTGGAAGATCGCGGATTTATCGAGGCGCGGCCGCAATCCGGCTTTTACGTGCGAGCAGCTCTGCCTGCGCTTGAACAGCATCAGCCGCAGGAGCAGCAACACACGCAGGCGGCTGAACCGGCGGATGAAGTGCTGGATCTCATCGACAAAGTGTTCGCCGCGCAAATCGACCCGACCTACACCAATTTGTCGCTGGCCTGCCCGCAGTCCAATGACTTTTATCCGAGCGGGAAACTGGGGCGTATTATGTCGTCTCTGCTGCGCCGCCAGCCCAATCTGATTGGCCAATACGCCCTGCCACCGGGGCATCCGCCGCTGCGACAGCAGATCGCCCGCCGGGCGCTGACGCTTGGGATGATTTTAGAGCCGACTGACATCACCATTACGCACGGTTGTATGGAAGCGTTACAACTGGCGCTGCGCGTGACCACGCAGCCCGGCGACAGTGTGGGGCTGGAGACGCCGACCTATTTCTATCTGCTGCCGCTGCTCGCCAGTCTGGGGCTGAAAGCGGTGGAAATCCCGACCGATCCGCAAACCGGCCTTTCGCTGGACGTGCTGGAAATGCTGCTCAGCGAAAAACGTCTGAATGCGGTGATCGCCATGCCGACGGCGCAAAATCCGCTGGGCTTCACCATGCCGTTAGCCGCGAAAAAACGGCTGGCGCGGATGATGAACGATCATCAGGTGCCGCTGATTGAAGATGGCCTGTATGCGGAAATTCAGTTCGGCGCGACGCTGTCCCCGGCGGTGAAAGCGTTCGACAGAGATGGCTGGATCCTGTTTTGCACCAGTTTTACCAAAACGCTGGCGCCAGATTTTCGTATCGGCTGGATGGAAGGTGGGCGCTTTGCCGCGAAGCTGCACAAGCTGAAAGCGGTCTCATCGATGGCCGAATCTGCGCTGCTCTCGCAAACGCTGACGGTATTTCTGGAGTCAGGCGGCTATGACCATCATCTGCGTGCGCTTCGCCGCCGGTATGCCTCCCAGGTCGAACAGGCGCGTGCGCTGATCGCGCGGCATTTCCCGCAAGGAACCCGTGCCACACAACCGGCGGGCGGCTTCGTGATTTGGGTGGATTTCCCGGCGGGCGTCGATTGCGTGACGCTATTCCGCCAACTATTAGAGGATAAAATCTGCATGACGCCCGGTCAGCTTTATTCGCCGAGCGGCCGCTACACCAACGGCCTGCGGTTATCCTGCTGTTATGTCTTCGACACGCGGTATATTTCGGCCATGATCCGCATCGGTCAGCGCGCCTGTGAGATGTGCGGTTTACCTCCGGGGCTGGCAGAAACGCAGGAGTGAGCTGAAGAATTGCCCACTTCCTGATACACTGACGGTTATTATTCCCAATTTACAGTTTTGCCCGCTGCGGCATGAACGGATCTGACACCATGAAAGAAATCGAAAAAGCCGAGATTAAACGCCTCAGCGACATGCTTGATGCCCTGAATCACAAAGACCCTACGGTTATCCAGCAGGGTAATTCTGACCTGATCGCCAAGCACGAAGAAGAGAAAGAAAAGCTGGCCGCTGAAATTGCGCGTCTGAAAGATGTGCGGGTTAAAAAACTCAGCACCGAAGCGCAGAAGCTGGAGCAGCTGCCGTTCAGCCGTGAAATCACCAAGAAAGAACAGGCTGATATGGGCACGCTGAAGAAAACCGTACGCGGTATCGTCGTGGTTCACCCGATGACAGCGCTGGGCCGCGAAATGGGCCTGAAAGTGGTCACCGGTTTCGCTAAGAAAGCGTTCTGATTTTAATTCTCACCCCTGCGAAGGGGTGGGTTGGGGTATTAAGGGCATCTCTGTCTTTTACAATACCCCTCACTTGCTCCCCTTTTCGCAGAAGGAGGAGCAAGTTTATTTCCCTTCGGTCCCAAATAATCTCCGTCCAAAATCCTCAATCTTGCGGTTCACCAGACGCATTTGCATTGTCTTGCTCCAGCTGGCAGAAATCCCCGCAGCTGACATCAGACGGCGATACTGTTCTTCATCGAACGGCATGTTGAATGCGATAGAAATTGCCCCGGCCACCGAAACGTCGCTGTTGCGCGTCAGCAGTTCCAGAGAACGATCGCCGCTGACATTACCGGTGCTCACCACGCGATACAACCAGCCGCAGCGCCCGCTGCTTTGCAGTAACGGCGCCAGATTTTTGCAGTCGAGAAAATGGTTCAGCTTATAGCAGGGCGCACGTGGCTGCGTGACCTGAATCAGCGCCTCGCCCCAGCGGAAGATATCGCCGATAAAGACATTTTCTTCGGTCATGCCCAGCGTGGACAAGTTTTCGCCAAAGGCGGGCGGATGAAAGCGCTCTTCTTCTTCAGGGAATTGCTGACGCAGCCAGGCGTAGTGCTCACGTGGAAAATGGCAAAGTGCGCGGTCTGTCCCGCCGTGGTAAGACTTTTCGGCTTGCTGATCGCCTTCCAGCCCCAGAGGCGTTAATGGCATGCCGCCATTGACCTGACGTTTGGCAATCGCGCTTGGCGAATAATCAGGGTAATTCTCAACAGCACCAATATAGACGTCGGGATAATGCATAAGATCTCCGCTCGGAATCAGTCGTTGAACTCAGCATAACCCGCATCAGATGTCATGAGTAGGAAGAATCACCCTGCGCGCTGTGTGGGAGAAGCGCAGGGTGAAAAGAGGATCAGAAAGTTTCCCAGTTTTCCTGGCTGCCTTTGCCCTGTGCGGGTGGCAGCGTCGGGCGACGCAGCGTATTGGTCGCCGGTGCGTGCTGCATGTTGCGGTTGTCCGCCAGACGGAATACCGATACCGCCTGTGTCAGCGTGGCGGCCTGATCTTCCAGAGAGTCTGCGGCGGCAGAAGACTGCTCCACCAGCGCGGCGTTCTGCTGGGTGGTGCTGTCCATCTCGACAATCGCCTGCGAAATCTGACTGATGCCGCGGCTTTGCTCGTCAGACGCAGAAGCAATTTCACCCATAATATCGCGCACGTGCGAGACCGATTTGACGATGTCCTGCATGGTGCGACCGGTGTTTTCCACCAGTTTCGCGCCGGTATTTACGCGCTCTACCGATTCGGCAATCAGCCCTTCGATTTCTTTCGCAGCCTGCGCGCTGCGCTGTGCCAGCGTGCGGACTTCAGAGGCCACCACCGAGAAGCCACGCCCCTGTTCACCGGCGCGTGCCGCTTCAACGGCGGCATTCAGCGCCAGAATGTTGGTCTGGAAGGCGATGCCGTTGATGACAGAGGTAATTTCAGCAATACGCTTCGAACTGCCGGAAATTTGCTGCATGGTGTCGACAACGTCGCTGACTTGCTTACCGCCGAGCGTGGCAGTACCTGAGGCTTCACTGGCGAGTTTGCTGGCGTGATGCGCGTTATCGGCGTTCTGTTTCACCGTCGCGCTCAGTTCTTCCATGCTGGCTGCCGTTTCTTCCACTGCGGCGGCCTGCTGTTCGGTGCGCGATGACAAATCGGTGTTTCCGGCGGCGATTTCCGCAGCCGCGTGGGAGACCTGCGTTACCCCCGAGCGGATCTCGTAAATCATGGTGCTGAGGTTCTGGCTCATCGCCGCAACCGCATTCATCAGCATTCCCAGCTCATCGCGACGCGTCGTCGGATGTGCAGCGGTCAGATCGCCTTTGGCAATCAGCTCGGCGGTCTGCAAGGTGGCGCGCAGCGGCTGAGTAATCTGACGGGTGATCCGCCATGCGATCAAAATCCCGGCCAGCAGCACTGTCAGCGTTATCACCATCATCATTAACTGCGCGCGGCTGATATCGAGATGCGTATTTGCCAGCTCATTTTTGAAGATTTTGCCTACCAGCGTATTCATCTCACTGGCTTTGACCGACAGCAGCTGCGAGTTTCTCTGCTCTTCTTCATAGGCAGGCATATAGGCCACGACGTGGCTTTTATAATCTGCCAGTGCGCTCATCAGCGGTGCCAGCGTAGCCTGCTGATTCGGCAGCAACAGCGCGTTCAGTTTTTTGGCATTGGCCTGGGTATCGTCAATGGCCTTCAGCAATGTGGTTTCGGATTCTTTATCCATATTGAGTAACAGCCCGCGTACGTCGTAACGCACGCTGATCAGTTTCTGAATCACTTCGGCCAGAGAAAGGCGGATGGACGGATCGGCATCTTCCACGCGCAGCTGATCTTGTAAGCGTTTCACCACGGCTTCTGTTTCAGAAAGATTCCAGCTGGCGCGCACGGCGTCTTTTTTATCGACGGCCTTTTTAAACGCGTCCTGCGCCTGCTGATATTCCTGGATTTTCACCGGCACCTGATCGAGATTGGCCAGGCTGGTGGCATCCCATTCCAGCTTGCCTTTTGACTGAGCGACCAGCTGCGACAGGGCGTTGATCTTTTCCTGATTCTGCTGGAGATAGGTAGGGTCGTACTTAAGCTGATAGAGCGTGCGGCTCAGACGGGCATCATTAAGTAACGCATTCATCTGATTACTGAAATCGACTTTCTCAGCGCGCTGGCTGATGTCATTCAGTTTGACCATGCCCGCCACGGTGATCACGGCGGCGATCAATAAAACCAACCCAAATCCGAGGCCCAATTTGGTGCCGACCTTGAGATTATTCATCCACTGCGAAAGACCCGTGCCGTTACCCATAATCGTTCTCCGTAGTACATCCCTGCGAAAATTAGCGGTTTTGTGACGCCTTTGTGAACAATCTATCGGTGGAGTAAAAATAAACTTTATAGGGGCTGCGGTGTATTTTTGATAAATGAGAGCAAAGTCAGAAAAAAGCGGGGTACAAAAAAATGATTCACTTGATTATGGTGATCAGGGTAACGTTTTCAGCATATTACACGCATAAAAAAGGCGGGTCACAGACCCGCCATTGGCGAAAACATCGTGCCCGTTACGGGCGGCAGTGCGAAATTATTTCGCTTCAGCCAGACGTTTTGCTGCTTCGTCCCAGTTCACTACATCCCAGAATGCTTTGATGTAGTCAGGGCGTTTGTTCTGATATTTCAGGTAGTAAGCGTGTTCCCACACATCCAGACCCAACAGCGGGTAACCGGAAGCGCCAGAAACGGCTTCGCCCATCAGCGGGCTGTCCTGGTTAGCAGTTGAAACGACAGCCAGTTTGCCATCTTTCAGAACCAGCCACGCCCAGCCTGAGCCGAAACGAGTGGTTGCTGCTTTTTCGAAAGTTTCTTTGAACGCCTCAACGCTGCCGAAATCGCGTTCGATAGCGGATTTCAGTTCACCCTGTAAGGTGGTGCCGGTTTTCAGGCCTTTCCAGAACAGGCTGTGGTTAGCGTGGCCACCTGCGTTGTTACGCAGTGCGACTTTCTTATCCGCAGGGACTTTGTCCAGGTTAGCGATCAGCTCTTCAACAGAAAGTTTCGCCAGTTCTGGCAGGCTTTCCAGTGCAGCGTTAGCGTTGTTCACGTACGCCTGGTGATGTTTAGAGTGATGGATTTCCATCGTTTCTTTGTCGAAATGCGGTTCGAGTGCGTCGTATGCGTAAGGCAGTGATGGCAGTGAATAACTCATGTTCATCGTCTCCATAGTGTAGGGCGGCACCGTCATTGTGAGCACCGCGTAATCAGTCGGATCATTATAGTTAATTAAATGATATTGAAAATGATTATCTATGCTCCGCACTTTGTGCGGGTACTTGTAAGCCCCTGTTATACGGGGCTTAGAACCAGATAACAGCAGCGAATCCGAAATTGTCTAAAGGCACGGGGTGCTTAGAGGGTTTACCTCAACAGTTCTTGAGGAAATAGCGATAGCTGAAGTCATCTAAGGGTTCTCTTTCCGGATTTCTGTGCTGGAACAGTTGCGCTTCACGCTTACGGCGTGCGGTTCTGATACCCAGATTTAGTCCGTACAACTCAAGAGTAACATGTGCTCTGTGACAGTTTTCCGCACTGGCGAGTGGGGAAACTTCTATTTCACCCGTCAGATAATTCGCCACGAAATAATCATCAAAATGATATTCAAGATCGTCAGGGTTAAGCAGTGCGGGATCGTACCGGCTGCCTTTCTGGCTCTGACAGCGGTCGCAGCAGGGATAAAGATTCGCCCAGTGAAATGCCAGTTCAGGAAAGGCGTGGCGTTCTTTTGGTTTGAAGTGTTCGATAGTCTGGCGGCTTTCAGCACACGTTAGTCCGTCACAGAATGCACAATGCTGAAGGCTGGATTCGAATAATTTTTGACGGACGTTTTCGTAGCATTTGGGTGAATACCACTTAAAACCCTTGTCACCGGAGCAGTAGCGATCTGTCCACTCTTCCCAGCGCAAAGCGAGACATGCCGGGGAGGCATCCCTAATAAATGTGTACATGCAAAAAATCCTTATTTTGCTTTGGTCAGCCGTGCAATTTGGCGCATTTCCATCAAAATGATGGCGTCGACTTCTTCACTTATTTCACTCAGTTTTTCCGCACAGACTTTCAGTGCGCGGATGTCCTGAGGATCCTTTAGATAGGCATTCCGCAATTGATAAAAATGTTCCAGCTGTTTTTCAGTTTCGATATCAAACTGTTCTTTCACTTCGAAAACTTCTTCCAGAATCACCTGATAGCTCTTTCCGCCCGCTGATTCAGTCGCCTCGATGACCTCAGCAATATGCGGATCCCGACACACCAGACGCTGTGGATCCGGCAACCGGTAAACCCAGGCATCTTCGACTGAGCCAACAACAAACGGCGAATGCGTGGAAACAAACACCTGCGCATTGGGCAATAATTTTTGAATCGCCGGAAGAATGCGGCGCTGCCATTTAGGGTGCAGATGAATATCGACTTCATCGAGGAATAAGATGATCGGTTGCGAGAAGATATCGCGGCTTTCTTTCCACTGAATGGCTTCAAGACGCAGCGCGAGATCAGATATCCAGCCAATAATGGATTTCAGGCCGTCGGGTAAAACGTTGAAGGGGACAATTTCACCATCAATGATCAGCGATACCGAACGTGGATTGCGCTCTAAACGGAATGAAACATCCAGATCGCAGACAGATTTGATAAAGGCAGATATACGCTCAAGCGCAAGATCATATCTTTTGATTTCTTCAAGAGCGCCATCTTGCAGGGCTAAAGCCGCATTTGAGCGATTTAGGGCAATCCACTGAGCAATCGTTTTGGGGCGAACCGTCGAGTTAAAAGAGAGGGCTTTATCGAAAGGAGAATCTGCGATTTCTTCAATAACAGAGACGTCGAATGTTTCAGAAGAATTAGACTGTCCAGAATAAGCAAAAGCAGCAAAATCAAAATCACGAAACCTATAAGACTTATTTTTATTTTGATAGTCAGTAAGCGAGCCGGGCACCGATGCACTTGCCATAACAGGCCGATTCTTTTCATATTGAGACATAGTTGCAAATGAATTAAAGCGGCCTTCTGTATTTTGAAAAGTAAACCGCATAAAACTACGGTTATTCTTAAAGCGAGTTTTTAGTTGCGGAAAATGATCCATCCGCTCATCAAACACCGCGGCCAGCGCATACAGAAGTGTACTTTTCCCGCAGCCGTTCGGGCCGGTGAAGATATGAATTTCCGCCTTTTCCGCGTCGGCTTTCTCGCTTTTTATCGGTGGGAAATCAAAGCGCGTATTCTCGAATACGCCCACATCCTTGAGAGTTATGCTTTCCAGACGGTACGGCTGCCGCATTTGATTTCCTTATAATTATTTTCAGAGAAAACTGTTCAAATTCTGTTCTGAGTTTACCTCAGCCGCTGCGGATGCGTATACACCGTGGCGCGGCCGGGTTTACTGAAACCGACCAGCGTCAGGTTGCACTTTTCGGCGACGTCGACGGCGAGCGTCGTGGCTGCAGAAACGGCGAACAGGATCTCGATGCCGCACATCGCGGCTTTCTGCACCATCTCATAACTTGCGCGGCTGGAGACCAGCGCGGCGCCGGAATTCCAGCCGGGCTGGCGGGCGCGATTTCCCAGCATTTTATCGAGTGCGACGTGGCGTCCGACGTCTTCACAGCCGCCGAGTAATTCCCCTTCCAGGGAGATCCACGCTGCGGCGTGGGTGCAGCCGGTCAGTTGTCCGATGGTTTGTACGGATTTCAGCTGATTCAACGCGGTGTCCAGATGCCGCAGATCGAACGTCTGGGTGAACGTCAGTGGGGCGAGCGGGCGGAAGAGGTCACCGAGCTGCTCGATGCCGCAGACCCCGCAACCGGTGCGTCCGGCCATCGCGCGGCGACGCTCTTTTAGCCCGGCGAAGCGGCGGCTCGAAAGCTCAATATTCACTTCGATACCGTTACAGTTGGGCGTCACGTCCATTCCCTGAATATCACTGATGGATTCGATAATCCCTTCTGACAGCGAAAAGCCCAGCGCGAAGGCTTCCAGATCTTTCGGCGAGGCCATCATCACCACGTGCGAAATCCCGTTATAGACCAGCGCAACGGGCACTTCTTCAGCAATCCAGTCGTCTTCAGGCTCACCAAGATGTGTGCGCTGCATCACCGGTTTTTGGCGCGCTCCGATGATCTGAGTCACTTTTTTATCATCTTTTTTGCCCAGTTCGTTTACTTGATGGACATCCATTGGCAATAACCTTATAAACATTCCGGCTACATAAGCCGTACAAACTGTCAGGACTTTAGGTCTTAATTTTACCGCTTCTGCCTCTGCAACGGAAAGCGGCAATTTAAAAGCAATGTGTTAACAAATGATGGGAAGGAGTCTTTCATGCAAGTCAGCAGAAGACAATTATTCAAAATATGTGCAGGCGGTATGGCCGGCACCACAGCGGCTTTATTAGGGTTTACCCCGACACTGGCGCTGGCCGAAACGCGTCAGTACAAACTGCTGCGTTCGCGCGAAACCCGTAATAACTGCACCTATTGTTCGGTCGGTTGCGGAATGCTGATTTACAGCCAGGGCGACGGCGCAAAAAATGTCACTGAGAACATTTTCCACGTCGAGGGTGACGCCGATCATCCGGTCAGTCGCGGCTCGTTGTGCCCGAAAGGCGCTGGCGTGCTGGATTACATTCACAGCGAAGGGCGTCTGAAATACCCGGAATATCGCGCGCCGGGCTCTGATAAATGGCAGCGCATGAGCTGGGACGAGGCGATTTCCCGTATCGCCCGCCTGATGAAAGATGACCGCGACGCCAACTTTGTCGAGAAAAACGACAACAACGTGACGGTCAATCGCTGGCTGACCACCGGGATGCTGTGCTCTTCTGCGGCCAGTAACGAAACCGGCCTGCTGGATCAGAAATTCACCCGCGCACTCGGGATGGTTGCTATCGACTGCCAGGCGCGTCTGTGTCACGGCCCGACCGTCGCCGCTTTAGCGCCAAGCTTTGGTCGCGGTGCGATGACCAATAACTGGGTGGATATCAAAAACGCCAACGTGATTTTGATCATGGGCGGAAATGCTGCTGAAGCGCACCCGGTCGGATTCAAATGGGTGATTGAAGCCAAAACGAAAAATAACGCCAAAGTCATCGTCGTCGATCCGCGCTTTAACCGCAGTGCCGCCGTAGCCGATATTTACGCGCCCATCCGCGCCGGTTCTGACACCGCTTTCCTGCTCGGCATGATCAACTACCTGATTACGCATAATAAAATCCAGACCGAGTACGTCAGGGAATACACCAATGCCAGCCTGCTGGTGCGGGAAGATTATGCGTTTAACGACGGGCTGTTCAGCGGCTTTGACGCCGGGAAGAAAGCTTACAATAAAGACAGCTGGCACTATCAGCTGGATGAAAACGGCTTCGCGAAGCAGGACAAAACCTTGCAGGATCCGCGCTGCGTCTGGCATTTGCTGAAAGAGCACGTCTCCCGTTACACGCCGGAGCTGGTAGAGCGCCTGTGCGGCACCTCGAAAGAAGATTTTCTGCTGATAAGCTCGATCCTGGCGGAAACCTGTGCGCGCGATAAAACCTCGACCATCCTGTATGCGCTGGGCTGGACGCACCACACCGGCGGTGCGCAAATCATCCGCTGTGCGGCGATGATCCAGTTGCTGCTTGGCAATATCGGGATGCCGGGCGGTGGCGTCAATGCGCTGCGTGGCCACTCGAATATTCAGGGATATACCGATCTCGGTTTGCTCTCGCTGAACCTGCCTGGCTATATGCCGCTGCCATCGGAAAAACAGACCAACCTGACGGATTACCTGAAACAAATCACGCCGGGGCCGCTGGTCGAAAATCAGGTCAACTTCTGGAAAAACACCCCGAATTTCTTCGTCAGCATGATGAAAAGCTTCTGGGGCGACAACGCCACGGCGCAGAACGACTGGGGCTTTGACTGGCTGCCAAAATGGGATAAAAGCTACGACGTGCTGCAACAGGCCGAGCTGATGACCCAAGGCAAACTGAACGGTTATATCGTGCAGGGCTTCAACCCGCTGGCGGCGTTCCCGGACAAAAATAAATCCTCGCGTGCGCTCTCAAAACTGAAATACATGGTGGTGATCGACCCGCTGGTGACCGAGTCCTCGAACTTCTGGCAAAACCACGGCGCGATGAACGACGTCAGCACCGCCGATATTCAGACCGAAGTGTTCCGTCTGCCGTCATCCTGTTTTGCAGAAGAAAACGGCTCGATTGTGAACTCAGGCCGCTGGCTGCAATGGCACTTCCAGGCCTCTGAGCCGCCGGGTGAGGCGCTGCATGACGGCAAAATCATCGCCCGCCTGTTCATGAAACTGCGCGAGCTGTATCAGAAAGAAGGCGGCGCGAACCCGCTGCCGGTGATGAATATGGCGTGGGATTATCAGGATCCGCTAGACCCGCTGCCGGAAGAAATTGCCCGTGAAGCTAACGGCAAAGCACTGGCTGATATTCATGACGATCAGGGCAATCTGCTGGCGAAAAAAGGTCAGCAACTCTCGACCTTTGCCCATCTGAAAAACGACGGGACCACCGCCAGTTTCTGCTGGATTTATGCCGGCAGCTGGACCGAAGCCGGTAATCAGATGGCACGCCGCGATAACGCCGATCCCTCCGGTCTGGGCTGTACGTCCGGCTGGGCGTGGGCATGGCCGCTGAACCGCCGCATTCTGTATAACCGCGCATCCGTTGACCCGCAGGGGCAGCCGTGGGATCCCAAACGCGAAATCATCCGCTGGGATGGCGCGAAGTGGACCGGTTTTGACGTCCCGGATTACAGCAACGCTGCGCCGGGAACCGGTGTCGGGCCGTTCATCATGCAGCAGGAAGGCGTCGGACGCTTGTTCTCTACGGACAAAATGGCCGACGGTCCGTTCCCTGAGCATTACGAACCGATCGAATCGCCGATTGGCACCAATCCGCTGCATCCGAATGTTATCTCCAACCCGGTCGCGCGTATTTTCGCCAGCGATGTGCCGAATATGGGCACGGCAAAAGATTTCCCTTACGTCGCCACCACGTATTCGATCACCGAATTGTTCCGCCACTGGACCAAGCACGCGCTGCTGAACGCCATCGCGCAGCCTGAGCAGTTTATTGAGATTGGCGAAGGTCTGGCTGCTTCAAAAGGTATCGCGCAGGGTGACGACGTGAAAGTGTCGTCCAAGCGAGGTTTCATCGTGGCGAAAGCCGTGGTGACCAAACGTATTCGTCCGCTGACCATCGACGGAAAACATGTCGAAACCATTGGCATTCCTTGTCACTGGGGCTTTGAAGGCGCAACGCGCAAAGGCTATTTGGCCAATACGCTGACGCCGTCGGTCGGTGACGCTAACTCGCAAACGCCGGAATTTAAGGCGTTCCTGGTTAACGTGGAAAAGGTCTAACGGAGGCGAATTATGGCAATGCAATCTCAGGACATACTTCGTAAGTCCGCAACTAACGGGTTCACGCCAGCGCCGCGTGCCCGCGATCATCAGCAGGAAGTGGCGAAGCTTATCGACGTCACCACCTGCATCGGCTGTAAAGGCTGTCAGGTCGCCTGTTCCGAATGGAATGACCTGCGCGACGAGGTCGGCATCAATACCGGCGTGTACGACAACCCGATGGATCTCACTGCGAAATCCTGGACCGTGATGCGTTTCTCTGAAGTTGAGGAGAACGGCAAGCTGGAGTGGCTGATCCGCAAAGACGGCTGTATGCACTGCGCCGATCCTGGCTGTCTGAAAGCCTGCCCGGCGGAAGGCGCGATCCTGCAATACGCTAACGGCATCGTCGATTTTCAGTCTGAACACTGCATCGGCTGCGGTTACTGCATCGCCGGTTGCCCGTTCAACGTTCCGCGTATCAACAAACAGGATAACCGTGCCTACAAATGCACGCTGTGCGTCGACCGCGTCAGCGTAGGTCAGGAACCGGCCTGCGTGAAAACCTGTCCGACCGGTGCGATTCATTTTGGCACCAAAGAGGAGATGAAATTCCTCGCCGCAGAGCGCGTCAGCGAGTTGCAAGGGCGCGGTTTTGAACACGCAGGCTTGTACGATCCGCCGGGCGTCGGTGGCACGCACGTCATGTACGTACTGCATCACGCCGATAAACCGGAGCTGTATCACGGCCTGCCGAAAGACCCGGCGATCAGTGCGGCAGTAACATTATGGAAAGGTGTCTGGAAACCTCTCGCAGCCGTCGGATTTGCGGTGACCTTTGCGGCTGCCGCCTTCCACTTCCTCGGCGTAGGACCGAACTATGTGAAAGAGGAAGAAGAGCACGATGACGAGGAGAAGAAACCATGAAAAAAGAGAAAATGATCCAACGCTACAGCCTGATGGAACGCCTCAATCACTGGATCGTGGCTTTCTGTTTTGTATCCCTGGCGCTCAGCGGTCTGGGGTTCTTTTTTCCGTCGTTTAACTGGCTGATGAACATTTACGGCACGCCGCAGCTGGCGCGCATTCTCCATCCGTTCTTCGGCGTGGTGATGTTCGTTTCGTTCCTCGGGATGTTCTTTCGCTACTGGAAGCACAACCTGCCGGAAAAAGACGATCTGGTCTGGGCGAAAAATATCGACAAAGTGCTGACCAACCATGAAGTCGGCGACACTGGCCGCTACAACTTTGGCCAGAAATGTGTGTTCTGGGCAGCGATCAGTTGCCTGGTTCTGCTGATGGCCAGCGGCGTCATTATCTGGCGGCCATGGTTTGCCGATTTCTTCCCTATCCCGTTGATCCGTCTCGCCCTGCTGGTGCACTCGCTGGCCGGTATCGGGCTGATTCTGGTCATCATCATGCACGTGTACGCCGCGACCTGGGCGAAAGGTTCTATCGATGCGATGACCGGCGGTAAAGTGCCGGCGTCCTGGGCGAAGTACCACCATCCACGCTGGTATCGCGAAGAACTGGCGAAACAGAAGCAAAAAGACGAAGACGAGAGGAAAGCCGGATGAGCATCCAGATTGTCCCTCAGGACGAACTGGCTGACGGCAAAAAAACGGCGGGGAACATCCCGCCGGTGCTGTTCGCCAACCTCAAAACACTGTATCAGCGCCGCGCCGATCGCCTGCGCAAACTGGCAGAAGACAGCCCGCTGGATGGATATCTGAATTTTGCGGCGTCGTTATGCGAAGCGCAGCAACGCGTGCTGGCGGAGTTTCCACTCAATATCGATCTCAGCGACGAATTGCAAAAAGCCGCTGGAAAACCGCCGCTCGATTGCCGTTTGTTTCCCCGTACGCCGCACTGGCTCCGGTTGCTGGACGCGCTGATCGCGGTACTCAAGCCACAGTCCTCCGGCCCGGTACACGCCGTGCTTGAACGCCTCGAACATGCGCCCGGCCTGCAACGCGAAATGATGGCCACGCACCTGCTGAATCAGGATTTCAAACAGGTTCCTGCCGATCAGGCGCCGTTTATCTGGGCCGCGCTGTCGCTGTACTGGGCGCAAATGGCGACGCAACTGCGTGGCGCAGGGCGCGCAGATTACGGCGAAAACCGTCAGTTCTGTCCGGTCTGCGGCAGCGTGCCGGTGTCCGGGATGATAGCGATGGGCACCCTCAGCGGCCTGCGCTATCTGCACTGCAATCTGTGCGAAAGTGAATGGCACGTCGTGCGCGCCAAATGCACCAACTGCGACGAAATGGGAAATCTGCACTATTGGTCGGTGACGGACGGAACGGTGGATGACCAGCAGGCAGCGGTGAAAGCCGAAGCCTGTGACGACTGCGGCGCTTATCTGAAAGTTATCTATCAGGAAAAAGATCCGCAGGCCGAGGCGGTCGCGGACGATCTCGCCACGCTGTTACTCGATGATCGTATGGAAGAAAAAGGGTTCACCGGCAGCGGCATCAATCCGTTTCTGTTTCCCGCGCAGTAATCTCTGAATCTGGCGGCCGCCGCATGATGGAAAGAAAGGCGTGCGGCTGCTAGGTTTAATAGAGATTCCGGTGAAACGTGGAGGGTTTGATGAAGTTGATCGGCAGCTATACCAGCCCGTATGTGCGAAAAATTTCCGTGATGTTGCTGGAAAAGGGCATCCCGTTCGATTTTATCAATGACGTACCACACGAGCCGGGCTGCAAAATCACCCAGTTCAATCCGCTCGGCAAAGTCCCCGCGCTGGTCACCGACGACGGCGAAGTGTTTTACGATTCCCCTATCATTGTTCAATTCATCGAGCTGATGAACGTCGCCCCGACGTTGTTGCCGTGGCAGCCGCTGGAAGCCCTGCGGGTAAAGCAAATCGAAGCGCTGGCCGATGGCGTCACTGACGCAGCCGTAGCGCTGGTGCTGGAAGGCCGACGCGATCCGGATAAACGTAACGAAGCCTGGGTTTTGCGCCAGCGGGAAAAGCTGCTGCGCGGGCTGGACGCGCTGGAAAAACTCGCCGGGAAACGTACGTTACTCAATTCTGAAAGCCTCAACGTGGCCGATATCGCCGTCGCCTGCTCGCTGGGTTACATCAACTTTCGCCGTATCGCGCCAGGCTGGTGTGTCGAGCGACCGGAGCTGATTAAACTGGTCGAACGCCTGTTCCAGCGCGAGAGTTTTGCGCGCACCACACCGCCCGCAGGCGGTAACGCCAGCTTTGCAGTGAAAAAGGTGTGAGGCCGCTCGAAGAGTTCTCTTTACATCCCACCGGATAAGCGTCTACGGCCTACGCTTTATGCAGCGCATTGCTAAAAACCTGCTGCATAAAGGAGTCCCATCATGGCTTATGATAAAAATCCTCATGCCGTCAAACCGGAAGAATACGGTTTCCCTCTCAAACTCAAAAAACAATACGAAAACTTCATCGGCGGGGAATGGGTAGCGCCGGTGAAAAACGAATATTACGACAACCTGACGCCGGTGACCGGCGAAGTGTTGTGCAAAGTGGCGAGTTCCAGCACCGACGATATCGAGCTGGCGCTGGATGCCGCGCATAAAGCCAAAGGGGAATGGGGCAAAATGCCGGTGCAGCAGCGGGCGAACTTACTGCTTAAAGTCGCCGATCGCATGGAACAAAACATCGAACTGCTGGCCAACGCCGAAACCTGGGATAACGGAAAACCCATCCGCGAAACCAGCGGTGCGGACGTTCCGCTGGCCATCGACCATTTCCGCTATTTCGCGTCCTGCATCCGCGCACAGGAAGGGGGGATCAGCGAAATAGACAGCGAAACGGTCGCCTATCATTTCCATGAACCATTGGGCGTCGTGGCGCAGATCATCCCGTGGAACTTCCCGCTGCTGATGGCATGCTGGAAAATGGCACCGGCGCTGGCTGCCGGTAACTGCATCGTGCTCAAACCGGCCAAACTGACGCCGCTTTCCGTATTGCTGCTGATGGAGCTGGTTCAGGATATCTTGCCGCCGGGCGTCATCAACGTGGTCAACGGCGCGGGCGGTGAAATCGGCGAATATCTGGCGACCTCCAAACGCATTGCCAAAGTCGCGTTCACCGGCTCGACCGAAGTCGGCCAGCAAATTGCCGGTTACGCCGCGCAGAATCTGATCCCGGCCACGCTGGAACTTGGCGGCAAATCGCCAAACATTTTCTTCGCTGACGTGATGGATAAAGAAGACGAATTCTTCGATAAAGCGCTGGAAGGCTTCGCGCTGTTCGCCTTTAATCAGGGTGAAGTCTGTACCTGTCCGAGCCGCGCGCTGGTGCAGGAATCCATTTACGAACGCTTTATGGAGCGAGCGATAAAACGCGTCGAAGCCATTAAAACCGGTAATCCGCTGGATATGGAAACGCAGATGGGCGCGCAGGTCTCTGCCGGACAGATGAAAACCATTCTGGATTACATCGAAATCGGTAAAAAAGAGGGCGCGGAAGTGCTGACCGGCGGCGCGAAGAAAAAACTGGAAGGATCGCTTAACGAAGGTTATTACCTGCAACCGACCATCCTGCTGGGTAAAAACAACATGCGCGTCTTCCAGGAAGAAATCTTCGGGCCGGTGCTGGCAGTGACGACATTTAAAGATATGGATGAAGCGCTGCAAATTGCCAACGATACTGCTTACGGGCTGGGCGCAGGCGTGTGGAGCCGCGACGGCAACGTGGCGTATCACATGGGGCGCAACATTCAGGCGGGACGCGTCTGGACCAACTGCTACCACGCCTATCCGGCGCACGCTGCCTTCGGTGGCTACAAACAGTCTGGTCTTGGTCGTGAAACCCACAAAATGATGTTGGATCACTACCAGCAAACGAAATGTTTACTCGTTTCGTATTCAAGCAAACCGATGGGGCTGTTCTGATGCTTTAACGGGCTATTTTGCCTGGTATGTTGAATCCGGGCTGTACATAGAATCCTCACGTGTTCTGTGTACAGCCCGGTTCTTCCGTGCAGTCCGTGTCCAAACTCCCTGCGCCAATAACGCCCCGGCATCGGCGTTGTTGGCGTTTTCAGTATCAGATCACGCCATTCGGCGACATCACCACCTGACGGCTGCGCAGGAAAAACACCACCAGCGCCAGCCACGAAAGGCCGCTTAACAGGTTGAACATATTGAACATCCCCGCACCGCCTTCAACGTAAGCCACTTTGGCCAGCTCAATACCCAGCGTGAAAATCATCATGCTGATGACACCCATCGCCGCAGAAACCGTGCCTTTGCTCATGTCGCTGGAGAACAGGGTCAGACGGTATAAACCGGCGTTCGCCACGCCTATCCCGAAGGCGTACAGGCTCAGACCGGCGGTCATCCACAGATAGGCGTGGGAGGACACCATTGTTGCCGCCGCCGCGATCAGCAGGCCAACCACCATCGGGCCTGCGCCCAGTTTAATCAGATATTCCACCGTGCGTTTACCGGTCAGACGCGCCAGCGTGACGTTACCGACGATCAACGCACCGAAAATCGGCACCTGCAACATGCCGTAATCGTAGGTCGAAAGCCCTTCGCCGCTGATTAAAATGACCGGCGACTGCGCGATCCACGTCAGCAGCGGCAGGCTGGCAAAACCAATCGCCAGCGCGCCGCACACGAACTGACGGTTCTTCAGCACATGTTTGTAATCACGCAGCAGGCTTGGCATGGAGAAAGGTTCACCCAGCCGTGACGCGGTTTCTGGCATCGATTTCCACAGCCCCCACAGCGCAATGGCGGCGAGCCCGGCGAAAATCACGAACATCAGCTGCCACGGCGCAACGTGGATCAGCGCAGCACCGGCCAGCGGGCCGAGCAGCGGGGCTATCAACGCCACGTTCGCCATCATTGCGGTGATTTTAATGCACACCGATTCCTCGAAGGATTCCTGTATCGCGGCATAACCCACCGCGCCGATAAAGCACAGGCTGATGCCTTGCAGAAAACGCATCACCATAAATTGTTCAATGTTCTGTACGAACAGAATCGCCAGACAGGTGATGATAAAAAAGATGACGCCGCTGAGCATGACCGGACGACGTCCGCGGCGGTCAGACAGTGGCCCGAGCAGCCATTGCAGGAACATTCCGCCGGCAAGATACGCGGTCATCGAGGTAGGCACCCACTCTTCACCGGCGTTGAAATTGGCCACGACGGCCAGCATGCCGGGTTGGATCATATCGTTACCGATATAGGTCGCGAACTCGAAAAGCACCAGACACAGAGGGAACAGAAGCGCCTGTCGCCCCAGAAGGGACGCAGTATTTGGAGAATTATGCATTTTTGTTATTTCACAAACTGAGGCTAATCGTTTGAAAATTAGCGAAATAGTAGAGACTGTCCGGGCGGGTTTCGCAAGCGAGGCAGTAATGGCGGCTATTTTGCCCATTTTTTGAGCGCGGTGCAATCCTCGGATCCACGTTCAGCACAATCTGAGAATGGCACTTTTGCCTTGTTAGCCGTCTGAAAGCTGGATAGGCTGCAAACAGCACATCAACGGGAAGGAATTTGCGGGTCATGAGCGAAAAAATAAGCTGGATAGATAATCTGCGCGCGCTCGCCTGCATGATGGTAGTGATGGTCCATGCCAGCACCTCGCTGGTGGTCAGTTTCGCGGCGGTACATACGGCGGAGTGGATGGTGGCAAACCTGCTCAATTCGGCGTCGCGGGTCTGTGTACCGCTGTTCTTCATGATTTCCGGCGCGCTGTTCTTTGGTGAAAAAAGTGCGCAAAAACGCCATTTCTTTCGCGTCACGTTTTGCCTGTTGTTCTACAGCGCCGTTTCGCTGCTCTACATCCTCACCATGACAAAAATCGGTTTTTGGCCGTCTCTGAGGCTGATCGTGGAAAAACCGGTGTTTTATCACCTTTGGTTTTTCTACGCCATCATCGTAATTTACCTGTTTTCGCCGCTGATTCACGTCAAAGCGGTCTCCGGGAAATATCTGCTGATTGCCGGGATCCTGCTCGGTGTGCTGGCAAACCCGCAGCTGCCGGCGCTGACCTGGCAGAAAATCCACCTTTTACCCCTGGATCTTTACATCGGTGGCGATACGTTTTATTACGTCCTGTACGCCCTGATGGGGCGTGCCATCAGCCAACTCGATACCCGAAAACGTGGCATTACGCTGACGGCCGCCGCCATCTTCGTTCTCAGTACACTGACGATTGCCGCAGGGACTTACCGGCAAATGCAGATCAATCAGAATTTTGCAGATACCTTTTACGTCTACAGCGGGCCACTGGTCTTTATCTCGGCGATGGCGTTGTTCGTGACGTTTAAAAATGCACTATCTGGCCACATTCTGCCGGGATTTGGTCTGATCTCTCGCCATTCTCTGGCGGTCTACGGATTTCACGCGCTGATCATCATTGCCCTGCGTAGCCGCCACCTCGATTTCCCGCAATTTCCACTGCTGAACGTCGCCTTCCTGTTTATCTGCGGTCTGGGGGGCGGTTTAGGATTGGCGATGCTGTTGGGGAAAGTGGACCGGCGAAAATGGGTTAGCTGAAGGGGATTACTCCCACCGTTCCTGCGCCCGTCTGAATTGTCTGCCCGATGAGAATCCGGCAGCCAGCGCCGCTTTTTCAATACCTGCGCCTTGCTGAATGCGCTGTTGCGCGATGGCGATACGCAGCTGCTCGTGGTAATCGCGCACGCTGATACCCAGATGCTGACGGAACAGGCGCGTCAGGTGGCGGCTGCTGATGTGGGCTTTGGCGGCAACATCTTCCACCTGCCACGGGGATTCCGGCTCAGCGGCCATCAGATTTTGTGCGCGGTGGACGGCGGGGTGCAGATGATTGCGGTGACGCAGCCACGGAGAGAGTTGCGGATCATCACCGCCTCTGCGGAAATAGACCACCATTTCGCGGGCGACATCCAGTGCGGCCTGTGGCCCTAAATGAGTGGCGATGAGATGCAACGCCAGATCAATACCGGCGCTGATGCCTGCACTGGTCAGCACGAAGCGGTCTTCAACAAATATCCGGTTATCTTTCACCTGCGCGGCGGGTACCTGCTGGCGTAAACGGTCGATCACGTCGTGATGCGTCGTACACTGATAACCGTCCAGCAGCCCGGCTTTCCCGGCCAGCAGGCTGCCAGAACAAATGCACACCAGCGTGACGTGGCCTTTTTCGATGGCATTTTTTTGCTGACGCATCCAGTCACAGGCAGTCTGCGCGACCGGTGAGGAAAAATTTTCCACCGATTCGGTCACGCCCGGCATGATCAAAATACTGCCTTGCGGCAGACTTTCTGGTAGCGGCTGCAAATGGGACACCGTCAGCCCGGTGGACATCAACACTTCCGGCTGCGGGCCGATGTAATGCAACTGAAATTGCCCGGCCAGCCGCAGCGCTTCCGCCGGACCGGTCAGATCTAACGACATCACACCCGGTAGCGTCACAAAGTAGACATTTCGCTGCATATCGTTTCATTTACCCGTTCGCACAAAAACGTATCTTCACACAGCCCGGTCGAGTTCCGCCAGTGCGCCGTCCACGTCGGTGATAGTGGCGAAGCGATCGGCGAGCACCAGCTCGGTATGACGTTTGATGGAATCGGTGGAGAACACTTCGCCGCTGGCGTGCGTCATCGGAAACGTCATCGTCGCTTCGGTCACGAACGTCACATTGTAGCCAATGTCCGATGCCACGCGGGTCGTGGTCTCGCAGCACTGTTCAGTGCGCATCCCGGCGATGATCAGATGTGTGATGCCTTCTTCGCGCAGCCATGCGTCCAGCCCGGACTCCAGCAACGCGTTATGCACGTTTTTGTGAACAGTTTTTTGCGGCGTATGGCTGAGGAATGTCATCGGTGTGACCAGCCCGGACGCCAGTGAGAACACGCCTTCCGCGTTAACGTGGAACACATCCACGACCGGCACATTGCGCGTCTGGCAACCGTCAATCAGGCGGGTTAGCGCCTCACTGAAAGCGGGTAAGTCATTCTGTTGCCAGAAATCTTTGTGCTCAAACGAGCGTTGAACGTCGATATTTAACAGGGCGCTTTTTGTCATTTCCGGACTCCATCTGGTGAGTGTGAAACCAGTGTGCGCCTGAAAAAGAGGCGGGAGAATGCCAAAAACGGACATGATGCTGACCGCAGCGGACGACCTGCGCCGTCCGCTGAAAGCGATCAGATTTTTTGGTTAGCGCGCCAGTGGTGATAATCGATGTGGTCGGCCTGAAAATCGGTGGCTTCGGCATTGCCGGTCAGGCGGTACGCCAGCTGGAAAGCAAAATCGAATGCCAGCCCTAATCCCTTTCCGCTCAGCAGATTGCCGTCTTCGACGAAGGACTGATTCACATAAACGCCGTCTTTGACGTCTTTGTATAAATCGCCGGAACAGACGTAGCGACGCCCTTTCAGCAGCCCGTTGCCGCCGAGCACACGCGCAGCGGCGGAACATAGCGGACAAATCAGTTTACCGGCCTCGTCGTGGCGACGGACAAATTCGACCACCTCTCTGCTGGCCGCCAGCGCCACGGAACCTTCGGGACCGCCGGGCATCACCACCGCGTCAAACACGCGATCGCCCTGCGCGCTCAGCAACGCATTAGCCTGCATCTGAATGCCGTGATAACTGCGGAGCATCTGACTTTTCTGACACGCCAGCGTGGTGACCTGAATCTCCAGTCGCTCAAGAATATCGAGCACAATCACCGCTTCGCCTTCTTCAAATCCGTCTGCCAGCAGCAGGGCGACCTGCTTTTTCGGGGTTTCCTTCGCCATAATCAATCTCCTCTGAATGATAAAATCAAAGGAGATAATAAAATGAAACGATGTTTTGATATTGTGAGTTGAGTGGCAGACCGCAAAATTGCAGGTTAGAAAACCAGCTGAACTTTTGAGGCTTTGGATTTATCCAGTGCGAATTCCATGGCCTCAAGCAGATCGCCCTGTGGGAATTCGGCGGAAAGCAACGGCATCGGGTCGACCGTTTTATTCGCCAGCCATTCCACCGCCGTATTGAATTCTTCGGTGAAGCGGAAGCTGCCGACCCAGTTAATTTCCCTGGCAATCAGCATCATCAGCGGGAATTCATTGACCACCGGCCCCATCCCGACCTGCACCAGCGTACCGCGCGCGCGGGTGACTTCCAGACAGCGGCGGATAGAAGAAGGGTGGCCGGAAGCATCGAAGGACACATCGAAAAAGCCTTTGTCTGCCTGATACGCGGAGAAATCGCCCTGTGCGGCATCCAGCGCTTTGCCCGCACCGACGGCCAGTGCCAGCGTGCGGCAACGTTCGCTCGGGTCGGTGACCACGATCTGTGCCGCGCCTTTGGCTTTTGCCGCCAGCACGATGAGGCAGCCAATCGGCCCGACACCGGACACAAACACCGTTTTACCCCTTATATCGCCGGCCTGATTCACGGCGTGAATAGCAACGGCCAGCGGTTCGGCGAATACCATCAGCCGGTCACTGACCTGATTGTCGTAAGGAATGCACTGCTCGCTGTCGACGATTTTGTACTGCGTGAAGGCGCCGTTGATGTGCGGGAAATACATCGCGCTGCCGAAAAATTTCATCGTCGTGCATTGGTTTTCGTCGCCGGACAGGCAGTATTTGCAGGTTTTGCACGGCTTGCTTGGGTTGAGCGCCACTTTCTGACCGGGCTGTAAACGCGGGTTGTCAGATTTCTCCACCACACCGACCACTTCATGGCCGAGCACCATGGCTTCGCGCACTTTGAAATCACCGACCGCACCATGTTCGTAGTAATGCAGATCGGAGCCGCAGATGCCGCCGCGGGTAATTTTCACCAAAGTGCCCTGGCCTGTGTAATCGATGGTCTGGTCGATCACCGAAACGTCTTTTTTCCCGGTCACGACGCAGGATTGCGTGGCAATAGTCATGGATTTCTCGCTCTTTAAAGGGGGCGTGTGTTGCCTGATTATCCCCAGTAAAGAGCGTTTGGACGGTGAAAAATGTGATCGCCATCACTTTGCGCCGTGTTACGAAAACCTGTTACCCATAACTTGAACGGACTCATCTTTTTCGCGCCGGAATACTCAGGATCAGATGGGTGATCACACCGCCGGCCAGCCCCCAGAATGCCGATCCGACACCCAGCAGTGTGACGCCGGAGGCGGTGATCAGAAACGTAATGATAGCCGCGTCGCGCTGCTGTTCGTTTTCCAGTGCGCGATACAGACTTCCGGCAATCGTACCGAGCAGCGCCAGACCGGCGATGGTGTGGATTAGCGCCTCAGGTAGCGCGGTAAAGATCATGCCAATCGATCCGCCAAACACACCGGCAATCAGATAAAACACGCCTGCCGCAACGGCGGCCATATAACGCTTTTTCGGATCGGGATGAATATCCTCGCCCATACAAATCGCGGCGGTAATGGCGGCGATACAGACGGTAAAACCGCCGAACGGTGCAAGAATCAGCGCAGTCAGTGCGGTCCATGTAATTAATGGCGAAACCGGCAGGTTGTAACCGTGCGCTTTCAGCGTGGCGATGCCGGGTGCGTTTTGCGACGCCATTGTGACGACGAAGAAAGGAATGCCGATACCGACAATTGAGGAAAGCGTGAAATGCGGCATCACGAATTCCGGCGTGGCAAAGGTCAGCGTCTGGCCGTGCAGCGCGATATCGCCCTGTAATCCGGCCACGATAAGCCCTGCGGCCAGCGCGAGCACCACGGCGTAACGGGGCATAGCGCGTTTCGCCAGCAGATAAACCAGACACATCGTTCCCGCCAGCGCGAAATTGCTTTGCAGTGACGTGAAGGCGTTCAGCCCGAACCGCAGCAGAATTCCGCCGAGCATCGCGGCTGAGAGCGCCTGCGGAATGTAATGCATCAGTCTGGCGAATAATCCGGTGACACCACACAGCAGAATCAGCCCGGTGGCAAACACGAAGACGCCAATCGCTTCGTTGATCGAGGTGCCGGGCAGGCTGGTCACCAGCAGCGCCGCGCCGGGTGTTGACCAGGCGGTGACCACCGGCGTGCGGTAATACAGCGACAATCCTATGCTGGTCACGCCCATGCCGAGGCCGAGCATACTCAGCCAGCCGCCAATCTGTCCCGCAGTGGCACCTGCCGCTTCTGCCGCCTGAAAGATAATCGCCGCCGAGCTGGTATATCCGACTAAGACGGCGACAAATCCGGCGATCACCGCCGAAAACGTGAGATCTCTGACGTTAAAACGTGACGACATGGCTGAAAAATCCTTCTGGCGAAAAGAACGGCAGTTGCAATAAACTGGATGGAGATTACTTATATTTAACAGAGAGAAAGCCCATGAGCCAATCTGATCACATTGTTATCCGCCCGTTAACACCCGCTGACCGTGAAGGCTGGGAAACGCTGTGGCGGGGTTATCTCGATTTTTATCTGTCGAAGCTCGATCCTTCGCAGTTTGATTTCACGTTCCGGCGTCTCTCGGACCCGGAGTACGCGGGCATGTTTGGCTTTGTGGCGGAGTATCAGGGGAAACTGGTCGGGCTGGTGAACTGTCTGAATCACGATCACGGCTGGCACCTGCAACAGGTCGTGTATTTGCAGGATTTATACGTCGATGACAGCGCACGCAAGCTGGGGATCGGACAGAAGCTGATTGAAGCGGTGTACGCTTACGCTGACGAGAACGACAAAGCCAACGTTTACTGGATGACGCAAACCACCAATCACACCGCACGCAAATTGTATGACCGGGTAGGGCAGCCGACCAACTTTATGAAATATATCCGTTAAACGGTGCGGTTAACTCGTTTTTAACGTTTTCACCATTGTCAGATTGGTGGGTGCATAGCCCAGGCTGGTATACAACGCCTGGGCAGCGCTGTTGTGATAAAACACATTCAGCCCGATGGATTTCAAACCCAGCTCGCGCACTTTCCCTTCCAGCTGTAAAAACGCGGCACGGGCATGGCCCTGACGGCGAAATTCGCTAAATACGGAAACTTCATAGATAAAAGCGCTGCGCTCGCCCTGACGTTCGCTGACGGCAAACCAGATATAACCGGCTGTCTGCCCGTCAGGATCGGTTTTAATTTCAAACAAATAATTGTCCGGCGTCGCGGTGCCTTGTGGCAGCAATCTCATTAGCTCGCTTTGCGAACGCGTCAGCGCATTTTCCTGCGGCCAGCGGCCCGAACGGACATTTTCGCTGGCGTAATCTGCGGCGAGTTGCTCTAAAAATTGCGGAAAATAGGTCTCGCGCATTGGGGATAAAACGGTCACAAATATCACTCCTTTGAAGGTTTTTTATACGGTGTCACATAGCATTCGCTGATGGTGGTCGAATGGCTTTCTGCCTGCGTGATGATATAGCCGTTGTCGGTCAGCGCCACCGAGCTGTAAGGCGTCTGATTGTCTTTATCCGCCACCACTTCCTGGAAAGACTGAATGATTTTAGCTTTCTCATCGGCGCGAGCCGGATCATCGAGCCCTTCGACCTGAATCATCGCCTGCTTAAACTGATTACTGAATGATGTTTTGCCAATGCGGCTTTCAATGATCGCTTTGATGTTTACCGTGATCTCATTGCCCAGCAAAAAAAGCGTATTACTTTGGTAAATCAGCACATTTTTGCGTTTTGATACCACAAAGCCGTTCTCGATCACCTTCATTTTATTGTTGTTGGCGTAGACAACGTCATCAAGGCAAATGGTCTTGTCGCCCACCTTAAACTGGCTAAAGCGGGTTTTGATTTCTTTCGGCGTTGATGCCGCCTGCGAGCACAGCGGCACAAGCAGCAACAGAGGTAAAAGCCATGACTTCATAGGAGTTTCCTGAACAGGTCTGAATCAGCCGACATAACAGCAGTATAGGGAGACGTGGGCAGGATGCGAACGTTTATCTTTTCGGGGTGGATTTTTACCGTTTTGGCTAAAGCATCTCCAGTCATTGCCGATAATTCAGACGACAACGGAATTCCTGCTCATCCACAGAGGACCTGTATCAGGGACAGATAACCCATTTTCTACAGTGAGTTTTTCACAGCACGTTGACTGTTCCGGGGAGTTTTATGAGTCAGATTCAGGCGTTCTCACCTGCGGCCACGGCTGCGCCAAAGAAACACAAAACACAGCAAAAGAAGGCGATGCGCACCCGCACGCTGATGCTGATTGTCGGGCTGCTGACGATCAGTCTGGGTTACATCATTACGGTCGGTTTGCTGAGCTGGCAGTCCGCCAATCAGCAGCGTGAAATCGCCCGCCGTTATCTCCAGCAGACTGCTAACACAGACGGCTATCTTGCCCGTCAAAAACTCGATACTGCACTCTATGCCGCCCGCGATCTGGGGCAGAGCATGCTGAGCCTGCGCGAAGCCGGACATGCCGACCGCAAACTGGCCGATACGTTGTTGCAAAACGCCCTCAAAAATCACCCGGATTTTCTTTCGATGTCACTGGCGTGGGAGCCGGATGCATTCGATGGCAAAGATGACGAGTTAGCCGCGCAGCCGGGGCAGGATCCGGACGGCCGCTATGTCCGCTACGTTGACCGTGACACCAGCGGAAACATCGTGCTGCACAATCTGACTGATTACGAAACGCCGGGCAGCGGCGATTATTACCTGTTGCCGCGTAAGCTGAAAAAGGAAGTGATCCTCGAGCCTTACAGCTATCCGTACAACGGCGTCAATACGCTGCTGACGTCGATTGCGGTGCCGATCATCGTCGAGGGTAAATTCCTCGGATCGGTCACGGCGGATTTCTCGCTGCAAACCTTGCAGAGCATGGTCAACGGCATTAAGCCGTATCAGGGCACCGGTTATGCGATGCTGTTTTCACAGTCCGGTAATTACATCTCTTCACCGAAAAAAGATCAGGTGACGCAAAAGCTGGAGAACGATGCGCCGTTGCTGAAAAGCATTCAGATCGGCACATTTTTTAGTAGTGAGCAGCAGGATCCCATACTGGGCGAAAAAGCCTTCGCCGAATTTGTGCCGATTCAGATTGGCAATACCGGCACGCCGTGGATGCTGGGTATTGTGGCGCCGGTCAACGCGGTGATGAAAGAGAGCACGCGGCAGCTCTATTCCGCGCTGGTCCTGATGGTGTTGAGCATCGTGGTGGTTTTCGCCGTACTGAGCATTATTTTCACCCGCAAAGTGCTGCGCCCGGTCGGCGGTGAACCGGCAGACGCCGCGAAAATCGCGCTGACGGTGGCCGACGGCGATTTAACGCATCCCATCGTGACGCAGAAAAATGACCGCACCAGCATCTTCTTCGCGCTGCAAACTATGCAGGCGCAGCTGCGGCACGTGGTGACTGACATTATTTCCACCAGCCACGCCGTCGGCAGCGGTGCGTCGCAGATTGCAGCGGGGAATATCGACCTGGCTTCGCGAACCGAGCAGCAGGCCGCCGCGCTGGAAGAAACTGCCGCCAGCATGGAACAGCTGACCGCGACGGTTAAACAAAACGCGGACAACGCGCACATTGCTACCGAACTGACCGAAAATGCCACCACGATTGCCGGAAAAGGGAACAGCATTATGTCCGACGTTGTCGGCATTATGGGCGAGATTGATGACAGTTCGCGCCGAATTTCTGATATCACGTCAGTCATCAATGGCATCGCGTTTCAGACCAATATTCTGGCGCTGAACGCGGCGGTGGAAGCTGCCCGTGCGGGCGAGCAGGGGCGCGGATTTGCGGTAGTCGCTTCGGAAGTACGAAGCCTGGCGCAGCGCAGCGCCGACGCGGTAAAAGAGATTTCCGCCCTGATTGCGGAATCGACCTCGCGCGTCGATCACGGTGTCGGACTGGTGAAAAATGCCGGTGAGACGATGAAAGAGATCATGAAAGCGATCACCGACGTGCGCGACATCATGAGTGAAATCGTTTCGGCGTCCGACGAGCAGTCACGTGGTATCAGCCAGGTCACGCAGGCGGTCCATGAGATGGACGGTGTCACCCAGCAAAACTCCGCGCTGGTGCAGCAGGCCTCTGCCGCCTCCGCGTCGCTGGAAGATCAGGCACGCCGCCTCAACGACATTGTGCAGGTGTTCCGGTTGAAATAGTGATTTACACAGCCTTCTCCCGCCGGGGAGAAGGCTTTTTCTGACGACACATCCCCTTTTCTGCGCTATGTTTTTTATCCTTTTGCTTTATTTCTTCAGGAGTTCGTCATGAGCCAGCCTTCGCTGATTTTATATTCCGATGCCAATTATTTCAGTCCTTACGTGATGTCAGCCTTTGTCGCGATGACCGAAAAAGGCATTCCGTTCGAACTGGAAACCGTCGATCTGGCCGAAGCGGAGAACCTGAAGGAAACGTATTCGGCGATTTCCGTCACCCGCCGCGTGCCGACCCTCACCAATGGCACTTTTGTGTTATCCGAATCTTCCGCGATTGACGAATATGTCGATGAACTGTTTCCCGCGCCGACGTTTCCAGCGATTTATCCGCTCGATCCGGAAAACCGCGCCAAGGCCCGTGAAGTTCAGGCGTGGCTGCGCAGCGATCTGATGCCCATCCGTGAAGAACGTTCGACCGAAGTGGTGTTTGCCGGTGCGAAACGTCCGGCGCTTTCCGCCAAAGGTCAGCAGGCGGCAGAAAAGCTCTTTGATGCAGCGGAACGTCTGCTTGGCGATAAAACGCATTTGTTTGGCGAATGGAGTATTGCGGATGTGGATCTGGCGCTGATGCTAAACCGTCTGCGCTTGAATGGCGATCCGATGCCGGAAAAACTCGCTGCATACGCCGAAGCGCAGTGGCAGAGACCTTCAGTGTCAGAGTGGCTGGCGTTATCAGCGAAGAAATAAAATGAAGCGCGCAGTAAGTCGAAAAACTGACTGCGCGAAAGCGGATTACAAGGATTTGGTCAGGAAAAAGCGCGTATGGGTGGAAGGCGCCTCTTGCGGCGCGCGGGAGTCCGCGATGTAATCTTCCAGCGCCATCTGCATGTTGTATCCCATGCGTTCATAGAACGGGCGCGCCTGAAAACTGAAGGTATCGACCAGCGCGTAACGGCAGCCACGCGCTTTGGCTTCTTCTTCCGCTTCGGTAATCAGCTGCGTGCCGACATCTTTCCCGCGCAGCGACTCATCAACCCACAGCATCTGAATGTACATCCAGTTTCCGACAGTTTCAGCCACAATCCCGGCCTGCTTCTTGCCATGTTCATCCTCTACAAACACCCCTAACTCACGGAATGTCGGCTTAGGTATAAAGTTGCTGTTGAAACGGCGCAGACCGCTTTTGATCTCTTCGAGGTCTTCGGGGGTGGGCGCATGGGTGAGACGGGTCTTCATGACAGGATTCCTTTTTTAGCGTTTTGATGTAGCGAGTCGGACTGCAAAAGCGATAAAAACAGTGCCGGTCAAACGATCCAGCGTTCTGACGACCGTCGGACGGCGCAACCAACGGGAAAGCGGACGTGTGGCACAAATCATTGTGACAGACCATAACGTGCCGATAACAGCATGCATGGCGGCCAGGCCAAAAATATAGGGGCCGACCGGATAACCGGTCGCGACAAACTGCGGCAGGAAGGAAACGTAAAACACGCCGACTTTCGGGTTTAGCACATTGCCAAATAACCCCCGCACGAAGGGCGAATTGCCGATGCGCAGGGCTTTTTTCCCACTTTCCGGTGCGGCCATATTCATTTCGCTGCGCGGTTTCAACAGCATTTGCAGGCCGAGCCAACACAGATACGCTGCCCCAATCCATTTCAGTACCGTAAAGGCGATTTCGGAGGCGGCAAGAACCGCACCGAGCCCGAGAGCCACCATCGCGCCCCACACCAGACAGCCGGTGCTGATGCCAAATGCCGACAAGAGCGCTTTTTTGCTGCCCTGACTGGCCGCGGTACGCAGAACCAGCGCGGTGTCGAGGCCGGGCGTGAGCGTCAAGATGCCAGCAGCCAGCGCGTAAGAAAGCAGAGATTCGGTGACGGTCATGACTTTTCCTGATGAGCGAAAAAACCAGAATAGTGAACCTGACAGGGAAGATGCAATGTGCAGATAAAGAAAATCTTAAAGTGGTGACGGGGGAACCAAAAAAAGCCTGTGGAAGATGAGCTTCCACAGGCTTTTCAGCAGTTTTTATCGGGGTGACGATTATTTGTAGATTTCAGCGTCTGCGTGCAGTTTGTTGTTACCGGTCACGGAGATGATGCGGTAAGAAGACGCACCGGCGTTTTTCGCCTGCTGTGACAGTTTCGCTTCCAGGCCACTCAGGGTGGTGGAGTTGGCGGCGGAGATAACACCGATTTTCTGCATGTCATTTGAAGGCTGATTAACCTGCTGAGCCGCGAAGCTACCGAAAGAAATCAGGGAGAGGGTGGCAGCTACAGCAAAAATTTTGACGTTTTTCATGATAAGTATTCCATTCAGGTTTGTATGAGTGAAAGGTGGTTGCCTTTCGATGGATGCATAATAGGCCTGATACGGGCAGATGAAAAACGGATTGATTTGAGTAAGTCATTCAAAATATTTGGCCTACTTTTTACGCAATTTTACGTCCCTGTGCAGGTACCTGACGAAACCCCGGTAATGTTGACGCAGCCTTAAATAACATCACTCTTTGCTGCTATTTTCTCCTTCCTGCTGATTTTTGGCGGGTTTGTGGATTCGGTGCTACGCTTGCAGGGTAGTATCAGAAACGGGTTGTGCGTGGGGCATGAAAATAAACCTGCCACCCAGACGGCAGTATCTAAAAGGTTCTGCTTTTGTTTGGCCGACTTGGCTGAACAATATTCACGGTAACGGAAATTTATTCGGAGGAGTCGAAAATGGGAATTTTATCCTGGATCATCTTTGGTCTTATTGCAGGTATTCTGGCTAAGTGGATCATGCCGGGCAAAGATGGCGGTGGTTTTATTCTGACTATAGTACTGGGTGTTGTCGGTGCTGTAGTGGGTGGTTACATCAGTACGTTCTTCGGCTTTGGCCGCGTAGACGGTTTCAACTTCGGCAGCTTCGTTGTCGCGGTGATCGGTGCGATTGTGGTTCTGTTTATCTACCGCAAAATCAGGAGCTAATGGTTTTCCATTACGCCTGAAGAAAAAGACAAAAGCCGCGCAGTGTCGCGGCTTTTTTGTTTCTTAAAAACGTCAATCCACCGGTGAAGTCGGTAGTCTCACAATATCCTGATTATCATTGCCCATCCAGTACACGCCTTCTTTTGCCCAGAACGGCCCTTCAATAAAGTCGAGCAGGTCGGAATACTCTTCGTAGAACTTTTTACCGTCGCGGTTGTACACACGCATATAACCGGAATAGTGGCCGCCATCGCCCGGCATGGCTATGCGCGGAATAAACTCGAACGTCCGGTATTCGCGCACCACATATTGCTTGTTGGGGCTCCAGGTTTCTGAAATCAGTTTTCCCTGCTTCCACCACAAATAACACCCGGCAATGACCGCCAGCAGTAATGCGAGCTTTATCCAGCGTTTGCGCTGACGCACCAGCGCTTCCTGACTTTTGATTTTCATACTGCGCGTGTCCTTTTCAGCATGTTTGAGAAAAACTGCCCCAAATGTGTCTGAAAAGTTAATGGTTGTCTTGTTAAACGTCGTTCGGCGCTAAATCGCCACCAGCCCCCGCACATTTTCTGCTTCCATGTCTTCCCCGCGTCCGCGTTTGACGATGCTCCCGCGTGACATCACCAGGTAGCTGTCGGCCAGATCGGCAGCGAAGTCGTAGAATTGCTCGACCAGCAGGATCGCCATATCGCCTTTGGCGGCCAGTTGTTTGATAACCGCGCCGATCTCTTTGATAACTGACGGCTGAATGCCTTCGGTGGGTTCGTCGAGGATCAGCAGGCTGGGTTTGCAGGCCAGCGCCCGGCCAATCGCCAGCTGTTGCTGCTGGCCGCCGGACAGATCACCGCCGCGGCGATGCTTCATTTCCAGCAGGATCGGGAACAAATGGTAGATTTCGTCCGGTACTTGTTTCGCATCGCTGCCTGAAAAGCGCGACAGCCCCATCAGCAGGTTTTCTTCTACGGTCAGGCGCGGAAAAATTTCGCGACCCTGCGGGACATAGGCGATGCCCGCCTGCACACGCTGATGCGGTTTGCGACTGTTGATCACCTGATCCTGCCAGCTGATAGTGCCGGATTTCGCCGGGATCAGCCCCATCAGGCATTTGAGCAGCGTGGTTTTGCCCACGCCGTTGCGCCCGAGCAGGCAGGTGACTTCGCCGATTTTCGCCTCAAACGAAAGTCCGCGCAGAATGTGGCTGCCGCCGTAAAACTGATTCAGTTCATTGACTTGCAACATAACTCTTTCCTCAGCGTCCTAAATAAACGTCGATAACCTGCTCGTTGGCCTGCACTTGTTTCAGCGAGCCTTCCGCCAGCACCTGCCCCTGATGCAGCACGGTGACGTGGTCGGCGATGCTTTCCACAAAGCCCATGTCGTGCTCGACCACCATCAGCGAATGTTTGCCCGCCAGCTGTTTAAATAGCTCGGCGGTGTATTCGGTTTCGGCGTCGGTCATGCCCGCAGCCGGTTCGTCGAGCAGCAGCAAATGCGGTTCCTGCACCAGCAGCATGCCGATCTCCAGAAACTGTTTCTGGCCGTGCGACAGCAAACCCGCCGGACGATGACGTTCCGTGGTCAGCCGCAGCGTGCCGAGCATTTCATCGATGCGGTCGCGCTGTTCGCTGTTCATTTTGGCGCGCAGGCACGCCCAAACTGATTTATTGGTTTTCTGCGCGATCTCCAGATTTTCGAATACGGTCAGCGCTTCGAAGACCGTCGGCTTCTGGAATTTGCGGCCAATGCCGGACTGCGCGATGCGCACCGGATCGAGGTTGGTCAGATCGGTGCGCTGATCGTAAAACACCCGGCCGCTTTGCGGTTTGGTTTTGCCGGTAATGACATCCATCAGCGTGGTTTTACCTGCGCCGTTCGGGCCGATTACGCAGCGCAGTTCGCCGACGCCGATGTTGAGCGACAGGTTAGTCAGCGCCTTAAAACCATCAAAACTGACGTTGATGTTTTCCAGCTGCAAAATCGGGTCGGTCTGTTCACGGTGCCTGTCCGCCAGATGCGGCTGGGTAAACAGATCTTCGGTCATGGTCATCGGGCTCATCAGGATTTCCTCTTACGCAACAGGCCGATCACGCCGTGCGGCAGGAACAGCGTCACCACAATGAACATGCCGCCGAGCACAAACTGCCAGTATTCGGGGATGGCGACGGTGAACCAGCTCTTCGCGCCGTTGACGATGCCAGCGCCGAGAATCGGGCCGATCAGCGTGCCGCGCCCGCCGAGCGCCACCCAGATGGCGGCTTCGATGGAGTTGGTTGGCGACATTTCGCTCGGGTTGATGATGCCGACCTGCGGCACGTAAAGCGCGCCCGCCAGCCCGCACAGCATGGCCGACACCGTCCAGACGAACAGCTTGAAACCTTTCGGATCGTAGCCACAGAAAATCAGCCGGTTTTCTGCGTCGCGTACGGCGGTCAGTACACGTCCATATTTACTGCGCGCCAGCGCAAAACCGAGGGCCAGACTGGCGACCAGCACGAAAACGGTCATCAAAAATAATCCGACGCGAGTGCCGGTGGCGGTGACCTGAAAACCGAGCAGGGTGGTGAAACCGGTGAAGCCGTTATTACCGCCAAAACCCGTTTCATTGCGGAAAAACAGCAGCGTTCCGGCGTAGGTCAGCGCCTGTGTCATGATAGAGAAATAGACGCCTTTGATTTTCGAGCGAAAGGCAAAGTAGCCGAACACAAACGCCAGCGCGCCGGGCACCAGCACGATCAGGCACAGCGCCCACGCGAAATGCTGAGTGCCTGCCCAGAACCACGGCAGCTCGGTCCATGAGAGAAAGGACATAAAATCCGGCAGGCCGCTGCCCGCCGCCTGACGCATCAGATACATGCCCATCGCGTAACCACCGAGAGCGAAAAACAGCCCGTGACCGAGTGACAGCAAACCGGCGTAGCCCCACACCAGATCGAGTGCGATCGCGACGATCGCATAGCACAGGATCTTACCGACCAGCGTCAGGGTGTACGTGGAGATCGAAAGCGGATTCTCCGCCGGCAGCAGCGCCAGAAATGGCATGACGCAAAGCGCGATTAACACCACCGCGCCCACGGAAATCGCAATCTTCGGCGCTTTTTGTACGCCGGTTATCGTTAAAGGTTGGCTCATCAGTCAGTCACCCGGCCTTTGAAGGCGAAGAGTCCCTGTGGACGTTTCTGGATAAACAGGATGATCAGCGCGAGGATCAGGATTTTCCCCAGTACTGCGCCGATTTCCGGTTCAAGAATTTTGTTCACAATGCCCAGACCAAAGGCCGCGACCACCGTCCCCGCCAGTTGCCCGACGCCGCCGAGCACCACGACAAGGAAGGAATCAATGATGTAACCCTGACCGAGTTCAGGGCCGACGTTGCCGAGCTGCGAGAGCGCCACGCCGCCTAAGCCCGCGATGCCGGAACCAAGACCGAACGCCAGCATATCGACGCGGCCGGTCGGCACGCCGCAGCAGGCCGCCATCGCGCGGTTTTGTGTCACGGCGCGCACGTTCATGCCAAGGCGCGTTTTATTGAGCAACAGCCAGGTCAGCGCGAGCACCAGCAGGACGAAAATGATCACCGCGATGCGGTTGTACGGCAGCACCAGATTCGGCAGCAACTGAATGCCGCCGGAGAGCCAGCCGGGGTTAGCGACCTCAAGGTTTTGCGCGCCAAATAGTACGCGCACGCCCTGGATAAGGATCAGGCTGATGCCCCAGGTCGCCAGCAGCGTTTCCAGCGGGCGGCCATACAAATGGCGGATCACCGTGCGCTCCAGCGCCATGCCGATGCCCGCAGTGATGAAAAACGCCACCGGCAGCGCAACCAGCGGATAAATCGCCAGCAACCCCGGCGCGTAGTGCTGAAACAGCGACTGCACCATGTAGGTCGAATACGAGCCGAGCATCAACATCTCGCCGTGCGCCATGTTAATCACGCCCAGCAGGCCGTAGGTGATCGCCAGCCCCAGCGCGGCGAGCAGCAGAATCGAGCCCAGTGATAAACCGGTAAACGCCTGCCCGAGCAGATCGCCTGTCAGCAGGCGGTGTTGCACCGCTTTCAGGCTGACAGCAGCGGCGGCACGCACGGTGGCGTCGGCTTCGGTTTTCGGATCGGTCAGGTTTTGCAGGCGGCCTTGTGTATCCGGATCGCCGGAGGTGCCGAGCAGCTCGACGGCGTGCAGGCGCACCTGCGGATCCGCGTCCGCCAGCTGTAAATTCGCCAGCGCGATGGCCAGTGCGTCATGCACCGTGCTGTCTTTTTCCAGCTCAAAACGACGGGTCAGCAACGGCAGCTGATCGGCCTGCGCATCGCGCTGTAAGGATTTTGCCGCCTGCAAACGCACGGCGCTGTCGGTACTGACTAAACGGTGGGCGGAAAGGGCGTTGGCAATCAGAATGCGCAGCCGGTTGTTCAGCCACACTTTTTTGGTGTCGCCCTGCGGTTTGGCGTCCCCTTCCAGCGGCGTGAGCTGGTCGCCGTTTTGTATGAATGCGTGCCTGGATTGGTCGATGACGACGTTTTCCTGCTTCAGCGCCTCGAGCAGCGGCAGTCTTTCCGGCTGTGGATCCGCCGCCCATTGTTGTAACAACGTGGCTTGCTGGCTGCGGCTGGCGGCAGCAAAGTCATTCGCCGCCCCGGCCTGCGCCAGTAACGGAAGGCAAAAGAGCAGGAAAAGCAGTGGCCTGAAGAGGATTCTCATAATGTTCTCGCCGCATAAAGTTGATTGTGGTTTGCTCCTCCCCCTGC
>NZ_JYDE01000001.1 GCF_003263515.1 Rahnella inusitata | reverse complement strand
GTTTTTGTTGACCACTACAGTAGAGGCTTTTTTTGGTGAGTAAAAAACCTTGGTCATTAACAACCGTGAAGGAAATCACATCCTCCTGTGGTGGCGCATTATCACCATTAGGCTCATTAGGGCCGGGGGATGTACCTACAGGCTGCCAAGTTTGTCCGTAGTCTTTGGAAACAGTAAGGCCACCTGTTTCCCACCATGGTATTGCGATATATTTTTCGGAAGGATGAATGAACGTATGGGTGAAAATTCGATAGAACTGAAAAGCTACCTGAGAATGAATTCCTCTCTGGCTGTCGGTATACCAGAGTGCCCCTTCGCAGTCGTATCCGGTCAGTTCGAGAAAACGGTGGTCATCAAAACGATAAACAACCTGTGTGGGTGCCTGTTTAGCCTGACAGCCTAAAACAGTCAATGTCATCAACATGACCGATATTTTAAAAAATCCATTTACGCTTTCCATCATTACTTCCCTTTTCCTGCATTCATATCGCAACGCATATGGTCCCAACCCTTGTAGTTATTCACCTCTGGCACCTTATCCGGTAGACCCTGCCAGTTGGTTTTGAGTATCTGAACAGTATCTACAAGGCCACGTTTTGTTGAGTACACCATGCCCCATTTCCAACCATCAGAGCCGGGCTTAATTACTTGAACTTGGCCATCTTGCAGGGTGTGAGGAATTCCCGGCCCACCGGGCTGAACTCTCGGATCTTCGAAGGGCTTAGAAGACATATAGAGGCTTTTCTTGGTGAGTAAAAAACCTTGGTCATTAACAACCGTGAAGGAAATCACATCCTCCTGTGGAGGCGCATTATCACCATTAGGCTCATTAGGGCCGGGGGAAGCACCTACGGGCTGCCATGTCTTACCATAGTCTTTTGAAGCACTCAGACCTCCGGGCCCACTATGCCACCACGGAATAGCAATATACTTTTCGGAAGGATGTATGTATGTCTCAGTGAAGATCCGGTAAAATTGAAAAGCTACCTGAGAATGAATTCCTCTCTGGCTATCTGTATACCAGAGTGCCCCCTCGCAGTCATATCCTGTCAGTTCCAGATAGCGGTGGTCGTCAAAACGGTAAACAACCTGTGTGGGTGCCTGTTTGGCCTGACAACCTGTAACTGTCAACATCAACAATATGGCTGATGATTTAATTAATCCGTTCATTTGTTATCCCTGTTATTTCAGTTCGTAGTCATTCAATGGCTTTGGCATATCCCATTGTAAATTCGGGATGTCCTTATTATGGATTTCTGGGTGCCGGGCAGGTTTTACTGTGGTGCTATTGTAATAAGCATTCACCACACCAAAATCCCCGATGGGTAATACTTCATCCGGCCTGTTCATAAAGTCTTTTGTGAATGTTTCATCCAACTGACCCGTCAAATAGTAGTTTTTAGCTGGAATAAACTTATTCTGCTGATCTCGCCAGTCTGCTCGATGAAGCAGGTCCATCCAGAACTCTCCCCATTTAAAGTCAAAAGACTTGCATTGCCCTACGGCCAGATCAAAGGCCATGGCGTGAGACGGCGTCAATTTACTCATGACAATTGAGGAGTGCTGGCTATAACCCACCGGGTCAGCTTGCTTCCATTCCTTTTCCAGCTCATCACGCGTTTTCAGCCATGTCAGCTGCAACTCTTTAAAATCTTTCGTGCCGGTGATAATGCCTTTGACCATTGTTTTGCCACGGTCGGCACTTTCTATCGCCAGTTCCTCTTTTGATAACACGTGACCCACAAGCCATCGATATTCGTAGTTATTCAGCGCATAGGTTGCCGTTTTCGTCCTGCTGATGGCCCCGGCTTTTGCCGAGTACGATATAGATTGGTCTGGGCCGTCAGGGTCTACGTGGCCTGAATATGGGATATCACAGGTTGCGGGATCATCGTCAGGATGATTCCCTTCGCCCATAAGGGTAAAGGTGAAGGTTTCAGGCAATTCTTCGCCGTTGATAATGACGTCATTAAAGTCATAACTGGCGTTCATGCCCGGGGTGGTTTTGAAATCTCCTCTTTGTGCGGCCGGGAGTTTAAAGGGTTGGCCATCAGGAGCTTTGCCTACCTCACCATGCTGGTAAAAAACTCTCTGGTAGAGATTGGGAATACCCGTCGCGATATCTTTAGGGACCCCACGCCAACCCAATCCTTTGATGTTCTGAAGTGAAACCGTGCCATCAACCGGGCAAAAGTAGTTATAGACTTTGCCATTGTTGTTGCGGCTGTAGCGGGGGTCACTCCGCCACTTATTTTTGTCATCCTTTTGCAGGGCGCAGAGTTTTTCCAATGCTCTGATCTCTTCCTCCGAGTGCTGTCCGCCTTTGTATTGGGTGGCCATCAGATTGCAGAAGTTTTTAAAGGTTTTTTGACGAGCCTTATCAGTCTGATGATGCCCCTCCTGAAGGTTTTCACTAAAACGACTTTCGAGTGAATACGGGGAATGATTGAGGATCACGCAGTTAGCGGGCTCCGCACCTTGTTTCTTGACCAGCATATTGGCCAGCATAGTGATAATTGTCCCCTGACTGTGGGCGACAATATTGATCACATCTTGCTGTGTTTCCGCATTGTTTCGGATTTGTAGAATCAAATCTGCCAGCCGTTGGGCTGCAAAGAACTGATAGATTCGGTGCGGGTTATGGAAGATAGGATGGGTGAAATTGCCCCCGTTCATGTATAGCGTGCCAAAGCCGGCGGCGGCAACCACCAGACCGTTAGAACCCGGCCCTAACATATCCGGGATATTGGTGGTGGCATTGGCGAAGGTCCCACCGTTTTTAGCAAAATTCACATCAAGGGTATTTTTGAAGCAGTCATTCTGAAATTTAACCGTATTGCTGCCGTCATTACCCATTGCTGCCATTTTTTGTGGGTCATTTTCCTGATACGCGTCATAGGGTAAGTGCGCACCGTTGCTGAGTTTACTGACCTCTTCACGATATCTTTTTTGGTCTGCTTTCCATTCATCATGCGTGACCGGTTTGTAACCCCAATAGAACGGGATCACCGGCGAACGGCCAGGTACTTTAATTTTCTTCTGTGCATCCTCACCTTGCTGCATCAGGAAGTCTTTCCATTCGTGCGGGTATAAATCTGTTCGGTCGAGGCGCTTATTAAGGCCTTCGATGATACCTGTTTCCTGATTCTGGTAGGCCTCCCCTACGTCATTAACACCGTGGATGAGAATAACAATGCAGGGCATCGGACGGGGTACCGCGACATTACAGGTCTGGGCCTCGATGCCGTGAGCCTCGTGGACTGGGACAACGTTGTCAGCGACCACACGCTGGCGGTAAGGGCTGGTTTTAGTATCTGCCATCAGAGAAGTTCCATCTTATAGGTATTCAGGTCCACCGAATCAAACAGGGCTGAGTGCCCTTCGGCATCCGTTACCCCTTCCAGAATTTCGCCCGTTTCGCTCTTCAGGCGGAATTTTTGTTCAGGCAGGCCTTGTTCCGGGTTGTCAGCCGCATGAAGTTTGAATCGGCGTTTAAACGCACCATTTTTGAATGCAGGCACCGTTGTTTTGACACTTTCTGGTCCCTTAAACGCCAGATTAGGGCCTTTAAGGTCAATCCCCGTCGGCGAGAATATCTCCACTGAACCGTCAGCGTTAATGCGGATACCACCACCACCACAGGTCAGTTGGATCCCCTGTTTGGCACTGACGTTGGTTTTTCCATCGGTACTGGACAGGGTAAAATCCTGATGAGACAACAAGTGCATCCCGCCTTGCTGTGCCTGAGCTACCACATCACCGGCACCGGCGATCATCTGTATGCCGAGTTTTCGGGCGAACAATGAGATTTTATCGCCGACAGCCAACGAGAACTTTTTCAAGACACTGATACTTGCATTACTGCCCGACGTTGCGACCCAATCCTTCCCGGCTGATAATTGAAGGGTCGAGGGAGTTATATGGGCCTGTCCCGCGTCAGAGTAGGCCAACATAGCGGGCCCGGTTAAGTGGTCCAACACCTTCTGTAAACTCTGTTGTGATTGGGTATCTACGGAGCTGGCTCCCGCCGTCGTGGCACATTGTTGCAATGTCTTTGCCAGCGCTAAAGCACCTTCCAGAGAGGCAACGGCAGCGGCCATATCTAATTGTTGCCCCTGAGCCCGGGGTTGTGCTTCGGTAGTCAGCAGGAGCCCTTTTGCCCCACGCAACGATACCCAGTGGTCTGTACGGCCCTCTAACCCTTCGCCGCGCTTCTTGCGTTGGCTATCCACCATATGGCCCGTATTAAGCTGGGATTTGCCATATTCAGTTGATAACTTGATGTGTTCTTGATCCCGTTTGTCCTCGAGTCTGATTTTGTTGAAAGAGGGAGTGCGGATGACGTTGCGGGTATCGTTGTACATCGTAACTAAATCGGGGTGTCGACCATCATGAAGCACGTGGGAGATAAACGGCCTGTCAGGGTCTCCGTACTCAAAGGCAATCGCGACCTCAACGCCTTCAAGCAAAGGAAAATGCATCCCATACGTATCACCCGCGTAAGGTCTTCCTAGCCGGACGAATGCGCTTTCGTAGCCTTTCTTCTTTTCATCTAAATCAAAATCAAATTTAACAATGTAACGACCCAGCTTATCCGTGCTGGCATAGAGTCCATTTTGCTCTCTGATCGAGACTCTGGCGGGTAATGTCCCCGCAATCACAGGCCGGGGGAGCTGCTGTGGACGGAAACAGTAGCTTTCGCTGTAAGGGATCCCGTGCAAGGTTGCAATAAAGTGCTCTCCCCGACTGCCGCTGACCTCAGTCCGGCAAACAACAAACCCACGTTTGAACCCGTCAGAGACATTTCCCTCAGGATAAAACATCCAGCCGGGAGATAACGACGGGTCGTTTGTTATGGCCGAAAATACGCTCTGGTCGTTAAGCAAATTTTCATGGCGAATACGGGCGTTAAAAGTGGCGCTGTCGCTTTCCCTCGCATAGATATCACCTGTAGAAAGGTGGTTATCGGCATAGTGATATTCACGTCCGGATTTGATGCTATCGGGTATATTGGGCACATGAACTGATTTTTCAGCACTGTGAGTAAACGGGTCACGATAGTTATAATTGCGAGACAACACACTGTCAGGTATGACGGAATAGGATTCCTTCAGTTCTGTCACGTACTCATTGGCACTTGTCATCCCTGAATTGCGGACGTAGGGAATTTTATTTTCACTGAATATATATCGGCTATCTGAGTCGCCAAAGACGGTGATCACTTCTGTGTGAATTTTGGGGTGGTTTTCAAATCGAAACCAAATACCGACTTCAGAAAGAAGGCGGAGGATAAACTGGAGATCCGTTTCCTGCCATTGTATGACCATCTCGCGTGCAGAATAGGCATAGGTTAATTTATCAAAGTCAATTTTGTAGCTTTCAATCTCCCGGTGTTCCAGCATGACTTGTTTAACTAAGTCCGGGACCGAAACATTGAGGTAAACGGCAGATTTCTTGGTTTTGTTCAGTAAGGCCAGTTCGTGTTCTAACATGCACTCATATACCGCCTCATCAGGCGAGGAATCGATGCGTGCAAAAGAAGTGATAATGCCGTTTACCTGTTTTAACTGGTCCCATTTCGGGTCCGTATCCCAGGATTTGTGCGGGTTTGGTGCTCTTAGAATAAAACTGGCGTTGCAGTTGAGCATCTCATTGAGTGGGAGATTTTGGCGGGTGCAGCTGAATTTAATGGAGTAACAGTAAGGCTGGCTAAGACATTCAGTAGCAGTAAATGAAATGACATCGGCATCAATATCACTATTGTGCTGGAAAGTGAGTAGGTACCGATTAAGTGTGTCATTCTCCTGAACGGCTTCATGTTGTGCAGGTTTAGGCATAACATCTTCCTTGAAAGTTAAAGTATAAAACCACACAAAGAGTACAACTTTGAAGTGGAGAAATAAATCAGACTTGCAAGTTATAACAGTGTTTACCTGCTCCTGGCCCCTAATAGTAAGGGCAGCAGTTTATGGTATGAATTATCTGATTAGTCTTTGCACACAGAACAAGAATATTCTTAATACACAGATGTTTCAAAATGTCCCAACCGATTTTAAATTATGACCGTTGCGAATGATTTTAACTGGACCCTAATCAAATCCAGTTAGGCAACAGGCCACAGTTTTAAAAGAAATTTATGAAAAATCTGACACGCACCTGAGTGGCAAAGTAATTTTCACGGTGTGATAAGATCGAAAACAATAGCTAATCTATCTTTCATATGAAATATAAAAATAAATGTATGTATAATTGTATTAATATTGAGGTTACCTATCATTCAAAACTATGATATCGACTTTTATTCGTCATATATTTAGCTTCTGACCTGCCCCCAGGATGAAATACAGCGCTCACTTAGTAATGTCGGATCCTTCACTCTCATCGGGTTGTACTAATCAACGGGAAGCAGGTCAATTGGACGTCAAACCCATAAATGCGGACAAACTTTGTTTTTGTCTTCCTCTGTCATCAAAATTTGCTGAGTTTAACCACAGATGCATAGCGTGATTGATTACGCCCCATTCACTGTCAATTATCGAATACCAACGGGTATCACGGCTGTGACCTTTTGAAATCTGTTGCTGACGTAACGTCCCTTCGTAGTGAAATCCCAGCCTTTCAGCTGCTTTGATGGCAGCCTCATGCAAGCTGTCGCACTTCCAGGCGCATCGCCTGTATTGCAGCGTCCCTAAAACATAATCGAGCAAAAGATAAATCGCTTCCGTGCTGCACAAGGTGCGTTTCATCAAAGGTGACCAATTAATCCAGCCAATTTCTACAGCGCCGTTATCCGGGTCTATGCGCTGCAAAGCAACAAAGCCTACGGCTTTTCCGGTTGTAGCCATGATGACTGCATAAAAGAGTGGATCCTTACTTGCCGCCAATGACGCAATATAATGATCACACTGCCTGATGGTCTGGGGTCTTTTTATATGAAAATAGGTCCAGTCGCGCTCGTCATCAATGCTGTGCCATGCCTCAAAAAGGTCCTGACTATGTTTAACATCAATGGGCTCAAGCAGGCAAAATTTACCTTTGAGGATCACTTTTTGTGGCGCGGATTTTGGTTGCCAATCTGGCAATGATTTCCCTAATCCCTGACCATAGATATTTAATTCCGTCATTTTTATTTTACCTGTCGTCGAGATTTAAAATGGAGGTGAAGAACTCATCTCTCTTTCTGTTTTTTGCAGCGGGAAATTATAAATAATGGATGATGTGACTTGATGGAAAATAGCCTTAGCCGCGGGTCTGCCGAGTAAATAACCTTGCCCAATATCGCAACCCAGATCCTTGAGTAACTCCAGTTGGTTTGCATATTCAATGCCTTCAGCAGTGACTTTCACGCCGAGCGAGCCCGCAAGTGATATAATTGAACGAACAATTTTGTCCTGCTTTTCATTATCACGAAATGTGTCGATGAAACTTTTATCAATTTTAAGTTTATCGAACTGGAAATTACACAACTGTGAAAGGCTGGAATACCCGGTACCAAAATCGTCCAGCGCGATTTTTATTCCTGCGTCCCTCAGTTTTTTCAAGGTATATCTGGCGGCGTTAGCATCCTGAAACAGCGCGCTTTCTGTAATTTCAATTTCCAGACGGTCGGCTGCAAGACCCATCTCGTCCATTATGCTGATGATGCTCGGTGCCAGCAGTTTGTTGCACAATAATATCGGCGAAATATTAAATGAAAGCGTGATTTGGGCAGGCCAGTTCAATGTCTCAAGGCATGCCAGGCGGAACAATTGTTCCGTCAATTCGGGGATCAGCCCAATATCTTCTGCCAATGGAATGAAAAGGCTGGGTGGCGTAAATTTTCCGGGTGAAACTTCCCAACGGGCAAGCGCTTCAAAACCCACCGTTTTACTGGTTCTCAAATCGACCAATGGCTGGTAGTGAACCGTAAAAGCTTTACTTGCCAGTGCTTTCTTAAAATCGCTCCTGAACAGCGCCGTCGCGAGCAGGTTATCCTGCATCGCCGGGATGAATCCCATTACCTTTTCGCGCCCCGCTTTCTTCGCCATATGTAGCGCACAAGCCGATTGTTGAATAACCTGCCGGAGGTCGTCAGAGTCCTCAGGAAATCGCGAGAATCCCACATTAGCAGCGATGTTAAAGGTGAAACCTTCAATCGGGATTGGGCTGCAAAGACTGCTCACGATTCGCTCGCCAAGCAAAAATAAATCCGTTTTATCTTTGTTTGATTTAAAGGCCAGAAACTCATCTCCTCGTAATTTAAAAACATTATCGGGGAAAATAAAAGAAATTCGCTGGCCTACAATTTTGAATATTTCATTGCGATGTTCATAACCCAATAAGTCGTTGATGTCTTTAAAGCGGTTTATTTCAATACTAAAAGCAGCGTGGTTAGCCAGTTGTTTGTTTTCAGCGTGTCGTGAAAGAAAGGAGTCCAGGAATTTTTGATTGGGTAAAGAAGTGATAACGTCGTGGCTTGAAATCCAGTCTACGGTCTTTTCTGCCTCAATGCGTTTTTTGATTTCTTTAGACATGAAGTTGATACGCATAAGACCATAAATAAACACCACCATGCCAGTGATATTTATGGCGATAAATACCTCGTCGACATTGTATTTCTCATATTCTGAGAAAAAATAAAAGAAACTCTCACTTAGGTTGAACATGACTGAACATAAATAGGCGAACAGAAATATTAATCCTATTAACAAAAACTCTTTTTTTATATGAGTCCTAAGCGTTGACGGCATGACGAACCCTTAATAAAAGACTATTATATTTATAATGATATATATCAATGGTGTACCTCATATTTCGTCTGGCGAGCGGTATATGAGCCATCATTTATCTGATACTAAGTTATCGGCATAACCGGCCTAAAGTTTAGGGTTATTTTTGCTTAATGAGTCGCAAAAAAAAACCGATGCTCAATCAGCACCGGTTTCTACAAATTAAATCAACTGAACACTTACGCCAGAATTTCGCGCACGAAGTTTTCGATTTCTTTATTTTGACCGTTTTCGAAGAAGCATTTCTGGAAACGTTCACCGCTCACGGCGGTTTTCACCAGTTCTTTATCGATAGCGCGCAGCGTGTCGAGATAATTTTCTTTCACCACGGCGGCTTTCACCTGATTCAGAATGCCCGCGTTACGAACCTGAGGTTCTTTACGGTCAGCCGGATAACCCTGGCCTTTGACGCCGGTGAAGGCTTTCTCGAAGATGAAACGCACGTTCAGCTCAGCGCCCCAGCCGAAGCCTTTAGCAAATGGCAGAGACAGCGCGTTACCGTTGTTGATCTGCGCGAACAGGAACGCGTCCGCCGGATCGATACAGTAACCGCAGTTCACGCCCGGATGGATATTCAGGGACATCAGCGCGCCCTGCCCGGTGCCGCAGCCTGCAACCACAAAATCAACCGCTTTGGAGTTAAGCAGAATACTGGCCATGATGCCCAGATGGATGTAAGTCAGGTGATGGTCCTGCTCGTCGGACATACCGACGTTATACACCGGATATTCTTTCTCTGAAGCCACGGCGTTCAGCTCTTTCAGGATGATCGCGTTTTTCGCGGCCTGACTGTTTTCCATCATCAATGCAATTTTCATGGGATTTCCTCTTTGGGCAGCGGCGTGAACCGCTGCTGTCTGTGAATGCTATTGGGTAATTTGGGTGGCGGATTAACGCGCCAGCCAGCCGCCGTCGACGGCAATGGTGTAGCCATTAATGTAGTCGGACGCTGGCGAAGACAGGAACACGACCGGCCCCATGACGTCAGACGGTGTACCCCAGCGTCCGGCCGGAATGCGACTCAGGATCTCTTCGCTGCGGGCTTCGTCAGCGCGCAGTTGCTGGGTGTTATTGGTCGCCATGTACCCCGGCGCGATGGCGTTCACGTTAATGCCGTGCTTCGCCCATTCGTTCGCCAGAAGACGTGTTACGCCCATCACGGCGCTTTTTGATGCGGTGTAAGAAGGTACGCGGATCCCGCCCTGATAAGACAGCATAGACGCAATATTGATAATTTTGCCGCCGGTACCCTGGGCGATGAACTGTTTCGCGACGCCCTGAGACATGAAGAACACCGATTTGATGTTCAGATTCATGACGTCGTCCCAGTTCTTTTCACTGAATTCGATGGCGTCTTCGCGACGGATAATCCCGGCGTTGTTTACCAGAATATCCAGATGCCCCATTTCCGCGACGGCGCGTTCCAGCAACGCCGGGATCACTTTCGTATCGCTGAGATCGGCGGTCAGGCTTAGAAAACGACGACCAGTTGCGCCAATGCGTTCGATGGTTTCTGTGGGTTCAACGATGTTAATACCCACAATGTCGCAGCCTGCTTCTGCCAGACCGATCGCCATGCCCTGACCCAGACCGGTATCGCATCCGGTCACCACGGCGACTTTTCCCTTCAGTGAAAAATTATCCAGAATCATGATGTTTCCTTTTTCCATAAAACGGAGGCGAATGCGCTGTTCCGTCACGTAAGACTGAGTCGGGCAACGCCCGGCCACGAACTGATGGAAGGAAGTTTAGCGAGATTTTTCGCGCAACTCAAGAAATTGAAACATCATTTCAATTTAGATGAACTTTAGTGTCGTTTTTTGTTGAGTTGATCACGTCCTGAGCCTCTACCGGAGCTAAACACGGGATTTTTGTTTGATGAATAGGGGTGAATTTGATTTAAGTAAAGGTTGAGCAATACTCATTGGCTAGGTGCTGTCTTGGCTTATCTGACTTTTTTCCGGTGGTGTTCATGATTAATCGAAGGGAATTGCTCTCGGGCATCGCCGGGGGGGTTGTTTCAGCCGGCTTAATAAAAGCGGTTGAAATAAGTCACGCTAATATTATTAGCGTGAGTAACATTATGATGCTCAGGAAAATCACTGCCCCTGAAGATCGATTATGCGTGGTGGTTCTGGGGTACCATTTTGCCGGCGATGGTGGCGCTAAATTAGTGTATTGGGATTCTGCCAGCCAAAAACCTGCCAATCAGGGTACGGTTATTTCTGCATTACTGGGTGATAAAGGACGCTGGATACAATTACATGATGGGGTCGTTGATTTTCGGCAGTTCGGTATTTTTAATGGTCAGGATCCCGCAGATCTTGCGCTGGAAGCGATGGTGAATGACCCGCTTATTCATCGTATTGAGGCGCATACTGCGCTGAATTTCTGTTCCCGTCATCGGTTTACCCGCTCTAACCTCACCCTTGATTTCGGTGGACATACGATCACTACGGCGGGTCTGGAACCGCTTACGGAGCCTAAAAATAATTATATATCCGCTATTTTTTCATTCAGGGGGGAGTTTGAGGAACAGACTACTGTGACCGTTTTGAATACTCCCCTTAATTTATTGGCAGAAATATACCCGGTCGGCAATAGCAACCAATTCCCTGTGGGGCAATGGTTTTGCCTGGAATCAGAAAAACTTTCAGGTCAATGGGAGCGAAAAATTCAGCGATTAGTACAGGTGACAGAAGTTATTGATGACAGCCATGTCAGGCTGAATTACCGATGCGGCTGGTCGCTGGATGCCGGAACTTCATTACATTGGCGTAAGGTTATTCCGGTCGAATATGTGACGATTAAAAATATGGCCTTTATTGCTGAAGGGCAACTCCCTGATACCAGTTCCCAGCCGGTGGTATTTGAATATGCGATTTACTGCGATGTATTTAATCTTCATGCACAGGGCACCTTCTGGTCTGTGATTTTCCGCCGCTGGAATACATTCTTCCGCACGGAGCAATGTTCGTTGTCTGATCCGCCGTCAGTGTCCTGGGGTGGTGCCGGGTATCTCACTCAGCAGATTTACTGTCAGTATGGCCACATTGCCAATTGCACGACATCAAACGCCCGTCATCTCAATGACCTGACGGCCAGTTCATCCTGCGTAGTGGTCAATTGTCACAGTAATGGCGACAGCACCGGAGGGTTTGTCACCCATGGTCAGTATGAGCACGATCTGCATTTTTCCGGTAACTCAGGAACGCTGACATTGGCTAATTCAGGAAAAAACTGGGGCCAGTCAGCCGCACGCATTGTCATTAATCAACATTTCTGTTCAGTATTCATTGCGGATACCAAGGTCAGTGATTTAACCCTGACAGATGTGCACATTGAAAGGGATCCTGAACAAGGCAATATCGGTATGCTGCGGCTTAATTGTGATGGTGTCACAGTTCGGGGGTGTACCGTTAACGGCGAACTGACGTTATTCCAACGTAGCAATCGCAGTACCAAGATGAATTTTTTTGAGGGATGTGGTTTTACTTTAGATTCGCGTCACGATTCAACCAACAGTCATTTAGCCGCCGATGATCCTTATATTGCTTCTCACCCTTATCCTGCTTCGCGTAATTCACTGAGCGGTCATTCTGTCATTCATTTTGTACGTTGCTGGTTCAGAGGTACGGATGCGCAAGCATCTCTTTTAATCAAAAATAAAGAGACGTATTTTAATGCCTGTCAGATTGACGATGTTTCACTGGTATTAGCCGCAGAGGATGCCCAGACATTGGTGATTAACGGGGATTCATCCCTGAAGGGCGGCAATTCATCAAGCCCTTTAATTTCGCGTGCCGGTTCACAGCCCGTCACATGGCTTTTAGGGCCGATGCGCAGTGAAGTGAGGGATTCGGAAAGAATGCATATCCATCTGACTGACGGGATTAATTATTATCAGGCCAGAAATGCAAATTTTATTCAGGGAAGGCGACAGTTTTCTACGGAAGCTTTTAATGCGCCCTCTTATTTTATTGAACATGACAACATCATGATTAACGTCAAATCGGTTGTGCCAGAAAAGACAGGGCCACATATTATGGTGAGAAATACAGAACTTTGAAAGAGTGAGGTTGCTCATCTGGAGCATACATAAGGTTGATGCTATGAAAGCACTTAATTCAATATCAGCACTCATGCAACAAAAACCGCGCAAAGGTCTGACGGTTTTCGTCGAAGGTTATTATCAGACTGGCGATGGAGGCGGTGGTCATTATTACTGGGATAACACCAGTACGTTAACAGTGAATAATGGCACCGTGGTGGCATCGGGACACACAAGTCTCGGGCGCTGGTTACTCAATCATAAGGGTGTGGCCGATTTCCGCATTTTTGGCATTATGGACAGCACCCGGCCTGCCGATGACGCGCTCGATGCGCTGGTCAATGACACCGCAATCACTCAGATTTATGCCAGTTCCGCCCTGCTCTTCCAGCGCCGTCATCGCTTCTCACGTTCGGGCATCACCCTTGATTTTCAAAACTTCACCGTCAGCACACAAGGGATAGCCGACGCACCGGTCAACGATCCTTTTGCTGCGGTAATGTTTTTTCAGGGAAATACTGCCGGTGCGCCCGTCACTTTCACTCTGACCGATACGCTTGTGGAGCAAACGGATATTTTCCCCGTCAGCGATTCCTCTGTGTTCCACGTGGGTGACTGGTATGCGGTGCAGGTTGCTCCGGTGAGTGGTTCGGCGGCGCGGGAGCTGCAAAAGCTGGTGCAAGTCATCGCGATCCCCGACGGTACGCACATTCAGACGGGCTATTACAACGGCTGGGCATTGCTTGCCGGGCGTGTGATCAGCTGGCAGAAAGTGGAACCTGTCGAATTCGTGAACATCAAAAACATGCAATTCACCGGTGCAGGCAGCGACCCGATTACCGGGAGCCATCCGGTGGCTTTTGAGTATGCGGTCTACGCCAACGTCGCCGGGATCCACTCGACCGGTTCGTTCTGGCCGGTCGTCATGCGCCGATGGAATACGCACTACCTCACGCAACAATGTTCTCTGAACAACCCGCCTGACGTGGCATATGGCGGAGCGGGCTATCTGACGCAGCAAATTTACTGTCTATACGGTCATGTCAGCGACTGCCACGTTTCGAATGCGCGGCATCTGAACGATTTCACCGCATCCGCGTATTGCCTGGTGGAAAACTGTCATGCAGATGGACAAAGTGCGGAGAAAGGTCCGTTTGTTACCCACGGGCAATTCGAGCATGACCTGACCTATACCGGAAATTCGGGATTAATGACTTTCGCCAACTCAGGCGCGACCTGGGGTGGCAGCGCCAAAAGGATTAATGTCCGCAAGCACGTTTGCCCGTGGTTTGTCGCACGTTCGGGCGTGAGTGACCTGATGCTGGAAGACATGGTGATTATTAGCAATGCAAACATTCCGCAATCAGGCATGTTGTGGGTTAATGCTGACGGTTTACAGATGACCGGATGTACGGCGGACAAAAAACTGGTGATAAGCCAGGCGTCTCAGCGTTCGGCACGCAAAAACATCATCCGTCAGTGTCAGTTCACACTCATTGACGACGCCGCCCCACTGATACAAAGCAATGTCACGTCATCCGTGACTTTCCGCGATACCATTTTTAACGCATTGAATGGTCATGCCTTTGCCAGCAAAGCGCCGCTGAGGTTTGTAAACTGTGAATTTGAGGGCGGCAGCAGTGACGCATCAGTGGCCGTCGCGTCTTCCACGCTGGATCTTCAGGGAAGCCGGATAAATAAGGTGCCTTTCATTTTGTCAGGTAACGAGCCGAAGCAAATCGACATTCATTTTTCGACTTTGATTCAAAGCTCAGTTGATTTCAGCGCATTGACGCTGCAAACCGCCGGTTCGCTGATGTTCGTTAACAACCGGTTATCTGACACGGCCATTATTGCGCAGCCTGAGACGAGCGGGAATGTTATCTGGCAGCAGAATATGACGCTAACCGCGGCGGCAAGCGTTGAAGACTAAAAAAGCAGGGATAGTGTAGACATCACTGCCCGGCGGGAGCCGGGCCAGCGGTACTTAAATCAGGGAGATGTGCGAAGTTTAGTGCATTGATCCCTGACATTCTGTTTCCATAGTCAGGCCACGGCGCCAGTCACCCGGCGTTTGTCCAAACTGACGCTTGAAGCTGCGGGTGAAGGACTGCTGCGAGTCAAAGCCCAGCGATATCGCAACGCTGACGATAGGTTCGCGGCTGCTGGCCAGCATATCTGCCGATTTCTTCAGCTTTTTTTCACGAATGAATTCGCCCATCGGCAATCCGGTGTGCTCTTTGAACATCCGTTGCAGATACCAGCGCGAATAGCCTGCGCGTTTGGCAACGGTCTTAATATCCAGTCGCTCTTCCAGGTTGTGATCGATCCAGTCAATCAGGTCGTGAATGAAATCCTCGGTTCTCATGGACTCTCTCCTATCTCTTATCAGTTTTCGCCCCCCGAGGGCGTCTTTTTCTAAACTGACTCAGTTTGCGATTAAATGCAAGTTTTACTATTGCATTTAATTCATCGTTACGGGATAGTCACGTTCCCGGAAGTAAACGTTCTGTAAAACAGCACAGAAAGTGTAACAGTATTTCTTGCACTTTAGTAGTCGCCTCCTTACAATCCCCCTCGAATCAATTGTATCAAACATTGATACATAATTGTGCTGATGAACAGCACAAGTCCCAAAAAAGTCAGATCAGGCAAAGGACGTTACCCGGAGGACAGACCGGTTGTATTGCCTGACAGCACTTACTCACTGGAAATAAAAATAATGAAAAACCTGCAAAAACCGTTGGTTGTTGCACGCGACCGCCTGCGCGGTACGCCTTTGACGTTGCGTCTTTCAGGGGTTGCGCTGATGGTCGCCCTGCTTGCCGGGTGTGATAACAGCGTGGCGCAAAACGCCGCTCCGCCTGCCCCGCAGGTCAGTGCGGCTGATGTTTTGATCAAACAGATCAGCCAGTGGGATGCCTTTAATGGCCGCGTGGAAGCGGTACAAAGCGTTCAGCTTCGTCCCCGCGTGTCTGGCTATATCGACAAAGTGAATTATCAGGAAGGTCAGGAAGTGAAGAAAGGTCAGGTGCTGTTTACCATTGATGACCGCACTTACCGCGCCGCGCAGGAGCAGGCACAGGCGGAACTGGTGCGTGCGCGCAATCAGGCCAGCCTGACCCGCAGCGAATCCTCCCGTACTGAAAAACTGATCGGCACGCAGGCGGTTTCTACAGAAATTGCCGAGCAGCGTCGTTCCGCTGCTTCTCAGGCGCAGTCCGACGTACTGGCCGCGCAGGCGCAGCTGGATATGGCGCAGCTGAATCTCGATTTTACCCGCGTCACGTCGCCAATTGATGGCCGAGCCAGCCGCGCGATGATAACCATCGGTAATCTGGTTACCGCAGGCGATACCGCCAGCGTCCTGACCACGCTGGTCTCTCTCGACACGGTGTATGTGTATTTTGATGTGGATGAAGGCACTTTCCTGCGTTATCAGGCGATGGCGCGTGACGGCCAGCGCAGCGATACGCCACAGTCCCGCCTGCCGGTTCACGTCGGTCTGGTGGGTGAAAACGGTTATCCGCATCAGGGCGTGGTCGATTTCACCGATAACCAGCTGAATTCTGGCACTGGCACCATTCGTATGCGTGCCGTGCTCGATAACCGCGACCGTACCTTTACACCGGGGCTGTTTGCCCGCGTGCAGCTGCCGGGTAGTGCGCAATTCAACGCCATGTTGGTGGACGACAAAGCCGTGCTGACCGATCAGGATCGTAAGTTTGTTTACGTGGTGGATAAGGATGGCAAAGCGCAACGTCGTGATGTCGAAGTGGGCCGAATGTCCGGCGGCTTACGCATCGTTGAGAAAGGCTTAGAGACCGGCGACCGCGTCATCATCGACGGCGTTCAGAAAGTCTTTATGCCGGGTATGCCCGTTAACGCCAAAACCGTCAGCATGGCGGCCAACAGCGTGACTCCGACACCTGCCGCCGTTCAATAAAAGAGAATCCTGACACATGGACTTTTCCCGCTTTTTCATCGACCGGCCGATCTTTGCCGCCGTTTTGTCGATTTTGATTTTAGTCACCGGGGCGATTGCCATTCCCCTGCTGCCGGTCAGCGAATACCCGAATGTGGTGCCGCCAAGCGTACAGGTTCGCGCTGAATATCCGGGTGCTAACCCGAAAGTGATTGCTGAAACCGTGGCGACGCCGCTGGAAGAAGCCATCAACGGCGTCGAAAACATGGTGTATATGAAATCCGTGGCCGGTTCCGACGGCGTGCTGGTCACCACTGTCACCTTCCGTCCGGGTACCGATCCGGACCAGGCACAGGTTCAGGTGCAAAACCGTGTGGCGCAGGCGGAAGCGAGGCTACCTGAAGATGTGCGGCGTCAGGGCGTCACTACGCAGAAACAGTCACCAACGTTAACTCTGGTGGTGCATCTGGTATCGCCGAACGGTAAATACGATTCGTTGTATTTGAGTAACTACGCCACGCTGAAAGTGAAAGACGAACTGGCGCGTTTGCCGGGTGTCGGGCAAATTCAGATCTTCGGTGCGGGCGAATATGCCATGCGCGTCTGGCTCGATCCGAACAAAGTGGCGGCGCGTGGGCTGACGGCAAGTGACGTTGTCACTGCAATGCGTGAGCAAAACGTTCAGGTCTCAGCCGGTCAGTTGGGCGCTGAGCCGATGCCTAAAGACAGCGACTATCTGTTGTCCATCAACGCACAGGGACGTCTCAAAAACGAAGAAGAGTTCGGCAATATTATCCTGAAAAGCGGTGATAATGGCGAAATCGTCCGTCTTCGCGACGTTGCGCGTATTGAAATGGGGTCAGGCAGTTATGCCCTGCGCTCGCAGCTGAATAATAAAGATGCGGTCGGCATTGGTATCTTCCAGTCGCCAGGGGCGAACGCGATTGATTTGTCAGACGCCGTGCGTGCCAAAATGACCGAACTCTCAGCCCGTTTCCCAGAAGGTATGACCTGGCGTGCACCGTATGACCCGACGGTCTTCGTGCGTGACTCGATAAGTGCCGTGGTCCATACGCTGCTGGAAGCCGTGGTGCTGGTGGTGCTGGTGGTGATTCTGTTCCTGCAAACCTGGCGTGCGTCGATCATTCCGCTGCTGGCGGTGCCGATTTCGGTTATCGGCACGTTCAGTATTCTGTATCTGCTCGGCTTTTCACTAAACACGCTCAGTCTCTTCGGGCTGGTGCTGGCGATAGGGATTGTGGTCGATGACGCCATTGTCGTGGTGGAAAACGTCGAGCGAAATATCGAGGAAGGCTTAGCGCCACGGGAGGCTGCACATCAGGCGATGCGGGAAGTGTCCGGGCCGATCATTGCGATCGCACTGGTGCTGTGTGCGGTGTTTGTGCCGATGGCGTTCCTTTCCGGCGTGACCGGGCAGTTCTATAAACAGTTTGCGGTGACCATTGCGATTTCTACCGTAATTTCAGCGATCAACTCCCTGACGCTCTCCCCTGCGCTGGCGGCGTTGCTGCTGAAACCGCACGGTGCGCCGAAGGATATGCCGTCGCGTCTGATTGACCGTCTGTTCGGCTGGATTTTCCGACCGTTCAACCGCTTCTTCAGCGCCAGCTCGCATCGTTATCAGAACGCAGTCTCGAAAGCGCTCGGGCGTCGTGGCGCTGTATTTGTCGTCTACGTCCTGCTGCTGTGCGGTGCGGCGTTTATGTTCAAAGCGGTGCCGGGCGGCTTTATTCCGACGCAGGATAAGCTGTACCTGATTGCCGGTGTGAAAATGCCGGAAGGTGCTTCGCTGTCGCGCACTGATGCGGTGATCCGCAAAATTAGTGCGCTCGGTCTGAGCACCGACGGCGTGATAGACGCGGTGGCCTTCCCCGGCCTGAATGCGTTGCAGTTTACCAATACCCCAAATACCGGCACGGTGTTCTTCGCGCTGAAACCGCTGGGTGAACGTACCCGCACGGCGGCTGAAATCAACGCTGAAATCAACGCCAAGATCTCGCAGATTCAGGAAGGCTTTGCCTTCTCGATTATGCCGCCGCCGATTCTGGGCTTAGGTCAGGGGTCCGGGTATTCGCTTTATATTCAGGATCGTGCAGGGTTGGGCTACGGTGCGTTACAGACTGCGATTAACACCATGTCCGGTTCGATTATGCAGACGCCGGGGATGGGCTTCCCTATCTCCTCTTATCAGGCTAACGTGCCGCAGCTGGATGCGCACATCGACCGTGATAAGGCCAAGGCGCAGGGCGTGTCGCTGGATGATTTGTTCAGCACGTTACAGGTGTATCTCGGCTCGTCTTATATCAATGACTTCAACCGGTTCGGACGCACCTGGAAGGTGATGGCGCAGGCCGACGGCCAGTTCCGCGACAGCGTGGAGGATATCGCCAATCTGCGTACCCGTAATGACAAAGGTGAAATGGTGCCGATCGGCAGTATGCTGAATATCACCACTACCTACGGACCGGATCCGGTGATCCGCTATAACGGCTACCCGGCGGCGGATTTGATTGGTGACGCTGACCCGCGCGTGCTGTCTTCGACGCAGGCCATGACCGAGCTGACGGCGATGTCGAAAAACCTGCTGCCAAACGGCATGAATATCGAATGGACGGATCTGAGCTATCAGCAATCGACGCAAGGTAACGCGGCGCTGATCGTGTTCCCGATGTCGGTCTTACTGGCGTTTCTGGTGTTGGCGGCGCTGTATGAGAGCTGGACGCTGCCGCTGGCGGTTATCCTGATTGTACCGATGACGATGCTTTCCGCGCTGTTTGGCGTATGGCTAACCGGCGGCGACAACAATGTCTTCGTGCAGGTCGGGCTGGTGGTGCTGATGGGGCTGGCTTGTAAGAACGCCATCCTGATTGTCGAGTTCGCCCGTGAACTGGAGATGCAAGGGAAAGGAATTGTGGAGTCGGCGCTTGAGGCTTGTCGCCTGCGTCTGCGCCCTATCGTGATGACGTCGATTGCGTTTATCGCCGGTACAATTCCGTTGATCCTCGGTCACGGCGCTGGCGCTGAAGTGCGCGGCGTGACAGGAATCACCGTGTTTTCCGGGATGCTGGGCGTGACGTTGTTCGGGTTGTTCCTGACGCCGGTGTTTTATGTCGCCTTGCGCAAGCTGGTGACGCGTAAACAACCTGCGCTGGAAAACCAGACCGTCTGAGTGGTGAATGACAGAAAGTAAAAAGCCGGGATATTATCCCGGCTTTTTTACATCTGAACATTGTAGAAATCTCAGGTGTGGAATCTTGAGGGCAGAAATTCTATTTAGAGCAGAGAGAATTGTCTGCGTATTCCGCAGCCAGATCTTTAGTACATTTGTACTTGCCGCCGCGTTCGAACTCGGCCAGCGCATCGGCCACGGTATGACGGCCCAGTACCTGCAACGACGCCTCTTCGGCCTCATTCACAATATTTTTGAAATAAGTACAGGCATTGGCGCTAACGACGCAGCGGGCTGGGACATCAGGACGCGCGGCCCACAGGCGTTTGTCTTCAATCACGGCGCAGTAAATATCGCGCAGCGTGATGTCTTCAGCGGGGCGGCCAAGATGAATTGAGCCGGTACGGCCAAGCGTGGAAACGATGATGCCATGCTGAGTCAGCGGCACCATCAGTTTGCGGATGAAGCTGGAGTTGGCTTCCAGACCCGTAGCTAAGATCGCACTGGTGCAGCGCTGTTCAGCCTTTTGGGACTGAGCGATACAAAACACCATCTGCATGGCTGTCGGAAAGCGATAATCTAACATGTCATTGTCCTGAGAAACCAAGTCTTAGGTTAAGCACCGTATCACAGAGGAATAACCCTGTACGTGAGCTGGTCAATAATATAACAAAGACTGTTGCATTATTGAAGGAGGTCACGAGCCTAACGCACATAAAGTCACGATTTGGGCACAAAAAAACCCATCCGAAGATGGGTTTTCATTGCGCTAATACTCAGATTTTTGGTCAGAAGAATCAGAACTGATATACCAGACCTACTGCTACGATATCATCGGTAGAGATACCGTTGTTTTCGTAGAAATTGTCGTCGCTATCCAGCAGGTTGATTTTGTAATCAACGTAGGTGGACATATTTTTGTTGAAGTAATAGCTGGTACCAACAGAAACGTATTTAACCAGATCTTTGTCGTTATTATCGGAAGAGTTGCTACCATCAGCAGTCAGGTCTTTGCCTTTAGATTGCAGGTAAGACACTTCCGGACGCAGACCAAAATCGAATTGATATTGTGCAGTCACTTCGAAGTTCTGAGTTTTATTTGCAACGCCGTTATCACCGTAAAGTGTCATATTGCGCGTTTCAGAATACATGGTCGCCAGATAAACGCCTTCTGAATCGAATTTAGCGCCTACAGTCCAGACGTCAGCTTTATCGCCACCTGCAAAGTTTTCGCCCGCTGCGTTTGTCTGATCGTTTGTACGGTCAGAAGATGCATAAGCTGCACCTGCGCTGATACCCATGCCGAAATCATAAGTGGTAGACAGTGCATAACCGTCGCCATTCTGATGACGAACATCGCGGCCATTATTTGTGCCTTCATTATTATTGTCACCATCATTAGCACCCTGGTATTGGAGTGCAAAGTTCAGGCCTTTTACTTCGCCGAAGAAGTCAGTGTTACGATAAGTTGCAACACCGTTCGTACGGCCCACCATGAAGTTGTCAGCGGTGGTATAAGTATCGCCACCGAACTCTGGCAGCATATCGGTCCAGGCTTCAACGTCGTACACTACGCCGTAGTTACGGCCATAATCGAATGAACCGTACTCGCCGAAATTCAGACCTGCGAAGCCCAGACGCGTTGCGTTGCCTGAAGTGCCGTTACCTTCAGTATTGTTGGCCTGAATATTGTATTCCCACTGGCCGTAACCGGTCAGTTGGTCAGTAATTTGAGTTTCACCTTTAAAGCCGACACGAACATAAGTCTGGTCGCCGTCTTTACCTGTGTCATCAGAGAAATAGTGCAGGCCATCTACTTTACCGTACAGGTCAAGTTTGTTGCCGTCTTTGTTATAAATCTCTGCAGAGTGTGCCGCGCCTGCAACTAATAATGCTGGAACAATAAGAGCCAATGCTTTTAATTTCATGACGTCATTCCTTTATTATTTAATTGAATACTTAAATTTATTATATGTACTTTATTTATGAGTCAGTGCTCGCAGTAATACTACCCAACTAGTTCTGTTCTTATGTAGAAAAATATCACGTTTATTTTTATTATTTATTGCTAATTATTTCAATGAGCTATATCTATATTTTCGATGAATGAATATAAATACAAGCATATAAAAACTGTATTTATATATTGCTTTTATCTTGTGGTAATTTAATTGTCGAATTGTGTCATCATCACTGCAGTTCATTTTTCAACCTTCCTTGGTTTTATTATTTCTCATTACAGGTCGCGATCCCCCTGTCTTCGACCTGACAGATTGCCCCGCCTGACTGCGGGGCTTTTTTTTGCATAAAAAAACCCATAACCGGCGAAAGTTATGGGCTCAACAAATGAGAGAGAACTAAGAAATACGACGAGGTCAGAGAGAACGGTTTAACCATCCACAACAAATAAATGTCCACAACAACCTTCATACCGGAAGCTGAAACTGCGTTAACCGCAACGTCAACACCCGTTATTCAGGGTACAACGGCTACTCTCAGGAGAAGAGTTTGCTAAACGCACAGTTCATTCCAGTAACTGATGCGCATTAAACGGGTGTAGCGATCAGGAGCGGCGAAACCACGCGGGATCACTGTTCCCCACATCAATGCCGTAGAGACAGCCGGTGGCCAGAAAGCTTTCCAGCAGACGCGTGGTATCCTGCGTTTTATCTTCAGTGTGCGCGCTCACCTTGCGGCGAGTCAGACGTTGCCAGAACGAGCGAGGCTCAGTAGCAGATACATTCATACGGCCCTCCGGTTAATCACTGTCAGTGCGTTCGACGATCAGCGCAGAAGTTTTCATCTGCTGCTGGAGTGAGCTCAGTTAACCGTTTCTGCGGCACGAATTGAACCAACCATTTTTGCTTTGCAAAGCGATAAATCGACTAAGCCTCGCCTGACCAGATCCCCTGGCAAAATAACTTTGCGCACGCCACGCTGTTTTGATGTCGTGAAGCCGGATCGCCTGCGGTCTGCGCCAGCTGTGCCAGCATGCCGGTGAAACACTGTCCGAGTAGGTCTGCGGAAATATCATCTCGGAACAAGCCATTGTGCTGGCTGTAGGCCAGATTTTCCGCAATCAGTTGCGACAACAACGTTTGGGTTTCACTGCCGTGCGGCGCCTGGAGGAACGCCCGCTGCGTCAGCATTTCATCTTCGGCAAGGAAATTCAGCAGTTTGCGAAAACTTAGCGCCATGCGATCCAGCACCTGATTTTCGGCCACCTGCGAAGATATTTGTAATGAACGCGTCAGCGCGGTAAGACGCTCGCGAAATAAAATGAGGCTGTCATCGACCATTGTGTTGCCCTTTTTAGCGTAATCCATCCCCTATTCTACCCGAGTTAACTGCCGCCACGCTTTCAATCTGTACCTCCCTACTTATTCGAACCGATACAGTTAATGACCGTGGCTAACAATTGCACATGCGGGCTCAGGGGCGTAAACCAGTAAGCAGCTCACGTAAATGTACCGGGATGGTATTCCCGTGCGTTGCGCGCAGCACCTGAAGAAGATACCGAATACATAGAGGATGGTTGTATGTCTAAAAATGGAAAAGTGGCTTTAGTGACAGGTGGCGGTCAGGGGATTGGCCGCGCGATTGCACTGCGTCTTGCCAAAGACGGTTTTGCTGTGGCGGTTGTGGATTTTAATCATGAAACGGCGAAGAACGTCGCTGAAGAGATTAATCATGCCGGTGGCCGCGCCATTGCGCAGCTTGCTGACGTATCCAACCGTGATCAGGTTTTTGCTGCGGTAGAAGCGGCAACTAAACAGCTGGGCGGTTTTGACGTGATAGTCAATAACGCCGGCATCGCGCCAACGACGCTGATTGAAGACATCACACCTGAGATTGTCGATAAAGTGTATAACATCAACGTCAAAGGTGTGATCTGGGGCATTCAGGCCGCGATCAAAGCATTTAAATCGCAGGGTCACGGCGGGAAAATTATTAATGCCTGTTCACAGGCCGGGCACGTAGGTAATCCGGAACTGGCGATTTACAGTTCGAGTAAATTTGCCGTTCGCGGCCTGACTCAAACTGCAGCGCGCGATTTAGCACCGCTCGGGATCACCGTGAATGCATACTGTCCGGGGATTGTGAAAACGCCGATGTGGGAAGAGATTGACCGTCAGGTGTCTGCCGCTGCCGGTCAACCGGTGGGTTACGGTACGCAGGAATTTGCCAAAAATATCACCCTGAAACGCCTCTCCGAACCGGAAGATGTCGCTGGCTGCGTGTCTTATCTCGCGGGCCCGGATTCAGATTATATGACCGGGCAGTCATTGCTGATCGACGGTGGTATGGTATTTAATTAATTAACAAGGAAAGTGATTTGACTGACGGCAGCACCGGATAAGGTGTTGCGTTTGCATTTAAAGAGGCAGAACGTCAGGCGGCGATATGAATGATTTTCTGTGTCATGCGCAAGGCGGAATCAAACGGTTCGGTCGTCCGTACAATTTTTACCATCACGCTGGCACCTACCCAAAGCTGATAAAGACTTTCAGCGACTCTGGCTGGCTCATCATCGAGAGTCAGTGATCCTTCGACGATACCCTTTTCTAAAGCCTCTGCCAGTCGGCCAATAATTCCCGCGGTGCCGGATTTTAACGTTAAGCGCATGCTGTCGGAAAGATCCGCAACTTCCGCACCCAGTTTCACGGCCAGGCATTTTCCCTGACAATCAGAGAATGACTGAGATTCGCGCCATACTTGCCAATATTTCATCAGTCGCTGCGCCATATTCAAGCCAGGCAGATGGAGCGTGCTGTCGAGTTCAGCCAGATAATCCTCAAAATAGCGCGCCAGAATATCTGCCCCAAAGGCTTCCTTCGAACCGAAGTAATGATAAAAAGATCCCTTAGGCACACCCGCGTCCTTAAGGATTTCATTCAGTCCAACCGCCGAGAAACCTTTGGCAGCCATGATGCGCTGGCCGGTAGCCAAAATGTGGTCGCGGACGTCGTTGCTATGGAGATGCGTTGCAGTAGCCATTGAGTTGATTCACCTGATACAAGACCAGTCGTATAGTAACGAATTCGTGAAACCCTTTCATGTAAAGAATGCAAAGCCGCGGTGACCGAAAGAAAAAAGTCACCGCGAGGGTTGATGGCGTGATTAAGCGAGCTGCCTGATCAGTTCTTCCGCCGTCGCCGCCGAAGAGGTCGGGTTTTGGCCGGTGATCAGCAACCCGTCGGTGACCACATAAGAACTCCAGTCTGCCCCTTTGGAATAAATTCCGCCTTTAGCAATAAGCTCATCTTCGACCAGGAAAGGCACGACGTTAGTCAGACCCACCGCTTCTTCTTCAGTGTTGGTGAAACCGGTGACTTTTTTGCCTTCTACCAGCGGTTTCCCTTCTGGCGTTTTCACATGGCGCAACACGCCCGGTGCATGACAAACCAGTGCTACGTGTTTGTTTGACGCCAGGAAGGCTTCGATCAGCGCGATTGAATCCTTATCTTCAGCCAGATCCCACAGAGGGCCATGGCCGCCAGGATAGAACACGGCGTCGAAGTCGGACTGAGAAATGCTGTCGAGGCGAACCGTTGCGGCAAGTTGGGCCATTGCGTCGGGATCGGCTTCGAAACGGTGCGTCTGCTCGGTCTGGAAATCAGGCTCATTACTTTTTGGATCCAACGGCGGGTTGCCGCCTTTCGGGGAGGCCAGCGTGATGTGTGCTCCGGCATCTTTAAAAGTGTAAAACGGTGCAGCCAGTTCTTCCAGCCAGAAACCGGTTTTACGGCCAGTGGTGCCCAGTTGATCGTGTGAGGTCAGAACCATAAGAATTTTCATTTTACATCTCCGCGTGAGGGACAGTTATTTTGAATTAGACCGGTCGTCTAATTACACATCAAAAAAAACGATAAATTTTTTGCTTATGCGATGGGCTGCAAGCGGCATGTCGTTAAGTTAACAATGATTAGACCGGTCGTCTAGTGGTTTTTTAAAATAAATTGATTTTCTTTATAGCGGGGATCCTTTCCCGCTGATGCCAGCAGTAAGAACCGGTGTGTACAGCCCCTGCTGTTCACACCCTACCCGGTTTTGATGGCGTCGCATTACGACGCCAGCGGGATGTAGTATTCGCAGGTGACGCCGTTCAGTGCAGATTCACGAGAATACTTCTCAAGGTCCGGCTGCATGATAAATTCCAAACCCAGCGTCGGCAGGAATACCGAATACATGTAGAGAATGAAATCGTTCAGGCGGCTGAGATCATACGGATAATTGATTTTCAGATAGCGGCTGGCGGGCACAAAGATGTCGTGACTGTCGCTGATATTGACCTGATGCGCGACCGTGTAATCCATCTGCAAGGCATTTGCCACTTCATCGTTAGTATCCGGACGACAGTCAGACAGCCCCCACACCGGCGCGAGGAGTGATTCCGGTGTGGTCAGATAACGCAGCAGTTCGGCACGGTGAACGTGATTTTTGCTGTTAAACAGCGCTTCAATCGGGTACGTGTGCGTTGTTGTCTGACCTTCAAATGCCATCTCCGGCAATTCAACAATTTCAAATTCCGGCTGCGGGAACTCATCGACCGTTAACGGCGCCGTGATACCGTTCATTGTCCATGACGCATTACGACGGTACATCCCCGGCGTTTCGGCAAAGTTCTTCTTGAATGAACGCGTAAACGTCTGCTGCGAATCATAGGAATAATACAGTGAGATATCGAGGATCGGCATATTCGTCAGGCGCAATGCGATCGCGGCCATGGTCAGACGGCGGTCCCGGATGTATTTTCCCAGCGCATGACCCGTTTTGCTTTTAAATAATCGCTGAAGATACCACGGGGAATAGCCGGTTTTCTTTGAGGCTTTTTCCATGGTCAGACGATCACTTAAATTGACTTCGATCCAATAGAGTAATTCTTTGATCAAGTCGTCATGAAAATCTGGTTTCTGTTCGCTCTGCAAGATGAACTCCTGGTGCTGCTTTAATGTCACGCGTTCAGTGCGCGACAGATTTTGAAAACACGTTCACAACGATGACGCCGGCGATAATCAGCCCCAGGCCAACTACGGCAGGCGTATCGAGCTTTTGCCCGTAACCAAACCAGCCGATCGCCGAAACAAGGACGATCCCAACGCCCGACCAGATCGCATAAGCGATGCCTGTCGGCAGCGTTTTTAACGTCAGGGACAGTAAAAAGATGGCGATGGCGTACCCCAGCAGCGTGACGACACTTGGCCATAAACGGGTGAACCCTTCAGAACTTTTCAGGCTGCTGGTGGCGATGACTTCAGCCACGATGGCCAGTCCGAGAATCAGGTAGGTTTTAAACATTTACAGTTTCCTTGGGGTAAAGCTCGTTTTGTATCGCGCGTTTGAGATTGTATTCGGCGCAACTGACCGTGAGATTGAGTGTGTCAAGCCGCGACATGGCGTCCATGCTGCTGCTCAGTCCAATGAGCCGCCATGAAATATGTTCAGGTGCTTCCCCGGCGATAAACTCACCGTTCGAACGTCCGTCCTCAATGGCGTCAGAAACCAGCGCATGCCAGTCAGACACCGACAGCGCGAACGCGGTTTTCATCAGCGGTTCCTGTTCGGTCAGTAACATGGCCTCATGCCAGAGCGGAATGGCCATCATCGATTGTTCATCTTGCGGGTCGATAAGTAGCAGGTTCAGGCGTTCCCGTGCGGTTAGCTGCAGGCTTTTCTGCAGAAGCTGAGCTTTGAGGGTTTTCATCACCTGCGCATAAGCCTGTGCGCGCAATTCGGCGGCACTGGAAAAGTGATGATGAACCTGTCCCGTTGCGACGCCTGCTTCCTGAGCCACGCGGCGAACTGTCGTGGCAGCTAACCCTTCGCGGCGGGCGATGTGCGCCGCGGCTTCCAGCAATGAAGCTCGGCGATCTTTTTTACACAGATAGGCCAAAGAAAAACCCGATATGAAGAACTCACAGCGGACGATAATGCCAAGAGTTGAACGGATGTTCAAGTTTTTTGAGAACGTTCGTTCACCTATGAATTTATACAGGTAAACAGAGGGAATGTAGTTGCAATTTAAGCTAAAAAAGTACCCGTCATAACCGACGGGTACCCTGAGAAGTAAAATAAATTATTGCGTTACGCATTCGAAACTGCTCGCCACGCGGGTATCACCCTGCCCTTTGTACTTCGGGAACAAAGGATAATCGCACAGCGGCATTTCGCGTCCGGCGGTGGCTTTATTGGTGTCGATCATGACTTGCTGGCCAGGGTCGATGCCGTGATCTACCCACTTATCCAGCGTCCCGAGCGAATCCCAGCTCAGACGGAATGGCCCGCTGTAGTGCGTAAATCCCGGAGCAAGATAAAACCGCGCAAACTGGCGCAGCGTTTTTTCACCAAACTGTGTCTTAAGTCTGTCGTAATACGCGACGGTATTTCCTGGCGGCACGGCCATGTCAGCAGTGCCGTGCATCATCAGCAGTTTGCCGCCATGCTGCACAAAAGCGCGAATATCCGCATCGTTGTTATCAACCTGAGAAGCCAGTTCCTGCAAGCGCGCCTGGTGCGTGGCCGGGTCGAAGGTCAGGGAATCGTAGTCCGGCGACCGCATCACTTCATAACGTACCGCCTGATCGCCCATCATGTACGGAAACGAGATGATCAGATTGGAGGCTTCCGGATTGGGTTTATCCGCCCCGGAACCAAACACGCTGACTATCGAGGCAGCGTCTGCGCCCTGTAAAATCGGCCAGGGCGCGAAGCGGTCGCCTGTCGGCAGAGTGACGCCCAACGACACCGGTTTGCTGAGCATCTTTACCAGCGACATTTGCTTATCTGAAAGGCACCCTGCGCCGTCATCTTTCCCGTTCTTGCAACGCAAATGGGCCAATGTAAAGGTCGCGTCGCAGGCTTTGACGTTCGCCACGATGCCATCGCTCAGGCCGTCAAGTTTGTCGCATGCGCCCATCACAGCGTTGGCGATAAGTGCAGATTTCGCCGGAGAAATCCACGCGCCGGGCGTGTTGTAAACTGCCTGGCCGATGCGGATCCCTGCCATATGTAACTCGACGACGTTGTAGACCGGGTGGATGGCAATTGCGCCATCGTAGTCCAGCGGAAAGCGCTGAATGGCGGCGAGCGCCTCGTGGCCGCCCTGCGAGTTACCCTGGAAATACATGCGTGAAGGCTTGCGGCCGTAAGCTTGCTGAATCAGCGCAATCGCAACGTCATGGGTTTTCTTGATCTGCGCACCGGCGAAGTTTTCCCAGGCTTCATCATTGAGGGTAAAGGACGCATCGGAGACGCCACCCTGATGGCCGGAGTCGCTGCCAAAGGTGGCGTAACCCTGCTTCAGTGCGCCGGGTGTTGCTGCGGGAGCCAGTCGTGCGGTGTCAGCGCCTTTAATCGCGCCGTCAAAACCGCTCCCGCCGAGCTGCAATGCTTTACCATTCCAGAGGAGCGGCAAATAGAGCTGAAACTCAATATTGGGGGCTTTCAGATCGACCGGTTTGATCTGACCTTCCAGCTTACAGTGCGGTTCGTTGGGCTGACCGGCCATCGCCACGGCAGTTATCACCGCGCCGCGCGTCGGTAATCCAATGCTGGCGGCATCAACGTGCGCAGTTTTTAGACCGACGCACTGCGCCTGGGTGAATGCTTTTGGGGGAGCGGCGGTGGCGGCACTACACATCAGCAGTAAGAAGCAGGTCAAAAGAGGAGCTTTCATCAGACAGCGTTCATTTCATCGAAGTTAATGCGGCAGTTTGTCACTAAACGTGGTGTGAAAAAAGCCCTGTATCTCTACAGGGCTTCGCGGTGTTGAATTATCAGAACGTCCAGCGAACGCCGCCGGTATAGCCCCAACCTTTTGCGCCATTACTGTTCATCTGTTTACGGTAGTCCACTTCAGCATACAACGACACATCATTTTTAAAGGTGATGGTGCCGCCGCCGCCCAGTTCGCCCATCTGACCGAACTTCCCGCTGGCGAAGGTCTGACTGATGTCTGCGTTTTGCGCTCCGATGGTGGTTTTCGCTTCGCCGCCCCAGCCACGGTAATAGTTGGCGCGCAGGTAAGGCGTATATTGCCGCCCTGTTTCGTCAATCCATGTGCGATCGGCGCGCAGCCCTGCACGGCCAATGGTCTGGCTGTAATCCTGATAATCCACCGTGGTGCTGTCTTTGTCGGTGAAGTTATCCATATTGATGCGCGTATACATCAGCTGTGCCTGTGGCTCGAGTTTCACACCGTTGTCGAACAGGAACGGATATCCCGATTCCAGTGATGCGCTCCAGCTTTTTGCCTTCGGCGAGCCAACCTCCTGTTGACGTGGAATGTCAGTCTGGCCGCGATGATTATCAAACGACAACACGCCGTCCATGTAGAATCCGTTCTGTCGCTGCCAGGTCAGATACAGCGCGATGCTGTCGCTGTCGAAGGTCGTGCTGCTGAATCCGTCTGCTGCTTTTGGCCGCATCCGGCTGTTACCGTGAGTGTAAGCCAGCCCGCCGCGCAGGCTATCTTTGTCACCGTCGAGCCGCAATACGTTTCCGCCCACCTGCACTGCGCTGTAATCCATATCGAAATCATAGCCAAACTGCTTGAAGCTGACGTTGGATTTGTAGGTCATGTTCGAGCCGATGTAGCGCAGGAACATCTCACCGCCGGTGCCGTCAGGACGGCTTTGCTCGTGGCGGAGTTCGCCGAGGCGTTTATGCAAATCATCGATAATCGACGCGTTGTAATAGGCCAGCGCCACCGGCGCGGAGATATATGAAGGCACCTGCGGCGTGACGGCCGGACGTCCCGGCGCGCAATTATCGATACCGTTCACCACGCAACCGTCATCTGGCGGATTCGTCAGCGGCGTGCTGGTGGTATCAACCGGTGTGGACGGATCTTCCGGCGTGCCCGGATTGGTCGGCGTGACCGCAGCGGGCTGGATTGTGCGATTACAGTCGTCCCCCTGACAAACATAGGCATTGCCGATGCGATAATCCCAGAACGTGTTATTGATCCCGCCTGCGACTTCGCGCTGATTGGCATCACTGGCACCCGGCGCGAAGCTGTACAGATCATAACGCCACGGCCCGGCGGCCAGATAGCCGCCCTTAAGCGCAAAGCTGCCTGCGCTGGCGTTTCCGCCAACCTGCACCAGTGAAATCCCTTCATAAGCATCCATCGTCGAAGAGTGATTGAGATCGGTGAGTTTGCCCGTGCTGACGTCCGCCGCAGTCAGGTCGAGCAGTGTCGTCCCGCTGCTGGCGTTGCCGGTAATTCTCAGTGAATCGGTGAACTGATTGCTCAGCACGCCGCCTTCGTTGAGATTAGTGATCATTTTTACTGTCCCGCCATCCGACACCAAATCACCATTGATGGTCAGTGAGTTGCCCGGCGAGCCGCTGCCGTTGGTCAGATCGATAAGACCGGCGTTAGTCACAATCGCCGAGTTTACTTCGCCGCCGGAAATCGTCGGATTAACGCCGTTACCGGCAAACAGCGTCGAGGTGCTGTCGATATTGACGTTGCTGTGCGCAAGTTTGAGATCGCCGGTCAGCTCCCACTGCGTGCCATCGACAAAGTTGATCACGTTCCAGCCGTTACCCAGATTCACGCCACGGGTGAGATCATCGGTATCGAAGGTGCCGCCGCGCGAGACAATCTGCGAGAAGCTGACCTGGTTATCCTCACCAATACCGCTGGTAATGTGGCGGGTCTGGGACAAATCAACATTATTGATATATGCCCGGTTAGCATTGCCAGCGCCGAGCGACAGGCTACCGTCGAGGGTGCCGCCGTTCCAGGTAATGGTGTCATCACCTGCACCGGTATTGATATCACCGAACACGTTGCCGGAGGTCAGCAGAACATCATCATTGCCTGCGCTGCCGGAAACCGCCACTGCACTGGCAGAAGACGGCGTAATGATGCCCCGGTTTTCAAACCGTGCTGTGCTGCCGTTACTGAGATCCACCACCGGCGCGGAGAGGCTGGCGGAGGTCAGCACGCCAGTATTGAGCACAGTGCCTGCCGTGCCCGCCACCAGCGCTGAGCCTCCCGCCGTATCGGTGACATTTACCGTAGCAGACGTGACAATGTCACCGGTAGTATTGGCATTGATCCCAGTTCCGCCTGCGCCGGTAACATTAAAGACATAGTCTTCGCCCAGTGTCAGCGCGCCGGAGGTGGTGCTGAGATCGGCATTGGTGAAGTTGAACGCCGTACCACTTCCGTTGACGTTGACGCGCAGCGTGGACGCCGGATCAAACGACGTGGCGGTTCTGATGCCGTTACCGTTGGTGACATTGATAGTGGTGTTTTGCAGCGTCACATTGCCGGTTTCCGTACGATTCTCAATGCCACTGCCCGTGCCGTTGATGTTCAGCGTGGTGTTATTGAGAGAAAGACCCGCCGCGCCGGTATCGAGCAACACGCCGTGAGCAGTGCCGCTGGTCGTGATGTTATTTCCTGTTCCGGTAAGCACCAGCTGCGTGCCGTCAGAGAGACGCACACCGGCGATGCCATTATCGACCGTGATATCACCGGCGCGGGCGACCGACGTACCGCCCCCGCTGGCATCAATCCCCGTACCTTGTGAAACATGTAGCGTGCCGTTGTTGCTGAAAGTACTGCCTGACGACAGGCGTGCAGCGGTGCTGCCAATACCTGATAAATCCACGCTGGCGTTATTTATCACGATGCCATTTTGCGTTGCGCTTATGCCTGTACTGTTAGCCCCGCTGAGGATCAGTGCTGAATTATTTGTCGCGACGCCGTTTTGTGTGGCACTTAAACCGGTGCTGTCGGCGCCGGTCAGCGTGATCTGGTTATTACTGGTGACCGTTCCGCCCAATTGAGAGGTCATGCCGCTGCTGCCTGCTCCGCTCAGGGCTATCACACCGTTGTTGATCACGTTGGCCAGATTGGTGGCCATGTACCCCATAGCGCCGGATGCACTGGAAATCAGTGAGGCCGCACTGGTCAGCGTTGTACTGGCGTCAGGAGCGCCGGTGGCGGTGCCGTCAAGCTGATGTTTCTGCCCGTCAGCGACGCCGCCAATACTGTTTGTTCCGCTAAGCGTTAATGAACTGGCCGTATCCAGATTCCCCTGCGCGCCACCTTCCACGGTCACTGCCCGCGCGCCGGTACCGCTGGCAATGAGTCGGGTCCCGGTGGTATTAATCCGCGCATTTGGCCCCGTGCTGACCAGTGCCATGCTGTCGGTGCCGGATGCGGTTAAAGAAGAGCCGCTTCCAAGTGTCAGGGTGGCGCCGTCGGCAATGCGATACAGCGTGGAACGGTCGGTGTCGACATTCAGAACGCTGGTGGCGCTGTTAATAGTCGACCCCGCGCCGCTCGCACGGTAAGCAATCTGATCGGTATTGTTGAAAGTTGGCGTAGCGGTGCTGGCGATATTGACCGTCGCACCATCGATGGCTTCCGCGCCCAGCGCGCCAACGCCATTGAGATTAATCAGCGAGCCATTACTCAGCGTCGCTACAGCTTTTGCCCCGCTGGCAGTAACGCCACGGGTGCGGCTGGCGATGCTGCCCCCGTTTGCATCAATCGTTCCGCTGGTCGTTGCCGTCGTGGTCAGGCCGCTGGTGCCGCTGTTAACCATTATTCCTGCGCCGCCGTCGTTGACGCTGATATTACCGGTATTGATGCCAGTCGCACCGGTTTCGACCCGCAGGCCGGTCGCACCTGCGCCGGTAAAGGTGATATCGCCGGAATTAGTGAGCGTGGCGCGGTTACGGGCGATGTAGCCAGTCAGCCCGTTCTGTGCAGAAGTGAGAACAGCTGCCTAAGTCAGCGCAGTGCTTTGCACCGGTGACCCGGTATTGGTGCCCGCCAGCGTATGCCGCTGACCGTCAGCGATTGCGGCGACCGCGTTGGTGCCGGAAAGATTAAACGTGGTGTCGGTGTCGATACTGCCGGTGGCACCGCCTTCGATCACCATCCCGGTCGCGCCGTTGCCGGAAACTTCAAAGGTCGCATTCTTACTGGAAATGACCGTGCTGCCGGTGCCGGTACCCAGCACGCCGACGGAATTCGCGCCGGATGACGTCAGGGTCAGGTTGGTGCCGTCAAAATCAGCGCCCTGTTCGAGACGGAACATGGTTGAACCGGTGGTCGTCACATCAAATGCGTTATTACCAATACTGTTGATTTTTGCATTCGGGCCGAAAGCAAAGAAGCCAATCTGATTACTGCCTTCGCTAAACGTAGGAATGGCGGTTGAAGCGACATCCACCGTGGCGTTACCGCGTGCATGAACACCAATTGCCCCGTTGCCGGTGAGATTGACCGGGCCATCGACGCTAGCCGAGGCCGTGCCGCCGGTGCCCTGACCTTCTACCCACACGCCGTAATTGCGCGTGCCGCTGGCCGGATCCGAACCGCCTGCGACGTTAATCGTGCCGGTGGACGTCGCGGAGGCGGTATTTCCCTGCGTAGCCACCACTTTGACGCCGGTGGCGTTAACACCGGTCAGGTTGATGATGCCTGCATTATTAATATTTCCGCTGGCATTCAGTACTGACATCGCGATATTTTCGCGAGGAATGGCGGTTGCCTTGCCGGTTACATCGATATTACCGTTATTGAGCATGGTGATGCCGGTGCCTCCGCTGGCCAGCATCCCCGCACCATTTTGAATTCTCGAACCCAGCACGATGCTGCCATTATTGATTGCGCTGCCGCCGCTGGTGACCTGCACACCCGCCGTTGTTCCACTCTGATTTACAGCGGTATCCGCGGTGCTGTCGGTCAGACTGTTTTGCGGGCCACGCCCGAGATAAATCATGCCGCCCGCGTTGTTGATAAATGAGGCTGTCGCATCCCCCACCAGCACGCCGCTGGTGCTTCCCGTCGCGCTCGAACCATTCACCCCGACGTTAATATTGCCGCTGTTGGTTGCCGCTGAACCTGCACCAAGATTGACCGCCGCGGTCGTGCCGCCGGTGGTGGCGAAGTTGACGATACCGTTGTTATCGAAGGTACTGCCGTTTTGTACCTGAACGCCGTTCGAACCAAAACCGGCAGAACCGACGCCGGTACCGTCGACGCGGTTAATAAATCCGCCGTTGATGACACCGTTGTTCGTCGCGCTGCTGGCATCAAGATATACGGCTGAGCCTTCAGAACCCAACGAACCAGAGCTGCTGACTTTGCCGTTTACCGTCGCTTCTGCACCATTACTCCCGCGGATGGCACCGCCATTTGCGCCAATGACTTCAAGCGTTTTCCCCGCCGCGACGTTTACTTTTGCATTGGCACCGGTGGCGTTAATCACTATGCGATTGCCGATGGATTGAGCCACATCGTCAGTCGGATCATCAGCGGAAATCAGGTAATCGACGGTGTTAGTGCTGCGGATAAACGCTTTGTTGAAGTTAGACAGATAAGTACTTTTATCCAGATTTCCGGATTTGAGCTGTGTGATCAGCCAGTCGTTGTAGGTTTTCAGGCCTGCTGCATTGGTCACGTTAAAGCTGTTGGTTGCGCCATCCACGGTCTGAACGGTGAACGCGCCGTTATAGGTCATCAGGTTTTGTACGGAAAGCTGGCGGGGAACGGTCGGGTCAGCAGCGGTACCGGTGAAGGTAATGCGGTTATTGGAATTCCAGTTCAGGGTGGAATCTGCACCGCTGGTGCCATCGACATTAAATAAGGTGCTCTGCTTGGCCGCCATTGTCCAGGCATTGGTGGCCGCATTTGCCGCTGAAGTCGTCTTTCCAATATTCACGTTTAACGTACCGCCGGTATTCACATCAGCAATACGGGTATTGATGTATTGATTGTCCTGCACGTTCACAACGTCGGCGACCGATGTACTCGCATCGATGGGTGCCAGTGCCACAAGACTGGCCGGGTTATAAACCTGAAAAGTGGTATTCCCGCCAGTCGTCGGATCTGGAATGGTGATACCAAAGTTCGCAGGTCCTATATCCAGACGGTTCGCACCGAGCACGCCGTGATCGTTAACAATTCGGTTGAGGCCTTGCAATGCACCGAGTGTGGTATTCACCGAGCCATCAACACCGGGCGCGAATTGCTGATTCCCGGTGAGCTCAGTGACCGCACCACCCGTTACCAAAAGATTACCGTTTAACTGGTCATTATCGACTGGATTAAAAGCCTGCAAGGTCACGGCATAAAGCGGGCTGGAAAATAAAGACACTGTTGGAGAACCGATCACGGCAAGGACGGCAATGGCTACTTTGGATAAGGGCAATCGGGTATGCATAAATTCCTCTGAATGGGATAAAGGCCTGGCTGTCGGAAACTCCGTCTCCCCTGTCACCAATTAAAGCCAGTTAATCAAAATGATAAAATTAAAAGCCATCCTCAGAGATAATGCACATAGCCTGCTAAATGTACAATTTGAGTTAATTTTATGTATAGATTAAGTAAGAACTTTGTGCAAAAAAATACGATGATTTAAGTGAAATTAATCATTGATAATGAGAGCTTTTCTTATCTTTGATGCTAATCCCTGTCATGAAATCCATTCTGAAAATGAGCCTGATGACTTCTCTCTGTGGTTTCTTTCATTCATCTAAAAACCGAATATCGCGAAATAATGTCATTGTGGTGGCGAGCCGACTGATAAATAAGTGATACCAAAGTCGGGTAGTTATTAAAGGTTATTTAGTTACAACATTCTATTGGCGTCATTAACAAACAGGACCGAGAACACCTTAACTATCATGAATAACTTCGTCTTTCAGAGATAATGAGGAGGCAAAAAAAAACGGCCACATTTGCGGCCGTTTTAGTGTTGAGTTACTGCTTTGGCTTACTACAAGATTTAGCGCTTACGCCAGAGTGTCAGTTCTGCAACAGTATGCTGGAATTTACGGGCAGTCTCCCGGATAACAAACGGCACATTTTGAGGCCCCTGTACTTCCTCAAATTCGGCGGCCAGTATGCGTCGCAATGCCTGATGCGTGGTCACCGCTTCACCATTTTCACGAAATCCACCGAGCCAGTTTTGCTTCGGCGTGTAATCTTCCTGCCAGGTATAAGGCGATGACAGCATCAGCAAACCGCCAGAACGAATCATTGGGGCAATATCTTTCAGGAAGCACGCCGGTTCCCGCAAGCGATCCAGCAGATTAGCGGCAAGAACAAGATCGTACAATTCGGCCTGCGGTTTGAGGTTACAGGCATCGCCTTGTACGAAGCTCACGCGTCCGGTTTCCCGTTCAGTGATATTGGATTCTGCCAGCACCGCCTGACAATAATCCACCAGTTCGCCCTCTTCCGGGATCACATAACGGCAGGCTTCACCACGCGCGAGTGCCAGAGCGACATCGATAAAGCGGGCGGAATAATCCATCCCGACGACCGTATCGAAATGTCGTGCCAGTTCAAAACTGGCTCGGCCAGTAGCACAACCAATATCCAGCGCTCTCGTGCGCGAAGAAACGTGTTTTATCGCGATATCAACCAGTTGCGTCGCATAGTTTGGTACATCAAAATGGCGTGGGCCATACTGAAAATCGAGGTACTGCGCGACCAGTCCGTCTGTTTCATACGGATTTACTGTCTGAACTTCCTGATGACTGGACACCACATAGCGGAAGCCAGCGTGCTGGAAGAAGTGACGGCGGAAAGCATAACGCGCAGATTTCAGCGCTTCATTGCCGGTCGAAATCCAGCTGCCGCCTTTGATCATCGAATGTTTCCCATCGAAGGTCGGCGTTGAGAAATCGTCATATAATGGATGAACGCGGAAACCGTTATAACCCCCGATTGGCGTGGATGACCACTGCCACACGTTCCCCACCACATCGTAAAAATCGCCCTGCGCAAAGTGATCGACCGGACACGAAGAAGCCCAGTATTCCAGATTGATATTGCCCGGCGCCTTTTCCCAGTCAGGCTGATCGCCCGGCACCTGTTGACGCAGAATCATCCATTCAGCCTCTGTCGGCAACTGCACGGATTCACCTGTCTGCGCTGCTTTCCAGCGACAGAACGCCGCGGCTTCCAGCTGGTTAACTTCCGCTGGCCAGTCCCAGGGCATCGGCACTTCTTCTGTCATCAGCCGGAGTTTCAGTTGCTCAGGCTCGCGCACCGAACCGACCCAAAATGTCGGCATTTCTGCCTGAGTAAAGTCACGCCAGCCTGCCCCTTCGTCATCCCACCATTGCGTATCCTGGTATCCCCCGGCAAGCATGAAAGTATAAAACTCAGCATTGCTCACCAGCATCTTGCTGGCGCTAAATCCCTGAATTTTATGCTCAGATGAGCCGTATTCATTATCCCAGCCATAGGTATCATCAACCTTGCCGAGAGTGACAACGTCACCTTTCACTGTCACCATCTGGTTCTCAGGCACGGTTTTGCGGTCAGTTCTTGCTTCTTTGCACGCGGGCCAGTGTGGCTGAGTTTTTACCCATTCCACCGGCAACTGGCGGATCAGCACGCTGGAGGTTTCCAGATGGATACGCTCATGTTCGATGCCCATCAGAATCACCCACGCCGGACTGTTCCAGTCGATCGGCAAACTCAGCGGCATGGTGTCAATAATGCCTGTCACTTCCTCGCGCACCCTCTTACGATATTCACGCAAGTTCGCCACGGACGGCCAGTTGTAGTTTTGATCATCGAGATCGTCCCAGCTCATTTCATCCACGCCAATCGCCAGCATCGATTCAATTTGTGAATCGATGCGCTGCGGCAATTGCCCCGCGGCCATCAATTTATTAATAAAGAACGTGGCGGTGTGGCCAAAATAGAAAATCAGCGGATGACGCAGGGTAATCGCTTTGTTGTAATACGCTCTTTCATCAGCCAGGCAGTCAAACAGGCTTTCGTATAATTCCCAAGTCTGAATAAAGTATTTACGAATTTCATGACGTTTTTGCTCCGCCGTCCCGGTGCTCAGCAGGAGTGTTTTTGTCGCTTCTGGCAGCCCGATAGCGTGCGGTTGTTGTGGATGCATCATTTATTCCTCAGTCTTCTGGCATTGCCAAATCAATCTACAAGTGTAGCAGCTCAGATCCGCTGTCCCGTCGATGCGCAACCTTACCGCGTGTTGGTTATTATTCCTGGGCATTCTTTCAACAGTGTGAAAAAAACGTTATGGCGTTAAAAGCGGTTAATTCTCCATATACAGCAGCGATATTTCAGGAATCTGCAAGAACTCGCCTTCATACTTATGCCGTAATGATAAATAATCTGGCGCATTAATGATGCCCTCAATATTGTCAGAAAATGCGTCGAGCGCCTGTTTCATCTGCGGTAAATAGTCATGGGTGTCATAAACGCGGTCGATCCCCTCCAGCGAGTGATTCATGATTTTGCGCGCGACATCATTGGAAACATCCAATGAGGAAAGTTTTGAGCGGGCGGTCCGGCGAAGATCCCTTGTGGTAAAAGGCGCGATACCCAGCCCGCGTTCAGCGCGCAGCATTCTGCGAATCACCTGAGTAATGGCCCCGCGAGATAACGGTTTCTGAGCATCTTTCGGCGACGGCACCAGCCATGGCGTCTCTTTCGGGCTGGCGGCGATAAGCTTATCAATGCAAATTCGCATCAACGGCGTCAGCGGCAGACTGTGATCACGGGCCGACTTGTTGCGTGTCCCCTGTCGCCAGACATTAATCCGCAAATGAAACTCATCTTTACGCGCACGAACGACTTCGTCCGGGCGACGCGCGGTAAGTAAACAGAGTCTCAGCGCCCAACGACATTGCTCTGAAATATCCCACAGATCTAATCCGTGCCAGAAAATCCAGATTTCAGCATCGGTTAATGTCCGTTCGCGTGGCGGTGTATTTCGCCCGCCGACGTCCCGACGTTTCATCGCGCCGAGCGGCGAATAAGGCAGATAACCCTGGGTTTCCGCCCAACTAAAAAATTGCTTACACAGCGCAAACACCCTTTTCGCCTCGGAGATTTTCCCATCGGCCAGCAGCACGTTGAACAAACGGTTCAGCCGCAGGCGGGTGATTTTATTCAGCGGGACGTCGCCTATCACCGGCAGCACATGTTTCATGATCGACGAAACGGCAATTTCAGGGCGCCGGCGTGTGAGGAGTAATGAAAGCCGGATCCACACTTTGATTACCTGACCGACGGTCGCATTTCCCTCTTCATCGAAGTCATCCAGTTTTGCCAGTGGCGTGGCTTTGATTTGCTGAAGATAGGCCAGCACATGACGCCCCACATTTTCAGAGGCGAAGTCAGTATCGGTATCAGAGAGAGGGTCATTCATCAGCGATGTTTCACAGGAAAATCATGGGCTGCAGTTATAACAAGCCTGATGATCATAGGCAAAAGGTTTATGACTCCAGACCTATTAAGTCTGGAGTCACAATGACAACGAAGCATGAAAAATAAGGGACTTAGCACGGGAATTATGAACACCTGTATCGTCGAAAATATGCACAGATTTGTTATCTGATGCTCTTTTATCTCAACATCTGTGTGATATCCCTAAAGAAAATTTCTCTGAGGCCGACAACCTGATAGTTAAGGAACAGTTATCTACTTCAACCGCAGCCTGACAAGGGAATAAGTCACCATGCGCAATAACCAGCCTGTATCTCAGCAGGAATATCAGTATCCCGACGATGCCACATTAATGTCGACGACGGACGCCAGCAGCCAGATAACTTACGCCAACGATGCGTTTATTGACGTCAGCGGTTTTGCCAGCGAAGACATCATCGGCCAGCCGCATAATATTGTTCGTCATCCCGATATGCCGCCTCAGGCATTCAAAGATATGTGGTCGACGCTGCAACAAGGTTTTCCGTGGACGGCGCTGGTGAAAAATCGCCGACGTAACGGAGATCATTACTGGGTGCGCGCCAACGTGGTGCCGATCATTCGCGGCGGCCAGACCCGCGGTTATCTTTCGGTACGGACAAAACCGACCGCGGCGGAAATCACCGGGGCTCAGTCGCTGTACGATAAAATGAATCGCGGTGAACTCAACAACCGCAGACTGCATAAAGGTTTACTGATCCGCACCGGCGTCACCCGCGGGCTCTCCGTACTGAAAACACTTTCCGTTCGCTGGAGGATCCGCAGCGGATTACTCGCACTTCTTTTGATCAATTCCGTCATGGTATCGATGCTCTCCGCACTGACCGCGTCACAAATGATTTCCGTTCTGGCATTTAACGCGTTGGTAATCTTCTTTCTTGGCCTGTGGCTCGAATGGCAAATTACCCGACCGCTTGAACAACTGTGCAAACAGACTCTGCAGGTTGCGAGCGGTGCCAGCCATACGATCGCGCCAATGGAGCGGACGGATGAAATTGGTATGACGCTGCGGTCAGTCGGGCAACTTGGTCTTATTTGCCGGTGGATGGTGGACGATGTTCACAGTCAGGCGCAGAAAGTGAAAATCGCCAGTGAGTCTCTGGCGCAGGGAAATGATTCCCTCAGTCAGCGGACCGAACAGACGGCAGCCAACGTTGGCGAAACCGCTGCCGCAATGAATGAAATGAGTGCAACCGTACAAAGCAACACGCAAACCGCCGCCGAGGCCGATAAGTTATCGCTCGATGCCAGTCAGGCAGCAGAAAAAGGCAGCAGCGCGATGCAAGCCGTGGTCGGCACGATGCAGGAAATTACTGCCAGTTCTGAGCAAATCGCATCAATTACGAATGTGATAGATAGCATCGCGTTCCAGACCAACATTCTGGCGTTGAACGCTGCCGTCGAAGCGGCGCGTGCGGGTGAACAGGGTAAAGGATTTGCCGTCGTCGCCGGAGAAGTGCGTAGTCTGGCGCAACGCAGCGCATCTGCTGCCAGTGAAATTAAACGTCTGATTGATGCCAGTGCCGATACGGTTATTTCCGGTTCAAAACAGGTGGCGCAGGCTGGAAAAACCATGGAGGAGATTGTGTTGCAGGTTCAGAACGTTTCAGCGCTTATTGCCCAAATCCGAACGGCCACCGGCGAACAAAATTTGGGATTATTGGATATCGCTAAAGCCATCGAGGAGCTAGATCGCATTACTCATCAGAATTCCGTTCAGGTGCAGGAAGGTGCACTGGCTTCATCCGGTTTGAAAAAGCAGGCGGAAAGACTGGTTGATGCGGTAGGCGTATTTCGATAACTGATTTGATGGCGGCTTTCTAGCATTTAAATCTCGTAAGTTTCGCGATTTATCTTATCTTCAGATGACGGGTATATTTGGGACATAAATAGCCGGGCGATTAAGCCCGGCGTAATCATTACACCGCCGCTAAGCGGAACGCCGACACAGAATTAGTCAGGTGATGCACCTGCTCTTCAAGCGACGCGGCTGCTGCCGCGGATTCCTGAACCAGCGCCGCATTTTGCTGCGTCACACCGTCAATTTCTGTCACCGCCTGTTCTATCTGACTGATCCCACGACTTTGCTCATCCGACGCCGTCGAGATGTGCTCCATCAGCACGTCCACCTGTGTTACCGACGTAATGATCGCCGTAATGGAATCACCGGTACGGGAAACCTGATCCGACCCTTCTTTTATATTGGCAACCGATTCAGAAATCAGGTTCTCGATCTCCTTCGCGGCCACGGCGCTGCGCTGCGCCAGGTTACGCACTTCACTGGCGACAACGGCAAAACCGCGCCCCTGTTCACCCGCACGGGCGGCTTCCACGGCAGCATTCAGTGCCAGAATATTGGTCTGGAACGCAATACTGTTGATCACACCGGTAATATCTTCGATTTTTTTAGAACTACTGTTGATGCGACCCATAGTCTGAATCACTTCCTGAGCTACTTTCTCACCGGCGCGGGCATTCTTCACCGCTTCACGGGTCAGACTACTGGCTCGAACGACGTTTTCGGTATTCTGTTTTACCGTTGCGCCCAGCTCTTCCATACTGGCAGCGGTTTCTGTCAACGCCGCCGCCTGCTGTTCCGTGCGCGAGGCCAGATCGATATTCCCCGCCGAAATTTCCTGCGACGCGTGCGCCACCGTGTGGCTGGTATCACGTACCTGACTGATAATCTGCGTCAGCGCCAGGCGCATATGCTCCATCGATTTCATCAGCTCCTGGATCTCACTGCGGGAATTCGCTTTTACCGGTACCGGCGTGTCCAGATAGCCTTCGGCGATCTGACGACAATGGTCACGTGAACTTATCAGCGGGTTCAGCACGTAACGTTTCAGGAAAATTAACACGGCAAGGATCACCACCAGGAATAACAGACAGAACGCGACTGTCAGACCGATGCCAGAATTGAAGTTGCTTTGTGCTTCACTGTTGAGGTTTTTAGCGTATTTTTCATGCAACGCCAATACTTTATCAAGCACGATTTCATACTGACGATCCAGTGTCACCACCGCCGGAATACGCGCTTTGAACTGGGCCTGATCCCCTGCCTGCGCGGCCTGGATCAGAGGCTGGATACCGTTCTGGCGATAATTCAGGTACGTTTCGCGATACGCATCGGCAAGAGGCGCCTCCCCCGGCAACTTTGGCGCATTAAGATACGCCTGGAAGGCAGCATCGGCTTTGCCGGTGGCTTCAGTGACTCCGTCCAGCGCCGGTTTCAGCTGCTGGTCGTTACCGTTCTCGATTTCTTTCATATATTCCATCACCCGCACGCGAGACGTACGGCTGTGGTTGATCGGATCAATGATAGAAAGCACCACGCGGATTTCTTTATTCACATCATCCAGCGAATGATTACTTCGCGTAAGCAACCAGACATTTGACATCATGCTGGCGAAAAAAAGAGCAAAAAGGACAATAAGAACAAGCAAAGAAGACTTTTTAAGCGACATAGATGGACTCTTGTGCATCAGACTAGGAGTCTATTTATCGGCATATTCCGCAAAAAGTTTAGAATAACGTGCGTGTTATCACAAATTTACGGCAGGATGATCGATCTGCGGGTCTCCCAGGACAGAGTGAATATTCTGCTAAATATTCCCTGATTACTCTAGCGCAGGAAAATTCTTATCATCTGTACGATTTTTTAACTTTCACGTTAGAATGGGCATGATCAATACTTTATATCCTCATCATTCACAGTCACATGAACCCTAAGATTTATGACGTATATAATTCAAAATTGTAATTAATGCGTTAAAACGCTGCATGACCTTGCTGAGTGAGAACTTCACGTTACGAATATTACTGCATCTCAATGAGAAAAATTCTTATAATTAACCCACCTTCCAGCGGTTTCCAAAAATTTATTTTTTGGAAAAAATTGGATTAATTTATCCTAAACTGTGCGCCAGTTACGAAAAATCCTAGATAATTAAAAAAGAATTGAAACAGTCAAACCCTTACCCCGTGCACCTTGCGGGTTAATGTGAAGAAAATTCCTATAAATCAGTAAAATGATCGTTATCGTCACGCCTCTTAAGTAGCAATGTTTAGTTACATTTTTTAGTTTTCAATAGAATCACTAATGTTTCTAAGATACCAACCACAGGTACTTATCTTAAATTTCTCTTTAAAGATAAATTCAAAACACACTGCGAAATGTCTCCATAAATATTTTGTCTCGCTTGTGACCCTAATTTAAATTGCATACACAGGTGCGTATATGGATGTCGTTGCATGGCAGGGTTGCCAGTCTTTCATTTATTTACTGACACATTGGCAGCGTTTATCACTCCATAGTAAGGGATAGGCATGTCTAATAGCTTTCAGGAAGAAATACCCAAAGCGCGCGTTAATATCAAACTGGACTTACACACCGGCGGCGCACAGAAGAAAGTCGAATTACCTTTAAAACTTATGGTAATGGGCGACTACAGCAACGGTAAAGAAACCCGCCCTCTTTCCGAACGTGAAAAAACTAACATCAACAAAAATAACTTTAACAGCGTATTAGCGGAATTCAGCCCGGCGCTGGACCTGACTGTGGAAAACACGCTGGCCGGCGATCGCAGTGAAGAAAGTATCAAGCTCAGCTTTAAAGACATGAAGGATTTCGAGCCTGAGCAGGTTGCCCGTCAGATCCCGCAACTGCGCGCCATGCTGGCGATGCGTAACTTGTTACGCGACCTCAAATCTAACCTTTTAGACAACGCCACCTTCCGCAAAGAACTCGAAACCATCCTCAAAGATGACCATTTGAGTGATGACCTGCGCGCGGAACTGGCGGCTCTGGCGCCTCAGAACGTTTAACTCTTCCTGAATCGGATCAACTCGAGATCATGCTCATGTCTGTGAACACAGAAAATACGCAAGAAAGCCGCACAACCGTGCTGGAACGTGCCGACGCAGGAAGTGTTTATGCGTCTTTGTTTGAAAAAATCAATCTGACCCCGGTCGCCTCTCTGGTCGACGTCAATATCTTCCAGGACAATCAGGCGATGTCTGATGTCACCACCGACGAACGCGTCACCGCGGCAGTTCAGGTGTTCCTTGAGCGCCTGAAACTCTCAGGTCAAAAAGTCGAACGTCTGGATAAAACCCTGCTGGACGGTCACATCGCCATGCTCGACGATCAGATCAGCCGTCAGCTGGACGAAGTGATGCACCACCCGGATTTTCAGCGCGTGGAGTCTGGCTGGCGTGGCCTGAAGTTCCTGGTCGACCGCACCGATTTTCGTCAAAACGTGAAAATCGAGTTGCTGGACGTCTCCAAAGACGACCTGCGTCAGGATTTCGAAGATTGCCCTGAAATCATCCAAAGCGGCCTGTACCGTCACGCTTACATTCAGGAATATGACACGCCGGGCGGCGAGCCGATTGGTTCTGTGATTTCCAACTACGAGTTTGATGCCAGCGCACAAGACATCGCGCTGCTGCGCAACATCTCCAAAGTTTCTGCGGCGGCGCACATGCCGTTCGTAGGCTCCGTCGGCCCCGCATTCTTCCTGAAAGATTCTATGGAAGAAGTGGCTGCGATTAAAGACATCGGCAACTACTTTGACCGCGCGGAATACACTAAGTGGAAATCCTTCCGCGACTCTGATGACGCCCGCTATATCGGCCTGACCATGCCGCGCGTGCTCGGTCGTCTGCCTTACGGCCCGGACACCGTTCCGGTACGCAGTTTCAACTACGTCGAAGAAGTGAAAGGCCCGGATCACGAGAAATATCTGTGGACCAACGCCGCGTTCGCTTTCGCCGCCAACATGGTGAAAAGCTTCATCAAGAACGGCTGGTGCGTGCAAATCCGTGGCCCGCAGGCCGGTGGCGCAGTGACCGATCTGCCAATTCACCTGTATGATCTGGGTACCGGCAATCAGGTGAAAATTCCGTCCGAAGTCATGATCCCGGAAACACGCGAGTTTGAGTTTGCCAACCTGGGCTTCATCCCGCTGTCTTACTACAAAAATCGCGACTATTCCTGCTTCTTCTCTGCTAACTCCGCGCAGAAACCCGCCCTGTACGACACCGCTGATGCCACGGCCAACAGCCGCATCAATGCGCGTCTGCCGTACATCTTCCTGCTGTCGCGCATCGCGCATTACCTGAAACTGATTCAGCGCGAAAACATCGGTACGACCAAAGACCGCCGCCTGCTGGAGCTGGAGCTGAACACCTGGATCCGCACGCTGGTCACCGAAATGACCGATCCGGGCGATGACCTGCAAGCCTCTCACCCGTTGCGCGATGCCAAAGTGACCGTAGAAGATATCGAAGACAACCCTGGCTTCTTCCGCGTGAAACTGTACGCCGTACCGCATTTCCAGGTCGAAGGCATGGACGTGAACCTGTCATTGGTTTCTCAGATGCCTAAAGCGAAAGCGTAAAGCCGGGAGGCGCAATGAAGATTGAACGTCCCCTGTGGACACGCGGAATTCTGGTTTCACCGCAACAGTTTCAACAACAGGCCTCCCTGGAGGCCTGGACAAACGAATGCATCGCGCAAATGGGCATCCTCCATCCTTGGGGGGTGCTTCATGCTACGTTCGAGCAGGATGCGCTGGCGCAAGGGCGTTTGAAAGCAGAACGTCTAAATGTCCGTTTTCAGGATGGCGTTCTGATCGATACCGATTGTGCCGATTTACTCCCACCTACGCTAACGCTTGCCGCCAGCCTTCCCGCTGACGCAGTTGAAACCACGGTGATGCTGGCAATGCCTCAACTGTATGCCAACGGTGGCAACTGTCTGCAACCTGATGAGCGCGCCGAACGTCCGGTGCGTTATCGTCAGGCGTGGCGGGATATACAAAACTATTACGGCGACGATAAGAAGCAGGTCGCCGTCATGACGCACGAACTGACGCTGCGACTTGATTCACAGGAAAACGGCGATTATCAGGTCTGTCCTGTCGCCCGTTTACTGCGAGATGCGCAGGGTAGCTGGGCGCTGGATACTCACTTCATTCCTCCGCTGCTGAGCCTGCAAGCCAGCCACTGGTGCGGTGAGCAACTGGAAATACTGATGGTACAACTACGGGCGCGATTACAGCGCCTGATGGGAATGCGCCGTGAAAGCAATGCCCGCATGGCCGACTTTGCCGTCGCTGACGTGTCACTGTTCTGGCTGTTGAACGCCCTTAACGGCGCTGAGCCCGTACTGGGGAATTTCCAGCGCTATCCGCAGGTGCATCCTGAACGTTTGTATCAGGAACTGGCACGTCTGGCCGGTAACCTGCTGACGTTTTCGCTCGAGCACGACGTCACGGCAATTCCCGCCTATCAGCATGACCGCCTGACAGCCGTTTTTCCGCCGCTGTTTGCGCTGCTCAATGTCCTGCTCGAAGCCAGCCTGCCTTCCCGTGTTGTCGCGATTGAACTGGTACATGACTCCCGCATTAACCAATGGCGCGGTAACCTGCACGATCCGCGTCTGCGCGAAGGGGTGGATTTCTATCTGTCCGTCCGCTCAACCCTCTCTTCTGCCCAGTTGCAAACGCAGTTCCCACGGCTCTGCAAAGTCGGTGCGCCGGATGACGTGGGTAACGTAGTAAACGTGGCGCTGAGCGGGATCCCGCTGACGCCTCTGAGCCATGTACCGGCAGCAATCCCGTTACGACTGGAAAACCAGTATTTCTCCCTAGACCTCAACCATCCTGCCGCGAAGCAGATGATGGAAGCGGGTGCCTGCGTATTCTATGTTCCGGGCACACTGGGTGAGATCCAGCTTGAACTGTTTGCGGTGTTACGCGCATGAGCCAATCCATAAAAGATAAAACGCAGTCCGTGGATATTGATGCCCTGCTTCAGGACACTTGGTTACAGGTGATCAGCCTGCGTCAGGGCGTGAGTTGGCCAGACGGCGAAGGGCGTACATTCTGGAAAAAATGCGTGGCTGATGTCGAACGCGTCTGCCAGCACCTCAAAAATGCAGGGGTCAGCGAGCAGAGCATCCAGCATATCCTTTATGCCCAGTGCGCTTTGCTGGATGAATCCGTCAAAGGGCGCGGCGTGCAGGATGATGCGTATTTCGTCTGGTGCAATTCGCCGCTGCAGGCGCATTTCTTTAATACGCTTGACGCCGGTAACCTGCTCTATGAACACATGCGTACCGTCTTGCGCGAACCTGCGCCCGACATTGCCGTGCTGACCTGTTTCCATCGGGTACTCATGCTGGGTTTTCAGGGGGGTTACAGCTCCCCGGATGTAGCCGAGCGAGAGCAGTTGGTGGATCAACTTACTGCGCGGGTGCCAGCGTTGACAATTTCGCCAACCTGTCCGGCACTCGCCGTGGCGGCTTCTCGCAGTCGCATGAGTGTCTGGCTTCGTTACTGGCCGGTGCGTCTGTGTCTTGCGAGCTGCATCGTGGCCCTGCTCTGGTGGGGGCTGGATCACTGGCTTTCAGGGTTATTGCCGACCTTATTACCGGGGTCAGTGTAATGAGTCCACTGAGGCGACGGGTTTTATGGCTGTGGGCCGGATTACTGGCAGGCATGTTGTGCCTTGTATTTCTGCCCTTATCTCCCGCAGCGCGCTGGCTGGCGTTTTTGCTGACCATCATTATTTGTGTTATCGGCCTGTGGCGTGCAGGTCTTCAACCAGACGCTGAGCTGACAGACACTTTGTCAGCCAATCTTCCCGCAGAAAATTATCGTCTGCCGGTGGTTCTGGTTTGTGGTGATGACCTGGCATTACTCTTCGGTGACAACGCGGTACAACAGACCGCACAGGGCTGTTGGGTACGCGTCGATGACAGTGGTTCACTTCGCCAGTTGGTGAGGCAGATCCTCTGGCAACGCCCTGAATGGATCAATCAGCTGGCAATGATGCAGGTGGTTAATCCGCAGCAACATGGTAATGAACGCGCATTAACGTCCGCCCTGCATGAACTGCGCTGGCAGATGGTTCAGCTACGACGTGACACCCGCCGCACCATCCCTTTGGTGCTGATCAGCACCGTAGCCACCAGTCTGACGCAAAGTCCGGTCTGGCTTTCACAGCAGAAATCTCAATCGGTGACGCTGTGGTCAACCCTGATCATGCCCGAAACGCTGGCAAACTGGCAGCGTCAAGAGGGGCCTTCTGAGCAAGCTCAACGCCTTAAACAAACAGCGTTATTCAATGAGCACAGTGACTGGCTTAAAGCGCAGGTGATGCCGGTATTGCAGGAAAGCAATGAAGATGTGGCACCCGTATTCGTTCAGCAGGTGATCCTACATCAGGTAAGCAAAATGAACCACGTCGTGCCGGGTTCCCTCTGGCAGCGCTGGCTGGCTGACCGGACTGCTCTGACGCAGGTGGCAGGCTGGCATCCGCAGGCGGACGGCGGTCATCTGCACTTCCCAGAGTTCATTTTCCCTGACCTGCCTTCTGGCAGTGGTGTGACATCCCGCCGCAGGATGCTGCGCCATGCCGTTACATTGCTGACGCTGGGGGCTGTCATCGCACTGTGTTGCAGCGCCTGGCACAACCGGCAGTTATTGCACCGCGTCGCTTTCGACATCCGCCATTACGAGAGTATCGGCATGCAGGATTACACAGCGAAAGCGAAGGCCGTGGAGATATTGCGTCAGGATGCAGCACAGCTTAATGACTGGTTCCGCAACGGCGAACCGCTTCGCCTCGGGCTGGGACTGTATCAGGGCGAACGGTTGAGATTACCGCTGATGGCGGCAATCAAAAACTATGTTCCACCGCCGCCTCCCCCACCCGTGGAGAAAAAGACGCCGAAAACCGTGCGCCTCGATGCTCTGTCGCTCTTTGACACCGGCAAATATCAGCTCAAACCCAACAGTACAAAACTGCTGGTCAATGCGCTAATCGACATCAAGGCCAAGCCGGGCTGGCTGATTGTCGTCGCGGGCCATACCGATATCACCGGCGATGCGCGGGCGAACCAGATTTTATCCGAGAAACGCGCTGAAGCGCTGCGTGACTGGATGCTCTCAACCAGCGATGTCTCCCCGACCTGCTTCGCCGTTCAGGGCTATGGCGCAACGCGCCCGATTGCAACCAATGATACCCCGGAAGGCCGCGCGGCCAACCGCCGTGTCGAAATCAGTCTGGTGCCGCAGGCCAATGCCTGTCAGGCAGCAGCAATCCCACATTCATCAAATGATTGATGAATGCTTAACCTAGAAATGGAGATTTACTTATGGCAATTCCTGTTTATCTGTGGCTGAAAGACGACGGCGGTGCGGACATTAAAGGCTCCGTAGACGTTAAAGATCGTGAAGGCAGCATCGAAGTGGTGGCACAGGATCACAACCTGTACATCCCGACCGATAACAATACCGGCAAACTGACGGGTACCCGTATTCACACCCCGTTCCTGTTTACCAAGGAAATCGACTCCTCCAGCCCGTACCTCTACAAAGCAGTGACCACCGGTCAGACCCTAAAATCTGCAGAGTTCAAATGGTATCGCATCAATGACGCAGGCCAGGAAGTGGAGTACTTCAACACCAAACTGGAAAACGTCAAGCTGGTCAAAGTCGCGCCAAAAATGCACGACATCAAAGATCCGGCAATGGAAAAACATAACCACCTCGAAGCGATCGAATTGCGCTACGAAAAAATCACCTGGACCTACAAAGACGGCAACATCATTCATTCCGATTCCTGGAACGAACGTACTACCGCGTAAGACTTTTCAGCAGACGGTTCGCCGTCTGCTGTTTTTGTTTCCTGAGCCGCTGCTTGGCGGTTGAGCAAACAAAAACATCACCGGACATCGACCTTATGGGCCTGGGTTTCCCGCAACGGAAAAGGCTATGGGCGGTAGCGTACCTGAAAAAGGAATTCAGCATGGAAAACCAGTCAGCCGTTTTACTTCGTCGTTTAAACCCATACTGTGCGCAGGCTCTGGAAGCCGCCGCAACGCTCTGCCAGACCCGCGCCCATGCGGAGATCTCCATCGAGCACTGGTTGCTTAAGCTGCTGGAGCTGGGCGAAGGCGATATCACTGTGATCGCCCGCCGCTACGAGTGGGACATGGACGCCCTGTGGCAAAGCCTGCTTTCACACCTCGACGCCCTGCCGCGTTCGGTGCATTCCCGTCCGCAACTTTCTCAGAATTTACAATCGCTGATGAAAGCGGGCTGGCTGGCGGCATCACTTCAGGAAGATAACCAGACCATCCGCAGCATCAATCTGCTGGAAGCGCTGCTGGCTCAGCCCCGCCTGTTGCATTGCGAAGGCGCGTGGCCACTTTTCAGCCTGAGCGAAGAACATATCCGCCGCCTGAAACCTATACTGGACGCACAGTCCGACGAGCGTCCTGAACTGCAGCAGCAGGCCAGTCTGAGTATGCCGGTCTCTTCCCTAAACGTCGTGGCCCCTAAACCCAATGCCGATACCCTTTCTGGTCAGAACCTGAGCGAAGCCCTTCAGGCCGCGCTGGATAAATTCACCCTCGATGTCACGGCCAAAGCCAAAGCCGGGCAGATCGACCCTATCTTCGGGCGCGACACCGAGATCCGCCAGATGATCGACATCCTGTCCCGCCGCCGTAAAAACAACCCGATTTTGGTCGGTGAGCCCGGCGTCGGTAAAACCGCGTTGGTCGAAGGTCTGGCGCTGCGCATTGCCGAAGGTAACGTACCGGACAGCCTGAAAACCGTCAGCCTGCGCACTCTCGATCTTGGTCTGCTACAGGCCGGTGCCGGTGTGAAGGGTGAGTTCGAACAGCGCCTGAAAAACGTCATCGACGCCGTGCAGCAGTCGCCGACGCCGGTGCTGCTGTTTATCGACGAGGCGCACACCATCATCGGCGCGGGCAATCAGGCCGGTGGCGCAGACGCCGCCAACCTCCTCAAACCTGCCCTCGCCCGCGGCGAACTGCGTACCATCGCGGCAACCACCTGGTCAGAGTACAAACAGTATTTTGAGCGCGACGCCGCCCTTGAGCGCCGCTTCCAGATGGTCAAAGTCGACGAGCCGGACGACGCCAAAGCCAGCCTGATGCTGCGCGGCCTCAAAGGTCGCTACGCCCAGCACCACGGCGTGCATATTCTCGACGCCGCCATCACCGCTGCCGTGACCCTGTCACGTCGTTTCCTCACCGGCCGCCAGCTGCCAGACAAAGCCGTTGACCTGCTCGACACAGCAGGTGCCCGCGTGCGCATGAGCATCGACACCTTGCCAGAGCCGCTGATGGCGATTAACGCCGAGCTGGCCGCGCTTTCGATGGAACAGCAGGCCATCGAACAAGATTTACTGCTGCTGCCGGACGTAGGCACCGACCGCCTGCACCAGATCGAAAAACGTCGCGAAGAGCTGGCCGTCAGTCAGCAAAAACTCGAACAGCAGTACGAGGCTGAAAAACATCTGACCGCGCAGATTATCGACGCCCGTCAGGAGGCAGCCGACCCAGCGCGTCTGGCGGCATTGCAGGAAGAGCTGAGCGCCGTGCAGGGCAACGCGCCGCTGCTGTCGCTGGACGTAGATGCCCGCACCGTCGCCACCGTGATTGCCGACTGGACCGGTGTTCCGCTCTCCAGCCTGCTCAAAGACGAACAGACCGATTTGCTACAGCTGGAACATCACCTCGCCACCCGTGTGGTCGGGCAGGATGCAGCGTTGATGGATATGGCGCAGCGCATGCGCGCCGCCAAAACCGGCCTGACCTCCGAGAACGGTCCGCTGGGCGTGTTCCTGCTGGTCGGCCCAAGTGGCGTCGGTAAAACTGAGACCGCGCTGTCGCTGGCCGATACCCTGTTTGGCGGCGAGAAATCGCTCATCACTATCAACATGTCCGAGTATCAGGAAGCGCACACCGTGTCCCAGCTCAAGGGCTCGCCTCCGGGCTACGTCGGTTACGGTCAGGGCGGCATTCTCACCGAAGCCGTGCGCAAGCGTCCGTACAGCGTGGTGTTACTGGATGAAGTCGAAAAAGCTCATCGCGACGTCATCAACCTGTTCTATCAGGTGTTTGACCGAGGCATCATGCGCGACGGCGAAGGGCGCGAAATCGACTTTCGTAATACCGTAATCCTGATGACCGCGAACCTCGGCAGTGACCATCTGATGCAGTTGCTGGACGAACAGCCGGAGGCGACTAACAGCGACCTGCATGAACTGCTGCGCCCGATCCTGCGCGATCACTTCCAGCCTGCGCTGCTGGCCCGCTTCCAGACGCTTGTCTACCGCCCGCTCGATGCCACCGCCCTGCACACCATCGTCGAAATGAAGCTGGCGCAGGTCGCCAAACGCCTGAATAAACATTACGGCCTGAGTTGCAATATCGAAGAGAGTCTGTACGACACGCTGGTCGCCGCCTGCCTGCTACCGGACACCGGCGCGCGCAACATCGACAGCCTGCTCAATCAGCAGATTCTGCCGGTGCTGAGCCAGCAACTCCTGAGCCGCATGTCGCAGAAACAGCGGACGACGTCACTGACGTTAGGCTGGGATGAAGAGGAAGGGATTACGCTGGCGTTCAAAGGGGAAGAACAATGAGTATTGCCTCGGTATTTTTCGACCACAGCCACCATAAGCTCACCGTTCGCGGCAGCGGCGCACCGCTGGATGTGCTGAGTTTTGAGGCCGAAGAGTGGCTGAGTTCACCGTTTAAGTACGACATTCAGTTCACCAGCGCCGATAAAAACATCGACCCGACAACTATGCTGATGCAGGACGCCTCGCTGACGCTTCAGGCACCCGTCGCCGAAGCCTTTGGCGTCTCCGTTCAGCAGCCACAGCGCGTGATCCAGGGCGTGGTCACCGCGTTTACGCATCTCTCCACTTCTAAAGATGAGAGCCGCTACGCGCTGTGTCTGCAACCGCGCCTCGCCCTGCTTTCCCGCAGCCATCAGAACCGTATTTATCAGGACATGTCCGTGCCGGACATCGTAGGTAAAATCCTGCGCGACCGCCACGATATGCGCGGACAAGATTTTGTTTTCACGCTCGCCAAAGCGTATCCGCGCCGCGAACAGGTGGTGCAGTACGGCGAAGATGATCTGCGCTTTATTTCACGCCTGCTGGCCGAAGTCGGTATCTGGTTCCGCTTCACCGCTGACCCGAAACTCAACATCGACGTCGTCGAGTTTTACGACGACCAGCAGTTCTACCAGCAGGGGCTGACGCTCAACGCCGTGCCGCCTTCCGGCATGCACGACAGCGGGGTCGAGTCCGCGTGGGCACTGTCGAGTATCCATCAGGTGGTGCAAAAATCCGTCAGCACCGGTGATTATAACTACCGTACCGCGACGTCAGACCTATCCGGCAGCGCCGATATCACCCGCGGCGATGCCACCACCTACGGTGAAGCCTATCACTATGCCGATAACTACCTTTTCGCCGGTGCCGAAGGCCGCGAGCCACAAACCGAAAGCGGCGCATTCTACGCCCGCCTGCGCCACGAGCAGTATCTGAATAATCAGGCGCGCTTTAACGGTATCGCCAACGCCGCCACCTTAGTACCGGGTATGGAGCTGAAAGTGACCGGCAGCGATGCCCCTCCGGCATTCGTCAAAGGCGTGATTATTGTTCACACCCATTGCTCGGCGCGCCGCGACAAAAGCTTTGAGGTGGAATTCGACGCCATCCCGTACTCCGAGGATTACTGCTTCCGCCCTGCTCCGGCCAGTAAACCGGTCATGGCCGGCACCCTGCCCGCCCGCGTCACCAGCACCACCGCCAATGACACCTACGGTCATATCGACAAAGACGGACGTTATCGCGTCAACATGCTGTTCGACCGGGACGCGTGGGAACAGGGCTACGAAAGCCTGTGGGTACGTCAAGCGCGCCCCTACGCCGGTGACACCTACGGCATGCATATGCCGCTGCTGGCCGGGACCGAAGTGGCGATTGCGTTTGAGAACGGCAACCCGGACCGCCCTTACATTGCGCACGTCCTGCACGATTCGGCGCACAGCGACCACGTCACCATCAAGAACTACAAGCGCAACGTCCTGCGCACGCCGTCAAACAACAAACTGCGCCTCGAAGACGAGCGCGGTAAAGAGCACATCAAGCTCAGCACCGAATACGGCGGCAAAAGCCAGCTGAACCTGGGGCATCTGGTAGATGCGGCGAAGCAGCAGCGCGGGGAAGGCTTTGAACTACGCACCGACAGCTTCGGAGCCATCCGCGCACAGAAAGGGATTTTCATCAGCGCTGATGGCCAAGCAAAGGCTCAGGGGAAAGTGCTGGAGATGCAGGCAGCGATGGATTCGCTGCAACAGGCTCAGGGGCTGGCGAAATCCCTCAGTGATGCGGTGCAAACCGCCAAAGCTGAATTAGCGCAGATAGCCGCGCAAAAAACATTAATGGAATCCGCAATGAAAGACCTCCAGCAGTCAGCATTGCTGCTGAGTGCGCCGGCGGGGATTGCACAGGTTTCGCCTCAAAGTATTCAGATCAGCACTGGCAACAATTTTATTCAGACCTCGGCAGAAAACAGTGATTTCAGCGTCTTTAAGAAATTCACCGTGGCCGCAGGCGAAATCATTAGCCTTTTTGCCAAAACGCTGGGCATCAAGATGTACGCTAACAAAGGCAAGGTCGACATTCAGGCGCAGGGTGATGCGATGGCGTTAACATCGCTCAAAGATATGAAAATCATCAGTAAAGATGATGAGGTCATTATTCAGGCAAGCAAAAAAATTACCTTAAGCTGCGGTCAGACAGCACTGGTTATCGAAAGCTCGGGCGTCACTGTACTGACGCCAGGTGAAGTGAATGTGAAAAGTGCCAGCTTTAGCGAGGTTGGCCCGCAAAGTTATCAGGTATCACCACCAGAACTTCCGCCAGAAGCGAAATGTGTAGAGAGTGCTCGCTGATGCAAACAGATAAGTCACTCTTTGAGTTGTTAAACGCGAAACACTCTGAATACCGGTACCTGTTGCTAGATCCGCTGAAAAGCGTTGCATCGTGGAACTCCCTGCATCTTACATACCTTCAGGAGAAATGGGGGTGCGAGTCGTTACTTAGAGTTCTTCGCCCTGACCTGGCTTACTCTCCTGAACACTGTCCCGTGTTACTGCTGCTAGCTTCCCCCGAAGCCGATTGCGATGAAGCGATAGTGCTCGAAAGTGAGGCATATTCGCGTGATGAACGGCTCTATGAAAGGCGCTATGTCTGCGGCTGGATAAGTTCACCACTTGCACTTGATGCACTCGCCGCAGAGTTAGCGGGCCTGTGTAAACAAATAAAACGTGAAGGTATCGTCCCGTTTTATGAGCCGCTGCGGCTTGAACTGTTACAGACATTAGGCGAGGCAGAGGAACTCTCTTCCCTCATGAGCCCGATTAGTCAATGGTGGCGGGTTTCCTGCAGTGGTTACCTCACTGCACTTTCCGGCAAATCAGGGGGCGAGGAATGGCGACTAAAGTGGGGTGCAGAGCGGGCCCAGAATGAGGTACGCAATATCTGGCGGTTATTGTTTGCGTGGCAGAAAACTCAGGAAACGCTGCCACCGGATGCCGCGTTACAGGCTGCTGATGCCTGGGCAAGATCCGCCACGGCAAAATTTCACCACACGGGTGATCAACTATGCCTTGCTCTGTGCTATCTGACATTCCCCTGTCATATCACCGAGCATCCTGATGTTCAGTCACTGTTACGTCAGGTGGCCAGTGATCCCAACCTGCATTTTACTCAGCTGTTCCCCACGCTTCCAAATGCCGTATGGCAGACGCTTATCCAGCCATAGTGCAAAAGAAAAGGAATTTTGATCATGGGTTCACAAACAAAAGCCTCTCAGAACGCCGCGGCGAGCGAACAGGCAGCAAGCACGCCTTCAGGCTGTAAGGCCTGCCAGCGAAAGGGGGTGGCGATTTACCCGCTTCGTGTGGCTGCAGTGCCTAAATCATTGGTCAGTACCGGCTGGCACCCTGCAGTGCCCGCCCAGGAAACCGCGTTAACCGGCGGCGAGTTTAAATACGCGCTGCGCACGCTTCGGGAAGGCTACGTCTATGTTCTGCTGGATAACACCGTATGGCAGGGTTATCAGGTGACGGCGGAAGGTGCCCTGCGTCAGTTCAATGCCGATGAAATGCCGGAAGCGGAGAAAATCGAGTCGCTTAGTCCTGCGTGCCTGACGCAAAACCACGAGATCATGGCAAGTTTCATCAATATCGACCCGAAATACAAAAAAGCGGCCGTGGCATTCAGCAGTGATCCGTGGAGCAAAACCGTGCTGAAGGAATACCAGAACGGAAAGCGCCCCGTTAGCCGTTTTACGCAGCTGACCTTGGCCGGTGGAGTGGTCACCGCTCAGGGCGCAAACCGCAGCCTGACACTGGATCCCTCGCTGTCTGCCTTGAAAAGTCATGTGCTGGAATTTGCCACCGAGTCATTCCCGAGTATCACAGGTAAAGAAGGCTCACCGAATGGGGCACACGGCTTCTCTCCATGCATGGCCCCCGAAAAGCAAACGGCATTGGGAAACCGCATTGCTCAGCTTACGCAAAAGTACAACGCCCCAGTTACCGCAGTGGTACTTGATGATCAGGTGGGCGTCGTTCAGGAACTCAACGGTGCGCGGATGGATTGCGTGCAGGCGCTGGCCTTATTTACAGCAAAAACCGAGAACATTCACCAGAAGATGATTTCTGATGCCATCCTGCAGATTAAGAAATCAACGGCTGAACAGATTGCAAATGACCCAGCCATAAAAGAACGCACTATTTACACAGGCTATGGTAATTCGTATACCGCCACCCGCGAAACCCAGGTTGCTAACGAGGTCCGTAAAGCCCTGAGCCGCATGGAAGACTATTACAGTGAAACTCAGCGGGCAGAGTTTGCGCGTACTTATCAATCAACCATTGACGGCTACAACCGCAAAATTGTCGCTATCTGGCAAGACCTGAATGCCGCTTATCGCGCCTCCCTCTGGCTGGCTTTGCTCAAAAACGATTACGCTCCCCAGACCAGCGCCGTCAGTTGGGTGGCACAGCTGAGAACCATCACCCGCTGTCTGCAGGGCAGTCTTGCAGGGTTTGATATGGCAAACACCGGCAAGGACAGCAATAAACCCGTGTGGGCAGAATGGCTGGAAGATGCCAAAAGCCCACCCTATTTAGCGCTGTTGCGCAGCAACCCCGGAGTGTCCGATTTGCCATCGCAAGTCTTCGGTGGCAGCCTGACCTACGCCAACCTGAAGGCTGTACTCAACAGTGATGAAATAAGTGACTTTATTAACAGTAAAGCCTATCAGCAAATGATCGCCAGCCTGATTACCTCCATTAACGGGGCATTTAGCAAACTGAATAATGTTCTTTCTGCGCAGGCGAAAAGTGGAATGGTGCGCGTGCTTGAGGCCGTGGCTTTCGTATCAAATGGCGGGCCGGTGACTACCGTCTTTTCCGGCGTGCTCACTGTACGGGAATATCAGGATGTACTGCGCAGGCAGCTCGACGCCCACGGGAAACCGGCATGGAATGTTGCAGCCGAAGAGAACGGGCGGGTTATCCGCTCTTCCCGTATCGGCCATTGGTCAGAAATTACCGATCCGGCCATCCTTAAGCGTAAAATTTCGGTCAGATTAACGGCACCGTTGAATAACTCAGGTTCTCTGACCGGTATATCGGGCCTGACACCAACCACCATTGACCGCTCACTGAAAACCGGTGAAATTCCGATGAGTGAAGGGGATATGCGACACGCCGCCCACTCCGATGTAGCAATATCGGAGAAACTGCAAAGTGGCGCTCTCGGGGTGATACTGGCCGGGTTTATGCTCTATACCACCTACGAAACCCTTGATGGCCTGAAAACCGCCATGCCCGGTGATACGCAAAATGAAATGTCACTGGCATCGAAGTCATTAATTATCCTGGCTTCCGCAGTTGAAATTGTCGGGCAAAGCGCGGCTGTCGCCGGGTTGTTTAAGAATGGCGATTTGCTGATACGAGGCGCTGGCGTGATTGGCGGCATTGCAGCCATTGTTGACGGTATTGCACTGGGGATGAAGGCTTATGATTTAATGCAAGTCAAAGACACCACAGCGGCCATGATCTACGGTGGGGCAGCTGTCGCAACACTGGCTTCTGGAGTTGTGGGGATTTGGTTTGGTGCCGCCGGTAATTTTGCCTTGTTTGGCCCGGTTGGCTGGTGTATTGCCCTGGGTATTCTGGCCGTCACGTTGGTCGCAGTCGGTAGTGTTTTTGTCCGTTCTCCGCTGGAACATTGGCTATCGCAAACCTGTTTTGGTGACGATCATAAATCGGACAATAAAAAACCTATGTGGCACAAGAACAGTCTTGCCGATATGCAGGAGGCGATGATGCAGTTGCATATCATCACCAGCGGTATGTCGGCACAATTGAATGGTGATTGGACCACCGAATTGATGAGCAACACCCGTCTGCTGGGTAACCGGATGCTGGCGGCACGGGTGACGCTGGCGGATTGCAACCCGGCGGGCTCTGACTGGCTGGTTGAACTGACCGCCACCGGCGGCGGCAGTCGCTTGTTGCTGGCTCGCAGTGCCTCCCCTGCGAAACTGGCCGGGCTCGCGCCACCGGCACCGCAGACATACCAAACAATGCCGATCACGTTTGGTTCTGCGATTAAGACAATGGGGGCATTACCCTCAATTACCGACGTAAAGGCGGCCAGTTCTCTGGCTGCAACCTGGGGCGTGATATCAGGTAACACTCCGCACGGGCTGCAGCTTGACGGCGAGTTTCCGCTGAATACTTCCTATACCGGTGCTGAACTGACGGTCACCTACTGGCCGGACAAAAACCAGCAGGATGATAGCCTGCAATTGACCACCCAACTGGACAGCTAAACCAAAAAAAGGATTGCACAACCATGCCTCTGTTTTCATTTGAAGAACCCAAACCGAAGCTCAACCCGCCTATTAAAAACTGGCGGGAAGATATGCCGGAGAGCCACGAGCCACAGCTGGTGCCACCACAACTGCACTGGCTCACTACACTCAACGATACCTTTCTGGAAATACCCCGTTACAGTACAGAAGTTGCCTGGGGAGGAGTTCTTGCGTGGGCGATTTTAGTGTTCATTCTCGGTATAGGTATTGGGATTTCTGGTTTTGTCATACAAGCGGGGCACGATGGTTACGGGATGATAGTTATAGGATTATTCGGAGCATTTATTTTTTTTGCCATGATGTCTTCTGGCCTAAAAATGTATTTTGTCCAGCCCCGCGATCAGCCCCTCCGCCTGAACCGGAAACGACAAAAAATCTATATTTATGAATTCAAACGTACCTTCTTCCCCTGGCTGAAATGGCCGGTCACCATCCGCTCCTACAACTGGGCCGACGTGCATGGGGAAATTCGCTATTCCAGCGCCCGTTATGACTCGGGTTACCAGCTTTTTGGTTCCGTCTGCGAGCCCGGCACTAATAAAGTTGTCACCCGCTTTCTTATCGCCAAAGAGCGAAGCTCGCGGGAACAGTTGTGCCAGATCTGGAGTTACCTCTGCGTATATATGCAACACGATAAGGTCGTTGCAGAACCTGACAGCCCTGGCCGCCCGGACGACTGGCGACCGCGCAAAGCTGACCAGTGGCCTGCGGAGATGGAACTGGAATCAACCACTGCGCCTGAACACGCCGTCACTCAAAAGTAAGCCTCTGACAAGGAAGTATGCATGCCACTATTTTCATTTGAAGAACCCGAGCCAAAGCTCAACCCTCCAATTTCCTGCTGGCGGGAAGATATGCCGGAGAACCATGAGCCACAGTTGGTGCCACCACAACTGCACTGGCTCACTACACTCAACGACACCTTTCTGGAAATACCTCGGTATAGCACGGAGGTTTCCTGGGGGGGAATGCTTGCGAGTGCAATTTTAATGTTCACTCTTGGTATTGGCGTGGGGGCTTTTGGTTTTGTCATACAAGGAGGGTACGATGATTATGTGATGACTGTTATAGGATTAGGGGGGGCATTTATTTTCTTTTGCCTGACTCTTTTTTGCCTAAAAATGTATTTTGTCCAGCCCCGCGACCAGCCCTTCCGTTTGAATCGCAAAAGACAAAAAATCTATATCTACGAATACAAACATACATTCTTCCCCTGGCTGAAATGGCCGGTCACCATCCGCTCCTACAACTGGGCCGACGTGCATGGGGAAATTCGCTATTCCAGCGCCCGTTATGACTCGGGTTACCAGCTTTTTGGTTCCGTCTGCGAGCCCGGCACTAATAAAGTTGTCACCCGCTTTCTTATCGCCAAAGAGCGAAGCTCGCGGGAACAGTTGTGCCAGATCTGGAGTTACCTCTGCGTATATATGCAACACGATAAGGTCACCGCGGAGCCTGCAAACCCTGGCCGCCCGGACGACTGGCGACCGCGTAAAGCGGACCAGTGGCCTGCGGAGATGGAACGGGAATCGACCACTGCGCCTGAACACGCCGTCACTCAAAAGTAAGCCTCTGACAAGGAAGTATGCATGCCACTATTTTCATTTGAAGAACCCGAGCCAAAGCTCAACCCTCCAATCTCCTGCTGGCGGGAAGATATGCCGGAGAACCATGAGCCACAGTTGGTGCCACCACAACTGCACTGGCTCACTACACTCAACGACACCTTTCTGGAGATACCACGTTACAGTACTGAAGTTGCTTGGGGGGGAATGTTTGTATGTGGAGTTTTCATTTCAATTTTTGCTATAGGTTGGGGATGGTTTGGTTTTGTAATGCAAGATGGACTTGATGGTTATTGGATGATTGCAATGGGTTTGATGGGTTTGATGGTTTTTTCTGGATTAGCACTTTTTTGCCTAAAAATGTATTTTGTCCAGCCCCGCGACCAGCCCCTCCGATTGAATCGCAAAAGACAAAAAATCTATATCTACGAATACAAACATACATTCTTCCCGTGGCTCAAATGGCCGGTCACCATCCGATCTTACAACTGGGCGGATGTGCATGGTGAAATTTGCTACCCCGGCGCGCGGTTAGATATGGGGTATCAGCTATTTGGCTCAGTCTGTGAACCGGGAACAAACAACGTTATTGCCCGCTTTATTATCGCTAAGGATTCCAGGGAGCGCAGCTCGCGGGAACAGTTGTGCCAGATCTGGAGTTATCTCTGTGTGTATATGCAGCACGACCAGGTTGTTGCAGATCCCGACAGCCCTGGTCGCCCGGACGACTGGCGACCGCGCAAAGCTGACCAGTGGCCTGCGGAGATGGAACTGGAATCAACCACTGCGCCTGAACACGCCGTCACTCAAAAGTAAGCCTCTGACAAGGAAGTATGCATGCCACTATTTTCATTTGAAGAACCCGAGCCAAAGCTCAACCCTCCAATCTCCTGCTGGCGGGAAGATATGCCGGAGAACCATGAGCCACAGCTGGTGCCACCACAACTGCGCTGGCTCACTACACTCAACGATACCTTTCTGGAAATACCCCGTTACAGCACGCAAGTTTCCTGGGGTGGGGTTCTGGCGTGGGCGATTTTAGTGTTCACTCTCGGTATTAGTTGGTTTTTATTTGGTTTCGTCATGCAGGAAGTAATCGATGGTTATGGGATGGTTGCTATGGGATTCGGCGGGGCATTTATATTCTTTGCCATGGCGCTTTCTGGAATGAAAATGTATTTTGTCCAGCCCCGCGATCAACCTCTCCGCCTGAACCGGAAACGACAAAAAATCTATATCTACGAGTATAAACGTAGGTTCTTCCCGTGGATCAAATGGCCGGTCACCATCCGCTCCTACAACTGGGCCGACGTGCATGGAGAAATTCGCTATTCCAGCGCCCGTTATGACTCGGGTTACCAGCTTTTTGGTTCCGTCTGCGAGCCGGGAACAAACAACGTTATTGCCCGCTTTATTATCGCTAAGGATTCCAGGGAGCGCAGCTCAAGGGAACAGTTGTGCCAGATCTGGAGTTATCTCTGTGTGTATATGCAGCACGACCAGGTCGTTGCAGAGCCTGACAGCCCTGGCCGCCCGGACGACTGGCGACCGCGCAAAGCTGACCAGTGGCCTGCGGAGATGGAACTGGAATCAACCACTGCGCCTTAAACCGGTTTCCATCGGCAGCTGGAATTGCTTCTCTTACAATTATTCTGCTCAAACCGACACGTAAAACTGTGCCGCGTCATTATAAATAAACAATTTTTTATTTATCTAAAAAGGAATTTTACATGAAAAAAATAAGCTTAATACTTTGGATCGGTCTGTTTGTTAATATATTCATTACATGCATTGCTTGGCTTAATTTATCTGTGGCGCCGGGCGACTACGATTATGACAGTTCAAACCGGTTATGGTCTATTATACTCCCGTTATTCATTGTTGCGTTGATTATGCAAATTGCAAGCATTGGGTTATTATTTAGAGCGCCTAAAGCAGGGCGAATTATCGCAGGCATTGGCGCATTCTTCATGATGCCTATTGGTTTGGTATTTTTCATGGGTTACATGTCTAGTTATGAAAAAAAATCTAATCAGGGTATGGCTATATTTCCCTCATCAGAAGAAGAGGAAAATATAAATACTGAGAAAAAGCCAAGTTCAAATACACCTACAGAAGGAAATGGGGATGAAAACGTAGAGACGAATGAAAGCTTGAAACTATACTTCAAAACAACCCCGTTCTTTATTAATGGCGTAGTGTTTATTGTGCTCGGAGGGGCGATAATGGCCATGGGTCTCGGAACCGGTGGAATTTTGGTAGGGGCTGGCGTGCTGGCTCTGGTTAATGGTTTCCGCCTTAAAAACCGGATTGTCATCGGTTTGTCAAAAAAAGAGTTAATCATTACCCCTGGTCTATATTCCGAAACCTACCGCGTCCCGTATAATAATGTCAAAGTCACGCATATGGATAACCGCCTCTTTAAGTTACACATACAAACACCTGATGTGGATAAGACCTGTACACTGCGTAAGGCTTGGCTTGAGGGAGAGCGCGACTATGTTTCGACAGCCATGAAAAATATTTTATCTAAACTGACTGAAGACAATGCCGCGTAAATAATAAATCACGATAACTTCTACATTACTTTTGAATAAACTCAGGGGCGAAATAAATGTAAGGCATAGGGAAATACTGTTACCTATAAATCATTACCTGCCTCTGCCATTTAACTCCCCATAGTTTTCTCATACAAGAAAAAAGATATGGCCGTAGATTTAAAAAATATTCCTAAAACCTGCATCAGATCCACCCCACCACGACTGTCACGCTGGATGGTAGTGCTTGTTATTCTCGTCGGTTTAAGCATTTTACTGTCTCGTCTATTGACGGGAAAAAATAATATGTGGCTGTCTGTCGGTATCCCCGGACTGTTTATGGGAGCCTTGCTGCTTATTCTTTTTTTGATTTACCTGCAGAGACAGATTTTTGCCAACGCCTGGGACAGACAAAGAGAAAAAACTGTTATTCAGGAAACCCGGCGGGGACGCAGAGTGTTGCAAATACTGGCAGCAGAGTGTTGCACCGCACATTCTTCAGCAGACGCACCCTTTGCTTCAGTAGCCAGCAACCTCCTGCGCAACGAAAATGTGCTCTTCCCCCAGCGATCCTGGCGGGGTGAAGAAAATATTCGCCTGAGCCAGCTAGCCAGAACCGCAGGCATGTCTGAGGAAAGTCATCTTGAGTTGTTATTTTCCGCATTGGCAAAACAACTAGCGCTGCGCCTTGCGCTGCTGCCTGAGAACAAACCTGTCAGGCTGATCTTCGAGTGCTCGTCCTCTTTGGCAGAAGAGCAAACAGAGGCAATTTGGTCGCGCGCCTGGAAGAGCCGAGGGATCACCCAGCCCTGTTCCCTTATATCTGTTTCCGGCATGCAACCTATTGATCATTGGTTAGATTATAACATCCAAAGCGAGGCTCTTTTGCTTATCGTGTCATGCCAGTATGCCGCTGCGGACACACATCTGTCGGCAGAGGCCGTGACTGGGGTGTTGATGGGTAACCGTCTGACTCAGCACGTGCTCCCACCGATAGCTTTGCTCCACAGACCAGAACTGGTAGGGGAAACATCCAATGCATTTGAATATGCGATCGTGCAGGCACTCGATTGGGTACCTGTCGCACCTGAAACACCAGAGCATCTTTGGCTTAGCGGGATGGCGGCAGATAGTGATGAGTACCTTGCAGTGATGAAGGCCATCAGTTCTTCATCGTTAAGCCGTATTGAACCACAAACAACTCACAACTTGCATGATTTCATGGGCTACCCCGGTAAAGGGGCGGTCTGGATTGCTGTTGCCGCTGCAGCTCAGGCAATACAACAACATCCGGCACATCACCTGCTGATATGCCACGAACAACAAAATGGAAAGGTATGGAACATGGTGGTATCCCCGGTAGCTTCAGTTAAGGAGAGCGGACTATGAGGCGGATCCTTTTGCTATTGAAAAAACCGGAACTGATATTTTGGTGTCTGATACTAATGGCCTCACTGGCTGGAGCGGTTGTTTTATGGATAGTGTGCTTTCAACCATATAACTTGAAGTTAGTTCCACAGACGCCTGCCTGGTATGCGTGGCTGAGTGGTTCTGCTGCAGTGTGTATCGCCTTTTTCCTGCTGGCCTTTTTCTTGTTCTGGGGAACCCGTTTTGAGGCGCGAAGGAGCTTCAAAATTGACCGTCAGCAAGCTCAGGGCGACGACGCCCCTGCCCCGGAAAAAGTGGAGAAGGCAGAAGACATAACACTGAGCGAAGTTGCCCAGCTGAAAACCCGCCTGCGCCGCCGCTACGGCTTTTTCTGGTGGTATAAAGTTCGTCTGCTGATGGTGGCAGGTGAACCGGAACAAATCACCGCCCTGGCCCCTAAGCTGGCGACACAATGCTGGCTGGAAGGCCAGCGCACCGTGTTGATTCACGCAGGCAGTCTGCACCGGGAGGTTGACGAAACCCGTCTGGCCGAATGGCGAAAACTCCGCCGCAGCCGCCCGCTCGATGGCATTGTCTGGGCGATGACAGAATCACAAAGTAAGAGCGCGCAGTGGCTGGATGACGGCCTGCGGACGCTGGAAAAAACCGGTGAAGCGCTGCGTTATCAACCTTCGGTGTATCTGTGGCAGGTCTGCGACAGTGCGTGGCCGCAGGCTGAGCGCGCTGAACAGCCGGTAGGCGCGGTTTTTGCCGCGAATGGTTCCCCGGAATCGGTAGAATCGCAGCTGAAATCGCTGTTGCCTCAGCTTCGCGAACAGGGGCTACAGCAGGTCTTTCTCAACCGTCAGCATGATTTCCTTCTGCGTCTGGCAAACACGCTGCAAGAATCCGCTGCATTGCGCTGGCGAAGGATCCTGACGCCGTGGTTTAGTGAATACGCTCAGCGCATTCCCCTGCGCGGGCTGATGTTCAGCCTGCCGGATAGCTCAACACCGGCGACGGACGTGCATGAAAAAACCTGGGCGGTGCCAGCCAGCTGGCAGGGTGTGCTGGAGGACTGTCGGTCTGCGCAAGGTCGCCGCGTCGGTCTGCCGTGGGAGCAAACACTCTGCTACGGTGTACTGGCGCTGATTGTTCTGTGGGGCGCGGGCTGCGTAATGTCTTTTGCGGTGAACCGTCATCAGATGGTGTCTGCCGCCGATCAGGCTAAGGCTCTGGCGAAACTCCAGCCGGTATCGGACGAACAACTGCTCGCCTTACAAACGTTGCGCAATGACATTGGCCGGATGCAGGCCCACGTGGCAAGGGGAGCGCCGTGGTATCAGCGTTTTGGTCTGGATCACAATGCCCAACTGCTCACTACCCTGATGCCCTGGTATGGCAACGCCAGCAACCGTCTGATCCGTGATGCAGCCGCGGCAAGTTTGCAGCAAAAACTTAACGAACTCGCCAACCTGCCCGCCAATAGCCCGAAACGTGCGGCGCTGGCAAAATCAGGTTATGACCAGCTGAAAGCCTATCTGATGATGGCGCGCCCTGATAAAGCCGAGGGCGCATTTTACGCGCAGGTGATGAAGACCACAGAACCGGTTCGTCCCGGCGTCTCTCCCGGCCTGTGGCAAAGTCTGGCACCGGATTTATGGCAGTTTTATGCGGTAAATTTACCTGCCCAGCCATCATGGAAAATCACTGCCGATAAATCCCTGGTATCACAGGCGCGTCAGGTGCTTCTGGGAGAAATCGGCCAGCGCAACGCCGAAAGTACGCTGTATGAAAACATGCTGCTCTCGGTGCGCCGCAATTACGCAGACATGACGCTCGTCGACATGACTGGCGGAACCGATGCGCAGCGGCTGTTTACCAGCGAAGAAGTGGTGCCGGGCATGTTTACCCGCAAGGCATGGGATGAACAGATCCAGCAGGCGATCGACAAAGCGGTGGAATCCCGCCGCGAAGAAATTGACTGGGTGTTGAGTGATAACCGCTACTCGGTCGCCGATAACATCTCCCCCGAGGCGCTGAAAAAACGTCTGACTGAACGCTACTTCACCGATTTTGCCGGCAGCTGGCTGAACTTCCTCAACAGCCTGCGCTGGAATGAAGCAAAAAACCTCTCTGACGTTATCGACCAGCTGACGCTGATGAGCGACGTCCGCCAGTCACCGCTCATCGCCCTGATGAATATGCTGGCGTGGCAGGGGCAGACCGGCCAGAAAGATCAGGCGCTGACCGACTCTCTGGTGAAATCCGCCAAAGCGTTGATCAACAGCGACGCGCAACCGGCTATCGATCAGCACGCCAGCGGCCCAGTCGGCCCGCTCGATGAGACCTTTGGGCCGCTGCTGGCCCTGATGGGCAAAGGCAGCGCGCAGAATATGATGTCCTCTGACACCTCCCTCAGTCTGCAAACGTTGCTGACCCGGATTACACGCGTGCGTCTGAAACTCCAGCAGGTCGCGAACTCCTCAGACCCGCAGGAAATGACGCAAATACTGGCGCAAACCGTCTTTCAGGGGAAAAGCGTCGATCTGACCGATACGCAGGAATACGGCAGCCTGATTGCCGCCAGTCTAGGTGAGGAGTGGAGCGGGTTTGGTCAGACCATGTTTGTCCAGCCGCTGACACAGGCGTGGGAGACCGTATTACAGCCCTCCTCCGCCAGCCTGAATGACCAGTGGAAAAACGCCATCGTGGCGAACTGGAAATCAGCCTTTGACGGGCGTTATCCGTTTGCGGTCAGTAAAAGTGATGCGTCGCTGCCGATGCTGGCAGAGTTTATCCGCAAAGACAGTGGCCGAATCGACAGCTTCCTGACCCGTCAGCTGAGCGGCGTTCTGCACAAAGAAGGCACGCGCTGGGTGCCGGACAAAGTGAACAGTCAGGGGCTCACGTTTAACCCGGAGTTCCTGACGGCGATTAATCAGCTGAGCCAGATCTCTGACATTTTGTTCACCGACGGCAGTCAGGGTATGCGCTTTGATTTGCTGGCGCGCCCGGCGCCGAACGTTGTGGAAACCAGTCTGTCTATCGATGGACAAAAACTGCATTACTTCAACCAGATGGAAAGCTGGCAGAGCTTCCGCTGGCCGGGTGATACCTATAAACCGGGCACCATGCTGACGTGGACCTCGACCTCTGCCGGTGCGCGTTTGTACGGTGATTATCAGGGAACCTGGGGGCTTATCCGCTGGCTCGAGCAGGCTAAACAGCAAAAGCTGGACGAAGGTCGCTATCAGCTGACCTTCATCACGCCGGACAAACAGCCGCTTCAATGGATATTGCGCACCGAGCTGGGTAAAGGCCCGCTCGGTCTGTTGCAGTTACGTAACTTCACGCTGCCGACAAAGATTTTTCTGGTACAAGCAGCATCGACGCAGACCGAACGACCTTTTGATCCTGATGCGATCGCTGAGGAATAGTAATGGCCACATTAATCACACTCCAAACCGCCTGTGGCGTAGAACGTGAAGCGCTTTTAACGCAGGCGCTTCTACAGGCTGAACTCTGGGATAACTGGCTACAACCGGTCTCGGCAGATAATCCCACCGGAACCGATCCCGGCTATGACGATGATTTTCAGCAGATGCGCGAAGAGGTCAACAAACTCTCTGGCGCAGATACCACCCTCACCTGCGAGCTGGCAGAAAAACTGTTGACCAGTCAGTGCAAGGACGTGCGCGTCGCCACCTATTACATCTGGGCGCGTCTGCATCGTGACGGTGAGGCCGGTCTGGCCGACGGCCTTTCCCTGCTGGCCGGGTTAATCACCCGTTTTGGCGAAAGCTTGCATCCCCTGCGTGCCGCCAGTCGTAAAACGGCGCTGGAATGGATCTCCGGGTCCCGCGTACTGGACAGCCTGTCGTTGTATCCGGAAGTGGAAAAAACTGATTTTACCCGCATCGTCGGCGCGCTGACGGTCATCGACCACGCACTGAACAAATGGGACGAAGCCTCCCCTCCACAGCTGGGCGCATTGTTTGCCACGCTGGAAAACAGGCTGGTACAGTCCGGCGGGATGAACGCCGTCGTCCCGCAAAACAGCAGTTCGTCTTTTTCCACGCCAGAAAGCAACAGTGCTCCTTCCTTACGCGCGGTTCAGTCCGGACGCGATCTGATGGAACAGGCCAAAACGCTGGCGAAATACCTTCGCGATCAGCCGCAGGGTTGGCTCTCCGGCCATCATCTAATCAAAAGCGTGCGCTGGGACACCGTGCACGAATTGCCACCGCTGGATGCCAGTGGCCGCACCCGTTTGATGCCGCCGCGCCCTGAATATCGCGCCCAGCTGAAACGTCTTTACCTTCAACAAAGCTGGTTGGAATTGCTGGAGCAGGCGGAATCCATGTTTGGTGAAGGGGTAAACCACTTCTGGCTGGATGTGCAGTGGTATTTGCATCAGGCACTCACGAAATCTGGCACACCTTATGAAGGCTGGGCCACATGCATCACGCAGGATCTCAACCTGCTGCTGACCCGTCTGCCGGGGCTGGAAACTTTATCCTGGAGCGACGGCACACCGTTCGCCGATGAAGTGACGCAAAGCTGGATTAATCAGCACGTACTGGAATCTGCCAGTGGATGGGATAACGAAACCGCCGCTGCGGTCACTTCCGGCGAAGACGACATCCTTCAACTCGAATCCGAAGCACTGACACAGGCCGACAGCGACGGCGTCGAAACGGCCCTGCGCTGGTTGCAGTCACGTCCCGGCATCAGTACACCGCGACACCAGTGGCTGATACGTCTGGTGATGGCCCGCGTTGCGGAACAATACGGTAAGAATGATATGGCTTTGCATTTATTAGGCGAACTCGATAACGGGGGTGCAGCGCTCACTTTGCAGCAGTGGGAGCCAGAATTAATTTTTGAAGTCAAAGCCCGCCGCCTGAAATTATTGCGCATGAAAAATCAGCGCGGCGACGGTAATAAGAACCGCTTACTGACCGAAATGGACAACCTGCTCAGCGGGCTGATAGCGCTGGATCCCGCACGTGCAGCGGTGTTGTGCGGTTAAAAAGGAGAACATCATGGCAAAAGGTTATTACCTCGTCATCGGCGATAAAACGACGTGTGGAGGAAAAATCATCGGGGGTGACCCTTCTCACACCCTCATGGGGAAGGCAATTGTCCGTGAACAAGAACAGGTTACCTGCGGTAAAGTTCCGGGAATTTTCGTTATCGTCGGCCCAATACCGGCTAATTCGATTCATGGACGAAAGTTCGCAGGCACCTTACACAGCCAAAGCAGTTGCCCTTGTCAGGCGCGCTTCATTCCTTCGATAACAACGAAAACGTATGAGAGATAGGCAATCATCTTAGGGCTAAAAAAATTTCCGCCCCGTATTAACGATGTCACATCCTCTTCTTATGCAGTGTCATGCATCCCGCTTTCCGGGCTCTCCTTTTGCTCACCAAACCTGATAAGACAAACATGGACGACTTAACCCTCCGATACTTCGACGCTGAAATGCGTTATCTGCGCGAGGCGGGCGAAGAATTTGCCCGTGCGCACCCTGACCGCGCTGCCGGATTGAATCTGGATAAAGCCGGTGCCCGCGACCCGTATGTGGAACGCCTGTTTGAGGGCTTTGCCTTTTTGATGGGACGACTGCGGGAAAAACTCGACGACGATCTGCCTGAGCTGACCGAAGGACTGGTCAGCCTGCTGTGGCCTCACTATCTGCGCACCATCCCTTCCCTTTCCATTGTGGAATTCACCCCCGAATGGCAGGGAATGAAAGAGCGCATGGCGGTGAGCAAAGGCTTTGAAGTGCTTTCCCGCCCGATAGGAGAACGTCGCACGCGCTGTCGCTACACCACCACGCAGGATATTGAACTGCTGCCACTTTCGCTCAGTCGCGCGGTGCTGGATACCGAACCCGACGGCCGCTCGGTGATCCGTCTGCGTTTTCACTGCGGCGAACTGGCCGACTGGAGCAAGATGACCCTGAGCCATCTGCCGATCTATTTTGATGCCGATGCGCCTCTTGCCTGCGCCCTGCATGAAGCTTTAACGCTCAATACCGCCAAACTGTGGATCCGTCTGCCGGGACAATACGACCGTCAGCCGCTGGACGCATTCTTCGCGCAGCAGGGCTTTAGCGAGCAAGACCAGCTGTGGCCAAAAGGCGACAGCGCGTTCAGCGGTTATCAGTTGCTGCTGGAATACTTCACTTTCCGCGAAAAATTTATGTTCGCCGCGCTGAAAGGGCTCGAAACCGTGGTTTTACCAGCAGAACTGGCGTGGTTTGAAATCGATGTCGTGCTGGAAAAGCGCTGGGAACATGATTTCTCGTTCTCGGAAAAACATCTGCGGTTGCATTGCGTGCCGGTCATAAATCTGTTCCCGCTGGAATCTGATCCGCTCTCGCTCTCCTCCTTGCAGACGGAATATCTGTTGCGCCCGATGCGCGTGCAGGATGGCTACACTGAGATCTACTCGGTGGACTCGGTTATCTCTTCCAAACATTCGGGACATCAGGTGTATGTACCTTTCACCAGCTTCCGCCACAAAGGCGGGATGCTGCGCCACGACGCACCGGAGTATTACTACCACACGCGCGTCAAACGTGGTCCTTCCGGCCTGCACGATACGTGGCTGGTGCTGGGTGGTGAGGCGTTTGATAACCACACCGTGCCGGAGAACGAAAACCTGTCCCTTAGCCTGACCGGAACCAACGGCCAGCTGCCGCGAAAATCACTGCAAAGCACGGTGCTGGATACCGCGGTGAAATCCACCGGGGCCAATGTGCGGGTGCGCAATCTGTCCGTGCCGTCGATGCCGTGTTATCCGCCGAACCGCGACCGTTTTCACTGGCGGGTGCTGAGCCATCTGGGCAGCAGCTTCCTGTGGATGATGGATAACGCCGAAGTCCTGCGCGGCACGCTGGCGCTGTATGACTGGACGGGAAATGAGATGAACCGCCGCCGTCTGGATGCAATCGCCGAAGTGAAGCACAGCGAGATCGAACGCTTTGAACGCGGTTATCTGCTGCGCGGCGTGCATATCGAAATCACGCTCGACAGCAACGGCTTTGCCGGTACCGGCGATATCTGCCTGTTCGGGGAAATGCTCAGCCGCTTCTTCGCACTGTACACCGATATACACCTGTTTAACCGCCTGACCCTGATACTGCAACCGACAGGAGAACGTCTGGAATGGGAAGAGAATCACAAGCCGCGCATTCCCGGCTAAACGCCAGGCTTGAGCGCGACATCGGCAAGATCAACTTTTTCCGTTTCTGTCAGTTACTGGAACAACAACCGGGTAGCCAGCCGCTGGGGAGCACTGCCAATCCTGCCGACGATCCGGTGCGTTTTCGCCCGCATCCGGGCATGGGGTTCCCGGTCAGTGAACTGAAGGCCTTCGAAACGGATGAAGAACATCCCGATGCGCCGCCGACGGTGCGCACCACGTTTATGGGGCTGTACGGGGTGGATTCGCCGCTGCCGACATCGTATATCGACGACATCACCCAGCGGCGCGAAGGACATGAGGCGCTCGAAGGTTTTCTCGATATTTTCAACCACCGCATCATGACGCAGTTCTACCGCATCTGGCGGAAATACTCGTATCCGGCCACCTTCGAAGCAGGCGGCAAAGACAACACATCGCAAAGCCTGCTGGGGCTGATTGGTATGGGGATCCCCGGTTCGCAACAACATTTTGCGACACCTTCCTCACGCTTTCTGGCATTGCTCGGAGTTATGCGCCAGCCGGGAAGAACGGCGGAAGGCGTGCAGGCGCTGGTGCGGCTGTTAGCGCCCTTCACCCAAGCGGATATTACGCCGCATTGCCTTCGATCTGTGCGCATCACCGCGCCGATGGCGTTTGCTGAAGAAGGGGCTAACTGGCTGGACGGCTACACCGTGATGGGAGATGAGGCGACCGATGCCAACAGCCAGTTGCTGATTTCCCTGCACACCTCAGACCCTGACGAGGCCAGTGAATGGCTGCCGGACGGTCAGATTTATGCGGATTTTCAGGTGCTGTTGCGAGTGTATCTGGGGTGGCGCTATAAGGCCTGTATTCAGCTGACGGTGCCAACGCACCTGCTACCCGCCCCCGTGCTGGGGGATACACCGATACGGCTGGGGCTGACCGGCGTGCTGGGGCTGGACAATGACGCACCGTCAGAGGATATCCCCGAATACTTTACCGTGGAGCTGGGCCGCTACAGCGGAATGGCTCGTGATATGCATCAGGAAGGAAATAGTCGTGTTATTACATACCTCTTTGAAAAGTAAACTCTGGTTGCCTGCGCTGGCTTTACTACTGAGTGGCTGCGGGCTGACCCAAACGGTGACAGACGGCACCGTCTCAGCCACAAAAGCTCTATTTTATAAACAGATAAAAGTGTTGCATCTGGATTTCACCGCCCGTGAAGCCCTGAATACCGATGCCACCGAGACAAACTCGTCCTCGCAGCCAGTGATGGTTCGCGTTTATCAGCTGCGCGATGATAAAAATTTCCAGAAAACGGTATATCAGCAACTGGCAGGCGACGGCGATGATGCCCTGAAAGACGATCTTCTCGCCAGTCGCAACGTGGTCGTGAAGCCGGGCACTGCGGCATCACTTGATATGCCGATGGAAAAGGATGCCAAATTTGTGGCGGTCGTGGGTCTGTTCCGTAATCCGGATATGGCCAAAGATCAGTGGCGTCTGGTGTTAACCCGTGAAGATTTGGATCCGGATAAACCGCGCACTATCGAACTGGGTAATAACGCGCTGACCCTGCTTGCGGAGAAAAAATGATGCCAGGCTCCCACTCTCCCTCACTCTACGAAATGCTGCTCGGCAACTTTGCGGGCGGCCTTGAGCTTCATCAGGTCAGTGAAGAGAATCAGGTGGTGCTTTCGGTGCTGGACAACATGCAGCGTATTCTCAACTGTCGCGCCGGAACGCTCAGCCATTTGCCGGATTATGGCCTGCCGGACATGAGCAAAATTTTGCAGGGAATGCCGGGCACGGCGCATTCCCTGTTAACCACCCTCTCCGCCACGTTGCTGAAATACGAACCGCGCCTGAAAAGTCTGAACGTGGTGCTGTTGCCTCAATCCACGCCCGGTCATCTGGAATACGGCATCGACGCCGAACTGAAAGAGGTGGGACTGGTGCGCTTTGGCACCGCGTTTATGCCTGAAGGGCGTGTATTGATCCGCCATCTGAAACAACAGCACTTCATCTGAACAGACGCCTGTGAAAGGAATCGATTATGTCTATTGAACGCCAGCTGCGCACCGGGGGTGACCCGCGTGCGCTGGCTGAGTACGCCGTTTTACGCGAAGAGCTGAGCAAACTCACACATCCGGCGCGCCCGGATGTGAACTGGAAAAAGGTCGAGCAGCTTTGCCTGAGCCTGTTCCAGCAAAACGGTATCGAACTGCAAACCGCATCGTGGTACACCCAGGCGCGGGCGCAACTCGTCGGGCTGAACGGGCTGAATGAAGGATTAGCCATCCTTGAAGCGCTGATCTCCCGTCAGTGGCCGGAGTTGTGGCCGCAACCGGTGCATGCGCGGATGGAGATCCTCACCGGATTGAGCCAGCGGCTCCAGCAATCCCTGCGGGGAATGACGCTGGAATACCGTGACCTTCCGCAGATTTATCAGGCAGAAAAGCTGATCAATGCGCTGTGTGACGTACTCCAGCGTCTGGAGCTGAAACATGTCAGTCAACTGGCGACACTGAGCACCTCTATGCACGGCGCAGCGGTTCGACTCGAAAATATGCACGCCACCACAGATGTGGGAGTCGTGCTGCCCGCCGCGGCAATGCAGGCGGAAAAGGAATCCTCAGACAGCACAGGCGAGCGCTGGGTATACGTTGCACAAGCCGAAACCGTTGAGCCACTGGTGGTAACTTCCCCGCCCGCAGCGTCCAGACGCCTGCCACAATGGAAAGGATTTATCGCGGGTGTGGTGGTGACGATATTGGCGGGCAGCAGCGTGATGGCGGGTATCAAGACCTTTTATCGTCAACCGCCCGGTGAACAGCTGATGGCGACGCTTCAGGGAATACCGCAACCGCTGACCCCAACGGCGATAGAAACGTTAAAAAAACGCCAAACTGAAATGCTTAACCGTGAAGCTCAGCAGCTTATTGCAGCAACGCGGCAGCAAACCCTTCGTCTGGCAAAACTCTCGCCGCGCTGGGCGCAGGATACCGGCACGCAGCTGGTGTATCAGACTCAGGCTCTGTGGCCGGATAACCCGGCAACCCAAAAGCTGACGCAGGAATGGACGCAGCAACTCTCCGCCAACGCCCTCCCTCTGGAAAAACTCGACGGCTGGTACTCGGCAGGCACGCAGTTACAACAGCTGGCAGATAAGCTCAACGGACTGGACGAGCAGCGCGGCAAATATATGACTGTCTCACAGCTGAAATCCTCCGTTTTTGCCATTCAGCAGGCACTCAACAGCGCCACGCCTGTCGAAGAATCACTGCGAAAACTCGCCGAAGCAAAACGCCAGAACACTACCGTCTCACCGCAACTGCTGATGCAACTCGACGTTCAGTTTGCACAGTTAATAAATCGCTACGCGATGCTGGATCCGGCGCCCCCGTTTTCACCGCCCCAGTAAACCCGCCATACTCCCGCCAGCTGCGACTTTCTGCTGGCGGTTCCCCCTCTGTTCTTTTACTCAAAATGTAAAAATTTGCTACAACCGTTACCCCTTCGCACCGCATTATTATCAAAATCGATGACATAAATTTACATTGCATTAGGATCATAAAGCGAAAAGGGCATTGGATTTTTAACCATTTGGTAACGGCTTTGGTACACAAAAAGTCACTACTGTACGCAGGGTAATTACATCCCTAAAACATCCAAACTGTTTGATCCAGATCAACGCAACATTATTTCCACGCTGTTTTTAAGGTTACTCGCGCTTTCTTCAACGCCTGCCCCATTTAGTTTTTGCCGCCTTTCTTCCCCTCTGATTCGAAAGTGTTTCAGGGACTGATTTCCCTGCGAAACCGTCCCTGTTAATGCCTTTGCCCGCTGTGGTTTAATCGCCCTCTCGCAAAACCCCGTTATACCTTCCTTTCATTCAAGACTTCACCTGCGAATGTCAGACATCGCCGGTTCCCGTGCCGGTGCCTGTGTTTGAAAGGATTACCTGACGCACAAAAAGAGGTTGTTATGTTTGGTCTTGATGCGCTTGAACTGGCCCGTATCCAGTTTGCGTTCACTGTCTCTTTCCACATCATTTTTCCCGCCATCACCATCGGGCTGGCCAGTTTTCTGGCGGTGCTCGAAGGGATGTGGCTGAAAACCAAGAAAGAGGCTTACCGCGACCTGTACCATTTCTGGTCGAAAATTTTTGCCGTTAACTTCGGTATGGGCGTAGTCTCCGGTCTGGTGATGGCGTACCAGTTCGGCACCAACTGGAGCATGTTCTCATCGTTCGCCGGGAGTATTACCGGCCCGCTGCTGACGTACGAAGTGCTTACGGCGTTCTTCCTCGAAGCCGGCTTCCTCGGCGTGATGCTGTTCGGCTGGAACCGTGTCGGCCCCGGTCTGCACTTTTTCTCCACCTGCATGGTGGCGCTCGGCACACTAATGTCGACGTTCTGGATCCTCGCTTCCAACAGCTGGATGCAAACACCGCAGGGCTACGAGATTGTGAACAATCTGGTCGTGCCGGTCAGCTGGATGAAGATTATCTTCAACCCGTCATTCCCGTTCCGCCTGATGCATATGACCACGGCGGCGTTCCTCGCCTCCGCGTTTTTCGTCGGATCGGCGGCGGCATGGCATTTACTGCGTGGCCGTGATACCCCTGCAATTCGCACCATGTTGTCGATGGCGATGTGGATGGCGCTGATTGTCTCTCCGATCCAGGCCTTTTTGGGCGACGCCCACGGTCTGAACACCCTGAAATATCAGCCCGCGAAAATCGCGGCAATTGAAGGCCACTGGGAGAATAAAGACGATAAACCGACGCCGCTGGTGCTGATCGGTTACCCGGACATGAACCGCGAAGAAACGCGTTACGCAGTGGAAATCCCCTATCTTGGCAGCCTGATCCTGACGCACAGCCTGACACATCAGATCCCGGCGCTGAAATCCTTCCCTAAAGAAGACCGTCCGAACTCCTCGGTGATTTTCTACACCTTCCGCATCATGGCCGGTCTGGGTATGTTGATGATTTTGCTTGGCGTGCTGAGCCTGATCCTGCGTCGCGGCGGCAAAATGTACACATCAAAAGCGTTCCTGCGCTTTGCTTTCCTGATGGGGCCGTCAGGTCTGCTGGCGTTGCTGGCGGGATGGATAACCACAGAAATGGGGCGTCAGCCCTGGGTCGTTTACGGCCTGCTGCGCACCAAAGACGCGGTCTCGAACCATAACGTGTTGCAGATGAGCGTCAGCCTGATCCTGTTCATCGTAATCTACTGCTCGGTATTCGGCGTCGGCTACGGCTACATGATGCGTCTGATCCGCAAGGGTCCGCAGGCGCATGAAGGTGAAAGCGTCGATCACGGCGGTCCCGGCCAGCACCGAACGCCTGCGCGTCCGCTGTCAGCCATCAAAGAATCACTGTCCGACGACGCTAAGGGAGTTTGATAATGGGTATCGATTTACCGCTGATCTGGTTTTTGATCATCATCTTCGGGGTGATGATGTACGTGGTGATGGACGGCTTCGATCTGGGTATCGGGCTGCTTTTTCCGCTGGTAAAAAAAGAGCACGACCGTGACGTCATGATGAACACCGTCGCACCGGTCTGGGACGGCAATGAAACCTGGCTGGTGCTCGGCGGCGCGGCGCTGTACGGCGCTTTTCCGCTGGCCTACTCGGTTATTCTGGATGCACTGACTATTCCGCTGACGCTGATGCTGTTCGGGCTGATATTTCGTGGCGTGGCATTTGAGTTTCGTTTCAAAGCCAGCCCGGCGAAACGCCATGTGTGGGATAAATCCTTCATCGGCGGTTCAGTGCTGGCGACGTTCTGTCAGGGCGTGGTGCTCGGCGCGGTCATCAACGGCATTCCGGTGGTTAACCGCACCTATGCCGGTGGTGCGCTGGACTGGCTGACGCCGTTTACGCTGTTCTGCGGCGTTGCGCTGGTGGTGGCTTACGCCCTGCTCGGCTGCACCTGGCTTATCATGAAAACCGAAGGCGAGCTGCAAGACGCGATGCATAAAATCGCCAAACCGCTGCTGGTACTGTTTCTGCTGGTGACGGCGGCCGTCAGCCTGTGGACACCGATTTCGCACAGCGATATCGCAACCCGCTGGTTCACGCGCCCTAACCTGTACTGGTTCCTGCCGGTGCCTGTGCTGGTGGTACTGGTCTCTACATGGATGTATCGCGCCATCAGCAAAAAAGCGCATCACGCGCCGTTCCTGCTGACGCTGGCGCTGGTGTTCCTGGGCTATACCGGCCTTGGGATCAGCATCTGGCCGAACATCATTCCGCCGTCCATCTCCATCTGGGAAGCCGCGTCACCGCCGCAAAGTCAGGGCTTCATTCTGGTCGGCGCGCTGTTTATCATCCCGATCATTTTGGTGTACACCTTCTGGAGCTACTACGTATTCCGCGGAAAAGTCACGCCGGATCAGGGTTATCACTGAGGGCACGCATTATGAATCTGATTCAGAAAATGGATGACAAGGTCATCACCAAAGCGCCTTTCTGGAAACGCGTCGGCTGGATGGCGATCATCTGGGGCGGCAGCGTTCTGGGGTTGTTTGTCGTCGCGACGGTATTCCATGTGCTGATGTATATGGCGGGAATGCGGGAGCATTAAATTACAAAAAGGCCGCTGCAATAGCGGCCTTTTTTACTTCTCCAGCACCAGTCCCACAAAATCCAGAATATCGTCCATGGCTTCCTGACGGGCTTCGGCGGAGGGCATGACGATCAGCTGATCGGAGTAGCCATTCATGATGGCGGAGAGTTGGCGGGTAACGCGTCCGGCGTTGGTGGAGCGGAAAACGCCGGTGTGAATGCCCGCGCTGATGATTTCGGCCAGCAGCTCCAGCCACTTCTGCACCATCAGTCGCGCCAGCTCAGCATAAGCCTCATTGTGCGCGGCAAGCTGCCATAACGAACCGTAGAGTTGCCAGATGTCACCCTGCGTGTCCGGCAAATAATTGCGCACCAGCGTGTGGAGTTTTTCCTGAGGATGCAGCAGGGCGATCTCTTCGGTGAACTCTTTTAGTTCCGCCAGCATCACCACGGATAACGCCTCAATGCATAAAGTCTGCCAGTCGCGGAAATAGTGATAAATATGGCTGCGGGAAATACCGACGTGCTCGGTCAGTTCCCGCGTGGTGACTTTCTCAATCCCCTTTTCGATAAAGAGGCTGATCGCGCCGTCGAGAATTTTGGTTCTCAGCGAGTCCGGGTTTTCTTTCATCATCTTTCCTGTGCTGGCCTTGAGCAACCGCTCTGGCCAGCATTTTATCAGGAAGGTTGGCGCGCGCCCAATGACTTACGCAATACCATTTTCAGCACCACTACGCTTGCGACAACCAGCACCGCCGCGCAAATCAGCACCGCCATAAAGGCCTGGTCAAACGCCGTTCGCGCCAGATCGGTAATGAGCGACGCGTGTTCCGGGCTGAGACTGGCCGCGATGCGCAGCGCTTCGTCGAGACTGTCATATGCGCCGTCTCCGGTGACTAATTCCGCTGGCAGCGACAGGCTGCGGCTGTAGACTGCCGTCATCAGGCCACCCAGTAAGGTTACACCTAATACCCCGCCCATCTCCCACGAAACGTCTTCGATTGCCGCGACCATGCCCGCTTTTTCTTCCGGTGCGTTAAGCATAATTGACGTCGAGGCCGCCGTGATCGCCCCGCCGAGGCCGAAACCTAACACCGCGAGGCTAATAAGTTGCATCGCCGTGCCGGTCTGGTGCCACAGCGCATAACTCACGATCCCCAGCGCCGCGAGAGCAAATCCTCCCACCATCATCGCGCGGGCACCGTAGCGCGGCAGCAACATACCGGCCAGCGGCGAGGCCAGCGCGGAGGCTACCGGGATCGGCAGAATAAACATCGCCGCCATGATCGGCTGTAACCCGAGCACCAGTTGCAAGCGCTGCGTCAGCACCAGTTCGATACCGACCATCGCGATCATCGAGGTGATTGCCACGCCGACGCCGCAGGCAAACGCGCGATTACGGAACAGTGAGAAATCGATCATCGGCTGCGCTGAATGCGCCTGGCGGCGGGCGAACAACCAAAGGAAGAATACGCCCGCAGCGGCAGCGCTGAAGATAACTGTCCATGACGAGTTAATCTGGCTCAGCTCTTTCAGCGCATAAATCACGCCGACCAGTCCGGCCATGACCATCGCCGATCCGACGAAATCACACGGACGCTGTTTGTTACCCTCGCCGCGAGGGATCAGCAGCAGCGCCAGCGGGAAGACGGCCAGCACCACCGGCACGTTAATCAGGAACACCGATCCCCACCAGAAATATTCCAGCAGAACACCGCCGACTACCGGCCCGAGCGCCGCGGCACCTGAGGCGACGGCTGCCCAGATGCCGATGGCCAGCGCCCTTTCGCGTTCATTGGAAAACACCTGACGCACAATCGCCAGCGTCGCGGGCATCATCATCGCTGCACCGACCGCAAGGAATACGCGTGAAGCGATTAGCATATCGGCGGAAGGTGAGAACGCCGCGCACAGGGAGGCCAGCGCAAACACCGGCAGCCCGCACATAAACAGTTTTTTGTGGCCGAGCCGGTCGCTCAGCATGCCCGCGCCGGGCAGCAAGCCCGCGACGACCAGCGGATAGGCATTCACTATCCATAATTTTTCCGAAGACGATGCGCCCAACGCCAGCGTGAGGCGCGGCAATGCGGTGTATAACACCGTCATATCGACGACGATCAGGAAAAGCGTACTGGTGACGACAGCCAGTGTCAGCCAGCGGTTATTGAAAAACATAAAAGCCTCAGAAGTTTTTGAGCACTTGCTCAAGCGCGAAAGGTACTTGAGCGGGCGCTCAAAAGCAAGGTGAGTCTGCCCGTTGGTTGAGCAATGATTTAACCCGCGAGGCGGGAACGGATGCGTTTTACGGACATGAAAAAGCCCGCTCGAAAGCGGGCAAAAGCATAGTACGATCTGATTTTAAGCTACGTCTTATTTTTCCCTGGTGTGGCAAAAACTACTCTTTCACCGTTTCCTCTAACGTGAAACGGCCTAACGGGTTCTGATGGAATTGTTTGATATTTTTGCGGGTCACGTTGCGGTAAGGGCTGTAATACAAATCGATCCAGTTCACGTCGGCTTTGGCTATTTTCTGCAAATCGATGTACATCTGTTCGCGTTTAACCGGATCCATTTCGATACGGGCGGCGGCGACCAGCGCTTTCACTTTTTCGTTATGGTAGTGAGTCATATAATTGTTGTTGGAATCGTGGCCCAGCGTGAACGTGGTTTTCTGATCCGGATCGAGAATGTCGTTGGTCCAGTACATCACCGAAATGTCGTAATCCCCCGCTACCAGCATGTCCCAGCTCTGACTCGGATCCACTTTTTGCAGATTGGCGGTGATCCCTGCTTTTGCCAGTTGTTGCTGTAAAAGTACGGCAATCTGCTCATCCACTTCATCCCCGGCATTCACCAGATATTTCAGCGTCAGGTTTTTTACGCCCGCCGCAGCCAGCAGTGCTTTGGCTTTTTCCGGGTCATAAGGACGCTGCAGGTTAGCGGCGTAGTGATACAGCGCACCGTCAGGGATATAAGAGTTAGCGACTTTGCCGTAGCCAAAGGTCACAGTATCGATGATTGATTTTTTATCAATGGCGAAATCCAGCGCCTGACGCACTTCCACTTTGGCGAGATCACCGTGGGCATGATTAATCAGCAAGTGATCTTCACGGGTGGAGGTGTCCAGCTCGACATCCAGTTTCGGGTCTTTTTGCAAGGATGAAATGCGCGAGAACGGAATCGACAGCGCCGCATCAATTTCACCGGCCTGTACCTTCAGCATGCGGGTGTTGTCATCCGGCAGCGTCAGCCATTCGACGCCGTCCAGTTTCACTTTCGCCGCATCCCAGTAATACGGGTTTTTCACCAGTTCGACTTTCTCACCACGCGTCCATTCCTTCACGCTGAATGCACCGGAGCCGACCGGATGCTCGGCGAAATCGTCCGCGCCCTGTTTGGTCAGCGCCTGTTGTGAAATTACCGAGGCGTTCGGCAGCGCCAGCTGGGATAAAAATGCCGCCGACGGGGTTTTCAGGGTGATCACCAGTGTGTGCGGATCGACCGCTTTCAGCGTATCAATAATGCTGTACGAATCTTTCCACAGTGAGCCCGCATCGTCACGAATGCGCGTCAGGCTGAACACGGCATCTGAAGCTGTCACCGGCGTGCCGTCGGAGAATTTGGCTTCGCGCATTTTCAGCGTATAAGTTTTGCCGTCCGGTGAAATCGTCCAGCTTTCCGCCAGTCCCGGCAGCAATTTGGTGCCGGTGTTATCGACCCGCACCAGCGGATCGAAAACGTTAGAGAACACCCAGTTATCAGCGTTTTGTGCGGATTTAATCGGGTCAAACGTGGTGCTGTCCTCGCGACGGCCAATGGTTAATACGCCGGCAGCCTGCGCCATTTCGCTGACCAGGCTCAACGCCAGCAACACCCCGGCGGCCACAACGTTAAAATGCTTTTGCTTCATGTCACATTCCTTCAGTCATCGGATAAATCCTGTCGCGGCTGTGGCCGTCAAGCACACAGGCGAAGGCATGGTCGGCGATATGCCGGGTTTCGGGTGCCACGCCGTGCCGGCACGCGGGAAGCGCATGAGCACAGCGTGGATGGAAAGCGCAGCCTGCGGGCAACGAGACCGGGCTGGGCGGCTCGCCGGGTAAAGAATGTTCGGGCAAGGGGCGGTCAGGATCGATTTCCGGTATGGCCGCCACCAGCGCGGCGGTATACGGATGGCGCGGCGTGTTAAACACCGTTTGCGTCGGGCCGCTTTCAACAATGCGCCCCAGATACATCACCGCCACGCGGTCGCACAAGCGGCGGACAATCGCCAGATCGTGGGCGATAAACAGGATCGCCAACCCCATGCTTTCGCGCAGATCCATCAGTAAATTAATGATTTGCGCCTGAATCGAGACGTCCAGCGCCGCAACGCACTCATCGGCGACGATCAGCCGGGGTTCGATGGCCAGCGCACGGGCAATTCCGGCGCGCTGGCATTGCCCGCCGCTCAGCGCCTGTGGCCGTTTGATTGCATGTTCCGGGCTGAGGCCGACCAGCGTCAGCAGCTCGCTTATCCGCGCGGGGATCTGCGCTTTCGCCACTTTCTGATGCACCCGCAACACTTCGCCAATACTTTCCCCCAACGTCTGACGCGGATTCAGCGAGGAATACGGATCCTGAAAAATCATTGCCGTTTGCTGACGCAGACGGGCGATGTCCGGCTTCACGCCGTCGGTGATCAGCTGTCCGCGAAACCGCACGCGTCCGGCGCTGGCGGTTTCAAGATGCAGCATCGCCCTGCCGAGCGTACTTTTGCCGCTGCCGGACTCGCCTACCAGCCCCAGCGTTTCGCCCGCGTTGATGTACAACGACACACCATTTACCGCCTGCACATAGCGTTTTTTCAGACCAAAACCGCCGGATACCAGAAACGCCACCGACAGTGCTTCGACTTCCAGCAGCGGATAAGGCTGCGGGGTGTTTTCAGATGGAAGACTCATTTTCCCTCCCGCTCAGCGGATGGTGGCAGGCGGCAACGTGGCCGTGGCCGGTTTGCATCGCAGGTTGCATCCGCTGGCACTGCGCCGTGGCGTTTGCGCAGCGCGGATGGAAACGACAGCCGGTGGGGAAGCGTGCCGCGACAGGCGGCTGACCGGGCAGCGTGATAAGCCTTCCACTGCCACCCTCGCTGACCGGCTGGCAGTCAATCAAACCGCGGGTGTAAGGATGTATCGCCTGCGCCAGCACCGGACGTTTATCACCTGTTTCGCACAGCCGCCCGCCGTACATCACGGCGATGCGGTCACAGGTTTGCGCCACCACGCCAAGATCATGCGTAATCAGAATAATGGCGATACCGAGACGATCGCGTAGATCGCGCAGCAGCCGTAAAATCTGCATCTGCACGGTGACGTCCAGCGCCGTGGTTGGCTCGTCGGCAATCAGCATTTTCGGTTCGCAGGCCAGCGCCACGGCAATCATCGCGCGCTGACGCATGCCTCCGGAGAACTCGTGCGGGTAGTTATCCACGCGGCGCAGCGGATCGGGGATGCCCACCTGCCGCAGTAATTCCACCGCCTGAAGATGTGCCTCACGATGGCTTGCGCCAAAATGCAGGCGACGGCTTTCGGCGATTTGCTGGCCGATGGTCATCACAGGATTGAGATGGCTGGCCGGATTTTGGAAAATCATGCCGATTTCCCTTCCGCGAATCGCCGTCATTTGTTTGTCGTTCAGCGTCAGTAAATCCGTGCCGTTAAACAGGATCTCACCGCCGCTGATAGTCAGCCCTTCGCCCGGCAGCAGCCGCATCATGGCGCGGCAGCTGAGGGTTTTACCTGAACCGCTCTCGCCGACCAGCCCGAGAATATCCCCTGCACTTAGCGTCATGGAAAGCTGATCCACCAGCGCGATGCCCTGCCGGTCTTGAATGGTTAAACCGCGAACCTGTAACAGCGTCATGGGCGCTCCCCCAGTTTGTCGCCGAGACCGTCGGCCAGCAGGCTAAAACTCATTGCCAGCACCACAATCGCCAGGCCGGGAAACGTGGTGATCCACCACGCGGTAGTGATAAAACTTTGCCCCTCGGCGACCATCACGCCCCACTCGGCCACCGGCGGCTGAACGCCCAGCCCGAGATAACTTACCGACGCACCGCTCAGCAAAACCAGCACACAGTCGGACATCGAAAACACCAGCGAACTGGTCAGGGCGTTCGGTAACAGATGCAAAAGCAAAATGCGCGGATGGCTGTAGCCCAGGCTGCGAGCCGCCAGAATGAAATCGCGGTGTTTGAGGGTCAGCACCTGCGAGCGAACCAGACGTGCGTACGACACCCAGCCGACCATCGCCATCGCGATGTAAAAACTGCCCAGACCCGGCCCGAGAATGGCGATGATCGACAACATCAGCACCAGAAACGGAAATGCCAGCACCACATCAATTATCCGCATAAACAGCGTATCGACCGCGCCGCCGAGATAGCCGGAGAATGCGCCGATGAGCGTGCCAAAGATGAACGGAAAAATGACGCCAATCAGGCAGATTTGTAGATCAACCCGCGCCCCCCACATCACCCGTGAGAGAATGTCGCGGCCAAAATTATCAGTGCCGAAAGGATGCGCCAGATTTGGCGGCAGGAGCGTCGCGGCGGCGTCCTGCGTAATCGGGTCGTAAGGCGCAATCCACGGGCTAAGCAGCGCCACCAAAACCCACACCAGCAACATCAGGATCCCCAGTCGCAATGCCTGCTGACGCGGCAGCCAGCGCAGATGAAAGGTTGGCAGACGCTGTGTGGGAGCTTTATCGGTCATACTCATTTTCATAGTTTCACCCTCGGATCCAGCGCGACCGTCACCAGATCCGCAATCAGATTCACGCCCACCGTCGCCAATGCAAACACCAGCACCACGCCCTGCACCACCATGTAATCCCGGCTGATGATCGCTTTGACCAGCAACTGGCCCATGCCGGGAATGGCAAAGACGCTTTCTATTACAACCGTGCTACCAATCAGCCAGCCAATGTTTACCGCCAGCAGATTGACGGTCGGCACCAGCGAATTGGGCATCACGTGCCGCCAGAAAATGCGGTTTTCGTTTTGTCCGCGCGCCCTGGCGGCGGTGACATAATCATTTTGTAATTCCATCAGCAGGCTGGCGCGCAGATTACGAGTCAGCACCGCCGAGAGCGCCAACGCCACCGTCAGACACGGCAAAAACAGATGGTGCAGCCGTTCCCCCGCATCGCTGCCGTAGCCTGAGACCGGAAACCAGCCCAGCGACAAGCTGAACAGCAAAATCATCATGATCGCCAGCCAGAACGCGGGCAAACCCAGGCCGATGGTGGATAAAAGGCGGATCATCTGATCGGCCAGCCGTCCGCGATGTCGGGCGGCAGTGGCGGCCAGCGGCACGGTAAACAGTATCGCCAGCAGCACGCTGCCGAGCACCAGATACAGCGTGGGTTCGATGCGCGTCATGATGAGTTTCAGCGTATCGACACGGTAAATCAGCGATTTACCCATTTCCCCGTGCATCAGGTTGCGCAGGAAATAGAGATATTGCTGCCACATCGGTTCATCCAGCCCGTACTGCGCCCGGATGCGGGCAATCGCTTCCGGCGAACTGCGCACACCGAGCAGGATCCTCGCCGGATCGCCGGGTATGGCACGCACCATGATAAAAGTGAGAATACTGATCCCCAGCAGCACCGGCAGCAGTTGCAGCGGTCGCCAGAGCAGAAATCGATAACGGTGCATGGCAATCCTCTAAATGGCAGTTTCTGGTGCAATGTGAGCGTCTGTTTGCCAGTGGTTCTACGTTAGCCCCCGCACAACCTCGCCGGTAGTTAGCAAAAATACTAGGTTTGCACCCGCCGTGATGTGGCACTGCGATTGCATAACTTTTATTCAACAAATCAAGTTGAGCAAAATCGGTGCCCGATCAGCCAATTCATGCGGCAAAGAAGCCAGACGAGGATAAATTCATGAAACTCGCAGTGAAAGACAGTGCGCAATTGATGCGGGAAACCACGGTGGAAGGCGCGTTCAGTCAGCTTTTCGCACAGACATCGCGTCTGGGCTTCGATGCCCTGATCTACGATTACACGCCGGTTCCCCGTTCTCTGGAAGGAGAGTTGATCACTCCGTCGTTGCTGCACATGTGCAACGTGCCGGGGGACATGCAGAGGTTGTGGCTGGAGAGCGGGTATTATCAGGTCGATCCGGTGCAGCATTACGCGCTGGAGAGCTGCGCGCCGTTCGTCTGGTCATATCAGCGTCCGGACAATACCTCGCTGCACAACCGTCTGAGCGATCTCAATAAACCGGTCACCCATTACATGTGTGATAACAATATGCCGAGCGGCGCAACGGTTCCGCTGCATCTGCCCAACGGCGGGTTTGTCACCGTTACCGGTATCCATACCAGCGCCGGGCACGAGCTGGATATTCACGACGCGCTGGCCGATCTGAGCCTGCTGGCGATGACCTTTCAGGAGTGCGTATTGCCGCTTTTCGACAGCAGCGTTCTGACCTGTCAGCACGTGCGTTTAAGCAAACGCGAGCGCGAATGTCTGGCATGGGCGGCACAAGGGCTGACCGCGAAAGAAATCGCGCGCAAACTATGCCGTTCGGTTGCCACAGTGACGCTGCATCTCAACACTGCCACCCGTAAACTCGGTGCCAGCAACCGCGTACAGGCGGTGGTTCGCGCGATGCATTACCGCCTGCTCGACAGCTGAGCCTTGCCCTTTTCTATCTTTTTTACTAGCTGTGTAGCCCCGTCGCGATGTTTACCCTGAAAAGATTATTCACCGGCAGGGGAAACAACATGATTAACGTCACTGAAGGTTTTGCGCCATTTCAGGAATACCAAACCTGGTACCGCGTTTGCGGCGATTTGCACAACGGCGTCACGCCGCTGGTGGTCGCACACGGCGGGCCGGGCTGCACACACGATTACGTCGATGCCTTCCGTGATATCGCCCTCACCGGACGCGCCGTCATTCATTACGATCAGATTGGTAACGGGCGCTCGACGCACCTGCCCGACAAACCGGCAGAGTTCTGGCAACCTGCGCTGTTTCTGGCCGAGTTGGACAATTTGCTACGCCATCTCGGTATCGAAAAGGATTACGCGCTGCTCGGGCAATCCTGGGGCGGAATGCTGGGTGCCGAACATGCGGTGACACAGCCCGCAGGCCTGAAAGCGCTGGTCATCGCCAATTCCCCCGCCTCGATGACGCTCTGGCTACAGGCCGCCGCCCGATTGCGCAGCGAGCTGCCCGCCGACGTACAGCACACCCTGCTGGCGCATGAAACCGCCGGAACCCTTGAGAGCGATGACTACAAAGCAGCATCGCAGGTGTTCTATCAGCGCCATGTCTGCCGCGTCGACCCATGGCCGGAAGAGGTCCTGCGAACCTTCGCCGCGATGGACGCCGATCCGACCGTCTATCACGCCATGAACGGCCCAACCGAGTTTCACGTGATCGGCAGCATGAAAGACTGGACAATTATCGACCGCCTTCCCACCATCAATGTGCCGGTACTCTTGATATCAGGCCGCTACGACGAAGCCGCCCCGGAGGTTGTGCAGCCGTTTTACGATCTGATCCCGAAGGTAGAATGGGTGATTTTCGAGAGTTCCAGTCACATGCCGCACGTGGAAGAGCGCGAAGCGTGTATGACGTGTGTGGGAGAGTTTTTGGTCAGAATAGAGGGGTTTAAGGGCTAACACCTTGTCAAAAAATACTTCAACTTATTGATTTTACTTTAATACCCCACCCGCTCCCACCCCTTTACACGGGAGGGAGCGGAGCGAGTCATCATTAAAAGCCATCACAGGTGGCAACCCACCGGTTCTACCCCTGCCCAAAGATCTTGATCACTGCATCCAGATGATCTTTCATGGCTTTTTTAGCCGCGCGACCATCGCGCGCTTCCAGCGCGGTCAGGATTTCGAGATGTTCAATCTCGGAACGGTGCGGCATGTCCTGCGGCGTGTAATGCATTTGCAGGCTGCGAAACATCGTGCCGTAACGGTGGCCGAGAAGGTGAGCGATGATAAACGCGTAAGCAGGGTTGCCGCTGGCCTGCGCGATGCGGATATGAAATAAACGGTCACCGGGATGAGTCGCAGAACCCTGCCGGTTATCGCGACAGTTCTGCTCATATGCCAGCCGAATCGCCGCAAGTTCCTCATCTGTTGCATGTCGTGCTGCCAGCGCGGCGGTTTCCGGTTCGATTAATCGCCGTGTTTGTAGCAGAGAAAATGGTGGTAACTCGGCGGTAAAATCCAGCTCGATATTCAGCTCATCATCCACGTCTGCCCACTGATTGCGCCCTGCCTGAGACATCACCGGCTCCTTCGACGGAATCACCGCCGAGGCTGGCGGATGACAGACAATCACACCGTTGCCGACGCGGACATCCACCAGCCCGATGACTTCCAGCGCAATCAGCGCCTCACGTACCGACGCACGGCTAACCTGTAACTGACTGGCCAACTCTCGCTCTGCGGGAAGGCGGCTGCCGGGCGGAAATTCCTTACTCTCAATTAACGTTTTTAGCTGGTCAGCTATCTGCCTGTATATTCTGGGATTTTCTAATTTTTTTATCGGCATCGGACACCTGAGGTCAATTCTCATTAAGTGATTCAGCTAGCAACTTTAGGATAAAAATCTTGCTGAATTGTTTTATGCATGTAAAAAATTGGTTAATCGAAATCGTGTTTTTGGGTTGAGCTTGCCGAATATCTTAGCAAAAAGCATCTCCTATCACGCGTTTTTTTCACCCCCAATGGCCTGACCATTAGACCTATAACCGTAATTTTCTCAGGAGTTGCTATGAACCTGGCAGGGAAAAAAGTTCTGATTACCGCCGCCGGACAAGGCATCGGATTTAACACCGCGACGCTGTTCGCCAGTCAGGGCGCAGAGGTCATTGCCACCGACATCAATATCGATGCGCTGCAAGATATTCAGGGCATCCGTCCCCGCATTCTGGATGTGACTGATCCGCAGGCCATCGCCGCAGCCGCAGAAGAGATCGGCCCGGTCGATGTGCTGTTCAACTGCGCGGGCGTGGTACACAGCGGCGATATTCTGACGTGCAGCGAACGCGAATGGCAGTTTGCGCTCGACCTCAACGTGACGGCGATGTTCCACATGATCCGCGCCTTTCTGCCCGCCATGCTCGAACGCAGCAGCGGTTCCATCATCAATATGTCGTCTGTGGCATCGAGCATCAAAGGCGTGCCTAACCGCTTTGCCTACAGCGCATCAAAAGCTGCCGTCATTGGGCTGACCCGATCAGTCGCCGCCGATTATGTTACCCGGGGTATCCGCTGCAACGCCATCTGTCCGGGCACGGTGGAATCCCCTTCTCTGCGCCAGCGCATAGCCGCACAGGCTGAAGCGGAAGGCCGAAGCGAAACCGAGGTTTATCAGGCATTTGTTTCACGCCAGCCCATCGGGCGTATCGGGAAAACTGAAGAAATTGCCCAGCTGGCGCTGTATCTGGCTTCCGATGCCAGCTCCTACACCACCGGCACGGTACAAATTATTGATGGCGGCTGGAGTAACTGAGTCCTGACCGCCAAATTTAATACATTGAAGAGGGAGATTTGAATGAAATTATTACGTTACGGTAAAGCAGGATCTGAACGCCCCGGCCTGCTGGACAGCAAAGGTAATTTGCGCGATCTCTCTGCGCACATTGCCGATGTTCGCGGCGAATTTCTGCACCCGGAAACGCTGGAAAAACTGCGCCGTCTGGATCCGGAAAGCCTGCCTCTGGTGAGCGGTGAGCCACGCCTCGGCGCCTGCGTCGCTCAGGTCGGCAAGTTTATCTGTATCGGCCTCAATTATGCCGACCATGCGGCAGAAACCGGCGCGGAGATCCCGAAAGAACCGGTCATTTTCAGTAAATGGACCAGCGCGATTGTCGGGCCGAATGACGATGTGGAGATCCCGCGTGATTCAGTCAAAACCGACTGGGAAGTGGAGCTCGGCGTGGTGATCGGCACCGGCGGGCGCTATATCAGCGAAGCTGACGCAATGTCGCACGTTGCCGGCTATTGCGTGATCAACGACGTCTCGGAACGTGAGTTCCAGATTGAACGCGGCGGCACCTGGGACAAGGGCAAAGGCTGCGATACGTTCGGCCCGACCGGCCCGTGGCTGGTCACGGCGGATGAAATCCCCGATCCGCATCAGCTGAACTTATGGCTGGAGGTCGACGGCAAACGCTTCCAGAACGGCAATACCCGCACGATGATTTTTCAGATCCCCGAAATCATCAGTTATCTGAGCCGTTTTATGAGCCTGCAAGCCGGGGACATCATTTCTACCGGCACCCCGCCGGGCGTCGGATTAGGGCAAAAACCGCCGCAGTATCTGAAAGCCGGTCAGGTTATGCGTTTGGGTATCGAAGGTCTGGGCGAACAGCGCCAGAAGACGGTACAGGCGTAGTCCCCTAATTTCTGCTGATGGAAGATGAAATGACAAAGATTACGGCTTTACGGGTCGAAGATGTGCGTTTCCCCACGTCACTCTCGCTGGACGGTTCGGATGCGATGAATCCTGACCCCGACTACTCCGCTGCTTATGTGATTTTAGAGACGGACAATCCTGACCTGCGCGGTCATGGGCTGACGTTCACCATCGGGCGCGGCAATGAAATCTGCTGTGCGGCCATTAATGCGCTGGAACATCTGATCGTCGGTCGCGAACTGGCGGGCATTACCGCCGATATGGGGCAATTCTGGCATGAATTTACCAGTGACAGCCAGCTGCGCTGGATTGGCCCGGATAAAGGTGCCATCCATCTGGCGACGGGCGCGGTGGTCAATGCAGTGTGGGATTTATGGAGTAAAGCCGCCGGAAAGCCGCTGTGGCAGTTAGTGGCCGATATGTCGCCGGAAGAGCTGGTTCGTTGCATCGATTTTCGTTACATCACCGACTGCATTACGCCGCAGGAAGCGCTGACGCTACTGCAACAACGGGCGGACAACAAACCACAAAGACGGGAAAAGCTGCTGGCTGAAGGTTACCCCTGTTACACCACGTCGGCGGGCTGGCTGGGGTATCCGGACGACAAACTACGCCGTCTGTGTCAGGAAGCGGTCGACGCCGGTTTTGACTATCTCAAGCTCAAAGTTGGCCGCGATCTGGAAGACGATATCCGCCGCGTGCGTATCGCCCGTGAAGTAATCGGCCCCGACCGCAAGTTGATGATCGACGCCAATCAGGTGTGGGAAACCGACGAGGCCATTCCGTGGGTGAACGCCCTCGCCTTTGCCAAACCGTGGTTTATCGAGGAGCCGACCAGTCCGGATGACATCGAAGGCCATCGCAAAATCCGCCACGGCGTCGCACCGGTAAAAGTGGCGACCGGCGAAATGTGCCAGAACCGTATCATGTTCAAGCAATTCATCATGCGTGAGGCCATCGACGTGGTGCAGATTGATGCCTGCCGTATGGGCGGCGTGAACGAAGTCCTGGCAGTGATGCTGATGGCCGCCAAATACAACCTGCCAGTGTGCCCGCATGCGGGCGGCGTCGGCCTGTGCGAATACGTGCAGCATCTGTCGATGATTGATTATCTGTGCATCGCCGGAACCCATGAAGGCCGGGTGATTGAATATGTCGACCATCTCCACGAGCATTTTGTCCATCCGTGTGACATTCGCGGCGCAGCCTATATGCCGCCGAAAGCGCCGGGTTTCTCGATCGAAATGCATCAGGCTTCCATCGACAAATACCGTCATCACGCCTGAGCCTGAAAACACGCGGAGAACCTGAAGGATGCGAATCGACAGCCATCAGCATTTCTGGCACTACACACCGCGAGATTACCGCTGGATTAGCGACACCATGGCGGTATTAAAGCAGGATTTTTTGCCGGAAACGTTGCGAAACACGTTACAACGTCACGATATGCAAGGCACGATCCTGGTTCAGGCGTGTTCAGACAGCCGCGAAACACAGTGGCTGCTTGAAATCGCTGAAAAAACTGACTTTGTGTGCGCCGTCACCGGCTGGATAGATCTGCTGCCCCCTCAGCTGGAACAGCAACTGGAGGCGCTTTCTCATCCGCTGCTGCGCGGCTTCCGGCATCAGGTTCAGGATGAAGTCGCACCCGCACAGTGGCTCAGCAATACCGGCATCAACAGGGGGATCAGGCAGTTACAGCAGCGAGATTATGTGTACGAAATTCTGGTGACGCACCAGCATCTGGCCGACGCCGTGCAATTCGCCAAACGTCACGATAACTATTTTCTGGTGCTGGATCATTTTGGCAAACCCGACCTGAGCCTCGGCGCGGCGCACTGGGCAAAACATGTTGCGCCGCTGGCAGCAATGCCGCACGTCAGTTGCAAACTCTCAGGTTTGCTGACTGAACCGCGTCCGGCTGGCGTCACGCTTAATGACCTGTTGCCCTATTTCGACGCCGCGCTGGAGATTTTTGGCACTGAACGGCTGATGTTTGGCTCCGACTGGCCGGTGTGTCTGCTGGGGGAGAGTGACGAAGATCCCTGGTCGCTCTGCGAGCAGGCCATCGCGACGCTCAGTTCTGACGAGCAGGCAGCCATTTTTGGCGGCAATGCCTGCGCAGTTTACCGATTACAGGAAACGAGCAATGAATCTGCATTTGCAAAATAAAGTGGTGATAGTCACTGGCGGCGGTTCAGGCATTGGCGCAGCCATTTCACTGACACTGGCCGGAGAAGGCGCGATCCCGGTCATTATCAGCAACACGGAACCGGCGAATGAATTGATGCATCAGCTGCAGCAGCAGGTTCCACAGGCCAGTTTTATCCTCACCGAGTTGCGTGAGGAAGCCAGCTGCGCGGCGGCGGTAAGCGAAGTGATGTCCCGCTATGGCCGCATCGACGGGCTGGTGAATAACGCCGGTGCCAATGACAGCGTCGGGCTGGACGCCGGACGCGAAGCTTTTGTCCGCTCACTGGAGCAGAACCTCATTCATTACTATCTGATGGCGCATCTGAGCCTCGACGCCCTGCGCGCCAGCCGGGGTGCCATCGTCAATATCAGCTCTAAAACCGCGCTGACCGGCCAGGGAAACACCAGCGGTTACGCCTCGGCAAAAGGCGGCATTCTGGCGCTGACCCGCGAATGGGCAGCGGCGCTGCTTAAGGATGGAATTCGGGTTAACGCGGTTATTCCGGCAGAGGTGATGACGCCGTTGTACGAGCGCTGGATCAAAGGCTTCGAGAATCCTGAAGAAAAATTGCACCAGATAACTTCACATATTCCACTGGGGCAACGCATGACCACGCCGCAGGAAATCGCCGATACCGTGGCGTTTCTGCTTTCATCACGCACCTCTCATACCACCGGCCAGTGGCTGACGGTGGACGGTGGCTACATGCATCTTGACCGGGCGTTAACATGAGCCGCCGTTACGTTCAGGCACTGGATCTGGCCGACGATCCGCTGCTTATCGAAGAATATCAGCGTTATCACCAGCAAATCTGGCCGGAAATTTCTGCACACCTGAGACGTTACGGCGTCACGGAAATGGAAATTTATCGGCTCGGAAACCGGCTGATGATGGTGATGGAAACCACGGAAGATTTTGACGACGACCTGTTTGAACGCCGCAGTCTGGAAGACCCCAAAGTCTGTGAATGGGAAGCGCTAATGTGGAAATATCAGCGCCCCACGCCCTGGACACCTGCCGGTGAGAAATGGGTGGAAATGGAGAGGATTTTCTCCCTGAAGGATCAGCCGTAGTTTTCACCTCCCCTTCGCCGGGAAGGTGCGCCGAACACGTTTTTTCACGTTATCTGACATAAAAAAATTAGCCACCTGAGCTGAACCCCTACATGCTTCACCAGATACTGAGGAATACACTATGCTCGCTGACAAAACCGCTTCACCTGCCTATGCGGAGCGCAAAACAACGTCCGGTTTCCGGCTCGCGTTTATTCTGGTCACCACGCTGTTTTTCCTGTGGGGCTTATCCTACGGGTTGCTGGACGTGCTGAATAAGCATTTTCAGGAAGTGTTACACGTCAATAAAGCCCAATCGGGTTTACTTCAGGCAGCGTACTTTGGCGCCTATTTTATCATCGCTCTGCCTGCCGGTTTCTTTATGGACAGGTTCGGCTATAAGGCCGGGATCCTGGTGGGATTATGCCTGTATGCGCTGGGCGCTTTGTTATTCGTTCCCGCTGCCAGCGCGGGCAGTTTCGGCATGTTTCTGCTGGCGCTGTTTGTGATAGCACTCGGTCTGGGTTGTCTGGAAACCGCTGCTAATCCATTTGCTACCGTGCTGGGTGACCCTGCCGGTGCGGAACGCCGTCTGAACCTTTCCCAGTCATTCAACGGCTTAGGCCAGTTCATCGGCCCGGTTATCGGCGGCTCGCTGTTCTTCAGCGCCACGCAGGGAACGACCGCCGAGGGTCTCTCGTCAGTGAAAATGACCTATGTGGCCATCGCGGTGTTAGTGCTGCTGATCGCCTTTGTGTTTGGCCGGACAAAACTGCCGGATATTCGCGAACAGAGCACATCCGAAGCTCACGGGCTGGAAAAAGGTTTGTGGCAACACGGTCATTTCACCGGCGGAGTTATCGCGCAGTTTTTCTATGTCGCGGCGCAGGTCGGCGTCGGGGCATTCTTCATCAACTACACCACTGAGCACTGGCATACGCTGTCGAATCAGAACGCTTCTTATCTGCTTTCCGTCGGCATGATCAGTTTCATGGTCGGACGTTTTTTCAGTACCTGGCTGATGGGCTTCGTACGCCCGGCCACCCTGCTGGTGATTTACGCGATCATCAATATCGTTTTATGCGCAGTAGTGGTTGCGGGGATTGATAACGTCTCGGTCATTGCATTAGTGGCGATTTTCTTCTTTATGTCGATCATGTTCCCGACCATTTTTGCGATGGGTGTCAAGAACATGGGCAAACAGACCAAACGCGCCAGTTCTGTGATGATCATGGCCATAGTCGGTGGCGCGATCATGCCCTACCTGATGGGCGCAATTGCCGACCGCTACACAACGGCGGTGTCCTATGCGCTGCCGATGATCTGCTTCGCCGTCGTCTTGACGTACGCATTACGTCAGCGGGCGAAGTAAATCGTCAGCCGGGAGCCTTCCGCTCCCGGTTTTCCCTACTCTTTAACCAGCACCGGCTGTTCGCGGTAATTCGCCGGGAAATAATGTTGTAAGTCTTTAATCTTCGGCAAATCGTTCACCACGATGTACGGATAGTCGGGATTATCATTCAAAAAGTTCTGATGGTAGGCTTCAGCCGGATAAAAGTGCCCGTTGTTTTCGACCGTCGTGACCATAGGTTCGCTGTAACTTTTACTGGCGTTGAGTTGCACGATGTACGCTTTGGCGACCTCAGTTTGGGCGGCATTTTGCGGGAAAACCGCCGATCGATACTGGCTGCCAGTGTCCGGCCCTTGCCGGTTTAGCTGCGTCGGGTTATGGCCGACGGAGAAAAAGATGTGCAGCAGTTCGCCGTAGGTCACCTGAGTTGGGTCAAACGTCACCTTCACTGACTCCGCATGACCGGTTTCGCCGGTACTCACTTCCTCATAACTCGCCGTCCCCGCCGCGCCGCCGGTATATCCGGATACCGCGCTGGTCACGCCTTTCACATGCTGGAACACCCCCTGGATCCCCCAGAAGCACCCACCCGCAAACAGCGCGGTTTCACTGTGTGACGTACCTGCGGGCTCATCCTTTGCAGGCGCGGCAATCACCACGGCCTGTTCAGCGCCGCCCCATGACCACGCGTTATTCTGGAAAACGAACGCGGATGCCAGCACCAGACCGGCGATCAGACTGTAATTACGTAACGACTTCACTCTTTTATCGGTCATTTTCATAGTGGTCTCGCAGATGATTACGTGTTGGGAGTAAACGTCATTGCCAGCCCGTTCATGCAATAACGCAGGCCGGTCGGCTGTGGTCCATCGTCAAAGACATGGCCAAGATGCCCGCCGCAGCGGCGGCAATGTACTTCATCGCGCACCATCCCGAGCGTGGTGTCCCGGCGCGTCAGGGCGGCGTTGGGCAATGATTTCCAGAAGCTTGGCCACCCGGTGCGGCTGTCGAATTTAGTCGCAGAGGAAAACAGCGACAGGCTGCAACCGGCACAGGCGAATTTACCGTCCCGGTGTTCTTTGTTTAACGGGCTGGAATAAGGACGTTCGGTGCCAGCTTCGCGCAAGATGTAATACTGCGCATCACTGAGGCGCTGGTGCCACTGGTCATCGGTGAGTGTCACTTCGAAGTGTTCTGCGATTGCCTGCGCGTCCGCCTTACGGGCGAAAATCGCCGGAAAAAGTCCCATGGCCGCTGCGGCGGAAACTGCACCGCTGCCGAGCAGGAAATTGCGTCTGTTGATCATAGTTGCCACCGTGCCGGTTGGTATCGATGGAAACAGATTACAGGCAGGGGTGTTACGGAATCCTCGCGGAGAGTTAACGATTTTGTGATAAATCCGTTATCGCTGAGGGGGTTTGCTTTGCACCTCCCCCTGCGAAGGGGGAGGTCGGGAGGGGGGTTTAAGGACTGACACCTTGTCAAAGCACACTTCAACGTATTGATTTTATTCAATACCCCAGCCCAGCCCTCCCCTTCGCAGGGGAGGGAGCGGATCGAGTTATTTTGACGTTAAAAGCGGGGTTTTGCGGCAATAGCTGCGGATACTGGAACATATCCGGGATGTAGGGCACCTGCTAGTTCAAAACAATCTCCCCCTGCACCTGCGCCCCTTCCCTCACAAATACCGGTATACCTTCCAGCGGAGCGGCCACCGTTATCGTCGATCCCCCCGGATAACGCTCACCGTTAAGCGCGACCCACACCTCTGCGGCGGGAAGCCATACCGTGCGCTCTCGTTGCCCTGCATAGAGCACCGGCGCAACCAGGATATCTGCGCCCAGCATGTACTGGTCCTCCACCTGCCAGCTTTCAGCCTGATCCGGATATTGATAGAACATCGTGCGCATGACCGGATCGCCCTTCTCATGGGCTTCCTGCATTACGCGGCTGATGTAAGGCCGCAGTTTTTCTCGCAGGAATAACCCGTTTTTCATCAGCTCATAATTCTCTTCGCCATAGCTCCAGACTTCATTCGGAGCGCCGCTGTTGCACTGGGCGATGCCGTCGCGCCACGGTTCTGACGGCTGGATCTGCGGTTCGCGGTAGCCGTGTAAACGCATCACAGGACAGAAGACTCCCCACTGGAACCAGCGGATCAACAGCTCCTGAAACGCCGGATCGTTGACATTACCGCCCTGGAATCCGCCGATATCCGTCGTCCACCATGGAATACCGGCCAGCCCCATGTTCAGACCGGCGGCAATCTGGTTACGCAGCGCGTGAAAGGAAGAATGGATATCGCCCGACCACGCCAGTACACCATACCGCTGGCTGCCAGCCCAGGCGCAACGGACCAGATTGACGATCTCCGTCTCGCCTTCCTGTTGCAGCCCGTCGTAAAAGCCTTGCGCGAACTTCTGCGGATAGATGTTACCCACTTCCAGCACCGGCCCGAGATGATAGCGATAATTATCGAAATCATAAGCGCGGTATTCGGGTTCGGCTTCATCCAGCCAGAAGGTGCGAATACCCAGATCGTAATAATTTTGCTTCACCTTCTCCCAGACAAACTTACGGGCGTCAGGATGCGTGGCATCGAAGAACGTACAGTTGCCGAGAAAATCAAGATTCACCGAAACGCCGCGATCGGTATTCACCAGATACCCTTTGGATTTCATCTCTTTGTAATTGTCGGTGCGGCTGTCTACCGTTGGCCAGACAGAAACCATGGTTTCGATACCGAGAGATTTCAGCTCCGCGACCATTGCTTTGGGATCCGGCCAGTCCAGCGGATCAAAACACCAGGTTCCCTGATTCGGCCAGTGGAAGAAATCAATCACTATCACCGAAATCGGCAACTCACGGCGCTTGTATTCACGTGCGACCTCCAGCACTTCCTGCTGAGTACGGTAACGCAATTTACACTGCCAGAAACCGGTGGCGTACTCCGGCATCAGCGGCGCGGTGCCGGTCGTGCGACCATACTGATGCATGATCTCGGCAGGCGTGTCACCGGCGGTGATCCAGTAATCCATCTGCTCGGTCACCTGCGCTCCCCAGCGGGTAATGTTCTTGCCGAACGTGGCTTCGCCAATCGCCGGATTGTTCCACAACAAACCATACCCCAGACTGGAAAGCATAAACGGTACGCTGGCCTGTGAATTACGTTGCGCCAGTTCCAGCGTGCAGCCTTTCAAATCCAGACAGCTTTGCTGATACTGCCCCATCCCGTAGATTTTCTCATCGGGACGCGATTCGAATCGCACTGTCAGCTGATGCTTGCCGCCAGGGATGGCCTTAAACTCGCGGGCATCCATTTTCAGCGCGCTAATGTATTTGTCCTGACTCTTTTCCGTCGCGCCAATTCCCACGGTGGAGCGTTGCCGCCAATACTCTTCGAGAATCAGCTCACCGTGCTGATTGTAAAAGGCCAGCTGCCCTTTGATGTTAACAGTCGCACTGATGTTGCCGTTGCTGATGGTCAGCGTTTCTGTCCCATGGCTGATTTCCGTTTGCGGCTGTTCGCTCAGTGGCATCAACGCCCAAAGATGATCATTTAGCGCCGGACGACAGGTGGCGCGCACGCGCAGGCTGTGGACTCCCCAGGGTTCAATCACCAGCGTTTGCTGATCGAAATGCCAAAGGATACGGTTTTTCTCGGCGATTAATTCGCTCATGCAGACTCCTGTGTATGCAAGGTGGCCTGAGGTTCAGGCACGCGTTCAGGGGTAATTTTGGATTGGTTAATCTTTTTCATCGTGGCGTCGTTGAGTTTGTACCACCGCATCGACAGCGCACTGAACATCGACAACACGCCCGGCACCAGCGAGAACAGCGCGATAATCGACAACATCGCTGCCGGGTTTTGCTGGGTTGCATGCGGAACATAACCGCTCAGGCCAAGCGTCCAGCCGACCACCGCGCCGCTGACTGCCATCCCCATTTTGAGGATCGCCAGCAGCGTGGAAAACACGGTGCCGTCCATGCGTTTGCCCTGTTTGTATTCACCGTAATCGACCACGTCGGACATCATCACCCACATTAATGTGGTCGTGACCTGATAGAAGGTCGAGACCAGCAGCGTCATGCCGACCAGCAGTGAAATCCAGGCGGGAAGGAAGAAAATGGCCATGCTTAGCGCACCGGTTAACACGGCACACAGACTGAACGCGGAGAGTTTGCTGCGGTTTCGGGTCAGCGGTTTGACCAGCATACTGCCGAGACTTTTACCGATAATATGCGCCGCCAGCAGCCACATAAAGTAGCTGGCATGCCCGAGATAATAAGTGACGTAATACATCATCGCGCCGAGGCGGACGACGCCGAAAGAGATGTTAAAGAAGATCAGCGCCGCGACGACGCGCCACTGGTCGTTACGCACTAAATCACGCAGATCCGAGAGGAAATTCTCATGCGTCGGCGGCGCGCTAATACGTTCTTTAGTATTGAGGAAACACAATAAAAACATCACCACGGCGATTGACGCCATAATTGCCATCGCGCCGAAATACCCGTCCAGCTTATTTCCTCCACCCATCATTTCCGCCAAAGGCATCATTAAGAATGTGGACATCGCCCCACCGAGCGTGGCAAGGAAAAAACGGTAGGATTGCAGGGAAATACGCTGGGTATTATCCGGGGTAATAATTGCGCCCATCGAGCAATACGGAATATTGATGGCGGTATACATCAGCATCATCACGCAATAGGTCACGCTGGCGTACACCATTTTGCCGGTCAGCGAGAGGGATTCTGGTACGGCGTACACCAGTAAGCAACTGATCCCAAAGGGCAGCGCCAGCCAGAGAATATAAGGCCGGAATTTACCGAAGCGCGTTTGGGTTCGGTCGGCGATAAGCCCCATCGCCGGATCCACAATAGCATCCGCGATGCGTGCGACCAGAAACATTGTCCCGACGAATACCGCCGGTAATCCCACAACATCGGTGTAATAAAAGGTTAAAAATATAATGACGTTGTCCAGGCCAATATGGCTCGCCATATCGCCAAGACCGTAACTCACTTTTTCTTTTACGGATAATTTTCCACTCATAACTCGATCTGCCTTTTTCCGGTTAAACAAAAAAGTCAGTCCGTCCGATGGGCTGAGGATCTGTTATAGAGAGGTTAAAAGGCCGCTACAATTACGAGATATAATAATTTTCTTACGATATTTAGCTTCTGTGATACCGGTAACATCGAAAGGGAACATCTTGCAGGTTGTTGCGGGAAACTCCGGAAGATGTGATGGAAAATGTATTGCCGGTAACCGTGGCAACAAAACGGCTTCATGGCCGTATTTCAGGGCGGGATCCGGCATCGGATAAAAACGCGTTTTACCGCACCAGCCGCACAAAAAACCCTGTTTCAGCGACTCTCGCGGGTATTTCCCCCCATTAACGACTACACTGGTTGCCACTTTCCTCACAGGATGCGTTTCAAATGAAAAGACTGACACAACAAGATATGACGGAAAGCGAACAGCGGGAACTGAAAACCCAGCTGGATCGGGCTCGTAAAGCACAGGGCCGCGAGTTGACCAACTCTGAAAATAACCGCATCAAAGATGATTACATCGACAAACTGATGGAAGAAAAGGAAAAAGTGGCTGCGAAAGCCCGTGCGGAAAAACGCCGTAATAAAGCCGTTCCTAGTACTTCTGCGACCTACGACTGGACTGCACGCACCCATCCGCGCGGCCGCCGTTAAGCATTAACTGATCCTCTGCGTGCTTCACGCAGAGGCGTCAGCCTTCGTTCTGTATCTTATTTTAATAATGTAAAACCGTGCGAGCCGTCTTTTTCCAGCTGCGCCACCAGACCATATTCCCAGTCCAGATAATCCTGCATCGCCTGCGCACTGACATCCGTTCCTTCGTACGGACGGAGATATCTGTCCTGTGGATGGTCCAGATACGTGCTATCGCCCCGCTCAAGCGGCAGTCCTGCATCAATCCAGCCAACCGTGCCTTTCTCCAGCAAATAGGTATTTTTAGCCGTTAATGACGCCACTTCCGTGACGGCGTAACGTGCCAGTAAACCACTGGTGCAGGTCACCACCCACTGCTGTTTCTCAGGCTGAGAAGCTATTATCTGTGGAATATTGCCGCGCGTTGTCCACACTGCACCCGGAATACGCCGGTTGCGGAAATTCGCACTGGTGGTGAGATCAATGACACCGGTCTCGCCGTCGTCCAGCCAGCGTTGCAGCTGTTGTGGCGTCACGGATTCCACCGCCGGAGCCGGAGCGACCTGTGCTTTCCAGTCACCCTGTTCGGCGAAATCCTCTGCCGTCACATCAGCCACATACACTTCCCATTTCATCTGCGCCAGCCAAGACGCCGCCATGTTGGCTCGCACGCCGTCATCATCCACCAGCACAATTCGCCCACCACGCACCGTCGCGTAGTGATCCGTTTCCTGAACCAACTGACCACCTGCCACGTGGCGCGCACCCGGTAAATGACCAGCCCGGAACTCCTCCGCTGTGCGTACATCAAAGAGATATAAAGTCCGAGAATCATCCTGCTGCCAGTCGTGAATTTGTGACAACGTCACTGAACGCACGCCCGCACGAATAGCCAGAGCCTGCGCGCCTTTCAACGCTGCCTGACGGGATTTTTCGCTCAGTTCCGGGAAGGTTGCATCCTGCTGATGCGCCAAAGTCTGACCCGCCAGTGTCCAGCCGATTGTCCCGTTACGCAATGCCGCGACCGGTTGTTTGAAACCGGCGTTAATCAGCGACTGCGTACCGATAATACTGCGCGTACGCCCGGCACAATTGACGATCACCTGCGTATTTTTATCGGGAACCGCATCACGCAACCGCAGCGCCAGTTCGCCACCCGGCACACTGACGCCGCCGGGAATGCTCATCGCCTGATATTCATCAAAACGACGGACGTCCAGCACTGCAATGTTTGCGCCCTGCTGTTGCAGCGCCAACACTTGTTCAGCGGTCAGCGACGGGGTCTGGTAATGGTGTTCCACCCATTCGCCGAAGGCTTTGCTTGGCGCATTCACATCAATAAAGATCTCGCCGCCCGCCTCTTTCCAGCCAGCCAGATCGCCTGCCAGCACACCCACATTTTTATAGCCCAGCGAATGCAGCAAAGCCGCCGCCCGCGTAGTTTTACGCTCGCCGTGCTGCACATCATAGAACTCGCCGTTGTCATACAGCGTCACTGCTGTCTGGCGGTTGGGAATGCGATCCAGCACTTCAAGTTCGAGCTTGGACAGCGCCAGATTGGCGGCAAATAAAGGATGACCGGTAGCAAATGCGGCTTCCTCACGGACATCAATCAGCGCCAGTTCCTGTCCCTCGTGCAGGGACTGATGTAGCCGGGAGAAATGACGCAGCGGTAATGCATGAGAGTCAGACATGAGTTTTCTCTTTTGACAGGTCCCAGAGGTTGGGAAGACTGGAATTGGAATAGCCAGAAATAAAGGTTTTCTCGCGCCCGTCAGGGAGATACACAGCGCGTGAGACGGCGCCGATATTGCCGCCGTAGACGTGAATACTGACGGATACCCGGTCGCTGTAGAAATTGCTGACCTGATGAATATCCTGCACGTCCGGGGCGATCTTCTCGACGTCACCGGGTTGCAGCGTGACAGGTTCGCCTTCCGCTTGCAGTGTTCCGTCACCGTGGCGAGCAAAGTTTTGACTGATTTCCGCGCCGCGCAGCATACCGATCAGCCCCCAGACGCGGTGATCGTGAACCGGCGTGGTTTGCCCAGGCCCCCAAACGAAACTGACGACGGAAAATCGCGACAGCGGATCGGCATACAATAAATACTGCTGATAATGTTCAGCATGCGGCTGAGCGAATTCCTCCGCCAGCCAGTTATCCTCGCGGATCAGCGTCGCCAGCAGTTCACTGCCCTGTGCAAGTACTTCGGTCTGGCCATGAGGTGCCTGAATCAGCCGCGTAAAATCGGCAAGAAATTGTCGCAACGGCGCATTATGAAACGCTGTCATCGCCTTCCCCTTTTAATGAACATTCATGACAGGCTAGCACCGGTCAAACTCAACCAAAATTCATTTTATGGATAAGCTAATATGCAATTCACACATAAAAATGTGCAGTGCGTTCCAGCGTCATTCTGAAAATTGACTTATGCTGCGTGAATTGATTTCTGACTATCTGGACGGACATTGAGTGCCATGAAAATTGAAGATTTAACCGCGTTTGTCGCGGTGATCCGCCTGCAATCCACGCGTCTCGCCGCCGATGAACTGGGTCTGACGCAGCCCGCTATCACCCGCCGTGTGCAGAATTTCGAAGAGTCTCTTGGCATTCCTTTGCTTAACCGGCAGACCAAACCGCTGAAACCCACCCTGATGGGTAAACGCGTTTATCAGCAATGCCGCCATATTCTGCGCGAAGTCGATGCACTCAGCGATCTGGTGGCCGCCGACAGCCCACCTTCCGGCCTGTTGCGTCTGGCGGTTCCGCAAAGCCTCAGTGAAAGCAGCCTGCTGCCTGCGCTGAAAATGCTTTCGGCACAGTTTCCTGAGATCCAGCCCCGGTTATCCAGCGGCTGGGGAGAAGAGTTATTGCTGCGCATTCAGCGCCAGGAGCTGGAGGCCGCAGTGGTGCTCTTTCCGGCCAGTAAACAGTTTCCGGCAGGTATTGAGAATCAGCCTCTCGGCGCGGTGGATTTAGTGGTAGTCGGCCCGAAAGCCCCGGCAGAACTGCCGCAACGGCTGGAGGAATGTTATCAGCATGGCTGGATCCTCAATCCCGAGGGCTGCGGTTTTCGCGCCGCGCTGCAACGGGCGCTGATCGAGCAAGGTTTGCCGCTGTTAATCAATCTTGAGGCTTTCGGAGTGACGTTACAGCTCTCACTTATCGCCGAAGGACGGGGTCTCGGGCTGATGCCGCGCGCGCTGGTGGAACATCACGCGCTGCGCCCCGAACTGGAACTGTATGCGCTGAAGGATTTCGCCCCGCGCAGCCAGCTGTGGCTGGTCTATCCAAATGTCCCGGCGAGTCAAATCCCTGCAATTGATGCCTTTGCGGCGGCGATTGCGCACGGACTGGATTTACCGGTTCATACCGGTATCGAATATTAATGCCCTCCTGTTGTGCATTTCTGGAATTATCTGGTTCTTACCTGTTCGCTGGAGAAACACGCATTTTCTGCCATGCTTTTGAATACAAGTGTTTTGAAAACAAACAATCAAGGCAGAGGATCTCGCTATGAAAACATGGACTCTTATATTATTGGGCGCGTTTGCGATGAGCAGTCAGGTCATGGCAGATACTGGCGGTGGTTTCAAAAATGATGACACGCCACCGCCGCAGCACAAGCAAGACAGCGGCCAGCGCGGGACCAAGGATGCTCACGAAAATACCATCGAGCGCATCAAAAAAACGCAGTCGTTAAACTGGGTCACGCTGGAAGGTTTCATCATCAAAAAGAACGGTGCTGACTCTTATACCTTCCGCGATAAAACCGGCACGATTGAAACGCATATTCCTGCCACTGCCTGGGATGGGCAGGAAATTAATCCTTCGGATTTGATCAGTATCAGCGGTCAGACGGTGAAGAAAGGCAAAGAAATAGTGCTCAACGCGAAGTATGTGAGAAAACAATAATATTCACGCCATTCGCAGGGATAGCTAAAGCAAGCCTGTAGACGGCTTTAACAGGGGTAAGTCACTGAGAAACGACTGAGTCTCTTTGGGTGACCGCAACCGCACAAACCGGACGTGCTGCCAGCGGGCATCCGTCAGCAACGTCTCATACTGGCGACGGTTGTTGCGATAAGTTTTCAGTGTCCACAAGATGATCGAATCTCTGCTGAAAAAGCTTTTACGAAACGTCTCGCGGTTGCCGGTTCCTGCCCAGATTTCGTCCTGCTGCCAGGCCCGCACCGCTGCCCGCCGTACAGCCTGATACAGCGTGCGCAAAAATGAGTAATCCACCCAGACAATCATATCCACGTCACGCCACTTGATGGATTGCGTCCTTTTGTAATTTCCGTCAATCACCCAGTCGTTTTTACCCGCCAGCGCCGCTTCAATTTTTGCAAAAAAAGGTCATCCGGGGTGCCCTGCCAGTCAGCACGCCAAAACAATGCATCCAGCTGGATATAAGGAATATTCAGTTTCTGAGTAATTCCGCGCGCTACAGTGGATTTACCGCTTCCGCTGGTTCCAATGACATTGATTTTCACCGTCCCGCTCCCTATAAGCTGTTTTTTTGGGCGGGCATTCTGACGCAGCAAATGCATTTTGTACAGCGGTTAAAATGCAACCAGAATGATCATTACAAACTGAACTAAATCACTGCGTGAATGTATCGATCGTAATTCGAACAGTACAATTCGTGCTGTTTACGATTGCTAGCAACCTGTTATTCAGATATTTCTCAGGCGAACCTGTACAAATCTGTAATCTTTGTATAACTTCTTTATACCCCTGCTTTATCATTAGTCCGTCATTTACGGGCATATTCAGCCTGGTCTTTGGAGGAGAACGTGGATTTCCCCTCCTCCAAAGACATTTTTTCATGGCTGGTTTTTTTAGATTTGTGCCATAGCGTTGAGATGAAACAGGGAGGTTTATTGTGAAGCGTTGCTACACAATTCTATGTTCTCTGACTGGCAACAGACACTTCCCATGTCACCCTTTACATGCGAAGTTTAAGGAGGTCTACATGCAATTCGAAGAAGAACAAACAGTTACAGAAATTAGTGAATACTTCAATCAGCAAGAAACTCAGACCTTAAGCGAAGTGGAGATCCTTGGCAGGGTCGTTTCCAGCCTTTTGTACAGCCGCTACCCGGTGACCAACAAAGCCATTATTGAAGGGCTGATCCGTCAGCTTGAGCAAGACAGCAATGTCAGTAATCAGCAGGGTTGTCGCAATCTGCTGGAATTAGTGCTGTTATCCACGCAAGACGACGTGATTTAAAATAGAAACGGCCTGTTAAGCACATTGCTAACAGGCCGGAAACAAACATTATAACAATGCGTTAAGCTTTAAGCGTGGCAGCTATCACTTCTTTCGCCGGCGTTGTCGGGCGACCAATTAGCTTGCTCAATGTATGAGAATCATCAAACAGTGCCCCCTTCGCAGCGGCTGCATCAGAATCTGCCAGCATCTCCGCCAGCCAGTCCGGTAATCCCGCACCTTTTAACGCGTTGGCGAAATCTGCCTGAGTCATGTTGATGTAATCTACTTTTTTGCCTGACTGCTGCGCAATTTCCGCCGTGAATTCCGCCAGCGAATAAGACTCATCACCCGCCAGTTCGTACACTTTACCAGCCTGATTATCCAGACTCAGTACCGCCGCAGCTGCTTCGGCATAGTCCTGACGTGCCGCAGAGGAAATACGCCCTTCGCCCACCGCACCGATAAACGCATTGTGCGCCAGCGCCGGAGCGATGCTCGCCGCATAATTTTCGGTGTACCAGCCGTTACGCAGTAACACAAACGGGACACCTGATTCGCTTAAGGCTTTTTCGGTTGCGCGATGTTCTACTCCCAGGCCCAGCGGGGTTTTATCAGCATGTAGCACGCTGGTGTAAGCCAGGAGTTTCACGCCTGCGCGTTTCGCCGCTGCGATCACCGCGCCATGTTGCGCTTCGCGCTGGCCCACTTCACTGGAGGAAATCAGCAACACTTTTTCTACGCCTTTAAAAGCGCTGTCGAGCGTTGCGGGCTGGCTGTAATCCGCCTGACGCAATTCAACACCTAAATCCGCTAAATCTTTCGCTTTTTCAGGGCTGCGAACGGCAGCAATAATCTGATTCGCCGGGATTTTCTTCAACAATTCAGCGATAACAAGGCGGCCAAGCTGGCCGGTGGCACCGGTAATTGCGATCATGTTTTTTCTCCAAAAGTTTAAGACACAAGATTTATGTTCTGAAAGGCGCTAAAAGCGTCGCCGTTGAAACATCCTATGCGATATACTTACCTTTCGTAAGTACGTACCAAAAGGTAAGTATGAAAATAATTTCGTCCGATAAATCCACTGAGAAATTACCGCTCACCGAACAAATCCGTCGCGGAGAAGTACTGGATCCTAACTGCCCGTCACGCGAGATTTTGCGCCATATCACCAGCCGATGGGGTTTGCTGGTGCTGATAGCCCTGAGCGAAGAAACGCTGCGGTTCAGCGAACTGCGCCGCAAAGTGGGTGGCATTAGTGAGAAAATGCTGGCACAGACGTTACAGTCATTTGAAGAAGATGGGTTTGTCGATCGTCGTTCATTTCCGGTGGTACCGCCACATGTTGAGTATCGCCTGACGCCACTTGGCATTGAGGTGAAAGATCAAATCTCCGGGCTCGCCAACTGGCTTGAATCCAATCTTCACCGCGTGATGAAACAGCGGAGTCTGCGGGTGGTGGGAGAGAAATGATTCACAAAGGCCCGAATGTTCCTTCAGGCCTTTGTCGTTTTTCGTACTGATAACTCAGAGATCCTTAAAGGTTCCGAGCCGGAATCCGCGTTCCGCAATCGCCTCTTTAAGCGTCGGAGAGGTCAGTACATCAAGCTCGGCGAGGCGGGGATAACAGTATTTACTCGCCAGAATCGTATTATCGATAAACGAGGGATGGGTCATGATTTCCAGTGAGGAATCGCCACGTTTCAGCGCGCTGTCCAGCGTTTCCAGAAAGAGTGTTTGCGAAATCGCATCGCCATAAAATCCGCTTTCAAAACCTTGCGTACTTTGTGCACCGTTTAGCGCGATCTCACCTTTGCGGAGATCCTCGCGGTCAATGCGCACAGGAATGCCCTGCTCCTTTGCAAAGGCTTCCACAATCGGGAAGATTTTCGGGATCATATGCACGTGGTGGTGGCTATCAATGTGCGTCGGCATGCGGCCAAAAATTTCGGTAAAGCGTACAAACTGGCACTTCAGTTCCTGAGCAATTTCATCAAGTGGCAACGCCCCCTGCTCCGCCACTTCCCAGATCCACTTGCCCAGCTCGCCGTTTCGCGCCAGATTTGGCATTGGCGATAAAGGTTTTCCGAGCGTCAGTACAAAGTGCATTCCTACCGCAAGAGCCGGGTTCTCAGTGCTCAGTGCGGCGGCATGTTCAACACCGCCAGCATTCATCATTGCCGTGGTAGAAGTGACAACACCGTTTCTGAATGCTTCGATAATGCCGTAGTTTTGCGCTTTGCAAAGCCCGAAATCATCGGCGTTGACTATCAGTAATTTATCCATTTTTCCCCCTTGGCATTGCCTTCCCTTTCGGGAAGGCAGACGGGTTATTTCAGTGCTGCGATAGCTTCTGCGAAGTTGGGCAGATGTTTTTCATGCGCCAGCAGCAGTTCACGCGCCAGAATTTCGGCATCTTTGTCGGAATGGATCAGTGGGCTGAGGTTAAGCGCCAGCAACACGTCGTTGAATTTGCCGCTGAGCGCCGCTTCGCTGGCTGCGATTTCAAAGCCTTTGATGGTATGGATTAGCCCAAGGACTTTATCATCAAAGTGGGTCAGCCGCGGATGAGGCGTCGCGCCGTTGCGCCCGATGGTGCAGGTCATTTCGATAGCCCATTCCGCCGGAATATTGTCAATATGCCCGTTGTGCGGGAAATTAACGTACTGCTCAGTTTGTTTATCGTTGTAAATCGCGCTGATCACTTCGCACGCGGCGTCGGAGTAATACGCGCCGCCGCGCAGTTCCAGTTCTTTCGGTTTTACGCTCAGTTCCGGGTCTTTATAGAGATCAAACAGCTGCTTCTCAACCTTTTGCACCACGGTTGCGCGCGCGCCGCCTTTGTAGAATTCACCCATTTCAATCGCCAGCATTTCTTTCTGTTTGAAGTAATACAGCAGATACGAGCACGGCAGCAGGTTCAGGGAGCGGATCAGCCCTTCGCTGAACGGTAAATCAAAGATATTTTTGACCGAACCGGCGGTAAGCCGGCCAGACGCCACGCCGTCGAGCAATTCAGCAAAGCGCGATTCGCCGTTAACGATGACATCTTTGATAAACACCATGTGATTAAGACCGAACAGGTCGATGGATAAATCGTCCTGCGGCGCGAGTTTAAGTACGTCCTGAATGAACATTTTCATGCCAACAGGGATGTTACATACGCCGATGAATTTTTTGAATTTTGTTTGACGGAAGACCGCTTCCGTAACCATGCCCGCCGGATTGGTGAAGTTAATCACCCAGGCATTCGGGCAGATTTCTTCGACGTCTTTGATGATATCGAAAATGACCGGAATAGTGCGCAGCCCTTTGAATAAGCCGCCTGCGCCGTTAGTCTCCTGCCCCAGATAGCCGTGGCTCAGCGGGATCCGCTCATCCAGTTCGCGTGCTTTTAATTGACCTACGCGCAGCTGCGTAGTGACGAAATCGGCATCCGCTAAGGCTTCGCGGCGGTTCAGTGTTTTATGTATTTCAATAGGAACGCCCGCGCGTTTTACCATGCGCACGCAGAGGTCAAAAATAATGTCCTGCTTGTCTTTTCCGCCTTCGACATCCACCAGCCATAATTCGGAAATTGGCAATTCATCATAACGCTTAATAAAGCCTTCCAGTAATTCCGGGGTATAGCTGCTCCCGCCACCAATAGTGACGACTTTCAGTTTTTTGCTCATAGGAACTCCCGTGCAATCTATTGCACTGCAAATGAAAACAGAAATTTATTTAAGGTTAAGAGTTAATTAATACTGCATAATTTCTTTCGATAATGATTCGGTGTGAATGAGGTTAGCTTTTTAAAGTTCTTGATAAACATACTCGGGCTGCTATATCCGGAATCAAATGCAATATCTGCGACCGAGTAGTTGGTTATTTCAAGCTGCTTTTTCGCAAAATCAATCCGGATTTCATTGATAATCTGCATGGGCGTCATGCCGTAATGTCGCTGCGTGGCGCGGGTGAGATATTCCTGCGACTTACCGGACAATTCCACCATGTTCGATAATGCTTTTTCACCGAACTGCGCTTTATCATGCATTTTTTCAATGGCCGTCTTCAGCCAGACTGGCGCATCCGTTGTAGCTTCAGATTCCCGGTGGTGACGTAACCGGTTGACGATATAAAACGTCACCATTTCCAGAAACTCATTGAACTCCCCATTGCGGAAATTCAGAGAAGCTATCACCGACTCAATATAGGTCAGAAACTCAGTCTTAATTTTATACACTTGTGATGCGACAAAATGTGAAGGTAATAAAGATAAATAGTGCTGTTCAAAAAATGCTTTGCTGATCCCGACGTTTAATATCCGCGTCGCGCCAAATTCATAAAAGCTTTGATGATTGGAACCCAGCGGAATAAAAACGAAATCGCCGCGTTCTAAAAGCACCCTTTTCCCGTTCACATTCTGATAATACCGGCCAGTCAGTACGACCGTAAATTCGTAGTAGTCATGCTCATGCAGTCCGGAAATGCTTTCTACTTTGTTGTAGATAAACATATGGAAATTCTGACCGTCGAAAAGTTGATTCTCGCGTGCTGTCTTGATTTCCATACTCAGTACCGGTGGCTGCATTATGGCTTCCTACGTTATTTTATTTTCTCGTGAAGCTCAATGAGTTCCGTAATTAACTCTCGCGCCAGCATGGATGTCATCAGGTGATCCTGCGCGTGAACCAGAATCAGGCTGACTTTCATTTTGCCTTCGCCCATGTCGTCTTCAATCAGTTTGGTTTGCACCAGATGCGCTTCATTGAGCGAGAGACGGGACTGATCCATTAACGCTTTGGCCTGCTCAAAATCGCCTTCTTTGGCTTTTTTCAGTGCGCCATAAGCCAGACTGCGAGCCTGTCCGGAGTTAATTATCAACCCCATCACCACTTCTTCGAGTTCCTGCATGTCGTCTTGCGTATCAGTGATGCTGTCTAAATCAATCATCTTTATCTCTCCATGATTGCGGAAAAAACGCAGGGCCGGAGGCCCGCCCTGCACCGGTTCAGATTAGAATTTCAGTGCTGCAGCGATATCCTCTTCGCTCTCTTCTTCCTCAATAATCGCCTGCGCCTTGTTAGACAATATGACGAAAGGCATATACACCAGCGTGGCGATCCCGAGGTTGAACAACGCAACTAACAATGCAGCGATGCTGCCGTTACTGTTAAAGAAGGCACCGAGACCGGTTGGCATCGTCCAGGGCGCGAGGTTGGTCACCGGCGGAATAATCCCCATGGAATAAGCCGCCAGCGTGATAGCCGCCAGAATCGGCTGCACCAGAACGAACGGAATAAACATCACCGGGTTCATGATAATCGGCAGACCAAACAGAATCGGTTCGTTAATTTGGAAGATGCCAGAAGGCAGCGCCAGTTTCGCCACCTGGCGATGATCCGCGCGGCGTGACGCGATGAAAATCGCGATAATCAGACCCAGCGTCGCACCGGAACCGCCCAGCAGGATGTAGGAATCAAGCATAGGTTTGGCCCAGAAGTGGAAGGTTTTACCCGCTTCAATCGCCGCACTCACTGACCCGTATTCGGTGTAGAGAGCAATGTTTTCCAGTGCCCAGGGTGTCATGATGCCGTTGTCCAGCGCAGTCAGCGCCAGTGAACCGTGCACACCAAAGAACCACAGCAGGGAGTTGAATATGACGTAAGCCCAGCCCACGACGCTGCCCATCGAAGCCAGAGGCTTAGAGATGGAGTCCATAATAATCTGGTGGAAGTTATGACCGTATAATCCCAGCAGCCAGGAAATTACCCCGAAAATAAACAGGATAATAAAGCCCGGAATTAATGCGGAGAATGAACGTGCGACAGATTCGGGGACGCTTGCCGGTAAAGTAATCACCCAGTTTCTGCGAATAATAAAAGCGAACATTTCAGCGACGACGATACCGATAAGCATACCGGATATGATATTCGCACCGCCTAACCAGTTCGCGCCTACCGCGTAAGCTTCACCGACGCTATAAGGTGTAACAGTCATAAAGGCAGCGACCGCCAGCAGACCTGCTGACAACGAGTCTACTTTGCGTTCCTCCGCCATGGCCATGCCGATAAAGAACGGCGCCATCAGTGACATTATGCCTAATGTCCCGTTGTAGACATTCACACCGATCGTTTTTAAACCGTTCAGTGTTTGAATCGTAGAGGCATCTAAACGCACACCTAAAGAATAAAAGAAAGAACCGTCGCCAAAATTAAGGAAGACGTTATTAATTAAAACGAACATGGCCCCGGCAAGGGTCAGTGGCATTAATTTGATGAAACCATTTTTAATGGCGTTTATATGGGGTTGCTTACCAATTTTGACGGCAAAAGGAAGTAATATCTTTTCCAGGGAATCAATAGCTTTACTCATTCGATTTTTCCTTTAATGCCGCCATCCGGCGGCCAGGGTATGAAATTCGCTCTTTGACTGGATTTCTCTTTGACTTAAATAAACGCTAATACAAAAATTTAAAACAAAATAAAGCAAGGTCGTACATTATGCAGTTGCAGCTTTCTTGATCGACGCGACGGCAGCTTTCAGCACGCCCAGCCCATCAATTTTTCCGTACATGACTGAATCAATCACTTCGACAGGTTTACCCGGTAATACTTTTTGAATTTCTGGCAGCATATAAGCAATTTGCGGACCGAGCAGCACCAGATCAGCCGCACCGCCTTTTTCCCCCGCCAGCGTTTCCGGGAATGCTTCAATAATGACCGGCACTTCGTATTTCTCAGCCACGACTTTCATTTTCGAAACCAGCAATGAGGTAGACATTCCTGCGGAACAAAACAAATAGATGACTTTCTTATCCATAACGAAACCCTCATATCCTAAGTGATTGCAGGTCCGATAAGAGATCCTGCTTCGCCGACAATAGCGGGTACAAAAATGATGTAGATAGAATGCTGATTGTCTCTGCTTGAAGGGAGTATACGGCATGACTTCAGAGGGGGATAATTTTACGAACCAGAAAATTGTCTCTCCTTGACCATCGCTTATGACTCCCTTCACATTTTGGGCAAATAATTCGCGATGGGAAATAAGATAGCGCCCTGCAAAAGGGGCAGGGCCTGGGAGATGGATTGACGTTATGATGCAGAAAGATTGAGTTTAACTGTCACGCCGCCGCCGTCTCATGCAAATGCCGCCACAACAGGTTCCCCTGTGCGTCCACCTCAAACACAACTGTTGAATATCGTAACGTTGCCGCCTGCCCCGGTAATTGCTGGCGCTCCTGATAGGTCACCACGCCATGTTGTGCGCTTTCCGCGATTAAAACCGGCTGCCCGACGTCAATGTGTAAACCGGCTTTGGCTCCACGCTGTGCGGCGAAAAATCCACACAGTTTCGGATAATCAAGCAGGTGGCCAGTCAGTGTCACCATGGAATACGCAGGGCTAAAACGTGCCAGTAATTCGTCACAAACGCTTTGCGGCGCTGCGGCATCAGTAAACCAGCGCTGGATCAGCTCGTGGGCGTCGAACACTTCTTTGATATAACGATTCATCTTTTTTCCTTCAGATTGAATGCCTGGACAATTTCACGACCCGGCAATTTCAGGCATAACATCACCGGTAACAACACGCTGGCAGCGGCGATAATAAAGCTCAGCCGGTAAGCGTGCTGCGGGATATAAACCTGCAAAACGTTGAGCATGACGCTGACAACTGTCACGCCGAGACAAAAACTGAGCTGGCGGTTGATATTCCACAGCGCGCTGGCATCCGCCAGCGCATTCTGCCGAACCTGCAGGAATGCACAACTTTGCGCAGTACTGCTGCACAAACTGCTGCCAAATCCCATTAGCGAGAAAGCGGTAACGGCCAGCCACGGCTGCTGTGTCACGCTCAGCGCCGCCAGAAAACCTATACCCATGCCCTGAATCAGACATCCGGGAATGAATAATGCACGCGGCCCCGCGCGGTTAAACATCTTGCAGGTCACGCTGATGGCGACAAACGAGGCCAGCGACCACGGCACCATCAGTCCGCCCGCCTGCGCGGCAGAAAAATGCAGTTCCTGTTGCAGGTAAAGCATGGCAATCAGACTGATACCGGTAAAAATGCCGGGAATACACTGATAGATAAGCATAGCGGTTCGCAACAGCGGATCCTTTATCAGCGTTAACTCCAGCAGAGGTCGCGACTGTTGTAATGATTTGCGCACAAAAATCGTCATCAGGATCAGCCCGCAAAGCAATAAAACGACGCCCGTCGCAACATCCCCGGTTTCACCGAGCAGCGTCAGTCCGGGTAATACCAGTGCCAGCGCCGCTCCGGCCAGCAGAAAACCTGACAGTTCAAAACGTCCGGCGGGTTCCTTAACCTCTTCATCACGTAACCAGAAAAGGGCCAGAATCCACGTCAGCATCGCCAGTGGCAGGCTGGCAACGAACACCCAGCGCCAGCTGAAACTGTCGACAATCATACCGCCGAACGCCGGTGATAATGCAGGAGCCAGCAGACCGACCAGCATGATCATCGCCGAAAGTCTGGCGCGCTCATGGCTGCGAAAGAGTGAATAAGTGAGCGTCTGTCCGACCGGAATCAGTAATCCGCCGCCCAGCCCCTGCACAATTCGCCACACGATAAGTGACATCAGACTTCCGGCGGTGCCAGCCCCCAGTGAGGCGAGCATAAAGATGACCACAGAAACGATGAATATTCTGCGTGCGCCGAACCTCGCGGTAAGCCAGCGGCTGAGCGGGATAACCAGCGTCAGCCCGAGAATGTACCCGGTGCTGACCCACGCCAGCGCACTGACCGGCGCCTGAAAATGCCGCGCGATACCGGGATACGCCACGTTGGCGATAAACATATTGATCAAATCGACAAAGAAACCGAGCAGATACACCACGGCAACGCGCGTCCGATAATTCATACTTATAAATTCCACTTTCACCAGTCAGGCCGGGAATGTAGCGGATAATTTTTGCGGGATATACGCCCGGCACAGCGTTACACTGTCAAAATTAGTTTGACAATCAGGTTCCCGACTATGCTGAATTTGCAACGACTGGAGATTTTTGTCGCCGTCGCTACTGCAGGAAGTTTCACCGGCGCGGCTGCGTCACTGGGGCTCACTAAAGCGGTGGTGAGTTTCAATGTGAAATTGCTGGAAAGTGAAACTGGCGTTGCGCTGCTGACCCGCAGCACGCGGCGAGTGGCGCTGACCGATGCCGGTGAGCGCTTCTTTCAGCGCTGTCAGTTGTTGTTGCAGGAAGCCGAAGCCGTACTCGACGACGTGCGGCGCGATCACGGCGGCCTGAGCGGTCAGTTACGCATCACCAGTACGCCAGAGTATGGCGCGCGGGTGGTCGTACCGGCGCTGTCGGCTTTTGCCGCATTGCATCCGCAACTGCGGGTCCAGCATGTTGCCTCTTCTCATCATGATGATCTGATCAGCGGACGGTTTGATCTGGCTGTCCGTCTGGGACATCTGGAGGATTCCAGCCATCACGCCGCCACGCTCGGCCAGTTCGGCATTTTGCCGGTCGCCTCACCCGCCTTTCTCCGGCAAACAGGCACGATCACCACGCCTAAAAGACTGGCGCAGTTGAAATGGATTGCCCACAGTCGCCTGCCCCTGCCGATGAGCTGGAGGATAACCGACAATCAGGGCGTTACCCTCCCCTTTCGGGTCGATACGCCACCGGTCATTGCCGCTGACAGCGCCTCCGCGTTGCTCGCTTTTGCGCTGCATGATGCCGGTGTCGCGCTGCTGCCCGACTGGCTGGTACAGCCGGAAATCGACGCCGGTCGCTTGTGCCATTTGCTGCCCGATCACCATTTTCCGCCCCAGGGCATTTTTGCGCTCTATCCCAATACCCGCCACGTGCCGGAAAAGGTGCGACGCTTTATTGATTTTTTGCGTGAGAGGATGGCGGACTCAACCACTCAGGCTAAGATTTAACTCAGGTAACAGGAGGAAAACGTTCATTATGATCATTGAAACATCGCGGCTATTGCTTCGTCCGGTTGCGGACACTGACGTACATTCACTCTTTGCTATCTACGGCGATCCGCAGACCAATGAGTTTAATCCGCGTGGCCCCTATCCGAATCTGGAATTCGCGCGGGACAAGCTCAACGGCTGGTTGCTGGAATGGCCAACTTATGGCCACGGGCATTGGGCGGTCGCGTTGCACAGTCATCCGGAAGAGATCATTGGGTTTGGCGGGCTGGGTATCCGCGAAGGTTACGATAATCACCGGGTATTTCTCGGCTACCGGCTGGCGAAAGCAGTCTGGGGAAAGGGACTTGCGACTGAGTTTGCCAGCGCGGCGCTTAATGCAGGCTTTGAACGGTTAGGACTGGCGCAGATTTCCGCCACCGTGCGCGAAAATCATCTGGCCTCACAGCGCGTTCTGGAGAAAATCGGGATGCAGAAGATCGGTTTTCAGGGCGATCCGGTTCACGGCGTCGGCAGTTATCTTTACCGGCAAACGGACAGAAGAGCTTACCGGTAAAGCGGATTTATGCGCATGAAACCAGCGCGTCAATATCCCCGGAAACGATCAGCGACAGATTGCGGGAAATCTTCTCCACGGGCCAGTTCCACCACGCGATGTCTTCCAGCTTAGCAATGGTTTCAGCATCAAAGCGATAGCGGATCACTTTAGCCGGATTGCCGCCGACGATGGCATAAGCGGGAACATCGCCGGTCACAACCGACCGCGAAGAGATAATGGCACCGTGGCCGATTTTCACGCCGGGCATAAACAACGCTTCATACCCGATCCACACGTCGTTTCCGATTTCGGTATCACCTTTGTACGGAAGCTCTTCTGCGGCAGGCATGACGTTCTCCCAGCCTTGACCGAAGATATAAAACGGATAGGTCGATATACCCGATATCTTGTGGTTCGCACCGTTCATGATGAACTTCACACCGCGTGCCAGCGCGCAGAATTTGCCGATAATCAACTTGTCGCCGATAAAAGGGAAGTGATACAGAACGTTGCGCTCGAAGTTTTCTGAATCTTCAGGGTCATCATAATAGGTGTAATCCCCAATGATGATGTTCGGATTATCGACAGTATTCTTGATAAAGCACACCTGCGGAAAACCTGCCATCGGATGCTTATTTTTCGGATCAGGACCAAACATGGTATCTCCCTCTTGGCTATCAACAGATTCATCATTTCCTTCTGATTTCATCATGTAACATACAAGCCTGGTTCTCAACACTGCCCGTCGCGTTCTTTGAGTTACCACTAAGAGTTTGAATTACCATTAAGAGTTTGAATTACCACTAAGAGTAATAGCGCCCCCGGCAATTAGGAGGATAATCACGCGCATTCGATACAACTTATGAGGAAAACAGGGAATGACTCAGCAGCCCGCACCAGAAGATTACTATGCCGACAAATACGGCCTGTCCCGCACCCATTCAGAAATCATCAACGCAGCCAACTACGTTCAGCCCGGAAAGGCGCTGGATCTGGGATGCGGCAGCGGCCGAAATTCGCTGTATCTGAACCTTAAAGGGTTTGATGTGACGGGCTGGGACAACAATCCGCTCAGCGTCGCCAAAGTGCAGGAGATTATTGCGGCAGAGTCTCTGCACAATATTGACATCAGCGAGCAGGATCTCAACGCGCACCGTTTCAGTGGCGACTATGATTTCATCTTTTCTACCGTGGTGATGATGTTTCTCGAGCGAGACAGCATCCCCCACATCCTCGAAGACATGCACGCGGCAACGAAAACCGGCGGTTACAATCTGATCGTCGCGGCGATGGATAGCCCGGATTATCCTTGTCCGCTGCCCTTCCCGTTCACCTTCAGACCGGAAGAACTGCGTGACTACTATCGCGGATGGGAAATCGTGAAATACAATGAAGATGTCGGCGAATTGCATAAACGCGATGAAAACGGTGACCGTTACAAACTGAGATTTGCGACGCTTTTAGCCAGGAAGATCTAACGTTATCAGGGCTGACGACATCGCCGCCAGCCCTGCGAATTGCATTCGCACATTCCCTTCCGCGTCCCCCGGCCCACTCGGTCTTTCCTTCATGCTAAATTTACTCTGCCGTCAGTGTCATCATTCTTGCCAGAATGTTAGCGGAGTGTGATAATACAGCGCGTTATTTCAGGAAAAAACCAAATAAAATCAGTTTATTAGTATTTTGGTGACCATGTTCATCCCTCGCCCGAAGGGCGTCAGAGCATCGTTTAATATTTTATTCTTCAATGCCGGCAGCGGCAGCATTCAGAGAGTCGTATGAACTGGGACATCATGAAGTGGTTAATTGGTATTTATCTGGGGTGTTTTTTAGGCCTGCTTAAAATGGCGTATTCAGATCCTAAATTTTACCTTGAATATATTGATAGAAAATTCAGCTATGTTTGTTATACCTGCCTGATCGGCTTTAGCGCATTCTGGTGCGGCATTTATGTTGCCAGAGGTTACGTCATTGACAACATTGATTTAATTTCCGAACAGCTCACATTAATTGATAAAGAATATAATTATCTCACCTCGTATCTGCTCACCATTATAATTGGTGCAGGGATATCTTTTGCTGCCAGCATTCTCTTTATCGATATTGCACGCAAGAAAATTGCCACGTCAGCGACGGCATAAAACATCGCATTCTAAGAATACAGGGAGCATAAGGCTCCCTGTTTCATTTCAAAGAATACCGCGTAAAAAAACCGTTCTGATTAGGTGTGCTTAAACATCACATGGCGGATTGCCGTGTAATCCTCCAGCCCGTACATCGACATATCTTTTCCGTAGCCGGATTGTTTTTGGCCACCGTGCGGCATTTCGCTCACCAACATAAAGTGTGTATTCACCCAGGTACAGCCGTATTGCAGGCGGGCGCTGAGACGATGGGCGCGGCCAATGTTTTGCGTCCAGACGGAAGATGCCAGACCGTAATTCGATTCATTTGCCCAGGTCAGAACCTGTTCTTCGGTATCGAATTCCGTGACGCTGACCACCGGACCAAACACTTCGCGCTGCACGATTTCATCCTCCTGGCGCGCACCGGCAAGTAACGTCGGCTGGAAATAATAGCCCTCGCCGCTGACGCGCTCCCCGCCGGTAACAACCTGAATATGTGCGAGCTCTTTTGCCCGGCGCACAAATCCTTCAACCCGCTCCAGATGCGCAGCCGAAACCAATGGCCCCATTTCACTGCTTTCATCGGTACCGAGCGTGATCGTAGAAACCGCATCGCCAAGCGCCTCGACCAGCCGTGCATACACGCCTTTTTGCGCGTAGATACGGCAGGCGGCGGTGCAGTCTTGTCCGGCGTTGTAGAAACCGAAGGTGCGCACCCCTTCCACTACCTGAGCGATATCCGCATCATCGAAAACAATCACCGGTGCCTTGCCGCCGAGTTCCATGTGCGTGCGCTTGATACCGCTGGTGGCCTGCGCGACAATTTTTTCACCCGTGGCCACGGAGCCGGTCAGGGAAATCATTCGCACTTTATCGTGATGCGTCAGTGCGTTACCGACCGTTTTCCCCTCGCCAAACAGTACGTTGAGAACGCCCGCCGGGAAAAGATCGCGCGCCAGTTCGCCGAGCTTCAGGGCGGTCAGCGGCGTGATTTCGGAGGGTTTGATCACTACGCAGTTGCCCGCCGCCAGCGCCGGAGCAATTTTCCAAGCGGCCATCATCAGCGGATAATTCCACGGCGCAATAGAGGCCACCACGCCCAGCGGATCGCGACGCACCATGGACGTATGTCCGGCGAGATATTCCCCGCCCGCTAAGCCGTTCAGACAGCGGCTGGCGCCCGCAAAGAAGCGGAAGACATCCACCACCGCCGGCAGCTCATCATTGAGTACCAGATGATACGGTTTGCCGCAGTTGAGCGATTCCAGTTTGGCCAGCGCTTCGGCGTTTTCTTCGATGCGATCCGCCAGCGCCAGCAGCAGCTCGGCGCGGGTTTTCGGTGTGGTCTGGCCCCATTCTGTAAAGGCGTGATGCGCCAAATCGACGGTCTGCGTGGTTTGTTCTTCGCTGGCCTGCGCCAGACGTACAATTTCCTGTCCCGTATGCGGGTTGAAAACCGGCAATGACGCGCCTGCACCGGCAACCAGCTCACCATTGATCAACATGTTCGTTTGCATCAGTTTTTCCTTATTATTATTTGCCGTCACCGGCCACATCCGACCCATTTCTTGTGAGATACCACGCGCCCAGAATCGGGATCATGGTGAGCACCATCAGGCACAGCGCAACCACGTTGGTCACCGGCACTTCGCGCGGTCTGCCCAGCTGATTGAGCAGCCAGATCGGCAAAGTACGTTCGTGTCCGGCGGTAAACGTCGTAACAATGATTTCATCGAAAGACAGCGCAAACGCCAGCATTCCGCCCGCCAGCAGCGCGGTGCTGAGGTTCGGCAAAATGATGTAGCGGAAGGTCTGCCAGCCGTCAGCGCCTAAATCCATAGAAGCTTCAATCAGGCTGTGCGTGATGCGGCGAAAGCGGGCGATCACGTTGTTGTAGACAATCACCATACAAAAGGTGGCATGCCCGATGATGATGGTCAGCATCCCCGGCTCTATCTGCGCGGCGTGAAACGCATTAAGCAGCGCCAGCCCGGTGATGATCCCCGGCAGGGCAATCGGCAACATAAACAATAATGTGATGCTGTTTTTGCCGTAGAAGTTACGCCGATACAGCGCCGCCGCCGCCAGCGTGCCGAGCACCATCGCAATAAGGGTGGCGCAACAGGCTATCTGCACCGAAAGCCAGATGGCGTCGAGGATGTCGTGGCGCCTGGCCGCCACTGCAAACCAGTGCAGCGTGAAGCCCTTTGGCGGGAAACTGAACGCCGCGTCCTCGGTGTTGAAGGCGTAGACCGCGATAATCAGCAGCGGAAAGTGGAGAAAAACCAGCCCGCCCCACGCGGAGAGTTTGAGTAACCAGGGTGCGCGTTTAGAGTGCATCGAAAGCTCCCAGTCGTTTAACCATCGACAAGTACAGGGCAATCAACACGATAGGCACCAGCGTGAACGCGGCGGCCATCGGCATGTTGCCGATCGAACCCTGCTGCGAATAGACCATATTGCCGATGTAATACCCCGGCGGCCCCACCAGCTGCGGAATGATGTAATCGCCCAGCGTCAGAGAGAAAGTAAAAATAGAACCGGCAGCAATACCGGGGACCGCCAGCGGGAAGATGACGTAGCGCAGCGTCTGCCACGGCTTCGCACCCAGATCTTCAGAAGCCTGCAAAAGCGAGGGCGGCAGGCGTTCCAGCGCGGCCTGGATCGGCAGGATCATAAACGGCAGCCAGATGTAAACAAACACCCAGAAGCGCCCGATCCCCGAGGTCGACAGCGTATTGCCACCAATGCCCGGCAGGCTCAGCATCGTCGAAAGCAGCGGTTCCAGCCCGAGATGTTCAAGGAACCATTGCAGCACGCCGCCTTTGGAAAGCAGCAACGTCCAGGCATAAGCCTTGACGATGTAACTCGCCCACATCGGCAACATGATCGCGACATAAAAGAACGCTTTTTTCTTGCCGGTAATGTAACGCGCCATGTAATAGGCGATCGGGAACGCCAGCACCGCGCTGAAAAACGATACCAGCAGCGCCATGGTCACCGTGCGCACAATAATGTCGGCATTCACCGGGTCAAACAGCGCGCGGATGTTGGCGGTGGTCAGCGTCGAAGACACCGTCATTGTGAAGTCATCGAAGGTGTATAAACCCTGCCACAGTAAGGCAAACAGCGAGCCTAAGTAGATAGCGCCGAACCAGAGCAGCGGCGGTACCAGCAGCAGTGCCAGATAAAAACCCGGTCGGTGATGCAGATACGTTATCAGCGCACGGCCACGGCGGGCGCGCTTCTCGTAAGGAGTCATACTGATATCCATCGTTTAGCCCTCAAGCAGCGCAACCATTGCATCTCTGTCCCAACACGCCACCACCGGCTGACCCTGCCGGTATGTGGTCTGTGCGCTGGCCGCAAGATTGTTGGGTTCGCTGACGAACAGCTTTTCGCCCCCTTCCAAAGCCAGTTCGTAGCGGGTCGCCGCGCCCTGAAAATGGATGTCTTTGAGTATGGCGTTGACCTGCACCGCATGACTTCCTGCCAGCAGCTGCGGGGCAAGACGAATATGCTCGGGGCGAATAGAGCGGCTACCGGATACGCCGGTAATTTTGAGAGAGAGATCTGAAGTCAGCACGTTTGCCGTACCGACAAACTGCGCCACAAACGCGGTGCGCGGGTTGAGATAAAGCTCTCGCGGTGTATCGACCTGTTCGATGCGGCCATTGTTGAATACCGCGACGCGGTCGGACATCGAAAGCGCTTCACTCTGATCATGTGTCACGAAGATGAAGGTGATGCCCAGCTCGCGCTGCAGCTTTTTCAGTTCCCCCTGCATCTGCTCTCGTAACTTTAAATCCAGCGCACCGAGCGGCTCATCCAGCAATAACACGCTTGGCTGATTCACCAGCGCGCGCGCCAGGGCCACACGCTGACGTTGTCCGCCGGACAAAAATGCCGGTTTACGCGCTGCGGTAAAGCCGAGCGCAACCCGCTCCAGTGATTCCATCGCACGGATATTGCGTTCTTTTTTACCCACGCCTTTCACCATCAGGCCATACGCCACGTTTTCCAGCACGGTCATGTGCGGGAAGAGCGCGTAATCCTGAAACACGGTGTTTACATCGCGCTCATAGGGCGCGAGCTGTGAGGCTTCTTTACCGTGAATACGGACGGATCCTGACGTCAGCGTTTCAAAACCGGCGATCAACCGCAGGCAGGTCGTTTTTCCCGAGCCGGAAGGCCCCAGCATGGAAAAGAATTCGCCGTCCTGAATATCAATCGAGACATTATCGACGGCTTTTGTTTCTCCGTATAAACGGGAAACATTAATAAATTGCACGGCGGGCATAATATTCTCCTGAAAATAAATAAGGTATACGCTAATTCATTTGAGGCGTTTCAAGGCAGCCACTGAGGGAATGCCGAGAGCATACTTAAGTATGCGGCCGGCATTCCAGAAGGCAGCTAACGCAGAGACGGCTAAAAGGATAATGCGTATTTAGCGACCGCCCATTATTGCTATGTAGTCTTGCGTCCATTTACTGTATGGGACATATTTCCCGCCTTCAGATTGCGGTGTTTTCCAGAATGAAATTGCCGCGAATTTATTAAAGCCGTTGGTTTCACAACCTTCCGCGCCTAATAACGGGCTGGCTTTACAACCGGCCGGAACGCTTGGCACGGAACCGAACCACGCGGCGACGTCACCCTGCACTTTCGGCTCAAGCGACCAGTTCATCCACTGATAAGCGCAGTTGGGATGTTCAGCGTCGGCAGCCAGCATAGTGGTATCCGCCCAGCCGGTGACACCCTCTTTCGGGAAGACGGTAGCGATCGGTTGTTTCTCACCTTTCAGCGCGTTGGCCTGATACGGCCAGGAGCTGCTGGCCACCACGCCTTCATTTTTGAAGTCACTCATCTGCACCGAAGCGTCGTGCCAGTAACGGTGGATCAGCGGATGCTGGCCGCGCAGCAGTTTCAGCACGGCCTGATACTGCGTTTCGTTGAGCTGATACGGGTCTTCGATTTTGAGGTCAGGCTGCGTACTTTTCAGATACAGCGCAGCGTCGGCGATGGCGATCGGTCCGTCGTACGCCTGCACGCGACCCTGATTAGGTTTACCGTCAGGCAGATTTTGCGGAACGAAAATTACCGACCAACTGTCAGGTGCGGTCGGGAACGTTTTGGTGTTGTACATCAGCAGATTAGGCCCCCACTGATACGGCGTGCCGTACACTTTTCCGGCGACGTTAAACCATTCACCCTTGAGTAAACGCGGGTCGATACTCTTCCAGTTGGCGATCAGCGCCGGATTAATCGGCTGTACGCGCTTGCCGTAAATCAGACGCAGCGAGGCATCGCCCGACGCCGTCACCAGGTCGTAACCGCCCTTCGCCATCAGGCTGACCATTTCATCAGAGGTCGCCGCTGTTTTGACATTCACTTTGCAACTGGTCTGTTTTTCGAACTGCGTCACCCAGTCATAATTCTTGTCACTTTCGCCGCGCTCGATATATCCCGGCCAGGCGACAATATTTAACTGATCTTCGCCTTTACCGATACTTGTGAGGGTTTCTGCGGCGATGGCCGTATTTAAAAAACTGAGCAGTCCCAAACAAACAGCAGAAAACTTTCTGTTACGCGATAATATTTTCATGAGTTACCCCTGTCCTGTCGTCGTATTTTTCTGTTATTAGAATTGTGGTTTGAACTTCGCCATGATGTGTCTGACTACGCTGTAATCCTGTAACGAATAACTGGAAAGATCGTTGCCGTACCCGGAGCGTTTTAATCCGCCGTGGGGCATTTCACTGACTAAAGAAAAATGCGTATTAATCCAGGTGGTGCCGTATTGCAGATGAGTGGAAATTTGCATCGCTAAATCGATATTTTGCGTCCAGACCGATGACGCCAGGCCGTATTCGGATTCGTTGGCCCAGTTCACCACCTGTTCAATGGTGTCAAAACGGGTCACGCTGACCACAGGCCCGAAGACTTCGCGCTGCACGATTTCATCGCTTTGCAGACAGCCCGCCAGCAGCGTTGGCTGATAAAAGAATCCGGGGCCAGAGTGCGAGGCCGCGCCGGTGATGCGTTCGATATGTGGCTGGCTCAGTGCGCGTTCGACAAAGCTGGAGACGCGATCCCGTTGCCGGGCGCTTATCAGCGGCCCCATAAAGTTGTCGCTGTCATTCTTTCTGGCGAAGGACAGCTGCGAAACCGCCTCGCCCAGTTTTTCCACCAGCCGCTCGTAGATCCCGGCCTGCGCATAAACGCGGCAGGCAGAGGTGCAATCCTGCCCGGCGTTGTAATAGCCCCAGGTACTGACAGCCTGAACCACGTCATCAATATCGGCGTCATTGCACACGATAACCGGCGCTTTGCCGCCGAGCTCCAGATGCGTGCGTTTCACCGTTTTGACGGCGGCCTGCAAAATACGCTGCCCGGTGACAATATCGCCGGTCAGGGAAATCAGGCGCACATGAGGATGACTGACCAGCGCGTTGCCAACACCTTCGCCGCTGCCGGTAATCACGTTCAAAACGCCGGGCGGCAGGATATCCTGCAAGGCAGGCAGCAACGCCAGAATGGTCAGCGGGGTATGTTCGGAAGGTTTGAACACCACGGTATTGCCCGCTGCCAGTGCTGGCGCGATTTTCCACGCTGACATCATTAACGGGTAATTCCATGGCGCAATGGACGCCACCACGCCCAGCGCATCGCGGCGCACCATGGAGGTGTGACCGGGCAGATATTCACCGGAGAGTTGCCCCTGCTGACAGCGCACCGCACCGGCGAAAAAGCGAAAGACATCAATCGCCGCCGGAAGATCATCTTTCAATGCCTGATGCAGCGGTTTGCCGCAGTTAATCGCCTCCAGTTGCGCCAGCGACTGCGCCTGTTTTTCGATGGCGTCAGCGATACGTAAAAGCACGGTGGCGCGTTGAGCGGGCGTCGTGCGCGACCAGCGGGAGAAAGCAGAATTGGCGGCGTTAACCGCCTGAGCGACCTGAGCCAGTGAGGTTTCGGCGACTTCGGCAATCACTTCGCCGGTCGCAGGATTGAAAATATTCTGCGTTGCGCCCTCACCGTGCAAGAGGTCGCCATTGATCACGTGTTTTTCAGAGAAACCGGCAACGAACTCAGCATCCGACATCACACAACCCTCAGTTTTGAGAATCATCCTTAATTCATGTAATTGTTATCGGGACGTAACAAGAAAGTACATTACATTCACATTAGGTAATTTCACTGAGGGCAACAAATAGCAATTACTGAAGGCAGCGTTCGGATAAACCGAATGCCCGGCTATCAGGGTTTTCGTTTGGCGCTGTTTTCACGCGCGATGGTCAGAAACGGAGTCACCAGTTCAGGCCGCGCGCTGCCGCGACGCCATGCCAGCCCGATATCCAGGGGTTCGATGGAGTCTTCCAGCTTGCTGGCTTCGATCATATTGCCTTCCAGTGACCACGCGCGGTAGGCCATGTCCGGCTGTACCGAGACACCCAGACCGGCGGCGACCAGGCTTCGCACCGCTTCGGTCGACGCGGTTTTCATTGCGATATTCGGCTTCAGTCCGGCCCGTGCCCATAACCGCTGGGCGTGCTTCTCCATTTCATCAACGTTCAGCTGAATCAGCGGCTCATTAGCGATATCCGCCAGAGAAATGCTTTCGCGCTCGAGCAACGGATGCAATGGCGGCAGCCACAGGCGATAGGACGAATGGGTCAGGACTTCTGTCTGCAACGCGTCGCGGTCTTCAAGATTGGAGAGGATCAACACACCGATGTCGATTTCGCCACTGACCAGCAAATGCTCGATGTACTGACGCTCATCCTCGACGACTTTGACTTCCACATTCGGGTAGTAGGCGTTGAATTGTTTGAGTAAATCCACCAAAAAATACCCGGCCACCAGACTGGTTACACCAAGCGTAATCTGCCCGGTGACGCTTTCGGTGCCCATTTGCAGGCTGCGCTTGGCGTTATCCACCGTGGCGAGGATCAAATATGACTGGCGTAAAAACTGATGTCCCTGATGGGTCAACGTCATGCCTTTGGCGTGGCGGTCAAACAGCCGCGCTTCGGTTTCAACCTCCAGTTGCTGAATGGCCTGCGTCAGCGAGGACTGGGAGACAAACGAAGCTTGCGCCGCAGCGGAAATCGAACCGGTTTCAGCAACGGCAATAAAATGGCGGATCTGGCGGAGCGTCAGCATAAGATCATCTCATCATCTCAACAAAAAACCGAACTCATGCGGGCAGCATTCGGTTTAGGGGAATGATTGAGTTAAGGCATACGGGGATTTTTTGTCAAACCGGCGGAATAAAGGATTGAATATTTGGGAGCAGAAACACAAAAGCCATGCAAACTTTGCATGGCTTTATAGTCACTCAAACTCATTCAGACAAAGCGGATCAGTTTTCCAGCTTATAAGTCAGAGTGATTTCTGCGTTAAGCACTTTGGAAACCGGACATCCGGCTTTCGCCGCTTTGATGATTTCATCAAACTTGTCTTTATCGATCCCTGGCAGTTTAACGGTGCTGTCGAGCGCGATCTTAGTGATAGCAAAGCCGCCATCCACTTTATCGAGCGAAACGTCTGCGACGGTATCGATGCTTTCAGGGGTGTGCCCTGCTTCGCCGAGCATCAATGACAGTGCCATTGAGAAGCAGGCGGAATGTGCTGCGCCGAGAAGCTCTTCCGGGTTAGTACCGGGTTTGCCTTCAAAGCGGGTGTTGAAACCGTACGGCTGATCTTTGAGTGCGCCACTTTCAGAAGAGATGTAACCTTTTCCGTGTTTGATGTCGCCTTCCCAATGTGCCTGGCCTTTTTTATGAATGGTCATGTATTTCCTCCGATTTGTTTTACATTCGGGTTAAGTATAGACGCTGACGAGGGTTACGCGAGTTCTGCCAGCAAAGCAGGAACTTTCTTAAATGAGGCTTTACCAGACAGCACCACATGAATTATTATGCGTTTAATTCACATATAAATTCAAAGAAGGTAAGCTCATGAATGCAGCCACGCCCGTTGAAAAGCAGTTCGACGCCTATAACGCCCACGATCTGGAGGCTTTCGCCGCCTGCTATAGCGAAGATTTCACAGCCTATCGTATGCCCACGATGACGCCGTCTTTACAGGGTAAGGACGCATTAGTCACGTTTTACAGGAACCATCGTTTCAACAATAAAGCGCTGCGCGCCGAACTGCTGTCGAGAACCGTGCTGGGCAACAAAGTGTTTGATCACGAACTGATTCACGGCATCTACGATCAGCCAGTAAACAGCATCGCGGTGTTCGAAGTAGAAAATAGCCTGATTAAAACCGCGTGGTTCTATTTCGAGTGAGACCATAGTTTTAAAACCCCCGCTCAAAATATATCCTGAGATCATATGATCTCAGGATTGTATGATCTTTTGTCTTTTCAGTATTCATTTCCGCTTATTCAAAACATCAGGTGATGGCATAACCTGATGTTTATTCTGGCATCTGTATGACACAAAAAGAGTGATAAACGTATCTTGAGAATGGATAACAACAATGAAAAGAAGGCCGGGAGATACCCCCGACCTTCCAAAACAGTGATAACGGTTTGAAGGAAATTTGAGTTTAGTTTATATCCAGTTCAACCGCCCACTCTGATACCATCTCTCGTGATATATAATTTACTTCGTGCATACAACCACTTGAAGATAAAGTTAAATACCCTATACAAGGGAACGACTCAGGATGCAATTCATTAAGTACCTCCCTGATCTCTGCATCACTCATTAAAGGCGACACGGTAGCCTTAGACAGCTGAAAGTAGTTGTCGAACATCCAGGAAATATAGTCTGTTTCATTTTTCAGCACTTTCATTTAACGCCCTCCCGTCGGTTGTTTGCTAGTTCTTAGAAAGTAGCAGCGGACTTCAATTCAGGCGAATAATAAAATTAATAAAAGCACTTCGTCCTTGCTTTGTATCAAATTTAACCGGCGCTCTGACCGGTTAAATAACACCACAATGTATACGTGGAAACATTTCCTGTTCACAAATCACGTTATGCGTCGGATCCGCGCAACTGTGCAGGCTGCGGACGCGACAGAAAAATGGTGATGGTTGCCAGTAGGGTCAGCGCGCCGCCGAGCAGGAAAGCGCTGCTGACTCCGGCGTTATCTGCCAGTACGCCGCCGAACAGGGCGCCCAACGCCAGAGACGTCTGGAATACGCAGACCAGCAGCGCAGAACCGGTTTCGAACAAGGCGGGCGACGCCTGATAAGTCCAGATGTTCAGGCACACAGGCAATGCACCAAACGCCAGCCCCCACAGGATCACCAGCGCGCTGGCCACCGCCAGCGGCACAGGGAACAGTGATAACACCAGCACCGACACGCTGAGCAATAACATGTTCAACATAAACGCCCGCTTTACGCCAAACTCACGCACGGTGAATTCGGAAGTTAACGTGCCGAATAACCCGGCAATGCCGTATCCCATCAGCAATAACGAAATATCACTGGCCGACAGATCCAGGTCGAAACGCAGCCACGGCTCCAGATAGGTGTAGGCCGCAAAATGGCCACCGGCCATAAACACGCCGATGATTAACGCATAGCGGATACCGGGCACTTTTATCACGCCGAGCATGGCGCGCAGCCCGATTGATTGCTGAGCAGGAAGCGGCGGTAAGGCAATCCACTGCAATACGAAGAATACCAGCGCCAGCACCGAATTCAGGGTGAACGCCATACGCCAGCCGTACAGATCGCCGATAAATGCCCCCGCTGGCACACCAGCAACCGTGCCGACGGCGACACCGGCGGTGATCAACGAAATCGCCCGCGCGCCCTGCTCTTCCGGCACCAGCCTGCGCCCGGAAGGGATGGCGAATGACCAGAATCCGCCGACACCCACGCCAAGAATAATGCGTCCGATCAGCAAAACGTTGAAGGATTCCGCCATCACAGCAATACCATTAGCAATAATCACCGTCGCGGAGAGCAATAACAGCAGCTTACGGCGATCCATACGTTTGGCGAACAGCATGATCAGTGGTGCAGAAATTGCGGCAATCAGTCCCGGCAGCATCACCGCCAGACCCGCGTGCCCCTCGGTAACGCCCAGCGAACGGGCGATGGGTGAAAGCAAACCAATCGGCAGAAATTCGGTATTGACCAGCACGAAGGTGCCGCAGGCGAGTGAAAAGACCGCCAGCCATCGGCGGAAAGCAGAAGTATGTGGCCGGGTGTCCAGCGATGCGCACTCAGTCATTATTATTATCCTTTGCAGGTAAATTAGGGGATTGTCCGGTTGCCATAAAACGTGATCGCCGTCACCTGGTCAAGATGTTTACTCATGACCGTTATGTTATGACTCATGGCGAATTGAACTAAGCCAGTTCCCGCCTGCGATGCGGCTTACAGAGGGATCCGCGCCGCAAATTTGCAGGGCACATCCTGATAACTCGATCAGGAAATCTTTCCACGTTTAAAGTATGTTGTAACTAAGCGAATGCTATGACCCATTTAGCGAGAAAACGGGCGGGAATCAGGGGATTTGTACGAAGTGCCCGTCGCTGACTTCGCGATAATGGCGGACAGGTGGCTGATACGTGGCCGGGCGCAGCGGGCTGGCGAGTTCTTCCGGAACGACGGCGCGCTTGCGGCGAATAGTAGGATCCGGCACCGGTACGGCGGCCAGCAGTTTGCGGGTATAGACATGTTGCGGGTTTTCAAAAATATCTGCGCGGGAGCCGATTTCGACGATTTCCCCCAGATACATCACGGCAACGCGATGGCTGATGCGTTCGACCACGGCCATATCGTGGGAGATAAACAGGTACGCCAGACCCAGCTGTTGCTGGAGATCGAGCATCAGATTAATGACCTGCGCTTTCACCGACACATCCAGCGCCGACACCGCTTCGTCGGCAATAATAAGTTTGGGTTCCAGCGCCAGCGCGCGAGCGATGCAGATCCGCTGACGTTGCCCGCCGGAAAACTGATGCGGAAAACGCGTTGCCATATTGCTTTGCAGCCCGACCTGTTCGAGCAACTGCGCCACACGAATTTTTGCGCTGGCGGCATCATGCAGCCCGAGGCTTATCATCGGTTCAGCAATTGCCTGCCCGATGCGCATGCGCGGATTCAGGCTCTCAAACGGATCCTGAAAAATCATCTGTGCCTGCGAGCGGATCTCTGCAAGATGCGCCCGATCGGCGCGGCGTATATCCTGCCCGGTAATCAACACGTCACCGGAGGTGGCTTCGGTCAGCCGTAAAATCGTGCGGCCCGTGGTGGATTTTCCGCAGCCGGATTCCCCGACCAGCGAGAGCGTTTCGCCTGGTTGCAGGCTGAAAGAGAGATCTTCCACCGCATGGACGCGCGCAGACACACGGCGCAACAGGCCGGACTTCACATCAAATCGTGTGACGAGATTTTTGACATCCAGCACCGGCTGACCCGGACGCAGGGTATCGACAGACTCTGCCACCGGCTGCGGAACGCCAGTTTCGATATCCATCAGTGGAAATCGTTTGGGCAAGGCGATGCCGGTCATCGCGCCGAGACGCGGTACCGCCGCCAGCAGCGCACGCGTATAGGCGTGCTGCGGAAGCTGGAAAATTTCCCGCGTGGTCGCCTGTTCCACCGCTTCGCCCCTGTGCATCACCAGCGTGCGGTCAGCCACTTCGGCCACCACGCCCATATCATGGGTGATGAACAGCACAGACATCCCCTCTTCTTCCTGCAAAGATTTTATCAGCGCAAGAATCTGCGCCTGGATGGTGACATCCAGCGCAGTGGTCGGTTCGTCGGCAATCAGCAATCGTGGATTACAGGCCAGCGCGATGGCGATCACCACCCGCTGACGCATGCCGCCGGAAAAGCTCAGCGGATATTCATTCAGCCGTGATGCAGCAGCCGGGATCCGTACTTTTTCCAGCAGGCGGACGGCTTCGGTACGCGCGGTGGCGTCGTCCATGCCGCGATGCCGCTTGAGCACTTCGGTGATTTGCACGCCAATTTTTAATACCGGATTCAGGCTGGTCATCGGTTCCTGAAAGATCATACCGATGCGGTTGCCGCGAATGCTTTGCATTTGTTTGCCGTTGAGAGCCAGTAAATTCTGACCGTCGAACATCACGCTGCCGGAGTAACGCGTTTGCCTGGCGTCCAGCAGCTGCATCACTGACATGGCAGTCACGCTTTTACCAGAACCGGATTCTCCCACCAGCGCCAGCGTTTCTTTCGGGCCAATCGAAAAGGAAAGATCGCGCACCACGTTCAGCCATTCTCCTTCCACCGAAAACGCCGTGTTGAGTTTTTCGACCTGTAACACCGGATCGCGCATCATCATTCCTTATTCCTCGGGTTGAGAATGTCGCGCAAGGCATCACCGACTAAGTTGATTGCCACGATCAGCACCAGCAACGTGATGCCAGGGAAAACGCTGATCCAGTAATCGCCAGACATCAGGTAGTCGAACCCGTTGGCGATAAGTAATCCCAGCGAAGGTTCGGTGACAGGCAAGCCAATGCCGAGAAATGACAGCGTGGCCTCGAGCATAATCGCGTAGGCAATGCGCATGGTGGCGACGACGATCAGCGGCGGCAGGCAGTTAGGCAAAATATGGCGCAGGAGGATTCGCGGATTCGACAGCGCCATGCTGCGCGCGGCATCCACATAACTGCGGCGACGTTCCAGCAGCGCCGAGCCGCGCACGGTGCGTGCGTAGTACGCCCACTGCGTGACCACCAACGCCAGAATAATTTTATCGACGCCCTGCCCAAGCACGGCGAGCAGGATAAGCGCGATGAGGATCGGCGGAAAGCTCAGCTGAATATCGACGATACGCATAATCAGCGCGTCGGTTTTGCCGCCCGCCCAGGCGCTGATAAGCCCAAGCACCGCGCCAATCGTCAGCGCAATCACCGCACTGGACACACCCACCAGCAGGCTGGTGCGCATGCCGTAAAGCATGGCACTCAGTAAATCGCGCCCCTGATCGTCGGTCCCCAGCCAGTAAATCATGCCGCTCATGCTGGCAGAGCCCGGTTTCAGGCGGCCATCCATAATATCGAGTTGCGATAAATCGTAGGGATTTTGCGGGGAGATCCACGGCGCAAGTACCGAAAGCAAAATGGCGATACCCAAAATAATCAGGCCGCACAGCGAAAATTTATTGCGCATAAGCGCCATCAGCGTGTTGTAAAAGGCCGAGTGCGCCGTCTGCCGCAGGGTATTGCGGGAATGAACCGAATTCGACGGCATCAGTCTTCGCCCCCCAGCCGCACGCGCGGATCGACCAGCACGTAGAGGACATCCACCAGCAGGTTGATCAGGCTGAACATCACCACGGTGATCATCAGGTACGCCAGAATTACCGGGCGATCGAGCACCGCGATGGAATCAATAATCAGCTTGCCCATGCCCGGCCACGCATAAATGGTTTCGGTGACGACGGCAAAGGCAATCAGCGAGCCAAGCTCCAGTCCTATGACGGTAATCAGCGGAATCAGCGTGTTTTTCAGAACATGAACCAGCACGATGCGGCTTTCGGACAAACCTTTCGCGCGGGCAAAACGGATGAAATCCTGTTGCAGGCATTCAAGCACGCCCGCACGTGTCAGGCGGATAATCAGTGAAATTTTGAACAGCGCCAGATTGAACGCGGGAAGGATCAAATGCGCGAGTCCGTCGGCGGTAAAGAGACTGACGGGAACGCCGAAAACGTCCATCGTTTCGCCGCGCCCGGACGCCGGAAGCACACCGAGCTTGACGCTGAACAGCATGATCATCATCAGCCCAATCCAGAACGTGGGCAGGCTGAAGCCGAAAATGGAGAGGGTCATGATGGTTTTCGACAGCCAGCCGTCCGGGCGCAAACCGGCGTAAACGCCCAGCGGAATACCAATCATCAGTGCCAGAACAAACGCCACCAGCGCCAGTTCAAGTGTGGCGGGCATTCGCTGGAAAATCAGGTGCAGCGCGGGCTGGTTGTAGATAAAAGAGTTGCCCATATCGCCGTGCAGGGCATTGACCACGAACAGGCCGTATTGCTCCCACACCGGTTTATCAAGGCCGAAAGACTGGATCACGCCGAGGCGTTCAGCGGGAGTGGCCGTGGTGCTGAGCAGGAGATCGACCGGATTTCCCACCAGATAAACGCCTCCAAAAACCAGCAGCGACATCACGAACAGCGTCAGTAACGTTTGTCCGAAACGCCCCAGCAGGTAACGGCTCATGCCTGCTGTTCGCCATGATGTGCGCCGTAGCGGGAAAGTACACGGCGCAGCAAACTGAAGAAGCCGTATTCATCCACTTTTTGCATCACCAGCGCGTTCGGCGGCGTCGGTAATTTGTTGTAGAAATCAGCATAGGTATAACCGGCTGTGTTGCCGGAAACCGCCACGCCGACGCGCGCTTTCTGGCCGGAGAACAGGCCGGATTGCAGCAGATACGCGATGGTCGTTGCATCGTGAACCGGCCCGCCCTCGCGGCCAAAGCGGGTGAGATCGCTGCGATCAAACGCACTCAGCAGCGCGGCGATGGATTCACCCGGCTTGCCGCCGTCCTGTCTTATCGCATCGATATCATCAGCACCGATCAGCGCCTGAAAAGTCATATCGAGCGGCATCACCACCAGCGGGACGCCGCTAGTGAACACTTTTTCGGCGGCGTGCGGATCGGCATACACGTTGAATTCTGCCCACGGCACGCGATGTCCGAGCGCGGTAAATGCGCAGCTCATGGTGACGATTTGTCTGATGCCGCGGGCAACGTCCGGGTGCATACCCAGCGCCAGTGCGAGATTGGTCATCGGGCCGATAGCGCAAATCGTGATCGGATCGTTATCCTGCGCCGCTTTTCTCAGCGTTCGCACCAGAAAATCAACGGCGTGTTCCGCCTGAGGTTGCAGTTCGCTGTCCGGCACCAGTTCGTTGCTGAAGGCACCGATGTGGGCATATTTGCCGTAAACCTGATCACGCACCAGCGGGCCAGGCGCACCGGCATAAATTGGCGTTGAAGTTTTGCCCGACAGCGCGACGATTTTGCAGGCATTGCGCACGGTATCTTTCAGCGCCACATTTCCGGCGACCACCGTCACGCCCAGCACCTCAAGTTCCGGTGAGGCTAACGCCAGCCACAGAGCGATGGCGTCATCCACGCCGGGATCGGTATCAATAATGATGCGCTGGCTCATAGGGTCAGTTCCCGGCATAACGTGAAAGTAGCTCATAAAACAGCATGAACACCTTTGGGGCGTCCACGCGCGTGACGATATCAACATTCGCTGTCTGTCCGGACTTGCCGTACCAGTCCGCCACGGTTTGTCCCATACATAACTCGCTGTTGTATTCGACAAACACCCGCGCTTTCTCGCTACCAAACAGTTCCGGCGCAAGGACGTAGGCAATCACCAGCGGATCGTGCAAGGGTCCGCCTCGTGAGCCGTAACGGCGAATATCATTGCGATCCCAGAAGGCCATCAGTTCGCCCAATGGTTGGGAAATCCGACCGGAAACATTGATGAATTTCCCCACGTGTTCCGGCGTGAGAATGACCTGATGCGTCGCGTCCAGCGGCAGAACCGTGATATTCAGCTCACTGGAAAAAACCACATGCGCGGCATGAGGATCGGCCAGCATGTTGAATTCGGAGGTCATGGTGCGGTTACCGGCTTCATGGTATGCGCCGCCCATCAGTACCACGCGGGCAATCCCGGCGGCGATCTGCGGTTTCATGCGCAGCGCTGTCGCCAGATTGGTCAGCGGCCCGAGCACACAAAGAGTCACCGGCTGATTATCGCGGATCGCCTGCTCGCAGCTGTTAATCAGAAAATTGACGGCGTGGAGCGTTTCGGGCTGTTTTTGCGGTGCGGGAAAGGCGGTATTGCCGAGGCCGTTTTCGCCATGAAACTGGCCGTGGATCGGTTCGCGAAACATCGGCTGATGGCATCCGGCAAAAACCGGAATATCGGTTCTTTGGCCGAGTTCTGTGATTTGCAGCGCGTTACGCAAGGTATTGGGCAACGGCTGATTACCGCACACGGTGCAGATACCGAGGATATTGAGCTGCGGCGCAACGAACGCGCAGAGCAACGCAATGGCGTCATCAATACCGGGATCGCAATCAATAATAACGGGCAGCGTTTTCACAAGGCACCTACCGAACGTAAAACTTCAGCGATTTCCAGACGCGCGGTGGCGTCGAGCGGAACCTGCGGCGGCAGCGGATCGCCCACGGCAAAACCCTGCAACTGCAATGCCGCTTTGATGCATCCGGCAATCGAATACTTAGCGAAGATTTCATTGATGCGCCACAGGGGACGCTGCAACGCCATCGCCTTTGTCCAGTCGCCTTGCTTCGCCGCTTCGTACAGCGCCAGACTTTGCTTTGGCACGATACAGGCCGGGCCCGCCATCCAGCCGACGCCGCCAATCATCATCACACATACCGGAATGTGCGCCGATGCAGCAAAGACCTGCATCCGCCCCTGTGTACGTTCGATGATCGACAACAGCCTGCCGGTGTTGGTGGAGGCATCTTTAATATAGTTGATGTTTTCAACGTGGCTCAGCCGCTCAATGACCGGCAGGCTGAGATCGGAACGCTGAAACTGCGGATTGGTGTACAGCACGACCGGCAGCGTACCGGCTGCGGTCGCGATGGCACGAAAATAGTCCTCGACGCCCTGATCGGGCACCGGGAAATAGGCTTCAAGAATAGCCAGAATACCGTCGACACCCAGAGCGACATAACGAGCGGTTTGCGCTACGGCGTCCTGAATGGTGGTGGCTGCGACCCCGGCAATCACCGGTACCCGTCCCCGGGCGGCTTCGACTACTGTTTTGACCACCTCGGTGCGCTGTTCTGCACTGAGGTAAGCGAACTCACCTGTACTGCCCAGCGGCGTCAGACCCTGCACACCGCTGTTGATGAGATGCTCGACCAGTGCAGTTAACACCGGTTTGTCTATCTGACCACCGTCGGTGACGGGGGAAACCAGATAGGGAAAAACACCGCTAAAAGAAGTCATAGCTTCTCTCTCTTTGCTTAGAACAACCCTGGTGTTGGTGCTCTATTCCCGCGTGGGTTCGGTATGCACTTCTGTTCATGACGTCCCGCAGGACTTATTTTTCGTGAACAAAGTACGGCAACGTATAACCGTCGGAACGGCCAACGTAGGTATAAGGTGTTTTCATCGCCCAGGTATACGAGAGGAACAGCAGCGGAATCGTGCCTTCGTCCTTCATCGCTATTTCTGTAGCCTGTTGTAATAATTTCTCGCGTTTGCCGTCATCAAGTGTCGAACGCGCTTCGGCCAGCGTTTTATCAAACTCCGGATTCGAATAGCGGCCGCGGTTACCCTGCCCGCCATTCGGCCCGAAGGTTTCGAGCAACGGCCCCAGCACCCCGGAAGCCTCACCGGTTTCAATCGCCGCGCCGCCCATGATCAGGCTGAAATCACGCTTTGACGCCCGTGAGAAATAGACGCTGCCCGGCATGGTCACCACGTCGGTTTTGATTCCCACACGGCTGAACATCTGGCCCAGCGCCTGGGCGATTTTCGAATCATTCGGATAACGGTCATTTGACGCGTGGAACGTCAGGGTAAATCCGTCCGGATAACCCGCCTGCGCCAGCAGCTGCTTCGCTTTGGCTGGATCATAAACCGGTGTGGCGATCGACGGCGTATAGCCGAAGTACCCTTTTGGTACCAGCTGCGAGGCCGGAACGCCCTGCCCGTCCATGATCCGGTCAACAATCGCCTGACGGTTGATCGCCAGCGACATGGCTTCACGCACTTCACGTTTTTTCAGCGGATTACTGCCGTCAGGCCCTTTGGCAAACGGCGAGGCGTCGCGATCCTGATCCGGGTGTAAATAGAGAATGCGGTTACCGGCAACGGATTCCATATGCAGGCTGGCCTGTTTTGCCAGGTCGCGACCATCGGCTGTCGGTACGCTTTCTATCACGTCCACGTCGCCGGAACGGATCGCGGCCACGCGGGCACTTGGGTTTTTAAAAACTCGCAGCGTAACGTTGTCCCACTGCGCTTTGCCGCCCCAATACTGGTCGTTGCGCGCCAGTACGACATTGTCATCCGGTGTCCAGCTGACAAATTTGAATGGCCCGGTGCCGATCACGTCTTTCCCTTCATTGAGGGTTTGCGACGGCACGTTCTCAAGCCGTGCCGGTAAAATGGCAACGCGGCTCAGGTTGTTGAGTAAGAGTGGTGTTGGCGTTTTGGTGACAATTCTCACCGTTAAAGGATTCACTTCGGTGACATCCGCGATGTCATTGACGTACGGCGTGTACGCGCTCGGGCTATTCTTCGAGGCCAGTGGCACGCGTTTGATGCTGGCGATCACGTCTTTTGCCGTGAAATCGCTGCCGTCGTGAAATTTTACACCCGGACGCAGACTGAATTCCCAGGTGGTATCGTTGATGATTTTCCACGATACCGCCAGCGCAGGCGTAATATGTTGTTTTTCGTCCTGATTAACCAGTCCGTCAAAAATGCTGCGCGCCATGGCGCTGTTGGCACCGCCCACGTAAAACTGCGGATCCATTGACGTGGTTGATGCGGCCAGACCGATTTTAAGATCGGCAGCCTGTACAGAAGATGTGTGTAACACAAAAAGTGTGGCCAGTGCTGAGGAGAACACGACTGCCGGAACGGACTTTCTCATGCATTTAACCCTTAATTATTTTAGATTTTCAGGCTATGTGTGTCAGATCGTAAACTGGAGTCTAGGGGGTGGACATCTGAATTGAAAATTGTATTTTGTGTTACATCCATAAACAAATGTTATGGATCATGAGGACATATGACGAAAATTAATCCCCGACAGGTTGAAGCTTTTCACAAGGTGATCCTCACCGGTAGCATTACAGCAGCAGCCAATATGATGAATATCACTCAGCCCGCGGTCAGCAGGCTTATCCGTGACTTTGAATATGCCGTCGATCTGAAGCTGTTTGACCGTGATGGCCGCGGGCTTATCCCGCGTGACGACGCCATTAAGCTGTACCGCGAGGTGGAGCGTTTGTACCTCGGGCTTGAACATATTTCACGCATTGCGGAAGAGATCCGTCATTCCAAAGGCAGTGTGCTGCGGATCGGTACGGTTGCTGCGTTGTCTGCGCTGTGCGTCGAACACATTTTGCCGCCGCTGATTGAAACCATCGACGATATCTCTCTTTTTCTGGATATCGAAAGTACCACGCACATCACTGATGTGGTCACCAGCAATCAGTACGACGTCGGGTTTATTTTCGGCAAGCCAGATGTGAAAGGGCTGGAAGCAGAAATGCTGGCACGGGCGAATGCGGTAGCGGTAATGTCGCCGCGCCATCCGCTGGCCAAAAAGGACGTGGTGACGGCGGCCGACCTCACCCACTACCGCCCTATCATTCCCGGCCGCAAGACGCCGCTGCGTGAGCAACTGGACCATGTGATGAGCCGTCAGGATCTCTATATGAACAATCCTATCGAAACATCGCTGAATAACTGCTGCATCATGGCGGGGAATAATCTTGGGGTCGGCGTTGTGGATTTCATTACAGCACGCAGCCACAAAAGCGATCTGGTGATCAAGCCTTTCACGCCGGACATCAGCATTGCCTATCTCGCCGTTTTCCCGCCGCAGATCCCCAAAAGTCGTCTGGTGGAACAAATCACGTTGGAAATGAAGATGCTGATTGAAGGTTATTTGTAACTTTACCGCGCCATAAACTCACCAACGGGTTCACACCGGCAGTGAAAAATGTGAGAAATCTGTCACAAATCCCTTTTTGTGGCAGAAAAACCGGCACCGTTCGTGCTGTTACATAGACCAAAAACGAATACTTAACTTACTAAACATTTGTTATTTGCATATGTAATAAATAATTACACATTAAAATCAGCAACATACAAACACGACCCTTCCATCCTAATTCTCGCACTATTTCTTTACCGAAATTCAAACTCTCCGTTACACATTCACAACCACGTTGAGAAGTATTACTATTTGCGCGAAATTGTTCTGTCTGGTTCATTTGGTAGCGAAAGGTCATCAGATGTACCCCTTTTCAGCGCAGCTTTCTTTTACCCATCTTTCCTACTATCTATTTCTATAACACATGTGCAGTGAGATAAATCATGCCAACTATTAAGAGTAAATGGACCTGGCTCCTCTGGCTACTGAGCGCGCTGATGGTCGTCATTGGTCTGACGCTGGGCATCGGCGGCGCGTATCTGGCCACGTTGGGAGGAAGCCTTTACTTCCTGCTGATGGGTCTGGCGCTGATCGTGTCAGCCGTTCTGATCTTCAAGGGCAAGCCTTCGGGTGCCTGGCTTTACGCCGTGGCCTTCGTGCTTTCAATTATCTGGGCCGTCTGGGATGCAGGTCTGGCATTCTGGCCGCTCTTCTCCCGCCTGTTCACCTTCGGCGTTCTGGCCTTCCTGACCGCGCTGGCATATCCGCTGCTGAAAACACGCGCGGGGCTGGTCGCCCGTAAAGGCCCAAGCTTCTCGCTGGCAGCCGTGCTGGCCGTTGCGCTGATTGCCGCTTTCGGTAACACCTTCGTGCCGACGCCAATCATCAGCGCCGACAACGATCAGGCACCGGTAAAACCGGTCGCGCCGGGTGCAGAACAGAAAAACTGGGAAAGCTGGGGTAACACCACCGCCGGTGACCGTTTCGCTGCACTGGATCAAATCAATAAAACCAACATCGACAAACTTCAGGTCGCGTGGATTGCCCATACTGGCGATATCCCACAGAGCAACGGCTCCGGCGCTGAAGACCAGAACACACCGCTCCAGGTAGGCGATAAACTGTTCGTTTGTACCGCGTACAGCAAAGTACTGGCGCTGTCGGTCGATGACGGTAAAAAACTGTGGTCCTATGATTCCAACTCCACCGCGCCGAACTGGCAGCGGTGCCGTGGTCTGGGCTATTACGAGAACACCTCCGCCTCTGCTGCGCCAGCCGCACAGCCTGTTGCGGATGCGGCTGCCACGCCTGACGCGTCCACCGCGGTGGCAGAAGCAACGTCCGCCACTCACCCTGGCGTACCACATTCACCGGCTGCAACCGGGGGTACAGTCAGCGCGACCTGTGAACGTCGTCTGTTCCTGCCAACCATCGATGCGCGCCTGATCGCCATCAACGCCGACACCGGCAAGCCTTGCGCTGATTTCGGTGATAACGGCGTGGTTGACCTGAAAGTCGGCATGGGCGAAGTCAAACCGGGCTACTACCAGCAGACGTCTACGCCGCTGGTTGCCGGTAACGTCGTCGTGGTCGGCGGTCGTGTGGCGGATAACTTCTCCACCGGCGAACCTCCGGGCGTGGTACGTGCATTCGACGTCCACACCGGCGCACTGGTCTGGGCATGGGATCCGGGTAATCCGAACATCACCAAACTGCCACCGGAAGGTCAGACTTACACCCGTGGTACACCGAACGTCTGGTCTGCCATGTCGTATGACCCAAAACTGGGTCTGATCTACATGCCTACCGGCAACGCAACGCCGGACTTCTTCGGTGGCACCCGCACCGAGCTGGACGATAAATACAGCTCTTCCATCGTCGCAGTGGACGTGGCAACGGGTAAAGTCCGCTGGACTTTCCAGACTACGCATCACGATCTGTGGGATTTCGACCTGCCGTCACAGCCACTGCTGTACGACCTGCCGAATGACAAAGGTGGCAGCACGCCGGTACTGGTGCAGACCTCCAAACAGGGCATGATCTTCATGCTGAACCGCGAAACCGGTGAGCCGGTCGCGAAAGTTGAAAACCGCGAAGTGCCGCATGGCAATGTTCCTGGTGAACGCTACTCCAAAACGCAGCCTTTCTCCGTCGGGATGCCGAACATCGGCAACCAGACCCTGAAAGAATCTGATATGTGGGGTGCCACACCGATGGACCAGCTGCTTTGCCGCATCGAGTTCAAAGGGATGCGCCATGAAGGTGTGTATACGCCTCCGGGCCTCGATCGTTCCCTGCAATTCCCAGGATCGCTCGGCGGTATGAACTGGGGCAGCGTGTCGGTTGATCCTAACAACGCCCTGATGTTCGTCAACGACATGCGTCTGGGTTTGGCGAACTACATGGTTCCGCGTGCCAAAGTGCCAACTGGCGCAAGCGGTATCGAAATGGGCATGGTGCCAATGGACGGTACGCCGTTCGGCGCAGTGCGTGAGCGTTTCCTGTCTCCGCTGGGCATTCCTTGCCAGAAACCTCCGTTCGGTACGATGTCTGCGGTTAACCTGAAAACCGGCAAAATTGTCTGGCAGGTGCCGGTCGGTACGGTGAAAGACACCGGCCCGCTGGGCATCAAAATGCGTATGCCAATGGAAGTAGGTATGCCAACGCTGGGCGCGAGCCTGTCAACGCAATCCGGCCTGTTGTTCTTCGCCGGTACGCAGGATTTCTATCTGCGCGCGTTCGATACCGCTAACGGTAAAGAGATCTGGAAATCTCGTCTGCCGGTCGGCAGTCAGTCTGGCCCGATGAGCTACGTTTCACCGAAAACCGGTAAACAGTACATTATCATCAGCGCCGGCGGCGCACGTCAGTCTCCTGAGCGTGGCGACTATGTGATCGCCTACGCCCTGCCTGACGAGAAGTAAGTATCTGCTTCAAATAAGTCGTAAAAAAACCGCCCGCTGATGCAAATCGGCGGGCTTTTTTTTGTTCCTCCTCCCACACAGCAGCACACAACAATGATCAACAGGCGCAAAGCGATTACACTACTGCTATAAACGAGTTACGTTGTCCCGCATTTTCCCCGGGAACAACCGAAGGAGCGTATTGAACGATGGTTAATGATGTAATAAACGTTGGCAATTCCCTGTCCGTTTTTGATTTCGACGGCACGCTGACAAAACACGACAGCTTCGTGCCCTTCCTGCGTTTTGCCTTTGGTAAACGCGTCTTCGCGCGTCGTATGGTGCGTTTAGCTTTGCCTACGCTGAAATGCGTTGGCCGTCGGCTGACCCGCGATGAGCTGAAGGAAGTGCTGATCCACACTTTTATGACCGGCGTTGATGCCAAATGGATTGAAGAGAAAGCTGCTGAGTTTTGCGAACGTTACTGGACGCGCCTGATGCGCCCTTCAGGCCTGATCGCCGTCGCCACACAGGTCAACTCAGGTGCAATCGTCACGATCTGCTCAGCCTCCCCGGCGATGGTGCTCAAACCTTTTGCTGAGCGTTTGGGTATCCGGCTTATCGGCACCAATCTGGAAGTAAAAGATGGCGTGTTGACTGGGCGCATCAGCGGCCACAACTGCCGCTGCGGTCAGAAGGTTGAGCGTCTGGAAGCCGAGTACGGCCCGCTTTCCTCCTACCACTTACGCGCATGGGGCGACACCCGTGGCGACTACGAAATGCTGGCTGCCGCACAGGAACCCTACTGGCGTCACTTCCACGGTTCGTGGGCAAAACGAAATCCACCGATCGCGCGGATTAAGCAATTGCAGAGTAAGTGACATGCATTGAATTGATGAGAAGGCGAAATTCATCGCCTTCTCATTGCGGTGCTTTCCCAAAGAGTCTCTCCTTACAGCCCTCAATTATTATTTAAATACCTTTATAATAGTGACAACTCTATTCATAAAGTGGCAGTCAAATGAAGACTGCCCTTTCTTATTTCACATTTTCATAATATTTATAAAACCCTAATATTATCACTCATATTTTTAAATTTCGTGCACTTGTGACGAACATTCAATTTTATATAAAAACAAAATTAAATTATTGAAACGCCTTTTCAATAAGGATACTTTCGTGCCCAGCCCATTTAATCAACCTTTGTTTATAATTATTAAAACGGGTTTATCATGAAAAAATATCTTCTGGTTTTATTATCTCTGGCAGGTTCAAATGCGCATGCCGTCTATATGGATGTGCGTCATGAATATCTTGATGACAGTAAAGCAAATTATGACCGTGTTTATATCTCCAATCGCTTTAGTAACGGCTTCGGGTTTGCTGTCGAAGCGATTTCTAAATCAGGCGGTGATGATACCAATAAAGCCTTTAATGACCTTGAGGTTCAGGGAAATGAATACACGGTCAATTACCAGTTTAACCGTGGCGCAGTGGCCTGGCAGCCAGGATTTGTACTGGAAACCGGGAGCGGTTATTCCACTTATAAACCTTATTTACGCACGACCTGGACGATTAATCAGGCATGGTGGCTGGGCGCCCGTTACCGGTTTGAGTACACCCGCCGCTCTTCGGACTCGCGCAATGATGATACGGTGAATCGTATGGATGTCTGGGCGGGCTATAAATGGAATAGTTTCGACTGGACACTGGAAGGGATCTATAAAAAAGCCGATAAGTATGATCTCTACAACAACAGCAAATATAATTATGAATACAACTTCAGAACCGCTTATCTTATTGGTGCGTGGTCGCCCTTTGTGGAAGTCGGCAATGTTTCAGTGCGAAGCACCACAGATGAGCGTCAGACGCGTTTTCGTGTAGGGTTAGGTTATACGTTTTAAATTTCTTGAAAAGAATTTGTTATGCCTGCTGATAACCGCAAAGGAAATGAGTGCAATCAATCATAAACACCACTCAGTCTTATTTAATTTTTTCCATCCAGAACAGTGGAATAATCGAGAAAAGTTAAAACAAAATAAACTGAAAACACAAAACCCGCAAAAGCGGGTTTGAATGGCTAAGCGGCAAGAATATGTTGGTTCCCCAGAAAAAATTTCCTTTAATGCAAAAGCCCCCTTTTGCGGACGCATAGCGTTTAGCGCAAAATACGTTCCTGCTTCGCCGCCTGAGTCCAGTCTTTGAACGCCTCCAACAGCAGATCATAAAGCCGTTCATCACTCAGGGTGGAGAAGTCATCGACAGCAAAGAAGTGGCTGTTATTGATACGACGATCAGTAAGGCTCTCTAACTCCGCGAGTATTCCATAATCTCGGCCGCCGAGACCGACAAACTTCCAGAAGATCGGATAATGAGACGAGCGAGATATCGCATCCTTGATCGCACGGGTTCTGCTGATATTGCCTTCTGTAATAAACACCACGTAGACAGGTAAATCACAGTGCTCAAAAGTCTTGATAATCTCTTCGAGTATAGGGGGTTCATTATTACTGTATCCCAGTCCAGGTAGGACTTCTGACTCATCAATTCTGTCAGAATTGCGGATGCCTGCCACATACCCTTCAAGATTATCCAATGTCACATTCGGATACTTACGATGCTTATTCGCAAATCCCCACATCTCCATATTATCCACACCCTCTAACTGCATCGCCAAGACAGCTGCGCGTTCAAGCATCGCCTGAACATTGCCGTTCGTGAATGCGTCCGCCAGGGAACCTGAGGCCCCCACTACAAAGACCACTTTCGCCCTGGCTGACTGAAGATTGTGTTTGGTCAAACAGACGGTGGCCGTTTTCGCCAGGCTGATGAGACGCGGCGCTTTTTCCTGAATACGTTTTTCAAGGCTGACCGTAGTGATGACTGGCGCAGGAACCGGCGAGGGAGACGAAACATCGACACCAAAGTTGACAGCCAGCGGCTCAAGACCGCCATTGAAACCTTGTCCTGTCGCTCTTAACTTCCAGCCGCTGTTATGGCGATACACTTCGCCGAGGATGAGCGCTTTTTCGCTGCGATCGGCGAGCGGGACATTGAAAACGGCAACGCCTTCGACATTTAACTGGATCTGCTGCAAACCGGAAATGGACTCCGGGCCATCGATGACCAGCGTAATCGCAATCTTTGTGATGTCGGCATCGATCTTACTCAGATCCAGAGAAAACAGGCTGCGCTCTCCGGATGTCGTCAGACTCAGGCTGCCATTTGGAGCGGCGGGCTGGTTGAAGAAGATGAAATCGTCATCTCCTCTGACTTTGTTATGTGCTGTGAGCATGAAGGCGGAAGCATCGACATCACTGCCGAAAGTTGCTGCCTTGGGATAAGAAACGGTGATGCGTAGTAGGTTCTGTGTCAGGGCAATGTTTTGTCCGGATTGCAATTCCATTTTGACCATCCTGTGTATTTGAGAATAACTGTGCCCGCAGGCTGCATTCCTCATAAATACAAAAAAGCCCCGCGGTATAACCAGCGGGGCTGTCAGACTTACGCGCGATTTAGATGTTCACGCCATGCTGAGATGCCAGTGCGGACAGGCCGCCAGCAAAGCCCTGACCGACGGCTTTGAATTTCCATTCTGAATTGTTGCGATACAACTCACCAAACACCATCGCCGTTTCGGTGGACGCATCTTCAGACAAGTCGAAACGGGCAATTTCGGTACCGTTATCGTTGTTGAATACACGCATGAAGCTGTTGCTGACCATACCGAAGTTTTGTTTACGTGCTTCTGCATCGTAAATCGTTACGGCGAAGACCAGTTTTTTTACTTCAGCTGGGATTTTGGACAGATCGATTTTGACCTGTTCATCATCGCCGTCACCTGCGCCGGTACGGTTGTCACCCATGTGAGTCACGGAACCGCAGGTGCTGGTTTTGTTGTTGAAGAAGATGAAGCTCGCATCAGAAATGACTTTACCGTCATCACCGACCATGAACACTGAGGCGTCGAGATCAAACTCTGCGCCGTCTGTTACGCGTGCATCCCAGCCGAGACCGACCATGGCCACATTCATGGTTGGGGCTTCTTTAGTTAAGGATACGTTGCCGCCTTTAATCAGAGAAACTGCCATTTAAAACTCCTGTAATACGTTATGTTCATTACAGCAGGTAGCACAATGCCACCTGCCGGGTTGCATAAAACTTGCTTAATTACGAAGCGTTGATGCCGTACTGTGCACACACAGAGCTCAAACCGCCCGCATAACCCTGACCCACCGCGCGGAATTTCCACTCGGTGTTATGACGATACAGCTCACCAAACAGCATCGCTGTTTCGGTTGAGGCATCTTCGGTCAGATCGTAACGCGCCACTTCCTGGTGGTTGTCGTCATTCACCAAACGGATGAATGCGCCAGAAACCTGGCCGAAACTTTGACGACGTACTGTCGCATCATGGATGGTCACCACGAAGACGATCTTATCGACTTCAGCAGGGATCTGATCCAGTTTGATTTTCAGTGCTTCATCATCGCCATCGCCTTCACCGGTACGGTTGTCGCCGGTGTGCAGGACGGAACCGTCGGTAGATTTCAGGTTGTTGTAGAAGATGAAGTCTGCGTCACCGCGCACTTTACCTGCGCTGGTCAGCAGGAAGGCAGAAGCATCCAGGTCGAAATCCTGGCCGTCAGTTGAGCGGGCATCCCACCCCAAACCGATCAGCACATTTTTCATTGTTGGTGCTTCTTTGCTTAAAGAAACATTACCGCCTTTAGAGAGTGAAACGCCCATAATAATAGCCTCTATAGTTAACGTTAATTTTCAAGCGGGAAGGCAAGGGCTTAGCCCTGCTTGCCTTCCTCTGCATCAGATTTTCCAGGGAACAATACGCTGACGATGATACCCACAGCCAGCACGCCCAGAACAACAAACAGACTTGCGTTAGCAGAAATATTGTAACCGTGATGCCACAGATGGTCAGTTGCGTTAAGACCCAGTTTCACACCGATGAAGAACAGCAGCACGATAACCGCTTTCTCAAGGTGCGCCAGGTACTGTTTCAGCGCTTCCAGTACGAAGTACATCGTACGCAGACCAAGGATGGCGAACATCATGGCGCTGTAAACGATCAGCGGTTCACGGCTTACGGCGATAACCGCAGGAACGGAGTCAAATGCGAACATGACGTCAGACAACTCCACCACGGCCAGACATAGCATCAGCGGTGTTGCGTACAGCGCAGCTTTCCCTACGCGACCGACTTTAATGTCTTTGTTCTCAGGTTTCGCGAGTTCCGCGTCAACTTCCTTCTGGCTTAACAGGAAGGCATGTCCTTTCAGTTTTGGCCAGATGGGGAAGAAGCGTTTCACCATACGATATGCGATGTGCTGAGAATAATCTTCGATCTCGTCATCATCCCCGCCGCTTTTGAGCATCATCACTGCCGTCCACAATACGACGACCGCAAAGACAATCTCGACCCACGGACCCAGTGTAAGCAGGCTCGCACCGATGGCCACAAAAATACCGCGGAAGACAATTGCCCCGATCACGCCCCAGTAAAGAACGCGGTGACGCAGGTTATCCGGTACGGCAAACCACGAGAAGATAGCCATCATGACAAACAGGTTATCAACCGACAGGACTTTCTCCAGCGCATAACCGGTGATAAACAGGCTGGCCACTTCAGAGCCGTGATGAATATAGAGGAAACCGGCAAATGCCATCGCCACGACGATCCAGAAGACCGTCCAGAGCGCAGCACTTTTCAGCGAAATCGGCTTGTCATGACGATGCATGAACAGGTCGATGAAGATCGCACCGAGTGCCAGAACAACAAATACCGTGACGGTTTCAGCCGGGAAACCGATATGCGTGGATACCATAAATAGCCCTTAAGCCAGAGTGTTAAAATTAAAGACCGAATTCGGCCGGGGTGAAACCTAATGCCAGAGCAATTTCGCGGACTGCAGTTTGTTCGTCCTGATCGAAGTCACCGTCGCTTTTCGCCACGGCGATACCGACGCGAACCGCCAGCTGTGCGGCTTCTGGCTGGCTTTTCAGCGCCAGAATATATTTCATGGTTTCGCCTTTACCGATTTCGTAATCGAAGCTGAAGCTGGTCACCAGTTCATTAAAGAACGCGATCACTTCTTTGGTTTCGAATACTTTCAGTTCAGGAGAGGCCTGAAGGAAGCCGATCATCTTTTGCTTTTCTTCAGAGCTCACGCCATTGCTGGAGACGGCGATGCGTGCGCACACGGCAACCGTACCCTGCATGAATTTTTTGTTTTTGAAACGGCCAACCTGTTTGGTCAGCTCGTCACGACCACTGTTGAATGCGCCTTTCACTTTGTCGAAGAAACTCATTTTTTCTGCCCTCGGATTATTAAAATTATGTTGAGTAACGCTACTATTTGGAGCCAGCTGACCAGCGAAAGCCCCAGCCAAGTGCGTTATCCATATCCTTATGGCCGCTGTAAAACTGGTTCAGACGCTCTACTTTGATCGTCCCGTTTTCGTTTACCAGACGGGCGATCGCACACATATTGTGGCGGTTCGATCCTTCGGTTAAGCGCGTTTCAATCGGCGGTTGTTCAGGAATGTGCATCGTGACCACACCGTCGGTTTTATCCCAGCTCGCCACGCCTTCGTAGATGAACGCGTAAATCAGGACTTCGCGAATTTTCTTCCACTCGCGACCATTGATGTGCAACCACTCGCCGTCGCGAACCTGACCGGTACGATCATCGCCCTGCAACTGAACGAAAGGCTCGGCGTTCAGGCGACCAAACGTGTTACCGAGCGCCTGGATGACGCCTTTGGTGCCGTCCTGCAATTCAACAAATGCCCCTAAATCGAGGTCAATGCCTTTGGATTTGTTGAACATACCGCCGAACATGCCCCCGCCGGAACCGGTGTTGCTTTCCTGATTCCAGTTGAGGTTAATTTTGATTTCGCCAAAGTTATCCCGCTTCGCCAGACTGATGGTCGGTTTTTCTTTGGTCAGTGACACTTTGCTCAGGCTAATTTTAGCAGGCGCAGGCGTCGGGGCTGGAGCGGGTGTGGGTGCCGGAGCGGGTGCATCTGAAATATCCACACCAAAATGCTCGGCCAGCGGTTTCAGGCCGCCGTTAAATCCCTGCGCAATGAAGCGGAATTTCCATTCTGCATTGCGGCGGTAGATTTCACCCAGAATCAGCGCAGCTTCCTGACGACCGTTAACATCGACATCGCCGGTCAGCAGCACGCTGCCGTTGTGCTCAACCTGAATCGTCAGACGTTTCAGGCCGGAAAGCGTCATGTTGCCGTCGCAGGTGGCCGTGAAAGCGAGCTTTTCGACGTCAGGACGCAGGCGATTAATGTCCACGGTAAACGCAGTATCGGTGCCTGCACCGGTAAGTTTTACGGACGCATCGTCATTGACGGGTTGGCCGTAAAACACCATGTCAGGATCGCCCTTCACTTTGCCTGTGGCATAAAGTCTGAAGGAAGATGCATCGACCGGGACGCCAGAAAGCACGCGCACCGTCAGAACCTGTGAAGGAATGGAGGCATTGCCTCCCGGCGTCATAGTCATTAGCGCACCACCGTAGCCACGATATCGGAATGCATGTCATCAATGGTGCGGCCGGTGGATGCTTTACCGTGCGCGGTGAAATCCCATTCGCCGTTGTTGCGCGAAAGCGACGCAATAATAATGCCGGTATGCGAGCCCTGCTCCGTCAGTTGATAACGGGCGAGTTCTTTACGGGATTGATCCACCACGCGGCAAAATGCGTTGTCGACTTCGTTGAAAGTCTGACCGCGGAAGCTGTTCACGGTGAACGCCAGATATTCCACCTGCGCAGGCAGGCGAGTCAGGTCAACGGTGATCACTTCATCATCGCCATCGCCTTCACCGGTCAGGTTGTCGCCCAAATGGACAACGGAGCCGCAGCTTGATTTCAGTTTGCGGAACCAGATGGTATCGATGGTCTGGCCTGCGCGGTCTAACAGCACGCATCCTGCGTCTAAATCAATTGAATCGTTACCGCCGCCACCTAAAAGACCACCCAGGAATCCTTTTTTCTTTTTTAAAGGATCCCAACCCAACCCGAACTGCAGTTGATTTAACGAAGACGTTTGTTTGCTGAGTGAAACAGTTTGGTTCTTGCTTAATGAAACCATTAGATATTCCTTCAGAGATAGGTTAAATCATTATTTTTTTTGAATCAGAATTCCATGTACTGAAAAATCATATCATGACGAAGTAGTTGCACAAGCCTCAATTTACTCCTAATTTGCCATTAAAATTCAACTCATTGATATAATTTATCTATTTTTGGATAATTTACGTTTTTTGACGTTAGCCGATAACAATATTCTGAGGAAAAACCACAAATTCTCAGCACAACCATATGAATCATGTTATGATTGACATGTTCAAAATCCCTACATAGACTCTCAGAGAATTCTTCTTCCCCACTTCATTTCTGGAATATATACACCGATGAGTCACGTAATTTGGTTAATGGAAGGTCTGTCGTCACAGCGCGACATTATTTTAGGCATCAAAGACTTTTTTAAATTCGAAAATAAAGATGTCACCGTCATTGCCTCTCATCGCCATCACAGAAATGAAATTCTTTCTCTGGCCGACATCGCACTTATCGAGCCGCCAGAGGACGAAGACCGTCTGGCATTTATTACCTCAACCGTCACTCAGTACGGCGTGAACGCCATTCATACTGGCCGCAACTGCCAGTGGTTTGAAACGCATCGCGCCGAAATTGTCGCCTCTGGCGTCACGCTCACCACCGGCGCGGTCAGCAACGCCATGTTTGAACTGGCCGACGATAAAGTGAATTTCGCCAGCGCCATGCAACAACACGGCCTGCCGGTTGTGCCCTCGATCCGCATCGAGTCAGCCGAGGAATTACGGGCGCATCTTGCCAACAACACCAGCGCTGAATCGCTTTCCGGCACCACCATGCTGTGCGTGAAACCCGTTGTCGGTATTTATGGCATGGGATTCTGGCGATTTGATGACAACGTCAGCCACATGGCGGCTTTTACACATCCGGACAGCCGCAAAGTGCGCCCGGATATGTATCTGCATGCAGTCGAACAGATGGAAACTTTTGAACCGCTGGTGTTAATGCCTTATTTGCCCGGTCCGGAATACTCTGTCGATATGCTGGTGGAGCGCGGAAAAGTCATCGCGGCCGTCGCCCGTCGTAAAGAAGGGGCGCTGCAATATCTCGAACAGTCTGGCCCGGCATATGAACTCGGCAAAATGTGCGCCGAAGTGATGCAGGCCGACGGGCTGGTGAATGTGCAAACCCGCAATAACGATCATGGGGAGCCGGTCTTGCTGGAAATTAATATGCGCCCCAGCGGCGGCATCGGTTATACCCGCCACAGCGGCGTCAATCTTCCCGGCCTTTTTGCCGCCCGTAAGCTCGGTCTGATGTCAGAAGCTCAGGCCATGAGCGCGGCAACCGGGAATTTCTCACAGGCCGTAGTACGGTCAATGACAGACGTGATCCCTTATAACACCACGCTCGACAACCTGTCTTCAGGACAAGGAAACGCATGATTATCCCCAACGCTGTTTATCGCCGTGAGCTTTCCGGTGGTACGCTGACCGTGACCCCGACCGGCGGACAGCATTCGCTGGAGGCTTTATTTGATATCGCCGAGCGCCGCAATCCTAAGCGCGCGTTTTTATTCGTCAGCAAAGTGCTCGGGCGGCATATTCCGATCGCCCCCTCCGTGATGCGCTCTGCCTATCGTCAGCTCGCCCTGCAAATTCCGTCGGATTTACCCGAGCCTGTGTTGTTTGTCGGCCTGGCGGAAACGGCGGTAGGATTGGGTGCTGGCGTCTATGATGAAGCCTTAAGCCGTTATAAAAATTCTGTGTATATGACGTCAACCCGCCATCCGGTGGCAGGCGATCTGCTGTGTGAATTTAAAGAAAATCACAGCCACGCGACAGATCATCTGCTCTATCACCCGGCGGATCCGGTCCTTCGCGCCCGCGTGCGGGATGCAAAAAGTCTGGTGCTGATCGATGACGAAGCCACCACCGGCAATACCTTTATCAATCTGCTGGAAGCTTTGCGTGCTGACGCCGGGCTTTCGCAGCTTGAGCGCGTGGTGACCGTCACGCTGACCGACTGGAGCGGCAACGCGATTGAGGCCAATTGCCCTCTGCCGGTGACGCCGGTTTCTCTGGTGCAAGGCGACTGGCACTGGGAAAGCAAACCGGATGCGCCGGTTCCGGTCATGCCCGCAGTGAACGTCACCGCAACCGGCAGCGTTGCCATCACGGGTAAACAGAGCTGGGGACGTCTCGGCATGCACGCTTCGGCGCGCGACCTGGGTAAAACCATCACCGCTGCCGCTGGCGAAAAAGTGCTTGTTTTAGGCTCGGGTGAATTTGTCTGGGAGCCACTGCTGCTGGCAGAACGCCTCGAAAAACTTGGCGCTGACGTGAAGTTCAGCTGCACCACACGTTCGCCGATTTCCACCGGCTATGCCATTCAATCCGCCATTGCCTTTACGGACAACTACGGGCTTGGCATTCCAAACTTTGTGTACAACGTTGCGCATCAGCGCTTCGACCGCATATTGCTGTGCGTGGAAACGCCCGCCGACAGCGTCGACACCTCCCTGCTTGATGCCCTGAAAAGCGTGGCGAATACCGTTGAGGTAGTGGTTTATGAAGGTGACTATTAATGAATAAGCCGGTCGTTTTTTCCGATCTGGACGATACGCTGTTTCAGACGCGCCGTAAGATGGTCGATGAACTGGCGCTGGAGCCGTTCCGTCCGGGCGCGCTGGATCGTTCAATGTCCGCGCGCAGTTTCATGACCGAAGAACAATCCATGCTGGTGGACTGGCTGCTCGAACATGCTGATTTTATTCCGGTTACCGCACGCGGCACAGAAGAAATCAGCCGCGTGACCATTCCGTTCAGCTCATGGGCGATTGCCACACACGGCGCGGTGATCCTCACCCCGCAGGGCGAGCCGGATGAAGAGTGGAAAGCACATATGCTGGAAAGTCTGGCGGCGTATCGTGAGCGCCTGCTCTCAATGCAGCAGGGCATCACCGAACTGATGGCTAAGCGCAATATCAGCGGCTGGGCGCGCATTAATTACGAATATGGCGACACGCCGGTGTATCTGGTGATGAAGCACACCGACAGCACCCGCCTCGAAGAGCTGTATACCATCGGAAAAGAGATCGAAGCCACATTCTCTACGGAAGGTTTTTACATTCACCGCAACAGCAACAACATTGCGTGGTTGCCAGCACCGGTCGAAAAAGGCCTGGCGACGCAGTTCCTGCTGAAAAAATTGCGGGCAGAACGCGGCGTGTTCCCGGTCATCGGGCTCGGCGACAGCCTGAGCGATCACCGCTTTATGAAACTGTGTAACTGGTTTGGCATGCCACAACAGAGTCAGTTCGCTGAGGAAATTAATCAGAAAATTTTCGCAGAAAGTCATCACTCCGCCGGGGAGAAATAATATGCAGCCATTTACGCCATTTTCCGGCTCGTACCTGCCAGAAGACGTACACTTTCTCTTAACGCCGGTAGAAATGGAAATGACACCGGTTGAGCAAAAAGAACAGCTGATTCAGTCCGGTGAAAAGCACTATTCCGAGATGCTGAGTCAGGAACCCGAGCCAACCGCGTGGCATCTGGACTTATTTTCCCGCGCGCTGGATCAGGGCGCGGTCCGCCTGGCGAAAGAAGTGGTGATGCTGGCGAAAGCGCTGGCCGCCCGCTTTGGCGATACGCCGGTGGTGCTGGTCAGTCTGGTACGCGCTGGTGTGCCGCTGGGCGTGATGTTGCAGCAAACACTGCGGGCGATGGGCAAACAGTCTCACCATTACGGCGTGAGCATAATCCGCGATCGTGGCATCGACGAAACAGCGATGGACTGGATTGAAACGCAACACGGTACCGAAGGCATCGTATTTGTCGATGGCTGGACCGGCAAAGGGGCGATCACCGGCGAACTGCGCCGCTCGCTCGCCTCGCGTAGCGGCTATCCGCAAGATCCGCGTCTGGTGGTGCTGGCCGACCCGTGCGGCGTGTCCTGGCTTTCCGCCAGTGACGACGACTGGCTTATCCCGTTTGGCATCATGGGCGCACCGGTTTCCGGGCTCATTTCCCGCTCGATTTGGTCATCCGTGGGGCTGCATGGCTGCGTGAAGTGCGATCACCTGAGTGAATTTGAGTGCAGCCGCCTGCTGGTCGATACCGTGGCCGACTGCCGTAACGCGTTGGATCTCGATGCCATTCCTGCCAGCCCATGGTTACCGGAAAATTACGTACATCTGAAAACGCAGAGCGAACGGGTGATTGCTTCGCTGGCGGCCGAATACGACATTTCGAGCATCAACCGGATTAAGCCGGGCATCGCTGAGGCCACGCGCGCCGTGCTTCGCCGGGTGCCGGAGCACGTTCTGGTGCGATCCGTCAACGATCCGGACGTCGCGCTGCTGGTCTATCTGGCACGTGAAAAAAACATCACCATCACTGAAGTCGGTGACCGCATCGGCCAGTACCGCGCCGTCACCATTATCAAAAAGGTTCACTGATGACAAAGAGACTATCTCCCTACCGGCTGGGCGCTACGCTTTACATGCCCGCCACCCGTAACGATATTGCGGGCAGCATTCTGAACAATCAAATCGACGGGCTGCGTTCCATCGTTATCTGTCTGGAAGATGCGGTCAGCGATGCCGACGTTCCTGCGGCGCTGCAAAATCTCCGACAAATTCTGGTCGCGCTGAAATCCGCGAAGGACGCCGGTCTGGGTGCAGACTGGCCGCTGGTATTTATCCGTCCGCGTGACCCCGAGATGGGTAAATTCCTCACCGAAACGGAAGATCTCACCCCTGCTGACGGGTTGGTATTACCGAAGTTCACGCTGGAATCGCTGCCGGTCTGGTGGGACATCATGAAAGACACGCACCTGTGCATGATGCCGACGCTGGAAACCGAAGATGTGTTTGACGTGATGCAAATGCGCAAGCTCGCGACGGCGCTGCTGGAGCATCCGTGCCATTCACGTATTATCGCGCTGCGTATTGGCGGTAACGATCTGATGAACGTGATTTCGCTGCGCCGCCCGCGCAATCTCACGCTTTATGACAGCCCGATGGGTTACGTGATTAAAATGCTGGTCGCGGTGTTTGGCTCGCGTGATTTCGCGCTGACCTCACCGGTGTGTGAGCACATTGACGATCACGACGTGATGGAAAAAGAGCTGGCGCTGGATATGGCGCACGGGCTGGTAGGCAAAACGGCTATCCATCCGAATCAGATCGCCAAAATCGAACGTGCGCTGATGGTCACGTCTGCCGATCACGCCGATGCGCTGCGCATTCTGAACTCCAGTCAGGCGGTCTTTAAATCTCAGGGCGCGATGTGCGAACCTGCGACCCATCGCCGCTGGGCAGCACGCGTGCTCGAACAGGCGCAAATTTACGGCATTGCGCAGGAAGAAACGCAGGATGGCGTCCGGTTTTTCACGGCCAACCACCTGAATTAAGCATTTTCTCACAGGTTGATTTACCTGATGTTGAGGAAACCCCTGCTAGGATTTTCGGCCCTGCAGGCGCCATGGAAAGGTAGTAAGAAGGGAAACACATGAAGATAACCCGAATTTTCCATGCACCATCGCCCATTAAACGACGACAGGCACTGACTAACCATGCAACTCAGCACAAAACAAGCACGTATTTTCCGACTGGCGCAATTACTCGGTAACACCCAACCGGTGTCGGCGACAAGAATCATCACCGAGCTTGGCTGTTCCGAACCCACGCTGACCAGGGCGTTAAAGGAAATACGCGAAACTTATTCTGCTGAAATTAAGTACAGTAAGGCCACGCATTCTTATCAACTGACCGGACAAGGCACGCTGGATAAAAAGGTCTTACGCCAGATGAGTCAGGCGCTACAGTCCAGCGATGATCACAAAAGCAGCGACACCGTCAGCCACGTCTCGCTGGATAAAGAAAAGAAGAAGCCGGTATCGCTTTCGTTGCGTATGTCCGTTTTGCGCAAAATCGACCGTCTGGCAATGCTGGTGGACACGTCGCGCAGCGATGCCGTTGAAATGCTGGTTGATCGCTGCATGTCTGACTTAATGACTGCGCTGCGTCAGCCGCAGACAACGCTGCAAAAATAACCCGAATGCTTTCTGCACCGTTCTAAAGCATTGACCGGAACGGTGCAAAGTCCTCATCGACAATATTTACAACATCACTTTCGCCGCCATTTCCCGACTGTAATCACGGCTGGCGTCTACCAGCACGCGAGTGTAATCCTGCGCAATATCGCCGCGAAGCAGCGCATCCGTCTCCAGCGTCTCGAGAATTTTTCCAAACTTCATCACCGCAACGCGCTGGCAGAGATGGGCAATAACGCCCAAATCGTGCGTCACCATCAGATACGTCAGCCCTTCCTCTTTTTGAAGATCGAACAACAAATTGAGGATTTCCGCCTGCACTGAAACATCCAGCGCAGAGGTCGGTTCATCGAGCAGCAAGACGCGCGGTTTTAGGATCAACGCGCGGGCGATAGCGACGCGCTGCCGCTGACCGCCGGAAAGCTGATGCGGATAACGGCTGCGAAAACCGCGGTTCAGGCCGACTTTCTCCAGAATAGAATTGATGCGCCGGTCGCGCTGGTCGATGCGGTGAATTTGCAGCGGCTCTTCCAGAATGTCGCCAATCGTGTGGCGCGGGTGCAGCGAACCGTAAGGATCCTGAAACACCATTCGCACCAGACGGCAGCGGTCCCGGCCAATTTTGTGCTCGAGTTGCTGCCCGTCGATTTCCAGCTCGCCCTTCCAGTGAGTGAACAACCCAGCCAGACATTTCAGTACCGTGGTTTTGCCCGAACCGGATTCACCGACCAGCCCGAAAATCTCCCCCTCGCGCACGGCAATGTTCACGTCCGTCAGCACCTGTGTGGTTTTCGCCCCCTCACCAAACGTGAGGTTCAGATTGCGAACGTCGATCATGGTTTTTACTGACATTTCAGTCTCCTTAATCGGTCAGCCAGCTGGCCTGACGTTGCATCACCGGCAGCGGATAACGGCGGTTATCCATGTCCGGCAGCGCATTCAGCAGTCCACGCGTATACGGGTGCTGCGCATTATCCAGTTCGGTCGCAGCGATGGACTCCACTACCCTGCCAGCGTACATCACCAGTACGCGGTCACAGAAACTGCGCACCAGATTGATGTCGTGACTGATAAAAATCAGCCCCAGACCGCGCGTTTTCACCAGATCGTCGAGCAGCGCCAGCACCTGCAAACGAACGGAGACGTCGAGCGCTGACGTCGGTTCGTCGGCAATGACCATTTCGGGGTCGGTAATAAGCATCATGGCGATCATGATGCGCTGCCCCTGCCCGCCCGAAATTTCGTGCGGATACAGGCCGTACACGCGTTCCGGTTCGCGAATACGGACCACATCGAGCATGTTTAACACTTTACGTTTGGCATCCTGATACGAGCAGGCGTGGTGTGAACGCCAGGCTTCGGCAATCTGGTCGCCGACGCACAGCACCGGATTCAGCGAGTATTTCGGATCCTGCATAATCATCGAGATGCGTTTTCCGCGCACCTGACGCATCTGCTTCGGCGTAGCATTCAGCAAATCCACATCGCCGAACTGCATTCTTTCGGCGGTAATTTTTGCTTTTGCCGGATGCAACTGAAGCAATGCGCGACCGACGGTAGATTTTCCCGAACCGGATTCACCGACAATCGCCAGTTTTTCCCGCCCGAGCTGAAAGGACACGCCGCGCACTGCCTGCGTGACCTGTCGGCCATTCACAAAGCTGACGTGCAGGTCGCGCACGTCGAGTAACGCCGGAGCGTCAGTCATTTCGGGGATCGAGGATGTCACGCAGGCCATCTCCTAAAAAGTTGAACGCAAGGCTGTTAATCAGGATCGCCAGACCGGGGATCGTTGCCACCCACCAGCACTCCATCATGTAGGTACGACCACTGGAAATCATCGCGCCCCATTCCGGATCCGGCGGCTGCGCACCGAGGCCAAGGAAGCCAAGACCGGCGGCAGTCAGAATAATGCCCGCCATATTCATGGTGATTCGGATGATGACCGACGGCAGGCACAGCGGCACAATGTGACGCCACAGCACACGCAGCGGAGAGGCGCCCTGCAAACGTACCGCCGAGATGAAATCGGCCTGACGCAGCGAGAGGGTTTCGGCTCGCGCCAGACGTGCAATCGGTGGCCACGCGGTGAGTGTAATGGCGATTACCACGTGCTCCAGCCCCGGACCGAGGGCGGCGACAAACGCCAGCGCCAGCACCAGACTCGGGAAAGAGATGAAAATATCCGTCACGCGCATCAGCACCATGTCGATTTTGCCGCCGAAATAACCGGCAGTGACGCCGAGCAGCAAACCAAGCGGACCCACGGTCACCGACACCAGCAGCACGATGTAAAGCGTGATCCGCGAGCCGTACACCAGACGGCTGAAAATGTCGCGACCAAACTCGTCGGTGCCGAACCAGTGCGCCGCCGACGGCGGGCTGAGCGCATTGTTTAAATCCTGCACCAGCGGATGGAACGGCGCGATCCATGGCGCAAACAGCGCCACAATCATCAGCACCAGCACAATCGCACCACCGATGGCAGTCAGCGGATTGCACGCCATCTGCCACAGAAAATGTGCGATACGGCCAAACGCCCGTTTCACGCGCTGACGTTTTTCATCGCCCGCGCTGAGCGTCACAGAATCGAGGGAAATCGTCATACTTTTGTCCTCGGGTCAAAGACCTGATACAGCAGATCAGAGAGCAAATTCAGCACCACGAAAATCATGCCGACCACCAGCACGCAGCCCATTACTGCATTCATGTCGCCCAGCATCAGGCTGCTGGTGAGATACGAACCGAAGCCCGGCCATGAGAAGACGGTTTCAATCAATACCGCACCTTCGAGCAGCGAACCGTAGGCCAGCGCGACCACGGTCAGCAACTGAACCAGGATGTTGCGAAACGCATGATTCCACAGCACATCCCATTCACTCAGCCCTTTGACGCGGGCGGTAATAATAAATTCCTGCGAGAGCTGAGCCAGCATAAAGCTGCGGGTCATGCGGCTGATGTAAGCCAGCGAATGAAAACCGAGCAAGGAGGCAGGCAAGATCAGGTGATTGAGTGCGTTGCGAAACACCTCCCAGTTACCGGCGATCAGCGAATCAATCAGCATAAAACCGCTGTGACGCGTCACCTGTCCGTCGAGGCTGAAATCCAGACGCCCCGCGCCACCCACCCATCCGAGCCAGGCGTAAAAGACCAAAAGTCCCATCATCCCGACCCAGAAAATCGGCGTGGAATAACCGGCCAGACTGATGATGCGCACCACATAATCCGCGACGCTGTTACGTTTCGCCGCAGCCAGTACGCCAAGCGGAATGCCGACGCCCGCGCCGAGAATGATCGCCAGCGTCGCCAGCTCCATTGTCGCCGGAAAGACGCGCAGAATGTCCTGCGTTACCGGTTTACCGGTTAACAGCGCATTGCCGAAATCACCGTGCGCCAGCCCGGACAGATAGATGCCAAACTGCGTCCACAGCGGTTTGTCGAAGCCCAGCTGGTGATAGACCTGCTGATAGGTGCTGTGGTCGGCATCCGGCCCGACAATCGCCAGTACCGGATCAACCGGCATGACGCGACCGATGAAAAACGTCAGCAGCAGCAGGCCGAACAACGTCACTGCCACCTGCACCAGCCGTTTGCCGATCCGACCTGCCGGAATACCCGACCGCCAGGTTTGCGTTTGCGTGGTCATAACCCTTTACCTCCGGCTGAAGGAGCTGTTGCCTGACTTTCATCTTTATAAACGTCACGCAGGAAAGTGGTAGCGGAAGGGTGCGGCAGATAATTTTTGACGTCCTTACGCACCACGATGGAATCGACCATCTGTGACAGTGGCACCAGCGCCGGGATCAGCGCGTCGTAGCGCTCCTGAATCGCGAAGTAATCTTGCTTTTGCTTTTCCGGATCGCGTTCGAGCAGCGCCTGATCAATATCCGTATTCAGCTGTTTATCGTAAAATCCGGTGCGCCAGCCCTGGAAATTGGTCAGGCGCGCGGCGTCATTGTTGTCAGGGTTATAGACCAGCGCCCGCAGGCTGGAGTGCGGATGGGGTTCCACACCACTGCCGCCACGCCCGACCAGCATGTCGAATTTTCGTTCGCGCATTGCGCCGTAAATCTGGTTCCCGGTGCCGGTAACGATTTTTGCGCGAATGCCCGCCTGCATCAGCGTGGACTGGACGGCAATGGCAATGTTGAGGAAGGGCTGATCGGCCAGTACCCGCAGCGTGGTATCAAAACCGTCCGGGTAACCGGCTTCTGCCAGCAAGGCTTTGGCGCGTGGGATATCCAGCCTGTAGCCCGGATCCGGCAACGTCGCGGGCATCCCGACCTGAATCGGACGCTGATGCACAATGCCGTAACCGGTCATCAGCGCTTTGCCGATACCCTGATAATCAATCAGATAGCGTACCGCCTCGCGCACTTTCGGGTTGGCAAAGTGCGGTTCCTTCATGCTCATCGCCACGTAATAAATGGTGCCTTTTTTCACCGTGTCGACGGTCATCGCCGGATCGTGGCTTAACGCGGTGACGTCGGAAACCGCCATGTTATTGGCAATGTCCAGATCACCCTTTTCGATCATCAGGCGCAGAGTTTGGGATTCCTGAAAATGGCGGAACACTACGCGGGTAAGACGCGGCTCACCGCGCCAGTACTGCGGATTGCGGCTCATGTTCAGCACGTCTTTTGCCTGCCAGCTGTCGAGGCGAAACGGCCCCGAACCGGCTTCGTTGGTCGTCAGCCAGCGGTTGCCCCAGTCGCCATTCACTTCATGCGCCTTGACGGTTTTACTGTCCAGCGCCACCACACTGCCCAGCGCGGCCAGCGAGTAAATCACCAGTTTCGGGTCATTGGGTTTGGGAAGCTGAATTTCGACAATACCCGGCGACGGCGTGCGCACCATCTCATCGACATTCTTTTTGGTGAAGCCGTAAGATTTCCATACCGATGCCTGCGCCAGATTCAGGTGAAGGATCCGGCGCATCGACCACACCAGATCTTCTGCCGTGACCGGATTTCCGGAGTGGAATTTCACGCCGTCGCGCAGATGAAATGTGATCAGATCCCGGGCATCGTTGACCTCCCAGGAGGTCGCCAGCGCCGGACGGACGTTGGTCAGCTCCTGAGGATCCAGTTCAATCAGCGGGTCATAGAGATTCACCACAATGCCGACGATGTCATTGCCGGTCATGGCGGCCGGATCGAGCGTCAGCAGGTTGTTCATGTTCATGCCGATAAGCAGCTGGTCGGGGGGCGTTTTCGCCTGTACCGCCCCGCCGCTCACCGTGAGCAGGAGCGCGAGGATCCACGCCCCGAGGGGTGTGCCTGTGTTCATGATTTACCTTCCGGGTAGAGTCAGAGGTTTATTATTTTTTTCTGCCCGCAGGTCAGTCTCGGCTGACGGTATGGGTTTCTATGTACTCAAAATTGATGTCCTCTCCGAGGCCGGGGCGATTCGAAAGATGTACAAAACCCTGCTCATCCATCGGGTCAACGATGCTGTTGAGATAAGCGGCAGGTTCGTCGTATTCAAGGAAGGGGTGCAGCAGGCCGCGTTCGTACCAGCGACAGTTGCGGATTGCGCCGACCACCGCAAGACTTGCCGCGCCGTTGCCGTGAACTTCGCAGTCCATGCCAAACGCTTCCGCCAGACTGGCGACTTTCATGCACGGCGAGATCCCGCCGACGCCATTTGCGCCAGCGCGTAAAATGTCGCAGGCTCCGGCTTTTACCCAGTCGGCACGGCTGTGATGTTTTCCGCCCAGGCTTTCCGGTCCGATAACGTCGATCGACAGGTTTTCCGCCAGCCACGCGTAGGACGCCATGCTCTCTTCTTCCATCGGCTCCTCGAACCACGCGAAGTTGAGTTTTTCCAGCGCCTTACCGATGGTCAGCGCCTGACTGCGGCTGTACCAGTGATAGCCGTCGAGCATCAGTTCGATATCCGGCCCGACCGCTTCACGCACGGCGGCGCAGGCTTTGATGTCCATTTTCGGGTCCGGCGCGAATGCCACCGGAGGCATCCAGGTGTGCAGCTTGATCGCCTGATAGCCGCGCGCTACCAGCTTTTCGGCAAACTGCCCAAACTCGTCTGGCGTCGACAGCCCGCCTTTCAGCTCATCGCCGCACATGGTGCTGCCATAGGCCGGCACTTTTTCGCGGAATCCGCCCAGCAGTTTATGCACCGGCATATTCAGTTTGCGGCCAATTAAATCCCATAGCGCCTGCTCGACGAACGACAGCGCGCGCTCGGTCAACTGGTGCGCACTGCCGCGCTGCCAGTGAACCAGATCCTGCCAAAGACGTTCGCGGTCGAACGGATTTTGACCAATCAGCACTTTTCTAAAGAAGGCATTGACCACGTGCGGACGCACGACTTCCGGCGGCGCAAACGAATAACCGCAATCGCCTTCATCGGTGGAAATGGTCAACATCGCCATTTTTGCCAGACTTTCTTCACCCGGATGTGAATGACCCGCGCTGTCTGAGACACGACGCGTCGGATAAGTAAAAACAGAAACTTCAACAGAACTTATTTTCACAGCGATACCTGCCATTACTGAGAGAGTGACTGCCCGTCAGGGCGCTCCGGGATTACGGGTTCCGTCAGCTTTGTGAGCGCACTCACACTTCGTTAAAACCGCAATCCAACATTAATAAAATAGCGTTTCATTATTGAAGTTAGCCACTTTATTTGCACATTTCCACGGCTAAAAGCCGAAAATTTCGTCGTATGTTTGGGCATCTGCACGGGGGAATGTGAGCATTTTCACGAAAGCAGGGCGAAGTGTGATCTGTACAGGAAATAGGCGGAGTGATTGTGTGGGGATATCCCCACGATATCGTTGACGGATAAAGGAAATGTTCCCCGCAATAGCGCCGGGATCCCCCGGATTGAACTCACCGGCAAGATAACTTAGGATCGGCCCAATGGTCTGGCATGCGCCCGGTGACTTCTGGAGTGGAAAATGTTGCGAGTAATTGATACGGAAACCTGTGGATTGCAGGGTGGCGTTGTTGAAGTGGCCTCGGTCGATGTCGTGGATGGACAAATCGTCAACCCGATGAGCAATTTGGTGCGCCCCGATCGCCCTATCAGCCATCAGGCGATGGCGATCCACAAAATCACTGAGGCGATGGTAGCCGACAAACCATGGATTGAAGAGGTGATCCCCCGTTATCACGGCAGCCCTTATTATGTTGCTCACAACGCCAGTTTTGACCAGCGGATGCTGCCGGAAATGCCGGGTGACTGGATTTGCACTGTCAAACTGGCACGCCGCCTGTGGCCGGGGATCAAATACAGCAACATGGCGTTATACAAATCCCTCAAACTCGATGTGAAAACCCCCGCGGAACTGCATCATCACCGCGCGCTGTTTGACTGTTACATCACCGCTGCGCTACTGATCCGCATCATGGAGGAATCAGACTGGACGCCGGAAGAAATGGTCGGCATTACCGGGCGTCCCGCACTGGTCACTACCATGATGTTTGGTAAATACCGGGGTAAGAAGATTGAGGAAATTGCACAAGACGATCCGATGTACTTACGCTGGATGCTCAATAACATCAAAGAGTTAACGCCAGATTTGCGGATGACGCTCAAGCATTACCTTGACGTCTGATAGCGTTGATTATTAACTCGCCTGATCCGCTACCTTCTGCCGGCATACTTTCAGCACCAGCTGCCGCAACCAGCGGTGCGCCGGATCCACTTCGGAGCGCGGGTGCCACATCTGCGAGATGGTGATTTCGCGGGTTTTAACCGGCAGATCAAAAATCCACAGCGTAGCCTGCGCGCCATTTCTTTCGATTACCGGCTGGCTGATGAGGAAAGAAGCCGGAACCAGCGCCACCAGATCCGACGCCTGGGCGATCGCCAGTGCGGCGGAGAATCCGGGCACGACGGTGGAGATTTTACGTTCTAAGCCGTATTCAGCCAGCGCATCATCCACCGGCCCGCGAATACCATCGCGACGCGACACCACCACATGACCGCACGCGGCATAGTCGGCAGGAGTAATCTCGCCCTTGAGTTCAAGCGGATGGCCTTTTCTGACCACCCCGACAAAGCGGTCACGGAACAGTGTCTGAATACGGATTTCCGGCCCCATATTACTCAGCACGCCTATCTCAAGATCAACCCGCCCTTCCCGCAGATGCGTGGAGCTTTTTTCCGGCTTCGGTGCAAAACGCAGACAGACCCGCGGCGCCACCGCCGCCACTTCGGCGATAAGCGTTGCGCCAAATGCCAGCACAAAACCGTCGTTAGAACGCAGGATAAAGGTGCGGTCAAGCATCGGTAAATTGAGTACCGATGCCGAAGGGCGAAGCAATGCGCGCGCTTCGTGCGCGGCGTTTTGTGTGCGCTCACGGATCTCTTCGGCGTAAGGCGTCAATACCATCTGACGCCCTGCCCGCACCAGAAGCGGATCACCGGTCGTCGTGCGCAAACGGCTCAATGTCCGGCTCATGGCAGAGGCGCTCAAGCCTAAACGACGGGCAGCGCCCGCCACACTTCCTTCAGCAAGAAGCACGTCCAGCGCGATGAGTAAGTTCAAATCGGGTTCAGTCATGCCTCATGATAACTCAGGCTGAATTTTGAGAGAAGGCGTCTGGTGCAGGTATTAAGTGCAAATGCTGCGCCTTCCGCCGCATCTCACACAGGGCTATAGTGCCCGCATTCCACATTTTTGAGAGAGCATAAAGACATGGCATTATTTACCGATCAGCCGGGCGATGAAGGGCTGCCGGGCCGCGAGCGCGGTTTAGCGATGGCCGCAGTGATGACGATGACCACCATGGCCGTGTTCGACGGATCGATGGTGAACATTGCGTTGCCACAGATTGCGCGGACGCTGGACGTTTCCGCCGGTGCGACGGTCTGGGTTTCGAACGGCTATCTGCTGTCCGCCGCCATGACGCTGGCAATATTTGCCGCGCTCGCCACCCGTATCGGATTTCGCTCGCTGTTCGCCCTCGGCCTGACGGTGTTTACCTTAACTTCGGTGGGCTGCGCGTTATCCACCTCGCTGGATATGCTGGTGACCATGCGCGTTCTTCAGGGCATCGGCGGCGCGGCGACGCTGAGTATCGGCCCCGCGATCCTCCGCTCGGTCTTTCCCAACCGTCTGCTCGGGCGAATACTCGGTATCAACGCACTGCTGATTGGCACCAGCACCGCAGTGGCACCGGTACTGGGTGGCACGATTTTGTCGGCGATGAGCTGGCAATGGTTATTCGCGATCAACATCCCGTTAGGAATTATTGCGGTGATCCTGACTCTGCGCGTCATTCCCAATAATCCGGCAAAAACGCGTGAACCTTTTGATTTCGCCGGTGCATTTTTGTCGGCGGTCACTCTGGGCGCGTTAATCATGGCGGCAGACGCCTTCTCGCATCCGGGCAATGACGACCTGATGACCGCCGTAATCTACGGGCTGACCGCCATCCTCGCCGGTCTGGCATTTATCTGGCGTCAGCGCCGCGCGCCGAAGCCGCTCCTGCCACTGGGCATGTTTGCATCGTCACGCTTTTCGCTGGCGGCGCTCACTTCACTGGCTTCATTTGTCAGTCAGGGCATCACCTTTGTGGCATTGCCTTTCCTCTTTCAGAGCGTGTACGGCTATAGCGCCTTTGTTTCGGCACTGCTTTTCACGCCCTGGCCTATCGGGATTATCCTCGCTGCACCTCACGCCGGACGCCTCGCCGATCGCTATCCGGCAGCGATCATCTCAACTGTGGGTTTAAGCGTTTTTGCCATCGGACTGGTGTTACTGGCGCAGCTTCCTGAAAATCCACAAGCGTGGGATATCGGCGTGCGAAGCCTGATTTGCGGCATCGGTTTCGGCTGTTTTCAGAGCCCGAACAACCGTGAGATGTTATCCAACGCCTCCCGTGAAAACAGCGGCTACGCATCCGGCGTATTGGCGATTATGCGCACCTTCGGCCAGTGTCTGGGCGCGGCGGTAGTAGGGGTGATGCTCTCGATTATGGCAAGCCGCGGTGCAATGCAGGAAGGTCACGCCGTTCAGTTGAGTCTGTGGATTGCGGTGACAGCGACGGTGCTGGCGATTGCGATCAGCGTGAGCCGCTTAGGCAGCCTGCGCACTCACGTTCAGGAACAGAAATAACGCAACAGGATCAGCACCCATAAAAAAAGGCCGCTTTCGCGGCCTTTCTCATTCCTGCACTTCAGCGCAATTACTTAGCGTCTGGCAACGCGTAAGCGATGATGTAATCGCCCAGTTTGGTGCCGAACGAACCGTGACCGCCTGCTGCAATGACAACATACTGTTTGCCATTTACAGAATACGTCATTGGGGTGGCCTGGCCGCCTGCTGGCAGACGTGCTTCCCACAATTTGTCACCGTTGCTCATGTTGAACGCGCGCAGGTAGTTATCTGCGGTTGCTGCGATGAAGAACACGTTACCGGCAGTGGAAATCGGTGCGCCAAGCATTGGCATACCCATTTTGAACGGTAACGGAAGCGGTGAGCTGTCACGCACGGTGCCGATACGTTTTTTCCACACGATGTCGTTAGTTTTCAGATCAACGCCGGAAATGTAACCCCATGAAGGCTGTTTACAAGGGAAGCCCAGCGGAGACAGGAACGGATTCAGCGTCACGGCAAATGGCACGCCGTACTGGTGCTGGATACCTGACTCAGAACCGGAACCACCTTTATCGTTAGCGTCTGGCTCGATTGGGTTGCCAGGGCCACGTGGGATCAGTTTAGACACAAACGGCAGTGCGATCGGGTTAGCGATAGCCACCTGACGATCGGTATCCACAGAGATACCACCCCACTCGAACATCCCGAGGTTACCTGGGAATACCAGAGTGCCCTGCTCGGATGGCGGTGTGAAAGTGCCTTCATAACGCAGTTTATGGAAGATCACACGACACATCAGCTGGTCGTAGATCGTTGCGCCCCACATGTCTTTGCCGGTCAGTTTGGCTTCCGGACGGAACGTCAGTTTGGAGAATGGCTGAGTCGGAGAAACATGGTCGCCTTTCGCCGCGCCTTGTGGAACAGGCTTCTCTGGTGCATCAACGATAAGCTTACCGTCACGGCGGTCCAGCACGAAGATGTTACCGGTTTTGGTCGGTACATAAATCGCAGGGACTTTGTTACCGGATTTATCGGTGATATCCGCAAGCGTTGGCTGCGCCGGAACGTCCATATCCCATAGATCGTGGTGAACAGTCTGGTAGAACCAGGCCAGTTTACCGGTAGAGGCATTCAGCGCCAGCAGGCCGCTCGCAAAACGTTCCATTTCTGGTGTACGGTTGCCGCCCCAGATGTCCGGAGTCGCGACGCCGATTGGCAGATACACCAGATCCAGTTTGTCATCATAAGACGCTGGCGCCCATGAGTTCGGGGAGTTTGGTGTGAAGTGCTCACCGTCAGCTGGCAGTTTATTTGGCTCAGCCGCACCCGGATCGAAGGCCCACAGCAGTTTACCGCTCTCAACGTCGAAGCCACGGATCACACCAGAAGGCTCGCGGGTAGAGAAGTTATCGGTTACCGCACCGGCCACAATGATCACAGACTTAGTGATGATTGGCGGTGACGTTGGCTCGTAGTGGCCCGGCACTGCATTCGGCATATTGCTTTGCAGGTTCAGTTCACCGTTGTTACCAAATGCCGGGCAACGTGCACCGGTTTCAGCGTCCAGCGCAAACAGACGGCCATCGTTGACCGGCAGAATGATGCGGCGTGCGCACACAGCAGGTGCTGCGCCGTTCGCTGCGGTGCCTTCTGCGGCAGGCGTGGTCTCATGATAAGACACACCACGACAGGTCACGTGCTGGAAAGTCGGGTTCGGCTTGAGCTGCGGATCGAATTTCCACTTCTCTTTACCGGTCGCGGCATCCAGAGCAAACAGCTTCTGGTGCGGCGTACACAGGTAAAGCATGTCGCCGATTTTAATTGGCGTCACTTCGTCAGTGATTTCGCCCGGATCGTTGGCCGTTTTCAGGTCGCCGGTACGGAAAGTCCATGCAACATCCAGCTTGCTGACGTTTTGGTCGTTGATCTGGCTCAGAGGCGAGTAACGGGTACCGCCCTGAGTACGGCCATAGGCAGGCCAGTCACCGTCAGGAATGCCGGAATCAGATTTTGCCGGAGCAGAGTCTGCGGCTTTAATCGTGCCGTTGATCACCTGCGGGTCATTGAAGATGGAGTAACCGAGCACAGCCACGGTGAAAACCAGTGACAGCGCCAGTGCACCGCGTGCGAAGGCATTTTTAGCCGCCATCTGACGGTAAACGAACGGCAACAGGATCCACAGACCGAGGAAGAAGGTCACGTCCAGACGCGGCGTCAGCGCCCAGAAATCTGTACCTACTTCCCAGACAGCCCAGACCGTGGTGCCGAACAGGAATACGGCATACAGCAGTAATGCAGAAGCGCGACGGCGGAACAGCAGCCACGCAGTAACCAGCGATACCACACCGGCAATAATGTAATAAAGAGAACCACCTAATTTTGCCAGCCAGATACCGCCGACAAGAAGATAAATCCCGCTTAACGCGGCGAACAAAGCGGTAATTATTACGACGATGCGTGATAACGAGGCTTTCGTTTCCATAGTTGATGACCTTACTGATTTTTATAATCGTCGATTTAGGATGAGCTAAATCTTCAAGAACATCCGGTTCTCACCGGGTGTCATTCCGTGCGCACGCTGCCGACTGACACAGGTAATCTGTCGGCAACGTCGCGAGGTGCTTTACTTTTACTGACTGAAAATTCGGTATTTCATGAACACGAACTTACTGGAAGCTGTAAGAGAGCGTCGCGCCACCACCGTAGTTTCTGCCCGGCGCCGGTTCGAAGTAGCGGCCATTCCCTTCATTGACGATGACCGATCCGACATAATTTCTGTCAAACAGGTTGTCAACGCGGGTGAACAGGTCGAGCGTCACTTTGTCCCAGTTGAAGCGATAACCGGCATTCACGCTGGCCACGGTATACGCGGGAGCCTGTTCGCTGTTTTCGTCATTCACTTGAATATCGCTCATGTAGCGGACATCTGCCCCGGCGTGCCAGCCATCGACCGGTGCCCACTCTAATGAAGCGTAGCCCATGTTACGGGCGATACCCGGAAGGCGGTTGCCCGCAGGCGTGCAGTCGCCGGATCCACAGGTCTCATTGCGGAAGGTTGCATCGAGCAGGGTCCAGGCCATTTTCACGCGCCAGTTCTCTTCAATTTGTTGATCTAATGACAGTTCCAGCCCGCGACGACGGGTTTTTCCGGCGTTGGTATAGCTCGAACGTCCACCGACGCTTTGCGCAACGATCAGCTCATCGTCGGTATCTGTCTGGAAGACGGCGGCGGTCACCAGACCGTTGCCAACACGCCATTTACTGCCGAGTTCAACCGTATTGCTGGTCGACGGTTGCAGACCGAGATTCAGACCCGAGTTGCCGTCGGTACGGTAAGAAAGTTCGTTAATTGTCGGCGTTTCGAAACCTTTACCGGCGGAAATATAAGTATTCAGCGCCGGTGTCACCGCGTAGTTCAATGACGCCATTGGCAGCAGCTTGTGATAACGGCGTGAACCGCTGTCATCAGGATTGGTGCCGGTGATGTAGTAATCCGTAGAATCAAAGTTAACGGTGCTGTAGCGCGCGCCGACGTCCAGCGTCCAGCGCGGCGTCAGGTTCCACGTGGTCTGCAAATACGGGTCGAGATTCCACATCACGTTCTTTTCATTGCGGCGCTCATTGCCCTTCACGCCCAAATCGCCCTGGTCGTTGAAGTTCTCATAACCGAAACGACGCTCGGTCATGGTTTCATAATCCACACCGCCGGTAACCGAGAACGGCACGGAGCCGATCTGATCGTCATGTTTCCAGCGGGTATCCACACCGGAGTATTTACGTTCAAGCACGATCACGCCGCCCGCGTTCAGCGGATTTTTCTGCGCCGTGGCCGGAATGGTCTGGTATTGCGTGGTATGACGTTCGCCGTGATAGGTCATCAGGCTGAACTCGTCGTTCTCGGTCATCTGGCGCTGATAGCGCAGACCGACCTGCGTCTGATCGAGGCTTTTACGGGCGTTGTACTGATCGGCGCGTGTCGCCTGTTTAGGATTATCGTGCCATTCAGATTCTGTCAGGCCACCCGGATCGTTGGCATCGACGGAAACACTGTTGAACATCAGCGTCAGGGTACTGGCGTCATCAATACGTACGCCCAGTTTGCCGTTCCCCAGATTTTTCTGCGTACCGCTATGATCGCGGTAACCATCGGTGGTGAAGCGTGAACCGGAGATCAGGTAATTCACATCGCCCGCGTGGGTACCGTCGCCGGTTGCGCCGCTGGCTTTAACGCTGTTACGAAATGATCCGTAGCTGCCGAAATAAGTGCCTGCTTCAAGGGTGGCAGGTTGGGTACCGGTTTGGGTGTCGACGTTGACCACGCCCCCGGAGGCGTTACCGTAAAGTGCCGAGAACGGCCCGCGCAGGACTTCAACGCGCTCTACCGAGTTCAAATCAATATTCGAGGTTTGCCCCTGCCCGTCCGGCATGGTGGCCGGAATACCATCAACGTATATCCGTACACCGCGCACGCCGTACATCGAACGGCTGCCGAAACCGCGAACGGAAAGTTGTAAATCCTGCGCATAGTTCTGACGGTTCTGAACCTGCAGGCCTGGCACGCTGCCGAGGCTTTCGGAAAGATTGACCTGCGCTTTGCTGTTACGGAAATCCTCACCGTCGATAACGCTCACCGCCGCCGGAGTGTCCAGTTCGGACAGGCCGGTTGCACCTTGTTTTTTGATGATCATCAGTGAAGACGAGTCGGAGGTGTCATCGGTGTCGCTTTTTGGCGTATCGGTGGCTGACAGCGCGTAACTGACTGAAACAGGGCTACAAAATGACAAAAAGGTGATGATAAAAGCAGAGGTTTTGGCGTTCACTTTAGGCGTTCTTTCTTGTTAGCTAAAAGTGCGAGCTGACGGGTCGCGCTAAAATACGACGCACATCTCACTTTTAGACTTTAGGAGTAGACAAAAAACCATCAATCTGATGGAGAATCAGGAAGGCGCTAACTATAGTTATTTTCTTCCTGTTAGTACATACGTAACTTTACGAATGTAATTATTTAACAAAATTCCGCACGCAAGGTGCATTCACACGGTTTTTCAATCTTCCGATGTCCCTTAACGGGGTAAGTCTTCCTGACCGCTGCAAACACTGCACACTTATTGAGCATCGTATATGTTAAGGATTTTCGCCACTCTATAAGGAAATTGCGAATACCTCCCAGAGATATAAACAAAATTAATTAAGTCTCATAACAACAAAATTAATTGCAAAACAACGTTTGAGAGATTGTCTAAAGTTAAGTAATGAAAGGTAAACAAAAAAGAAGATAATCCATTTGTGGTGCGCCGCAAGGGTAATATTGTTACTCTTCCCCCGAAGTCTGAGCAGGGTAATAATTATCCTTGTTCTTGCAGAAAATAAGAACAGCATTCATTTAAAATGTAGTTCACGCTATTTTTCTGCATTCACCCTCAACACCAGAGGAAATAAAAATAACGTACGAATATATTTAATGCGACCACACCAGGTCTGAAGTTTTATACCTGCCATTTTAAACACGTAGTTTTATATACCTTAGTAAAGGGAAGTATTTTATGAAGAAAATCGCTGCCATGTTAACACCGTTACTGGCGACCACCGCGCTGATGTCAGCCCCTGTTTTCGCAGACGATACGCTGAATATAACGCAGGAAATAACGGCCAGCATGTGCTCAGTCGCAACCGACAGCCTGACTCATCAGCGTGAGGCAATGAGTTATAACGATTTCGTCAGCGCGGCTTCGGTCAGCGATTCGTTGGAACTGACGCTTGAGAACTGTGCTGCAGGTGAAACACCTTTGGTTACCGTCTCAACACTGGCTACCAGCTCTTCGGCACTCAGCATGGCGGTAGGATCCGCAGAGGGAACGTACGCGGACCCGTCAAGTGAACCCGTTGCGCTTATTGGCAGTACGGCTGATGCAGGCGGCAGCTCCACCGCCACTCTGTACTATCAAATCACACCTCAGGCTGGCATCACCCATGCCAACGCGGTAGAAGATCATACCTTCACACTGACCTTAGCCCACTCCTACAACTGATGAGGGATAACCGGGGAAATATTCATTTATTTCTCCGGTTGATGACATAATGAAAAAACGTAATGTATTTCTTACCGCGCTATTATTATGCTCATCTCTGAGCGTCAGTGCCGCCGTACAATTATCTTCCAGCAGAATTATATTTAAGCAAGAGCAAAAAGAAGCCACCCTTAGCCTAAAAAACACTTCATCCAATAAATCATTCCTTATTCAGGCATGGATGTCAGACCAGGAAAACAACAAACTTACATCGTCACCTTTTTTGCTCACACCTCCACTCTTCAAGATGGCTCAGAATAGCTCGGCAAATTTACGGATAATTAACTCAGGGAGACAGAACTTTTCGCAAGATAAAGAGACACTTTTCCGTTTGAATCTCCTGAGCATCCCCTCTCAGACTGATGCGGAAGGTGCCAAACTCGTTGTGAATAATCAGAGCATCATTAAATTTATCTATCGTCCTGCATCACTTAGCGATCACGATGCTGCTCTGGCGTATCAGAAATTACAGATCAAAAGCGACGGGAAGTATCTTACATTGACGAATCCGACCCCCTATTACGTCAACATCGGCCAGATCTCACTCAACGGTGCAAATCTCGGTGCAAATGGCCTGTCTGTTCTGGGGACGGTCCCCCCCTTAGGCGCAGTCACGCTGCCTTACAATGCGGCATTACGCAATGTCACGCTGACGGCCATCGGTGACCGTGGTGCTCTGCTTACGCCACGTTCCGTCCAGCTTCGCTGAGAGTTGAACCGTGAAGATAAGAACAGGACTATGGATGGCCTGTGCGCTCACTACGCCCCTGGCGTGGGCGGAGGATTCTTTCTTCGATCTCAACAGCCTCGAGATCAGCGAAGAAGAAAAGCGTAATCTCGCCAGTGACTTGCGTATGAGCGCGGGAAAGCAAATCCCCGGTAGTTATCCGGTGAACATTTATGTGAACCGGAAGTTTGTCACACACCAGAACGTAGTATTTATCCAGCAAGATGAACAATTTATACCGCAGCTAACGAAGCCGCTATTGCAGGACATGAGGCTGAGAACGCATACCTTGCCGGGCCTTAAACACCTGGCAGATGACCAGCCTGTCAGCGACATCACCAAAGTGCTGCCGGGTACCCGTGTTGAAGCCGATGTGCTTTCCGGACGCCTGAACATCACCGTACCCGCCGATTATTTGCTCCCAAAAGGCGAAACGTTGCCGCAGGAATGGGATCACGGCCTGCCAATGGTATTCACTAACATCAATGCCAGTGGTTATCAGACCCAACGCCAGAACGGACGTGACAGTGAAAACCAGTACGTGAATCTCACTAACGGCGTAAATCTGGGCGCATGGCGGATACGTAACAAAAGTTACTATCAGAAGACCGCTTACTCGGCGGCTTTTACTTCAGATAAAACCTGGATCAGCCGCGACATTCACAGCCTGCTCTCACGATTCAGTGCAGGTGAAACGGAAACCACAGGGCTGGTTATCGAGAGTATTCGTTTTATCGGTGCCAGCCTGGAATCCGTCTCAGCCATGCAATCTTCTCGTGATAATGGCTTTGGGCCACAGATTCAGGGTACTGCCTTAAGCAATGCCACCGTACAGGTGAGCCAGAATAACCGCATGATTTACCAGACATTCGTGCCACCGGGAGATTTTGTTCTTCGCGATGTGAGCGTGTCTAATGCCGGAGAGCTGGACGTGAGTGTGACGGAAGAAGATGGCACGGTGCGAACCTTCACCGTACCTGTTTCCACATCGGCAACCTTGCTGCGCCCCGGAAATATGAAATACAGCCTGAGTATCGGGCAGCATGATAACGATACGGATACCTGGTCAGACGGCAGTTCCCGCAACGTGACACACCGTGATGCCCGTAAACGTTTCGTGCAGGGTGAACTGATCTATGGCGCGAATAACACCGCGACTGTCCTGAGCGGCGCATTGATGAGTGAGGATTATCAACACGCAGCGCTTGGCATGGGTCTTAACTTAGGGAATCTGGGATCGCTGACGCCGATTGCCGGTGGCGCAAAATCTGTGCTGGCCGATGGCAGCGACAAACAAGGTTATTTTACGCAGTTGACGTACCAGAAGTATTTAACGCCAACGCAAACTTATCTGAGCCTGAGCCGGGCAAACTACACCAGAGATTTTTACACCTTTGACGACATCAACCAGTATTCCACGACCTCTAAAAAGAATTCGGTAAAAAGTACAACCTCCCTCTCCGCTTCGCAAAATCTGGCCGACTGGGGGACGTTGCGCATCAGTGCTTATGACAAGAAATATTACAACATGCAGAGCGACCGGCTGAGTTACTCTGCAAGCTGGAACACGCAAGTCCTGGGGTCCTCGCTGACGCTGAGCGTTAACCGCAGTGAGAACAAATATACCCAGGTGACAGAAAATATTATGGGTGCCACCGTCAGCATTCCGTTCAGCATTTTCTCCAGAAATGCCCCCTCAGCCAGACTTTATAACAGTTACACACAGTCCAGCCGGGGTAATAATTCACTGACCAGCCGGGTAACCGGTTCTGCCAAAGACTTACCGCTGGATTACAGCGTTTCGCAGAGTTTTGATCGCACCACCGACGGGCGCCACTCCCGGAGTCAGGCCATCAGCGCGACCTATTCTTCCCCTGTCGGGCAAGGCATGTTGGGTTACAGCAACATGAACAGTGAAAGTCAGAGCTATCAATGGCGCTGGAAAAGCGCCGTGGTGGCTCATCCCTATGGCATCACCCTCGCGCCTAACATACTTTCTGAATCAACTTCCGCCGTGCTGGTTAAAACAGAAGGCAGTGCAGGGGTCAAAGTCAAAAACCGGCGAGATGTGGTCACCAACCGGAAGGGCCACGCGATCGTTCCCACCGCGCAGGCATACCGCCAAAGCAATATCAATCTGGATGCCAGCTCTTTTGGTGATTACACCGAAATATTGGATACACAAAAAACGGTGATCCCAACGCACGGCGCGCTGGCTTTAGCCGAGTTCCAAACCAGCGTCGGTTATCGGGTACTTTTCGCCATTACACGCAACGGAAAACCTTTACCCTTTGGCTCAACGCTGGCAAACGACGCGAACAGCATTGCTAACAGTGATGGCGAAATATATGTCAGTGGCGTTAAAGACAGGCAAATACTGACGGTTAACATCGGCGAAAAGAGTGAATGCATTGTGACGTTCGACAAAACGCAGGCAACCGAACATAGCGGACTGTATGTCCTCAACGCGCAATGCTTGTAGGTATTCACCAAAATACGCCACACAGACCGGAATGAAGCCATCGAAACAACTGGCAATCAATGTCGTTTATGTCATCAGTGCGTCACGCCGCTGTCAGAGCCAGACGCGCATTGTGGCTGCACACACTGATGTTATTTCCGACTCCACGAGGTAATTGCCATGCGTTTTCGTTTAGCTTCAACATTCATAGTAGCCGCTGCTGCGGCTTTCGCTTCTCAGGCGGCAACGGCTGCGCCGGTGAAAAATATTGTGCTGGTTCACGGTGCGTTTGTAGGCGGATCGGGCTGGCGTCCGGTCTACGATATTCTTACCCACGACGGCTATAACGTGACGCTGGTACAGGAGCCGCTGACGTCCTTCGCGGAAGATGTGGCAGCTACCCAACGTATTCTGGCGATGCAAAACGGCCCGACGATTCTGGTCGGCCACAGCTATGGCGGCGCGATCATCACCGAAGCGGGTAACGATCCCCACGTCGCCGGGCTGGTTTACATCGCCGCACATGCGCTGGATAACGGTGAAACAGAAGCGATCAACGGCAAAAAATTTCCTAACGCGGCGCATCCATTTGCAAAAACGCCGGACGGTTTCCTCTACATCAACCCGGTTAATTTCCCTTCTGACTTCGCCGCAGATTTACCTTTGAAGCAGGCTGAGTTCGAGGCAAAAGCGCAAATGCTGACCTCCGCCAGCGTCTTCACCGCCAACATTCCCGATCCGGCGTGGAAAGTGAAACCCAGTTGGTACATGGTCGCAAAGGCCGACAAAATCATTAACCCGGATTTAGAACGTATGTACGCCAAACGCGCGCACAGCCACACCGTAGAAATCGCTGGCGCCAGTCATTCGGTGTATGAATCGCACCCCAAAGAAGTCGCGGCGCTGATTGAACAGGCGGCATTGGGCGCGAAGTAAAAGGGTAAAACCTGTCCCCGCTAGGCTCTGCGCGTTAACGCAATCATCAGGGAAAGGGCGTAAACGACACTGCCCAGAAAAGCCGCGGGGACGAGACTGTCATACAGGTGCCCTGGCTGGGCATCTGAGTACAAGACCAGCGCCACCACGGAGATGCCCATCATCGCGCCGGGCATGTGGATCCAGCGGGTTAAGCGCTCTTTTTTCGCTTTGTAGGCGGCAAACTCCTGGTTTGTCCGATCCAGCGTGTTACTCAGGCGCTCGCCGTTTTCTTCGTTGTTTCGAAACTGCTCAACCAGGCGGCTATTTTCATCTTCCAGCTCAGCGATTTGCTTGCTCAGTTTCGCCTTTTCATTCTTCGCATTCTGCACTTCATACTCTTCGAGCTTGAGGCTGGCACGCAGTTGGCTGATTTTGAGGTTGGCCTGGGCAGTCAGTTCCTTTTGCTGCCCCAGCAGGGCGTAATTCCCGTCAGCACGACGATTGGCGGCGTGACGTTTATCCTCTTCCTCCCGCAAACGGCGCGACGAATCGACTTCCAGAACGGTTAAACGCTGTTGCAACCTGTCACGCGCCGCTGCCATGGCGGCCATCTGACTGCCGGTATAGGCAATCAGGCGGTTGGCGGCCTCGATTTCTAGGGAGCTGGAGCTCCCGGCTGCACGCTGACGTGAACGCAGCAGCGCCAGTTCGTCGGCGTGTTGCTTTTTTTGTAGGTCAGACTGGCGCAGCAGCTCGCTTACCCGCGTGTTCAGACGGTACAACTCCGCTTCCATTCGTAGAACATCTTCCTTGTTGCTGCTGCCGGTCTGGTGGCGTGCAACGGCGAGTTCGTGAGTCAGGCTGCGCAGCTGTTTTTCCAGAGAGGCGAGTCTTTCGAGCGTGACGGCAGTGTCTTTATAAACGGTTTTTACTTCTGCCTTACCCGGCTCGGCGCGGTTGAATCTGACGCCTCTGAGCGCGTTTTCCACTTCGCGGGCGATGGTCGTTTTATCCATAGCCTTCATCCGGTTGCACGCGCTGGCCAGGAAAGTGGCTGCTTCGTGGCTGTTACCGGTTCCAAATGCTTGTTTGATAAGGCTCTGTATCACGCTCATGTTTGTCGCGCTCATTTGCAGTAAACGTCAGGGCAGGCGCGTTTTGCACCGGTTTACTTATTGTATCAGATAGGATTTATTTTATTTATCGGAGATATTCTGGCCAGGGGAAAGGGGCAGTAGTGATTAACTAAACGCACTCACTTCACATCCCCACCACCCGTAAACTCTCCACCCCTTTCGCACCTGATATCAACGCATTCTCGCTGTCGGCGAGCGCTGTCGGACCGGCGATCAAAAGCGTGTAGCGGGCATTGAAGTATCTGTTTTGTTTATGCGCCTGATGGAGATGGTCGAGGATATTTCGCGTATCCAGCAGAACCACTAAATGGCGGGCGTGAGTGCTGAGCTCGTTAACGCATAAGTGATCCTCGCTCAGAAATACCGCGCCCGTCTCCGACACGCCAAAACGCGCCCTTACCACGCCGACGTCCACCTCTTTCAGAGATGATGCCAGTGTTTCGGCATGCAAAATGCGGTCACCGTTAACCTGTGGTGTCGCAGAGCAGAAGACAGAACCGGCGGGGTATTTGGCGCGGAGATAAGCACTCAGCGTGGCGGAACCGGTGGCCGGTGAATGCAGAAAGGTGTCATCCCATATTCCGCCGGTCAGGGTTAGCGCGCGGGCAAAGGCGTCGACCGGATCGTTCAGGGCGTCGTCATGCGGGAACAACGCGTGGATGAATTTATGCTGACGGAGGGCAGTCAGGAAATCGCTGCGGCTCATGCGCTATCCTTATCTGACGGAGGAAAACAAAGCCGGAGTCAGGTTTCCCCGCTCCGGCTCTCTGAGTGAAAATCTTAGTGGAATTGCAAATAAGCCACATGCGTTTGCAGATATTCCTGCAAACCGTGCTTACCGTCCGCACCACCCACGCCGGATTTACGCCAGCCGGCGTGGAAACCCTGCATCGCTTCAAAGTTCTCGCGGTTGATGTAGGTTTCACCGAACTTCAGTTGTTTCAGTGCTTTCATCGCGGTGTTGATGTTGCTGGTGTAGATAGAGGATGTCAGCCCGTATTCGCTGTCATTGGCCATTGAGATGGCTTCCTCGAGCGTTTTAAACGTCGCCACCGGCAATACCGGGCCGAAGACTTCCTCATGCATGATCGGCATTTCCTGTTTAACATCCACCAGCAACGTCGGAGGATAGAAGAAGCCGGTGCCGCTTTCACGCTTACCGCCCAACAGTACTTTCGCGCCCTGAGAAACCGCTTTCGCGACTTTGTCTTCCACGCGTTGTAACGCAGCAGCACTGATCAACGGGCCCATATCCAGCTCTTTTTTCTCCGCCGTATTGCCGAACGTAACAGCTTTCATCGCTGCACTGATGCGTGAGATGAATTCGTCGTAAACACCTTCCTGCACGTAAACACGCTCCGCGCAGTTACACACCTGCCCGGTATTGATGACACGAGAACTGACGATGGCTTTGACCGCCAAATCTAAATCTGCGTCGTTCATGACGATAGCCGGCGCTTTACCGCCGAGTTCCAGGGAGACCTTGGTGACGTTCTGCGCCGCTGCGGTCATGGTGGCGATCCCGGCGGCGACGCTGCCGGTCAGGCTGACCATCCCGACTTTCGGATTGGCCGCCAGCTCCTGACCCACAGTCGGGCCATACCCGGTGACGATGTTCAGCACGCCTTTTGGAAGGCCAATTTTATGGATGATTTCTGCGAAGATAACCGCATTGTTAGGCGTAATTTCACTCGGTTTGATCACAATGGTGTTACCGGTGATCAGCGCCGGAGCCGCTTTACGGGCGATCAGGAAGAACGGGAAATTCCACGGCAGAATGCCGGTGGTCACGCCGATGGCTTTGCGGAAGACAAAAATGTTCTCGTTAGGCCGGTCGCTCTGAATGATCTCACCTTCGTAACGGCGCGCCCATTCGGCCATGTAATCAAGGTAATCGGCGGTGAATAACACTTCGGTTTGCGCCAGACCGTAGGTTTTGCCGCCTTCGGCAATAATCGTCTCGGTCAGTTCAGGCTCGCGCTCGCGGATCCCGGCAGCGATTTTATGCAGCCACACGCCGCGTTCTACCGCAGGCAACGCTTCCCAGCCCGGCTGCGCCGCTTCGGCAGCATCGATAGCGCGCCTGGCATCTTCCGCAGAACCTTCAGGGATCTGTGATATCACCTGTTCCGTCGCCGGATTCACAACATCAATCCACTTTCCGCCGGTGTTTTCAACGAATTCGCCGTTGATGTACATACGTTTCTGAACTGTGCCCATATAAGGTGTCTCCAAAGTACGGATAGAGTGATGAACGAGTTGTTAAAAAATAAGTTCTTTTTTGTGAAGTTTTAACAGCCTGTTCCATCCGCAGGGGTTTTACCTTTCCGTGGCTGCCAGCCGGGCGTGGGAAATGGCAAAAATGTCATGGTCGGGCTGCCCGACGTAACATTTTTGCAAATTATCGATGAAAGACGAGATCAGGAGTCAGAGGCGGGCATTACGCGGCGCGTAGCCAAATTCACGTTTAAAGAGGGTCGAAAAGTAGTTGCTGTCGCAGAAGCCGCACTGATGAGCAATATCGGTAATTGAGCTGTCGCTGAACCTCAGCAGGTTGCGGGCATTGATCAGCCGCAGGCGATTGAGGTAGTTCAGCGGTGTGCAGCCGGTCTGCTGTTTCATCTGGCGGTGCAGCGTGCGCAACGACATCGAGAACCGTTCGGCAAGTACCGGCCAGTCGATTTCTTCGTCGTAATGTTCGTTCATCCAGTCGAGCAAATTATTGAGATCGCCGCCCTGCCCGCCATAACCAACGTCACGACTCCCTTTTCGCAGCAGTAATAACAGCTGCATAAAATAAAGTTCCTGTTGCGCCTGCGACTCCGGCGACTGGCTGACAGTTTTTTGCGCCAACAGGTCGATCAGCGTTTTGGCCTGCGCGACCTGTCCTGGATTGATGCGCCAGTGCGCCGGATAAATCCCGTCAACTTCCTGCGGCAGCAGGTCGCCGACGCCGCTGAGAAAGCGAAACGCATCCGGGCTGCGGTACAGCACATTGGTCAGGTGCAGATTGTCGGTATCTTCATATAAATGATGGTCGCGGTGACGCACAAAACAGACGCTGCCCGCGCTGAGGATCAGCGGTTGATCGTTAAAGACATGGGTGCCGGTGCCCTGTTCGACCAGCACAATTTCGTTAAAATCCTGATGATGATGTTCAGGAAAGGTCTCCTGCGGATAACGGGGTTCAATGGCGACCGGGAAATCTCCTGAGGGGAAATACTCACTACTGCGTAACACCGTCATTTCCGACTCCTTATTAACATTATCGTAATATCTTAGTCGGCGATGACGTGGTCATCGGGCTGAAACTGTGACCGGACAGTCGCTTTTGAATAAAACCCGTCTTTCTCTGCTAAATCTTGCGAAAAACCCCGTATGACGCAGGTTTACGCCTCATTTTAGTGCGCCTTTTTACCGACAAATCGCCGTGTTTTTCTGACCGTTTCGCCAGCGCATAACAAGATTGTTATCAATTTGTGAGGTTGTTCTCCCGAACCTTTGCACCTTTGCCATAGTTGGCTAACAACTGGCACTCGCGGAAAGGTCAGTTTGTCATCAACCTCCTAGAGTCGTGATCATGCGCCTGGCGCGTCGGCAACTTTTCGTCGTTACCCTTTTTGCAGATTTTGCGAATTAGCATGCGGAGTACAAAAAATGAAATTAAAACACGTACTGAGCCTTACCCTGATCGCGAGCAGCATCCTGATGGCCGGCGCGGCATCGGCAGAAGTGAAAATTGCGCTGGTGGCGAAATCACTGGGCAACGGATTTTTTGAAGCGGCCAACGTCGGCGCACAACAGGCCGCGAAAGAGCTGGGCGATGTAAAAGTGATTTACACCGGCCCGACCACCACCACCGCCGAAGCGCAGATCGAAGTGCTGAATGGCCTGATCGCTCAGGGCGTGGACGCGATCGCCGTCTCTGCCAATGACCCGGACGCGCTGGTGCCAGTGCTGAAAAAGGCCATGCAGCGTGGCATCAAAGTGGTGTCATGGGATTCCGGTGTAGCGAAAGAAGGTCGTCAGATCCATCTCAATCCGTCGAATAATGCGCTGATTGGCGAAACCAACGTCAAACTGGCCGCCAATGCGCTGAAAGCGCTGAACGTGGAGAAAGGCGACGTTGCTATTCTCAGCGCCACACCGACCTCGACCAATCAGAATTTGTGGATTGCTGAGATGAAAAAGGTGCTACCGAAGTATCCTTCCGTGAACCTGGTGACCACAGCCTATGGCGATGATTTATCAGATAAAAGCTATCGCGAAACCATTGGCCTGCTGAAGTCGTATCCCGACCTGAAAGTCATCATCTCGCCATCCTCTGTTGGGATCGTGGCGGCGGCGCAGGCGGTGAAAGATCAGGGCAAAATCGGCAAAGTGTACGTCACCGGTCTTGGGTTACCCTCTGAAATGGCAGGGGCGATAAAATCCGGCGCGACCAAAAGCTTCGCCATCTGGAATCCGATTGATTTGGGTTACGCCGCCACCTATCTGGCCGATGATCTGGTTAAAGGCACGGCCACGAAAACTGAAGCCAGCATGGGGCGTTTAGGTAAAGTGAAACTGGACGCCGACGGCAGCGGCGCCATGGCTGAGCCCTTCATTTATGACGCCAGCAACATCGACAAATTCTCCAAAATATTCTGATCCTGAATGCGGCTGACCGGTTTCCGGTTGGCCGTTTTGTTGTGCTTCGTCAGGGGAAATCTATGACCGATATCACACCGTTGCTGTCCTTAAAGGGGATCAGCAAAGTCTTTCCGGGCGTCAGGGCACTGAATAATGTGCATGTGGATTTGTATCCGGGAAAAGTCACCGCCCTGATTGGCGAAAACGGCGCAGGAAAATCGACGCTGGTCAAAGTCATGACCGGCATTTATCAGCCGGAAGAAGGCGAGCTGCGCTATAAAGCCATTCCGATCAAATTGCCCAATCCCGAATCTGCGCACAAAGTCGGGATCACCGCGATTCATCAGGAAACCGTGCTGTTTGACGAGCTTTCTGTTACCGAAAATATCTTCGTCGGCCACTATCTGTATTCCGGGATATTTAAACGCCTGAACTGGCCGGCGATGCATCAGCAGGCGCGCGACATCCTGACGCGGCTGGAAGTGAATATCGATCCGCACGCCACCCTGAAAGACCTGAGCATCGCACAGCGTCACATGGTGGCGATTGCCCGTGCGCTGTCATTCGATGCGCAGGTGGTCATTCTGGACGAACCGACCGCCGCACTGTCGCAGCATGAAATCACCGAGTTTTATCAGATAGTCGAACGCCTGAAGCACGAGGGCAAAGCCATCCTGTTTATCTCGCACAAATTCGACGAAATCTTCGCGATTTCTGATTATTACACCGTGCTGCGTGACGGCAGCTACGTCGGTTCCGGCAAAATCAGCGACATCACCGAGCAAACCATGGTGACGATGATGGTCGGGCGCGAAGTGAGTCAGGCCTATCCGAAAGTGAACTGCGAACCAGGCGAGACGGTGCTGGAAGTTCAAAACCTCAGCCATCCGACCGAATTCGCCGGGATCAATTTCTCACTGCGCAAAGGCGAAATTCTCGGGTTCTACGGGCTGGTCGGCGCAGGCCGGACCGAACTGATGCAGGCGCTGTTTGGCGTCACGCAGCCGGGTGGCGGCCATATTCTTATCCACAGCAAAGAACATCATTTCACGCGCCCTTCACAGGCGATCCGCGCGGGCATTGTTTATGTCCCGGAAGAGCGGCAAAAACAGGGCGCGATCATTGATTTGCCAATAAGCCAGAACATCAGCCTGCCGCAGCTCAGCCAGCTGAATCCGCGCGGTGTGCTCAACGATAAAAAAGAGTGGGCGCTGGCCGATGACTACGCCAAACGGTTGCAGGTAAAAGCTTCGAGCTGGAAACAGGCCGTGGGCACGCTCTCCGGCGGTAACCAGCAAAAAGTGGTGATAGCAAAATGGCTGGCGACCAAACCGGACATCATCATTCTGGATGAGCCCACCAAGGGCATTGATATCGGTTCGAAAGCCGCGGTGCATCAGTTTATGTCCGAGCTGGTCGGGCGAGGGCTGGCGGTGATTATGGTGTCTTCAGAACTGCCGGAAGTGATGGGCATGGCAGACCGGATCATCGTGATGCACGAAGGGCTGATGGTGGCAGAATTCAAAGCCGGCGAAGCCAGCGCCGAAATGATTGTCAGCGCCGCCAGCGGCGCGGGCGAGGAGGCAGCATGATCAAAAAACTGCTGAAGTACCGCGAGCTGTTGCTGGCGGTGGTGATTGTGCTGATGGTATTTGGCGTCGGCGCACGTTCACCGGAGTTTATCGGCGTCGGCAATTTGCTGGAAATGTTCAATGACACCTCGATTCTGATCATTCTGGCGCTCGGTCAGATGATGGTGCTGCTGACCAAAGGTATCGATCTGTCGATGGCGGCGAATCTGGCGCTGACCGGTATGATCGTCGCGCTGATTAATTTCCATCATCCGGATGTACCTGTGTGGGCACTGGTGGTACTGGCGACGCTGCTCGGGCTGGTGATGGGGGCGATAAACGGGCTGCTGGTGTGGAAAATCGGCATCCCGCCAATCGTAGTTACGCTCGGCACCATGAGTATTTATCGCGGCATCATTTTCCTGCTCTCCAACGGCGGCTGGATCAATGCCCATCAGATGAGCCCGGACTTTCTCAGTCTGCCGCGTGCGACCTTTATCGGCCTGCCACTGTTAGGCTGGTGCGCGATTGCTGCGCTGGTCCTGGTGGCGTATTTCCTGCGTTACAGCCGCACCGGACGTGCGCTATACACGGCAGGTGGCAACGCGACAGCCGCGTATTACACCGGCATCAACGCCGGAAAAATGCAGTTCGTCAGCTTCTGCCTCTCCGGCGCGTTGGCCGGTTTCTGCGGATATCTGTGGATTTCGCGCTTTGCAGTCGCCTACGTGGACGTCGCCAACGGTTTTGAATTGCAGATTGTCGCGGCGTGCGTGATTGGCGGGATCAGTACCATGGGCGGCATCGGTTCGGTAGTGGGTTGTCTGCTCGGGGCGCTGTTCCTCGGCGTGATCAACAATGCGTTACCGGTGATCGAAGTCTCGCCTTTCTGGCAGATGGCGATTTCCGGCGGCGTGATTGTCATTGCAGTGATCCTCAACGAACGCGCCAATAAACGTAAAGGGCGGCTTATTTTACGCCATGCGGCCCCTGTTCATTCTGCCCATACTGAAAGCGGAGCAAGATCATGACTAAAATCTTAACGTCGCGCCCCGCCACACGAGAAAGTTCGTCGATGGCCGTCACGCCGTTTTTTCGCCGGCTGATGTGTTGGGAAGGTTTTTTGCTGGTGGTGACGCTGCTGGTGTTCGTGGTGAACGCCCTCGCCTCACCCTATTTTCTCAATATATGGAATCTCTCGGACGCGACATTTAACTTCACCGAGAAAGCCATTATCGTGCTGCCGATGGCGATGCTGATTATCGCGCGTGAAATCGATCTGTCGGTGGCGTCTACCATGGCGTTGAGTTCAACTATCATGGGCTTTTGCGCACAGGCCGGTTTACCGACGCCTGCGTTAGTGGGCGTTGGGCTGAGCGTCGGATTACTCTGCGGGCTGGTCAACGGGCTGCTGGTGACGCGCCTGAATCTGTCGTCTATCGTCATCACCATCGGTACCATGAGCCTGTTTCGCGGGCTGACCTATGTGCTGCTTGGCGATCAGTCGCTGAACCATTATCCGGCCAGTTTCGCCTGGTTCGGACAGGGTTACGTTTGGGGTCCGTTGTCGTTTGAATTCGCGCTGTTCCTGGTGCTCGGTGCAGTATTTTATTTCCTGCTGCACAAAACTAATTTTGGCCGCCGGACTTACGCCATCGGCAATAATCCGGTCGCGGCCTGGTATTCGGGGATTAACGTTAAACGTCACAATCTGACGCTGTTCGTGCTGGTTGGCCTGATGTCCGGGCTGGCGGCAGTGCTGCTAACCTCACGTCTGGGCAGCACGCGTCCAACGCTGGCGCTCGGCTGGGAGCTGAGCGTTATCACCATGGCGGTGCTCGGCGGGGTCAGCGTGCTCGGCGGCTCCGGCAGCATGACCGGCGTGATTATCGCCGCGTTCCTGATGGGCCTGCTGACCTTCGGCCTCAGCCTGCTCAACGTGCCGGGCATTGTGATGTCGGTGATTGTCGGTGTAATGCTGATCGTGGTGATCTCACTGCCGGTGCTGTACCGGCGGGTGCTGGCGCGGGGGAATTGATCGTGATGAGGATCCCCGCTTTCGGGCGGGGAGCAATTACACAACAGCTATTGGCATTTGAATGGTTATGTTTTTGTAATGTGTGAAGATTGTGTTTCGATACCTTCACGTAAGGCTTGCGCCAATTTATCCAGCATAAAACTGATAAACCCCGTGCAGTTACTGGCGCGATCGCATTCGCCAAGAACACGGTAGTAATCCTGCTGTTCATTATGAATTAGCGTTTCTACCGGAAGCCATGCCAGCTCTGAACGCCACTGGCTGAGGATCAGTGTCTGCCACAAACGTCCCATTCTGCCGTTGCCGTCAGCGAACGGGTGAATAAATTCAAATTCATAATGGAAAATCGAACTGGCGATAAGCGGGTGAATATCCGTTTCTTTCAGCCAGTTCAGCAGATCAGACATCAGACGGGCAAGCTGCCCGGCGGGCGGCGCCATAGGAATAAGCTGGTTGTCGCGATACACACCTACGTTACCACTGCGCAGATGGCCTGGCGCATCCACCAGTCCGGTCATCAGTATTTGGTGGGCTTTCAGAACATCCTCAAGACGATGGCTTTTCCATGCGGGTAACTGCTCGTAGGTCAGGATAGCGTTACGCACCTCCTGAATATCCTTTTGCGGCGCGAGTACGCGCTTGCCTTCCATAATAGCCGTCACCTGCTGCATGGACAGGCTGTTGTGCTCGATAGCGAGCGACGCCTGAATAGTGCGAATGCGGTTTTCTTTTCGCAACAGCACGGATGACTGTTCAGCATGTGCAGCCCAACGCCCCAGCAATTCCCCAACGTCCACGACCAGGTTGAGGATCTGTGGCGTGATACTGTACGGTGGCTGATAACCTGCCATTCAGTGCTCCTTGTTCAAAAGTGATGCGCCATAGTATCACGCGGAAAAATCTTCAAAAAACCTTCTTTCATCACAGTCACTTGATCCCGCCCGCCCTCCTCCCGTAGTTTAATCAGACACGGGGTTTCTGAATGTCTTGATACAAAAGGATAACGCATGCGGATATTAGTGGTAGGGGCCGGGGCAACTGGCGGGTATTTTGGCGCGCGGCTGGCGCAGGCTGGCCAGGACGTAACGTTTTTGCTGCGTGAAAAACGCGCCCTGGCGGTGCAGGAACACGGGCTGACGGTGCATAGCCCGCATGGGGATTTCCATTTTCAACCGACCGTACTGCAGGCTTCGCAACTCACCGGCCCTTATGACCTGATCCTGCTGACGGTGAAAAGCTTCGGGCTGGAAGCGGCAATGAAAGACATTGCGCCGGTAGTCGGTGAACAAACGATGATCCTGCCCGTTCTTAACGGCATGAAGCATATGGAGACGCTGAGCCTGCGTTTTGGCGAACATGCGCTGATCGGCGGCTTATGCAAGATTAACGCAACGCTCGACGCAGAAGGCCATATCCATCAGATGACCCCCATGCACCAGATTTTCTACGGTGAACTCTCAGGCGACAAGAGCGAGCGTATTCTGCGCGTCGATCAGGCATTTCAAAATGCCGGTTTTGAGGCATTCCTGTCCGAAACCATCATCAGCGATTTGTGGGAAAAATGGCTGCTGCTTTCCAGCTTTGGGGCGATCACCTGCACCATGCGCGGCAATATCGGTCAGGTCGCGTCAGCGCCCGGCGGTAAAGAGTTTGCTCTGGGCATTGTGAATGAAGCGCTCACCACCATGAAAGCCTTTGGCTACGCAGAGCGCGCGGCTGCGGTAGCGAAAACGAAGGAAGCGGTAACCGATAAAAATTCGCAGCAAACATCATCGATGTATCGTGATATGACGCAGGGTAATACGGTGGAAGCCGATCAGATCGTCGGCGATCTGGTAGAGCGCGCCATTCGGGTAGGAATACAAGTTCCCCTGTTGCAAGCCGCCTATACACATCTTTGTGTGTATCAGCTGACACGCAAATCCGCTTAATTCTTTTCTGACGCCCGTTATCGACGCGGGCTATTTACCCGGATGGATTTCTAAATAACTTAATACGTAAATGAATTTAGGGTGAATAAACAATGTCAGGTCGGGTATGCAAAAGATCAGCCAGTTCAGCATAATTCGCTTATAAGAATATCTTTCAGGGCTAAGTGCAGACGAAAAACCTTAAGTGATTTTACTTACAAAAAGGGGATGGATGCCAAAAAGGGATCTTTCAGGATCGCGGAGCGTATGGAAAAGTTATTATTGGGTTACTAAATAGGCGAAAAAAAAGGGTGGACTGCGACAATATTATTCTCTCCAGCGATTCCCTGTTTTGTGTTAAGAAAACAGGAAATCTCAGGAACATCAGTAATACGGGCGTATTATTAACGTGCGATCAGGAAACTTTCCAGAGTGGCACCCGCATCCATCGCTGCTTTGATGGCTGATGGGGTACGGCCCTGACCGGTCCAGGTTTTGTGTTCGCCGTTGGTGTCTTTGTATTCATAGATAGCAGGACGTGGCTGGCGTTTAGACTTGGTTTTGGTGGTTTCTTTCGCGCCCTGATGAGTCACCAGATCGTCGATATCGATGCCGTCTTCTTCCAGCATTTTGCGATATTTAGAAAGTTTCTCGTTACGCTCTTGCTGTTGTGCGCTAACTGCTTTCACATTTTCGCGAGATTCTTCAACAATCGCCGTTAACTTCTCAAGGATTTCTTCAAGAGTTTCCAGTGGCATTTCGCGAGCCTGCGCGCGAAGTGTACGGATATTATTCAAAACGTTTAATGCGTTGTCCATGATGTTCCTGCCAGTATGAGAGTTTAATTTTTTTGAAAGTGGATATGATTCTACACAAACAAATAAGTATATCAATTGGGCCAGCGTAATATTACTGATTATTATCCAATAATCTGTCTATTTGTTTCATGGTATTAACCGATAATACATATTTACGTATGGAAGATCTTATCTTCACTAAAGAAAATCGGGTCAAGGACTGACGTCTCGCCGCCTTAGCAATTACCTAAGCCAAATTTTACTCGTACTTTTAATACTATCACCCAGTGAAATGATAACCCCGATATAATTCAGGTCATTGAGATAAGGAGATTTCTCTGGCCCGCTTACGCTCTTCATAATGTCTTCCGTTCGTCCTCACAGGGCCTTAATACGAAAAATTTACTAGAAAATTTAACAATTTCCGCTTTAGAATGTGATTCACATCACGGCAGGATTTTTTTCTCATCTATGTACAAAACTATTTTTTTCGTTTTCACCGCCTGTCTTTTTTTAAAGCTGGCGCTCGACTGGCAAATCATTTTGCAGGTGGCGGAGAGCTGATTTTCGCCTCTGACGCCATCGCGATAAATTCAGACAGATTTCTCGATAATGTTCCCCGCCGCCATATCAGCCAGGTCGTCAGATACCGGTAATGATCCGCCAGCGGCCAGATGCTGACCGTACTGCTGCCGGGCATACTTTCCAGCATACTGCGCGGCATCAGCGCCAGCCCGCCACCGGCGATCACGCACGCCAGCATGCCGTGATAGGACTCCATCTCATAGATTTTTCCGGGGGATGCGTCATCTTCCCTGAACCAGCTTTCGAAATGTCGGCGATAGGAACAGTTGGAACGAAACGCGTAGACGATTTCCCCGTTCACCTCCTGCCCCCGCGTAACCGGTGCGTGATGTCCCGGCGCGACAATCACCATTTCCTCCTGAAACACCGGCACACCGTCGAGCACCGGATGCACCAGCGGGCCATCGACGAAGGTGGCCTCCAGTGCGCCCTCCAGCACTTTCTCCAGCAATTCCCAGGAAGGACCGGTGCTCAGCGCCAGTTCCACTTTACCGAACTTTTGATGATATCGCGTCAGCAGCGGCGGAATACGTACCGCAGCCGTGCTTTCCAGCGCACCGAGCGCAAAAACACCCTGCGGCTCATCGCCGGAAACCGATGCCCGCGCTTCTTCCACCAGATCGAGAATGCGGTTGTTGTAACTGAGGAAGTTGCGCCCGGCCGGTGACAAACGCAGGCGCTGATTCTCGCGAATAAACAAATCTACGCCCAGTTCGGCTTCCAGCTGTTTGATGCGCGTAGTGAGATTCGACGGCACGCGGTGAACCAGCTGCGCGGCGGCGCTGATACTGCCGGTCTGCGCGACGGCACGGAACATCTCCAGTTGTGACAAATTCATAACCATTCTCAAAATGTGAAAGGAAAGCTTATTTTTATTCATTTTTATTGAGCCATGCAAGTAGCTATTCTGTTTCCAACGTTCTCAAAGAGGAAAACAAAATGACTCAGGCCATTTCACTGAACCCGTTTAACGGCGAACGCATCGCCGAATACCCTTACGATTCCGCACTGGCGCTCGAAGCCGCCGTGGCACAGGGCAGCACCGCATTTAAACATTGGCGCAAGGTAGATATTAACCAACGTGCAAGCCGACTGATTCAGCTGGCCGCAGAACTGCGTGATGCCGGTGAGGAAATCGCCCGCACGATTGCTCTGGAAATGGGTAAACCGGTCAGACAGGCGCGGGCCGAAGTCGAGAAATCCGCAAGTCTTTGTGAGTGGTATGCCAAAAACGGCCCGGCAATGCTGGCACCGGAGTCGACCCTGGTCGATAACGGCGTAGCACATATTCACTATCGTCCATCCGGCATGATTCTGGCCGTTATGCCGTGGAATTTCCCGGTCTGGCAGATCCTGCGCGGCGCGGTTCCTGCCATGCTGGCGGGGAATACTTTCCTGCTTAAACCTGCACCAAACGTGATGGGCACCACGTATCTGGTCAAACAGGCTGCGCTGAGAGCGGGATTCCCGGCCGGAGTGTTTGGCGTGATTAATGTTGATACACCCGCTGTGGCAGAACTTATCGCCGACAGCCGCGTCACTGCCGTGACCGTGACCGGCAGCGTGCGGGCAGGCGCCGCGATCGCCGAACTGGCCGGGAAATCGGTGAAAAAATGCGTACTGGAACTCGGCGGTTCAGATCCGTTTATCGTGCTCAATGATGCCAGTCTGGATGACGCGGTGGCCGCCGCCGTTGCAGGCCGTTATCAGAATACCGGGCAGGTATGTGCCGCCGCTAAACGCATGATCGTTGAAGAAGGCGTACTGGAAGACTTCACGGCGAAATTTGTTGCCGCCACGCAGGCGCTGGTGATGGGTAATCCGCTGGATGACGCCACCTACATTGGCCCGATGGCGCGTTTCGATCTGCGTGATGAACTTCATCAACAGGTTCAGGACAGTCTGGCGCAGGGCGCAACGCTTTTACTTGGCGGTGAGAAAATCGCGGGGAAAGGCAATTTCTACGCCCCCACCGTGCTCGGAAACGTGACCCCGGCAATGACTGCATTTCGTCAGGAGCTGTTTGGTCCGGTTGCGGCGATTACCGTGGCGCGTGATGCATCACATGCGGTTGAACTGGCAAATGACAGCGATTTCGGGCTGAGCGCAACAATTTATACGGCCAATTTGGAACTGGCGAAAGAGATGACGGAGGAACTGGAAACAGGCGGCGTCTTTATCAATGGTTACAGCGCATCGGATCCGCGCGTGGCGTTTGGTGGCGTGAAAAAAAGCGGGTATGGCCGCGAGCTGTCTCACTTCGGTTTACGCGAGTTTTGCAATGTGCAGACCGTGTGGACTGACCGTAAGTAGTCGCCAATGGCTTAGCCTGTACGGCAAAATCACAGGATTATTACATCCTGTGATTTTGTAATCCTTAGGCTAATTCGCCTGCACCGTGGCGGCGTAAATCGTCGTAACTATCTGCTGATTGGCGTTCAGCGTTTCATCAATGGTTTTTTTGCCTTCCAGCAAATCCGAAATATTTTTCCCCACCGCGTCACCCATCTGATCAAAGCCAGGAATACTCACGTACTGCACACCCTGATACGGCACCGGGTAAAGCGTCGGCGTTTCCGGCGTCGCGGTTTCAACCGCCTGTTTCACTCCCTCGGCGTAAGGCGCCAGTTTCTGGTATTTCACCTGCGCATAGGACGAATAACGACTGCCCGGCGGGATCGCGCCCCAGCCGACCGTTTTCGCCACGTCCTGAATGTACGCCTGCGACGTCGCCCAGGTGATAAATTGTTGCGCCTGATCTTTATGGCTGGCGTGCTGTGGAACGGCCAGCGCCCATGCCCACAGCCAGTGCGATCCGTTGGTCGAAATCGCCGTGGGGGCAGGTGCGAAACCGACTTTATCGGCCACGCGGGAAATCTGCGGATTGATAACCATACCGGCGGCGACGGTACTGTCGATCCACATCGCGCATTTGCCCTGCGAGAACAGCTTGAGATTTTGTCCAAAGCTGTTGGATTTGGCATCCGGCGGACCGTAGTCATGCATCATCTGCACGTAATCGGTCAGCACCGCGCGCCACTCGTCGCTGTCCAGACGCGGATGCCAGTCCTGATCGAACCATTCCGCACCGTAGGCATTTGCCATCGTGGTGATAAAGGCGACGTTATCCCCCCACCCGGCCAGCCCGCGCAGGCATAAACCGTAGACGCCCTGCGATTTGTCCGTAAGCGTCGCGGCGTAAGATTTCACGTCATCCCAGGTCGGATTGACGGGCATTGTGAGATGCTTCGCCGCAAACAGGTCTTTGCGGTAATAAGTCATGCTGCTTTCACCGTAAAACGGCAAAGCGTACAGCGTGCCGTTCCATGACAGCGCGCTGCGGATTGGCTTGAGCAGGTCATCCACGTTGTAATCGGCAGGCAGATTGTTGAGCGGTTGCAGCCAGCCTTTTTTGCCCCACAGCGGCGCTTCATAAGTGCCGACGGTGATCACATCAAAGTTCGCCTGACCGCTGTTCATGTCGCTCAGCACCTGCTTGCGCAGTTCACCGTCATCCATGACATGCCATTCGAGTTTGATGTCCGGGTGCGCTTTTTCAAACTCGCCGGACATCTGCTGCATGATGGTCATATCGCCGTTGGCGATGGTGGCGATTTTTACCACGGTCTGCGCCTGCGCGCTGGCGCAGAACGCCAGCGGCAGCAGCACACTGAGGATGCGTCTGTGAAAAAGACCTGACATGGTGGTGCTCCTTCTCAGGTCAGGCATTAGCCAGACGCGGTTGACGTGCAGGGGCGTTCAGCGCAGGCAGCGGTTCAAGAACGCCCTGCCCGTGATTGACTTCAGCAGGAAAACCCGGCTGAGACGGCGGGTTTGGTCGCAAATGGAAGAACGACATTTTCTCGACCAGTCGTGCTGCGTGCTCATTCACCGTGTGGCTGGCTGCGCTGGCTTCTTCAACCAGCGCGGCATTTTGCGAAGTCGCGCTGTCCATCTGGACTATCGCGACGTTGACCTGATCGATCCCGCTTGATTGCTGACGGCTGGCGACGGCAATATCCGCGACGTATTCGACCATCTTCGTCATGCCGCCGTTGATTTCCTGCAAGTTTTGGCCAGACAGCATCACCAGTTTACTTCCCGCATCCACTTTACTGACGCTGGTTTGGATCAGGGATTTGATTTCCTGCGCTGCCTTGGCGGAACGCTGCGCCAGCTGACGGACTTCGGAGGCCACCACCGCAAAGCCGCGCCCCTGCTCACCGGCACGGGCGGCTTCTACTGCGGCGTTCAGCGCCAGCAAGTTGGTCTGGAACGCTATCTCATCGATGACACGGTTGATGTCCGCGATTTTATTGCTGGATTCTTCGATATCACGCATCGCGGTGACGGCGTCAGTCAGAATGCTGCTGCTTTGCTGCGCCTGTTCGCGGACGGTTTGCGCAAGCTGGCTGGCCTGAGCGGCGTTATCGGCATTGAATTTCACCGTCGCAGTCATCTGCTCCATGCTCGCGGCGGTTTGTTCCAGCGCGCTGGCCTGCGCATGAGTGCGCGAAGACAAATCGTTGTTACCGTCGGCCATTTGCCCTGCCGCGCTGCTCAGCGCCAGCGCACTTTCTCCGACTTCACGGACAATCCCGCTCAGACGCGCATCCATATTTGCCAGCGCCTGCATTAGTTCGCCCATTTCATCTTTCGGGATCGCACCCAGCCGGTGATTCAGTCCACCCGCTGAAATTGATTCCGCCAGACGCCGCGCACGACGCACCGCGCCGGTAATCGAACGTACCAGCAGCCAGCCTGCAATACCGGCGACCAGTAAACCGCCCGCCAGGATAGCGGCCATGCTGTTACGCATAGTGAGGTAAGCCTGCGAGCTTTCTGCATAGTTGCGTTCAGCGTGCTGGCGCATCAGGTTGTCCAGGCCGTCGATGTCCTGCTGCAACGCCTTACTGCCATTTTTCAGCCGGGTTTCGATCATGACCAGCGCACCGGACGGGTTACCGCTCGCCACCAGTTTGCCTGCATCGACAATCGCGGCCTGATAATCATTGAGATCGTTAAGGAATGTCGCGCGCAACGTTTCGCTGCCCGGAACGGCAAACGTCGCCTGATAGGCTTGGCGTTCGGCAACAATCTGCTGGCCGTAAGCATTGATTTGCGCCACGCGTTGATCAACTTCCGCCGGATCGGTCCAGTAGCGCAGCGATTCAAACAGCGTCGCCGACTGCATTTGCGCCAGACGGTATAATTTCGCGGAGTGCTGTAATGGCAGTAATTCGGTGCGATAGGCCGATATCGCGCGCTGATCGGCAGCGCGAAGACCTAAAATCGCCCACAGCGCGGCGACGGTCAGCAAAATGCACAATAATCCAACGATGCCAATCAACCGGCTCTTAATGGTAAATCCCATATCGATTCCTCAGACAACAGCAATGATCTTACAGGAAGGCGTCAGCGTCGGATGGCAAAGTGGTGATCGCCCTTTGAACGGTTTATCGGCAAAGGGCGGAGAAAGTTTAGGCGTGTTTTCAATCATATAGGACGCGCGCGTTATCGCGCCGTTGGCGACGTCAGGCGTTGGTAATTTGTCTTATCGCGGGAGGTTGTACTGCTGCTTTCAGGTAAACGTCATCGCCCAGATGATGACCCCGCCGACGCAGTGATGATATGCACGCAGATGTCTTCGTCGAGCCTGGCGTTTCCTTTCTTTCTGAGCATTTTGATCCCCGTGAAGTATGAGCGGCTAGCCCTCTAACAAATTGACTTTGTGCTGAATACTACGAGAATGGCTCTTTTCGAGCGACACACTTACAGAATCGGAGTCTACCATCGTCTGCTCTCTCAAATTTCCTCATCTAAGAATCGTAAAGACCGGTGTCGCACTGCTGGCCGCCGCGCTGATGCTGGCCAGTTGCTCGTCCAAACCACCGAAATCGCTGGTGACCCCACGTCCTCCAGTCAGCATAGAACCCCTTCCCGGAAAATCTGCTCTGAGCAAGGAACCGGTGCGCGGTGTCTGGCTGACGACCGTTTCACGCCTCGACTGGCCACCGGTTTCGTCGGTAAATGTCAGCAGCCCTGCCTTGCGCATCAGTCTGCAGAAGAAAGCGCTGACGGATAAGCTTGATAAGCTGAAAACCCTCGGCATCAACACCGTATTCTTTCAGGTGAAGCCTGACGGTACCGCGCTCTGGGCATCAAAAATTCTTCCGTGGTCAGATATGATGACCGGCAAAATCGGTGAGGATCCGGGTTACGATCCGTTGCAATTTATGCTCGATGAAGCGCATAAACGCGGTATGAAAGTCCACGCATGGTTTAACCCGTATCGCGTTTCCGTCAATACCAAACCTTCCACCGTTGCCGAACTAAATAAAACGCTAACGCTTAATCCGGCCAGCGTATTTGTGCTGCATCGCGACTGGATCCGCACCGCCAGCGATCGCTTTGTGCTTGACCCCGGAATACCCGAAGCACGGGACTGGATCACCAGTATCGTCGCCGAAGTCGTCGCGCATTATCCCGTCGACGGCGTACAGTTCGATGATTACTTTTATGCCGAATCTCCCGGCTCCAGCCTCAATGACAACCTGACGTTTCAGAGATATGGGAAGGGATTTGCGTCCAAAGCCGACTGGCGACGCAACAACACTCAGCAGCTGATCGAACAGGTTTCACGCACCATTAAGCAGATGAAACCGGACGTCGAATTTGGCGTCAGTCCGGCGGGCGTGTGGCGAAATGCTTCGCACGATCCGGCGGGGTCGGATACGCGCGGCGCGGCGGCTTACGATGAATCCTATGCTGATACCCGCCGCTGGGTGCAGCAAGGCCTGCTCGATTACATCGCCCCGCAGCTTTACTGGCCCTTCTCGCGTCAGGCTGCCCGTTATGACGTATTAGCCCATTGGTGGGCGGACGTGGTGAAACCCACTCACACCCGTCTGTATATCGGGATCGCATTGTATAAAGTTGGCGAGCCGTCAAAAAATGAACCGGACTGGATGATTAACGGCGGCGTGCCGGAGCTGAAAAAGCAGCTCGATATGAATGAATCCGTCCCGCAAATTAACGGCACCATTCTCTTTCGTGAAAACTATCTGAATCAGCCGCAGACTCAGCAGGCGGTGAATTATTTGAGAAGCCGCTGGGGAAGTTAAGCCACGTTCTGCTCTGTCGATGAAAACAGAAAGCCGCCTTCATTCCCTGAGGCGGCTTTTTTATTCACGATGTTTTCGTTATTTAAAGAAACGCAGCAGATGGTCCAGCACCAGTGACGACAGTGTGAAATCGGGATCCGCGAAGGTGACGCCCTGAGCGCCGAGGTGGGAAAACAATGGCAGCGTCAGCGCAGGCAATACACATAACAGCAGGCCGTTGATGCCGCTGGCAATGATCGCGCCACGGAATCCGCCGGTGGCGTTGCCGAAAATCGCCGCCGCACCGCCAGTAATAAAGCTCGCCATGATACCCGGAACGATAATTGGCAATCCGACAAACGGGAAGATAAGGATACAGACCAGTTCTACGCAGAAACTCACCAGAAAACCGATCAGCGTCGCATTCGGCGCCTTGGTGAAAAGTACCATCACATCCACCGCAGGCACGGCGCCCGGCGCGAATACCCGCGAAAATCCTTTAAATGCGGGCACGATTTCCGCCGTAAATAAGTTGACCCCGGCTTTAGCCAAATAGAGTCCGCAGGCAAACACGGCGGACTGCTCAAGAATAAAAATCACCATATTCTTGTCTGCCGCACCCGCGCCGTACACCAGCGTCATTGCGGTTTTAATCTGCGGCTGCGTGGCGAAAACACACGAAATCAGCAACAAAACCAGCATCGTCAGCAGCGTCGCAATATTAGGTTCACGCAGAAAATCGAATTTATTACTGATTTTAAGGTGTTCTGTATCGGTTTTTTTATTGCCGAACCATTTCCCCATATAGGAACCAATAATATAAGAGGAGATGGCCGCATGAGAGATCGCATATTCATCCGACCCAATGATTTCACGGCTAAATTTGTTGAGGAAAAACGGCGCGGCGGCCATATAACAACCGATAAATATCGAAGAAATAATGACGATTGGATAATAGCTGTAGCCCAACTGCATCAGCACGGCGGTCAATGCAAAAGACATAAACAGAACCAGATGCAGTGAAAGATAAATAAATTTAAGGCGCGTAAACCGGGCCAAAACAATATTGATTACCATGGAGAACAGCAAAATTATCGCTGCCGTTGAACCAATCTGATCGATAGTCGCCGCCATGATGGCTTCATTGCTCGGCACCACGCCAACGATGTTAAAAGCACTGGAAAACAACGTACTAAACGCGGTCAGCACCTTCATGAGAATGGAACCGCCAACCTTTATCATGGTGAATCCGATAAAGGAAAGGGCCGTTCCCGCGATAATTCTTGAGACTGACGCTCTTTGAAAAAGTAGCCCCAGAAAAGCGATAATCGCAATTATTACCGCCGGTGTTTTCACTAAACTCAGAAATATTTCCATCTTCCCCTCTTGTATTGAATTGTCATGTATAAATGTTGCGGATTTGTTTTTTTAATTACTTTAAATTCACAGTCAAACAACATGCATCAAACAACAGGGGCACGTTGAATATTGATTTAAAATAATGAACCGCTGTTTCTTTTTATATGGCACGACGTTTTATATAGATCATTACAAAGGGATGATGTGAAGCAGGTCGCAATTAGCGCGCCGCAGTCTATTTTTAGATGCTTTTTGGAATGGACATAACAACGCTGCACCACAAAAAAGCAGGGACGACGGCAATATGGCGACGTTTCAGAGGT